>JAYUED010000155.1:0-90107 GCA_043739385.1 Betaproteobacteria bacterium | reverse complement strand
GGTTTCCTGCAGGTGGTCCAGGTCCAGGTACAGCCCGGTGCCCACCACCCAGCCCCAGGCGGGAATGAAGTCCACATAGCCCAGCTTGCGCTCGACACGGTAGGTCGAAGGCCGGCTCCACAGGTAATCCACAAAGCCGCCCCCGCTCTGGGCCCGGGCCACCAGTTGCTGGATGGTCAGGCCGCCTGCCGCATCGCGCAGCTCCCACTGGCTGCGGCCTTCCAGCTGCGGCAGGCGCGGGTGCATCAGGCTGTTGCCGTTCTGGTCGTAGACGAAGAAATAGCTATCCTCGTCAAAGTCCATGCGCCGCAGCAGCGCCAGGGCCTGCTGCTGGGCCGCCGCTACATCGCTCTTCTGCTCCACCAGATAGGCGATGGCACGCAACCCCACGCGCACAAAATGCGCCAGCTCGTCCTTGCGGGCCTGCAGCAGAATCGGTTGTACCGCCGCGATCTGGGCCTGCGCCAACTGGTCTGCTTGGTGGCGCACCGTCCACACCACTGCCGCCATCGCCAGCAGCAGCGGCACCGCAGCCAAAAGTAGCACTTTCCACCGTAAACGCATCGCCATCCTTGGTTGCACAAACCCCGATGGTAGACCGACCACTACGCGGGAAAACGCTTACGTATTCTCACAGTGCGCGGCTCTGCATTCACACCAATGCAGCTATTCCTAGTGCCGCGAATACTCAAAGCTCACACTTTTAATACGAGACGAGACTATGCAAACTCAACCAAGAAGCTTGGCCAACCACGCCCTGTGGGCGCTGGTGGCGCTGGGGGGCACCGGGGCCATGGCCACCATTGCCCTGCAACGGGGCGAAACCGTCAACGCCTTGTGGGTGGTGGTGGCGTCCATAGCGGTCTACCTGATTGCCTACCGCTACTACAGCCTGTTCATTGCCGACACGGTGCTGCAGCTGGACCCGGACCGCCCCACCCCCGCCGTGCGGCTGAACGACGGGCTGGACTATGTGCCAACCAACAAGTACGTGCTGTTTGGCCACCACTTTGCAGCCATCGCCGGGGCCGGCCCGCTGGTCGGCCCGGTGTTGGCCGCGCAAATGGGCTACCTGCCCGGCATGCTGTGGATTTTGGCGGGCGTGGTGTTTGCCGGGGCGGTGCAAGACCTGCTGGTGCTGTTCATCTCCACCCGGCGCGACGGCCGCTCGCTGGGCGATTTGATCAAATCCGAGCTGGGCCCGGTGCCCGGGGTGATCGCCCTGTTTGGCACCTTCATGATCATGGTGATCATTCTGGCGGTGCTGGCACTGATTGTGGTCAAGGCCTTGGCCGACAGCCCCTGGGGCACGTTTACCGTGGCGGCCACTATTCCACTGGCGCTGTTCATGGGTGTGTACACCCGCTACATTCGGCCCGGCAAGATTGGCGAGGTATCGGTGATTGGCTTTGTGCTGCTGATAGCTTCCATCGTCGGCGGCGGGCAAGTGGCGCAGAGTGCCCAATGGGCACCGTACTTCACCTTTGACGGCAAGCAACTCACCTGGATCTTGATTGCCTACGGGTTCATCGCCTCGGTACTGCCGGTGTGGCTGCTGCTGGCCCCGCGCGACTACCTGTCGACCTTTTTGAAAATCGGCGCGATTCTGGCGCTGGCTATCGGCATCGCGGTGGTGGCCCCGGACCTGAAAATGCCGTCCACCACGCGCTTCATCGACGGCAGCGGACCGGTGTGGGCGGGCGGCCTGTTCCCGTTCTTGTTCATCACCATCGCCTGCGGTGCGGTGTCGGGCTTTCACGCGCTTATCGCCTCGGGAACCACGCCCAAGCTGCTAGAGAACGAGGCGCAGGCCCGCTTCATCGGCTACGGCGCGATGCTGATGGAATCCTTTGTGGCCATCATGGCGTTAGTGGCGGCGTCTATCATCGACCCCGGCGTGTACTTTGCGATGAACAGCCCGCTGGCCGTACTGGGCCCTACGGCCGAAAGCGCTGCGCAGGTGATCTCGCAGTGGGGCTTTGTGGTCACGCCCGAGTTGCTGCTGCAAACCGCCAGGGACGTGGGCGAAACCACCATCATCTCGCGGGCCGGGGGCGCCCCCACGCTGGCCGTGGGCATGGCGCAGATCTTCTCGCACATGGTGGGCGGCAAGGCCATGATGGGCTTCTGGTACCACTTTGCGATTTTATTTGAAGCCTTGTTCATCCTGACCGCCGTGGACGCAGGCACCCGCGCCGGCCGCTTCATGCTGCAAGACCTGCTGGGTACTTTTGTGCCCGCCCTCAAGCGCAGCGACTCGTGGGTCGGCAACGGCCTGGCTACTGGCCTGTGCGTATCCGCCTGGGGCTACTTTTTATACCAGGGCGTGGTCGATCCGCTGGGCGGCATCAACACGCTGTGGCCGCTGTTTGGAATCTCCAACCAGATGCTGGCCAGCGTGGCACTGATTTTGGGCACCGTGGTCTTGTTCAAGATGAAGCGCGAGCGCTATGCCTGGGTGTCGATGCTGCCTGCCGTGTGGCTGCTGGTCTGCACCATGACCGCCGGCTGGCAAAAGTTGTTTGATGCGAATCCTAAGATTGGCTTTCTGGCCCACGCCACCAAGTACCGCGAGGCACTCGACCAGGGCAAGCTGCTGGCCCCGGCCAAAGCCATCGAGGACATGCACCGCGTGGTCGTCAACGACTACATCGATGCCACGCTGTGCGCCTTCTTCATGGTCGTGGTGGTCAGTATCCTGTTCTACGGCATCCGCGCCTGCCTGGCCGCCCGCCGCGCCAGCCAGCCCACCGCCCGCGAAACCGGCGTTCCCGTGCCCAGGTCTGACCGAGGTCGCTACGCCAATGCTTAAAGAAATCGCCAGCCTGGGCAGTTACTTGGGCCAAACCGCCAGGTTGATGGTCGGCGTACCCAACTACGAGACCTACGTCGCCCACCAACGCAGCCAACACCCGGACCAGCCGGTGATGGACTACGAGTCATTTTTCAGGGAACGGCAGGAAGCGAGGTATGGGGGTAAGGGGCGTGTGGGACGCTGCTGCTAGGCACAAGCGTGTCAAGCCGATAGCGCCAAAAAAGCTTGGTTTTAACTGAATGCAGGCTGACTCATTTCTTTATCAGGATGAAATTAAAAGTTATTGCAACACCACACTCAACCACCAGCAGCCGGCTTTACACTGCCCTGACAAAACACAGGTCAGCCAAGTAGCGGCGGCCTTCGTTATGTAACCAAAGTCACGGTGTGCAGCAGGCATTGCAAGGTGTGCAATCACCCACCGGGCAAACACACTGCGAGTAGACATGCAAGCCTTATCGACCCCGATACCCGACGCTGATCTCACAACCCTGTATCCAAGACAGGCATCACCCGAAATACCCCTTTCAGAGCCAAAGAGCACAGCACTGCCCGGCAGCGTCATCGCGCTCTTTGCAGCCACTGCCTTGGCGGCATGCGGAGGTGGTGGCAGCAGCGACAGCCCTGCGACACCAGCAAGCGCTGCACCTGTGCCTATACCTGCGCCAGCCCCCACGCCCGGTACCCCTCCCACCAATGCTCAAGCCGCACGCCTACTGCTGCAAGCCCAGTTCTCCGCCTCCACCGCAGACATCGCAGCCGTGCAGTCCCTGGGATACGCCGCGTGGCTGGATTTGCAATTCACCGCAGCCCCCGCCACCACGGGGTGGGACTGGCTGATGAGCAAGGGCTACAACGACGTCAGTTTCATCAACACCAGCGCCGCTGCCGATTACATGGTCTGGAACCAGGTCATCACCTCACCCGATGCATTGCGCAAACGGGTGGCACTGGCTTTGTCAGAGATTTTTGTGGTCTCCAGCTCGGGTATCAATATTCAATGGCGGCCTTTTGCAATGGCCGCCTACTGGGACACGCTCGCAGCCAATGCGTTCGGCACCTACCGTAGTCTGCTCAATGCCGTCACGCTCAACCCGGCGATGGGTGCATTTCTTAATACCAAAGGTAACCAAAAAGAGGACCCCATCTCAGGACGGCAGCCGGACGAAAATTACGCCCGTGAAGTGATGCAGCTGATGTCCATCGGTATCTACAACCTCAACATCGATGGCAGCCTGATGCTGGACGCTTCGAGTAAGCCTATTGAAACCTACAACCAATCCACCGTCACCAATCTGGCGAAAGCATTTACTGGCTGGGATTTCGACAGCACAGGGGCGACAGCGATTAACCTGTTGCAGCTCAAAACGCCAATGGCACTCACCGCATCCCGGCACTCCACTGCAGCGATAACCTTTCTAGGCACAACCATTGCAGCCAATACCGATGGCACGGCGGCCCTTAAAACCACGCTGGACACAATTGCCAATCACCCGAACGTCGCACCGTTCATCTCGAAACAACTGATACAGCGCTTGGTAACGAGTAACCCCAGCGCCGCTTATGTGGGCCGCGTGGCGGCGGTGTTCAATGACAACGGCAACGGTGTACGTGGGGACCTCAAAGCCGTCATTAAAACCTTGTTGCTCGACACAGAAGCCCGCAGTGACACCACGATGATGCAGCCCACCTGGGGTAAATTGCGCGAACCCATGGTGCGCATGGTGCAATGGGCACGCACTTTCAACGCCACCTCGACCAGCGGTAGCTGGCAAATCGGCGACCTGAGCGACGGCGGTACTCGCCTGGGGCAAAGCCCATTGCGCTCCGGCTCGGTATTCAACTTTTTCCGCCCCGGCTATGTGCCGCCCAATACGGCATTGGCCTCTGCCGCCTTGGTCGGGCCGGAGTTCCAAATTACCAACGAATCCACCGTTGCGGGGTATATCAACTTCATGACGGGTACCGTGCGCTCAGGCATTGCCGATGTGCTGCCCAGCTACAGCACTGAGCTGACGCTTGTGAACGACACCACCGCCCTCACCGACCGACTGAACCTGCTGCTGTGCGCCGGACAACTCTCCAGCGCCACGCTGGCCAGCATTCGCACGGCCATAGGCACAATCAGCACCAGCACCGCAACGGGTCAGCAAAACCGTGTTTATGCCGCCGTACTGTTGACGATGGCGTCACCCCAGTACATCGTGCAAAAGTAAAAACAAAACTTAGGACACCGGCCATGAATATTAAAAATCATAGCAATGCTAGCGCAAATGGCCTAGCCCGTAGAGCATTTTTGCAACGTGCTGGACACTTAGGTTTAGCCGGTATCGCCACCCCTTGGGCGCTTAACCTCGCCGCCATCGGCGAGGCCGCAGCCTTGACTGCGACCGACTACAAAGCCCTGGTCTGTGTATTCCTCTACGGCGGCAACGACTACGGCAACACCGTGCTGCCCGTGGACAATGCCAACTACGCCCGTTACGCCGCCATCCGCACCGGCATCGCCACAGCCCAAGCTGACTTGGCCGCCACAGCCCTAAGCCCCACCACGGCCCTGCCTAATGGACTACAACTTGCCTTAGCCCCGCAAATGACGGCGCTCAAAGGACTGTTTGACGCTGGCAAGCTAGCAGTACAACTCAACGTTGGCCCCTTGATACAACCCACAACCCTGGCGCAGTACAACGCCAAATCCGTGCCCTTGCCGCCTAAACTGTTCTCGCACAACGACCAGCAATCTGTCTGGCAATCGTCCATGCCTGAAGGCTCCACGGCGGGCTGGGGCGGCAAGTTGGGCGATTTGGCGCTGGCCAACAATTCAAATTCCGTTTTCACCTGCATTTCCGTCACTGGCAATGCGGTGTACCTAGCGGGACAAACAGCCGTGCAATACCAAGTCAGTACCAACGGCGCTGTGCCGATAACCAGTATCAAAAATGGCTTGTACGGCTCCAGCAGCTGCGGCGCGGCGCTGAACAGCCTCATCACCCAAGCCAGCACCCAGACGCTAGAGAACGAATACTCCAAAATCACCAGCCGCTCCATCAGCGCCGAAGGCAGCGTCACCAGTGCTTTGGCTGGCATTTCCGCCTTCAGCACCGTTTACCCAGCGGGCAACTCCCTCGCCAGCCAGCTGCAAATGGTGGCAAAACTGATCGCTGCACGCAGCACGCTGGGGGCCAAACGCCAAGTCTTTATGGTGTCGATGGGGGGCTTCGATTTGCACGACAAATTACCCACCTTGCACCCCGGCCTGCTGACGAACGTGTCTGAAGCGCTTGGCGCGTTCTACAACACGACCGTGGAATTAGGCATCAGCAACAACGTCACAGCCTTCACCGCCTCCGACTTTGGCCGCACCTTAAGCTCCAACGGCGACGGCTCCGACCACGGCTGGGGTAGCCACCACTTTGTGCTGGGCGGCGCGGTACAGGGAAAACAGTTCTACGGCACGGCCCCCGCCATCGCTGTGAACGGCACCGATGACGTGGGTCAGGGCCGTTTGTTGCCCACCACCTCGGTAGACCAGTACGCAGCCACACTGGCGACATGGTTCGGCGTGAGTGCCACCGAGTTGCCGACAGTGATGCCGAACATCAACAATTACAGTTTGAAGAATGTAGGGTTTATTTGAGGCCATAACGGCATAGCTTCAAACAGTCATCCTCAATCCTCAATCCCCCGTTGCGCTGGAATTCCAGCTTTGAACGCGTGCTTAACCATCGTCATCTCCGTTACCGTATCGGCCAGCGCGATGATTTCCGGTGGGCAACGGCGGCCTGTCAGGCAAACGTGAACTTCTTTAGGCCGCGCCGCCAGTGTGTCCAGCACGTCTTGCAGCGGCAGCCACCCGTAGATCAGCGGGTAGGTGATCTCATCCAGCACCACCAGAAAGTAATCGCCTGAGAGGATAGCGGCGCGGGCTTTTTGCCAGCCATCTCGGGCGAGCTGCGCGGAATGCTCTAGGTCTTGACTCTTCCAGCTAAAACCATCGCCCAAACCTTCAATCGGGATACCGATTTGCTCGAACATGCGGTGCTCACCAAAGCGGGCGCTGGGTACTTTCATGAACTGATAAATCTTCACAGCTTTGCCTCGGCCATGGGCGCGTAACGCCAAACCAAACGCTGCCGTGCTTTTACCTTTGCCGTCGCCAGTGTTGACAATGACGATCCCTCGGCGCTCGCCTTCAGGCTTTTCGTAAGGTTTGGTTGCGGGTGGAGTTTCGATGTTCATGGAAGATAATTTCCTTGGAATATTTGAGTCTTAAAAATGTGCAGTCAAATATTTGCTACGTTTTCAGTAGCTGATTTTTCTTGTTTTATGAGCGTTTCAGCGAGCTATAGGCAATGCAAGTGCTCAAACCGGCGGATCGCCAAACAAGCCTGACACCTGCCCCCATTTGTCGTCAAACACCAGCGAGGCCAGTGCCTCACGCCGTGCCCAGTTTTCTTGTTGCAGCATGGGCTGGTCGTAAAAACGTTCTACAGGCCCCAGACACAGCAGCGCAATCGGCTCAGCCCCCGGCGGCAGGCCCAGCAACGCGGCCAAGGCCAGCGGATCAAACAGCGACACCCAGCCCATGCCCAGCCCCTCGGCGCGAGCGGCCAGCCACAGGTTCTGGATGGCACAGGCGCTGGACGCTAAATCCATCTGCGGCAAGGTACGTCTGCCAAAAATATGTTTCTCACGGCCATCAGGTAGGACCACGGCCAGCACCTCAGCGGCGTCCAGCAGACCTTGTACTTTGAGCCGCATAAAGTCGTCTTCGCGCTCGCCCATGGCATGGGCCGTCAGCAGGCGCTCTACCTCCACCAAGTCATGCAGTTGCTGGCGTAGCGGAATTTGCGTGATGCGGATGAAGCGCCAAGGCTGCATAAACCCCACGCTAGGGCCATGGTGGGCGGCCAGCAGCAGGTGTTGGAGTAGTGCTGGTTCTACCGTGCCACCGCTGAAATGGCGCATATCGCGGCGCTCAAAAATAGCACGGTAAACAGCTTGGCGTTCCGCATCACTGAAGGCGTGAGGTAGCGTATTCATGATCATTTGTATAGCGCTATCCACTGATCAGCTAAGCGCTGCACAGTGATTCGGTGATCAAAAACCTGTTCTAAAGCTGTATGGGTCACCACGTCGTCACAAGCACCGTGGTGCGTGATGCGGCCAGCGGCCATCACCACCATCTCGTCTGCGTGCAAGGCCATGGAGATTTCGTGGAGCACGCTGACAACGGTCGTACCTTGCTCGACCAAACCGCGAACCAAGGCCAGCCAATCGGCTTGGTGCGGTGGGTCTAGGTTAGCCAATGGCTCGTCCATCAGCAGTACGGAGGCCTGCACTGCCAGGGCGCGGGCCAACAGCACACGCTGGCGCTCGCCACCGGAGAGTACGCCCAAAGACCGGGCACGCCAATCCCAGGCTTGAGTGCAGCGCAGGGCCTGCTCAACCGCATTTCGGTCAGCCGCACTCGGGGCCGCCAGCCAAGGCTGATGGGGCAGACGCCCAAGCATTGCCACGTCATAGACGGTCAAATCATCGGCAGCGGATTCGTTTTGGCCCAGCCACGCCAGCCTTTGGGCGCGTTGACGGGCAGGTATTCGCGCCAGTGGAATGCCTAACAGCTGGACTTCACCGGTGACTGGCAGCAACCCCGCCAAAGCCTTGAGCAGCGTGGACTTGCCCGCGCCATTGGGACCAACAATGCTTGTCCAGCGGGCGGTAGGCAGGTTCAGACTGATTCCGTGCAAAACCTCGGTGTTTCCGAGAGTTGCCCTTAAACCATAGGCATTGATAGCTATTGAATTAATAGCAATTGAATTAATTAATACCTTACCCGGCATCGCAGCCCCCCGGCCCTTGGTGAAAGACCAAATCTGCCACCGGTGCGCCGCCCACCAAATGCTCGTCAATGATGCGGTCCATATTGGCAGGGGTGACGTTGTAGTACCAAGTGCCGTCTGGCTGCACGCACATCACCGGCCCGCCTTTGCAAGCCGCAAAGCAGCTCACGCGGCTGCGTTTGACGCGCATCTCACCCTCGTGCAGGCCCGCCGCTTTGAACTTGTCACCCAAACTGTCAAACAACGCTTGTGATGCGCCGTCCTGCGTGCAGCGGGTGCCAGTGCAGATAAGGATATGGCGCTTGTAGACCCCAATTTTGGGTTTTTCGACGGTAAAGGCGGTGCTCATGCTTCTGCTTCCTCGGGGCTGGCAGCCTCATCCTTGGTGACTTCAGGCTCCACTGGCGCGCTCAACACCGCGTCGATATAGTCCGCTGGCAGCTTGTGGCGCAACGCCAAAGAAGTAATGCTTTCGCCATCCGCATGGTCAGCGCGCAAATTGACCATCCAGCCCAGCAGGCCGGTGGAAAGCGAGCGTCCTGGCTTTTCGCCCTCGCGGGTGCTGCCGTCTCCGTGCAGTTCGTACTTGTTGGCGTAACCACGCGGCGTGACCATCAGACCATGGCGGATAAAGGTGTTGCTATTACCAATCAGCACCGTGGTCAACATACCGATATCGCAATCGCTCATTTTGTCCAACGTGGTGAATTCAATGCGCTCACGGCGGCGGTAGGCCGACTTGACTACCGCCACTGGGGTGTCAGGCTTGCGGTGGCGCAGAAACAGGCGCTGAGCTTCCACAATTTGCTGGGTGCGGCGCCCGCTCTTGGGGTTGTACAACGCGACCACAAAATCTGCAGCGGCCACGGCGTCCAGACGGCGGGCAATCACCGGCCAGGGAGTCAACAAATCGGACAGCGAAATCGAGCAAAAGTCATGCGTCAGAGGCGCACCCACTAACGCGGCGCAGGCGTTAATAGCGGACGCACCCGGCACCACTTCCACTTCCACGTCCGATTCGGGCGTCCATCCAGCTTGAAACAGCACCTCGTAGGTAGGCCCAGCCATGCCGTAGACGCCGGCATCGCCAGAGGAGATGAGCGCTACTTTTTTGCCTTCACGGGCACGGGCCAGGGCGTTGACGGCTCGGTCCAGCTCCTCGGTCATGCCTTTGCGGATGACTTCTTTGCCTTCCAGCAAATCGGCCACCAGCTTGATGTAAGTGACATAGCCGACTACCACATCAGCCTCTGCAATTGCCTCGCGGGCGCGGTGCGTCATATGGGCGTGGCTGCCGGGGCCAATGCCCACAAGCATGATTTTTCCGCGTGGGGTCAGAGGCGGGTTGCCGGTAACGTCGAGGGTGGTGGCTTCAGTCATTGGGAAATCCTTGCAATAGAAATGGTGGCGTTTTTACCGTCAGCGCCCAGATATTTGAATTTTTCGACGATGAGGTGGTCGGCATCGGTAGCGGCAGCCAGCAGCGCAGAGGCTTCAGATACCGAGGGCGTGCCCATGTAGCGCAACACCGTGGCCGAGGGGTTAGGCACAGTCACGGCGGACAACGCGGCAGTGCTGAAAAACTGCAACGGCCAGCCCCCCAATGCAGCCAACTCGATAAAGGCTGACTCATCGCGCTTAGCTTCAATACTGGCGAGCACGGCGACTTGCGCGCGCACCAGCCCGGCTTGGGCCAGTGCCGCATCGAGCGTGTGGGCAACGGTGGCCAGGGACGTGCCTCGGTCACAGCCCATACCAACGGCCACAGTAACGCTGTGCATGTCGGCGATATCGGGGTTGCTCAAGCGCCCTGCCCGGCTGGCGGGCGGTACACAACCAAGCGCTCGTTCAACTGCGTCCAGCGTTCAGGCGTAACTTCGGCATGGGTGATCCACAGCACAGCCTTGAAGTGGGCCAAGTCCACGTCTTCAAACCGCTCGAACTTGTGGATGGTGGCAGGCAGCGGCGTGGGCCGCGTCCACCAATTGGGACTACCGGCCTCTTGGACCAACGCAATCGGCTCTCCATTCACCACGTGGGCAGAGACGCGAGTGATGTTGAGCTTGGGCGCTTCCACCTTCCAACCCAGCTCGCGGCCCAAGATGTCTACGGGGATGGTTTTGCCCACATCGGAGGCGGTAGTCAGCACAGCGGTTGCGCCCAGCAACGCAGCGACCTGCTCAGCCATAGCATTCGCACCACCCACATGGCCAGACAGCACAGGAATGACAAACTGCGCCGCATCGTCCACCACCAGCACGCCGGGATCTTCGTCCTTGCTCTTCAGGTGAGGTGCAATCAAACGCACCACAGCACCAAGGGAGACAAAAAAGACCACTTGGTCAAAATCTGTGAACAGCGTGGCAATTTCATCGCGGAACGGGCCACTGTAAGCGCGTACCGGGTTGGGCAGACCAGCCATCAGCGGCGCAAATTTGTCAGCCACGCACACACTGGCTTCGGGCAATTGGCGGGCCAAATCAGCAGTTTGCTGGGCGCCGTGCTTGGTGATGGCGACCAGAACGACGCGCACGGCGTGCGCGGAGATGCCAGTGGACGTATCAGGGGTAGTGCTCATGCTTGGGTTTCCTCTTCTTCAATTTCAGTCGATGTTTTCTTGCGGCAACCGCGCTGCACTTCGCCACGCACACGGCCAGGATTTTTGACCAGCAGCAGGGACAGATAGTTGACCTTGGTGCCCTTGAGTTCTGCCACATTGGTAACGATGCGCTCCACTGGCGAACCCGCTTTTTCAATAAAGCGGCTGTGCGGCAGCAGGCCACGCCGGTCTAGCAAATCAATCAGGTCATCGAGCAGCGGTTTGACCTTCATCAGAACCAGGGTATCGAAGTCTTCCAGCATCTTTTCAACGGCATCAATGCCATAGGCCGCCGGCACGATGGCGATGGTGTCGTCTTGTTCAGAAAGCGGCATTTGCAGCTGGGCACAGGCCGCGTTAAATGAGGTGACACCGGGCACGATCTCAATGCGGGCGGCACTGTCAAGTTCACGCAGCACACGGGCCAAGTAACAAAAGCTTGCGTAGGTGGAGGCATCGCCTTCAACCAAAAACAGCACGTCTTGCCCGGTGGCAAGCACATCACGCACCGTCTCCGCGGCTTTAAGCCAGTGTCGGGTGAGCTTTTCGACATCGTGCGTCATCGGGAACAGCAGCGACTGGTGTTGGGCTGGCAACGTCAGGCCGGCACGCAAGGCGATATCGAGGGCGTAACTTTCCCGGCGCAGGCTGCGCACCGGGTACGTCCACATGGCGTCGGGCCGCGTAAGCAAAGCCCAAGCGCGGCGGGTGATAAGGCCAGGGTCCCCGGGGCCAAGCGACACGCCATAGAGCATTCCGGGTTGTGTCATTCGGCGCTCCCTGCGTTCTTGTTCACGCCTTCGTTCTTGCCAACACCGTCGGCTTGGGCACAAACCAGCCACACTGGGTTTTCGGCAGCCATGCGGTGCATGTGCAGGATAGGTTTGCTGCGCGAAGCTTGCAACTGCAGCACGTCCCAGCTTGCGTCCAAGTCTTTTAAAGTTGCCACGGCTACGCCCAAGTTTTCAATCGTCACAAAATTCATCACCAGCCAGCCCTGCGGTTTGAGTCGTTTCAAAATCAGCGTGATGAGCTCAGCCAGTTCACCACCCGAGCCACCGATGAACACCGCATCCGGGTCGCCCCAGTCTTGCAGGCCTTCGGGCGCTTTGCCATGAATCAGGCTGTGGTTGCTGATGCCCATGCGCAGCCGGTTGCGCTGCACGATGGCGGCATCATCCACGTTCTTTTCTATCGCGTAGACATGGCCATTGCGGCACAGGCGGGCGGCTTCCAAGCCTACGGAGCCGGAGCCTGCGCCAATGTCCCACACCACGCTGTCAGCGCGCAGCTGCATACGGGCCAGCGAGACGGCTCGCACTTCGTTCTTGGTAATCAAGCCTTTTTCAGGGTGCCGCTGCTCGAAGCTGGCGTCAGGCAAGCCAAACAGCACCTGTGGCGTGCGCAACTGGATGCGCCACAACAGCACCACATTCGGATCAGCAAAGGGCATCTGCGCCGCTGCGCTGATCGCCATACCGCTGACGATGCGCTCTTCAGGCTGGCACAAGCGCTCGGCCACGGCCATCTCAAATGCGTCAGCCAAACCTTCTGTGGCCAACATACGGGCAATGCGGTCCGGGGTGTTGTCAGGGCTGGTCAGGATCGCCAAACGGTCATGTTGGCGAATGTCGCGCAGCAAGGCGTACAGGCCGTGGCTGGGCGGCGCACCGGCCACCCAGTCACCCGCATCTTTGCTGTGCACAGAGGCAAACTTCATCTCTTGCCACGGTAGGCCCAAGCGGGCGCAGGCGAGTTGCAATGTGGAGACATTGGGGATGACCTCAATCGCCTCAATGCACAAGCGCGACGCGAGGTACGCCGCAATGCCATGGCACAACGGATCCCCTGTCGCCAGCACGACTACGCGCTGATGGTCAGCTTGTGCTGCACGAATCCACTCCGGCACTTGCGACAGCGCGCCAGTGAGGTCACGCTGAACGGCATTCGGTGCAATGTGGGCAGCAAACAATTGCAGCGTGCGCGCACCGCCTATAACCAGTTGCGCGGATTGCAGGTGCTGTAAGGCAGTTGCACTCAGGCTAGCAACACCATCATCCAACACGCCGAGGACGCGACATTTTTCAGGGTTGTTGTCGGCAACTTCAAACTTTTCTAAGTTTGCAGCAATTTCAGAGATTTCAGTCATTACGAGGCCTCAGCTATCTTGCGACCATCGAAGTCGCAGACCAGCACTTTCAGTTCAAATTGATCGGGGTAGCGCGTGCGCAGGGTTTGAATCACCCGTTGCGCCAGTGCCTTGTGAAAAGCGGCACCCAGGCCCAGCTCGTCCATGCGTTCACCCGCGTAGCGGGCGGTTTCATTCCCTCGAATGGAGTCGCACACCTCAAGCGGTGCGCCTAGGCTGGCTGCGATATCGGCCAGTAAGCCTGTATCGACTTCAGCCCGGCCTGCGTGGGTAATGGTTTCGCCTTGGGCGATCTTGGTCAGCTTGCCCACCATGCCGCCAATCACCACTTTTTTAAGGCCAGCCTTCACGGCAGCACCCATGGCGTAGCGCAGAAAATCGCCCATCTGCACAAAGGCGGGTTCGGGCAACTCGGGCATTTCAGCCATCACGAATTTCTCAGTGCGCCCACCTGTGGTCAGCACCACCACGCCGTGGCCCAGCGTTCCTGCTACCTGTACCCCCTGCACTACGCTGGCACGGAAAGCCGCAGTGGAATAGGGTTTGACGATGCCGGTGGTACCCAAAATAGAGATGCCACCCAGAATGCCCAAACGCGCGTTCAGCGTCTTCTTGGTCATCTCCTCGCCTTGCGGAACGGAGATGGTGACTTCAAGCCCCACTTCGTCGAGCAAACTCTGTCCCACAAGGCGCACGTTCGCTTCAATGTTGCGGCGCGGCACTGGGTTAATGGCTGGACCGCCGACGGTCAATCCAAGGCCAGGCATGGTTACAGTGCCAACGCCGAAACCACCCGCCAAAACAACCTGGCCTGCCAACGTTGGCAACAGGCGCACATCAGCGGTGAGGTGGGCTTTATCGGTGCAGTCCGGGTCATCGCCAGCGTCTTTAATGACCATTGCGTGGGCGGTGGCGCCAGTGTCACCTTGGGTAACGCGGCCGTCCATCACTACAAAGGTCACGAGGTCGCCGTTGGGCAGCAGGCATTCCACCGTATCAGGTACTTGGCCTGTCACCAAGCCGATGACAGCGGCACGCGCCGCCGCTGCGGAGCACGCGCCGGTGGTGAAACCGGTGCGGGTACCTCGGGGCGCGTCTTTTTTCATCATGGCAAGATCATCCTGTGCTGAGTTCCCGAGCCTCGGCCAGCCCCAACAGCGCATGAATCGCCGCCACTACCAGCGTAGAGCCTCCTTTGCGCCCGCGAATCACCACCCATGGGACAGCCTTCTCCAGCGCCATCAAATCTTTGGATTCAGCCGCAGAGACAAAGCCGACGGGCATCCCAACCACCAGAGCGGGGTGCGCGCCCTCCTCGTGAATCAGCCGTACCAGCTCAATCAATGCCGTGGGGGCATTGCCAATACCAACAATAGCGCCATCAATCAGCCCCAAACGGTGGGCTTTGCGCATGGCCTGCACGGCGCGTGTCGTGCCCTCAGCTTTGGCGCGCTCAATCACATCGGAATCGCTGATGAACTGGTGCGTCGTCATGCCGAAATGTCCAAGACGAGGGACGGACAGACCAACGCAAATCATCTCTACATCGGCCACCACACGGGTAGCGCGGGACAAGATCGCAGCAAGACCTGCGTCTACCGCAGCAGGGTGAAAATCGGTTAAGCCGTTGAAATCAAAATCCGCATTGGCGTGAATCATCCGCCGCACGATAGGCCACTGGTCAGCGGTGTAGCTGTAAGGTCCGACTTCACGGTCAATCACGGCGAACGAATCGTGCTCAATGGCACGGCCCGCAGCGGTGAGTTGCTCCGTGACGACGTTAGACGCGGGCGTGGTCATGGGCTTGGGCATTTCCGTGATCGTGATCGTGATCGTGATCGTGATCGTGGGGGTGTGGGTGTGGGTGTGGGTGTGGGTGATCATGACCATGGTCGTGATCATGGTCATGTCCCTCTGCATGGGCAACAGCCAGCTCGTGCGGGTGCGGATGGGGATGTTCATGCGCATGTTCATGGTCATGGCTGTGCGGCACTGCGTCGTCATGGTGATGCCCGCCCATGCCATGCTCTTCAGCAAACGAGCGGAACTTGCAACCATCGCAAGGCATCAGCGCAGCGGGCGCATTACGCTTCATGTCATTCACCCGCTGCTCTAGCAGCTCAAAAATCTCGCGCTCAAAACCGAAATACTTAGTGGAGATAAACCGCACCGTCGGATACTGAGATTTCAGGTTGTCCACCTGCTTGGTGATGCGCTCGACCAGTGTGCCATTGAACAGGTAGTAAGGCAACACCACCACCTGCTTCATGCCCAGCAGGCTTTGGCGCTGCACGGCTTTTTCTAGGCGGGGGTAGGTGATGCCGGTGAAGGCCAAATCCACCAGTTCGTGGTCGGTTTCTTCCATTAACCAACGGGCCATCTTGGCCATGTCGCCATTAGCTTGGCGGTCTGAAGATCCTCGACCCAAAATCACCACGCCGGTGGTGGTTGGATCGGGCATGTCCAGCGCCTGCATCGCAGCTTTAAGACGGCGGCGCAGAATTTCCAGAATCGGGTCACAAGCCGTCAAGTGCGGCGCATAGTGAAACTGCACCAACGGAAACTTGAGGCGAGCGCCATCAATAGCCTGCGGAATGTCCATCTTGACGTGACCAGCAGCGTTCAAAATTAACGGCACTACCAGCACACGGTGCGAACCCACAGCAGCACGGCGCAAGCCCTCGCTCATGGTGATTTCAGAAAACTCAATAAAGCAGACTTCTATCCGCCAGCTGGGTTGGCGTATCCGCCACTGCTCTGCGAAGGCAAAAATTTCGTCGTTACCCGACTTTTCGCGTGAGCCGTGGCCCACCAACAAAATGGTTTCTGTGCGCATAAGAAGTCCTAAGTGGCAGTTGGCGTAAGGGTGGATGCAGGCACGCTAGCACGCCTAAACCGGTGCGTGAAACTCGCGTCATAGAGCTTGGATTTAGCCAAAGTCGTCCACTGCCTAGCCCCCAAAGTAGGGCTGGCAATAATCATCGACTGGCTAACGATCTTGGCCTCGCGGCACAGCGCCTGGATGGTGGAAACGGTGCCACGCACGATTTTTTCTTCGCCGGGCCAACTGGCCTTGTGAACGACGACGACAGGCGCGTCAGGCGACCACCCGGCCGCGGTCAGCGCCGCTGTCACTTTGCCCATCAGGGTGATACTCAAAAAGATGCACAGCGTGCTGTGGTGGGCCGCCAATGCTTCCAGAGACTCGCCATCGGGCATAGGTGTACGGCCTTCGACGCGGGTAAAAATCACGGTTTGCGTGACTTCAGGCAAAGTCAGGCTTTCGACCGCTGCAGCAGCTGATGCCATCGCAGATGACACACCAGGCACTACCTGAATAGCGATACCCGCAGCGTCCAGTGGTTGCACCAGCTCGATCAAAGCGCCGTACAAACCGGGGTCACCCGTTTGCAAGCGAACTACCGTTTCGCAAAGCCCGGCTTGCTCTATCAGCCAAGCGGACATCTGCTCCAGCGTCATGTCTTTGCTGTCGGCCACCACACAGTGCGCCGGTGCCCAGCGCATAGCAGCGTCGCTGACCAGCGACCCGGCAAACAAAATTGCCCCGGCACGCTCAATCAGTGCCCGGCCTTTGACCGTAATCAACTCAGGATCGCCGGGGCCAGCCCCGACAAACCAAACTTTGCCCAAGACCATCAGATCGCGCTCGCCTTAAGGACAGGTCGAACGTCAAGACACAGTGCACCCCACGAGGTTTGGCCAAAACGATGAACTACCCAAAGCACAGCCAAGGTCACCAAGGGCTCCAGCATCACGACGGGAATATAGGACGAAGCAAACAGCGCCCAAGCCGACAAGGGGGTAGCAACGTTACCTTGCATCAACCAAAAACCAACCATGGCAGTCACACCGGCGTAGTAGGCCCCGTCAAGCTTAAAGATGGTGGCAACGTTAACGGCTTTGAGCTTGCGGCCCAGCGTGTAATGCACCGCAATCAATGGCACGGCCAGCGACAAGGTGTTGACGGCTAGATGCACCAGGTCTTGCGGCTCAAACAGCAGACCCTGAAGCACCAAACCCAGACCAAAACCAAACAATGTGGGCACAAAACCAAAGGCTAAATAAATCGGCATGGCTCCGAGAAAGTGCAGCTCACTCGGCCCCACTCGCATGTGAAACAGCTGCATAAATGACGCAAAAAATACCGATGCCAGCACTGTGCGTAGCCACAGAGCAGGTGTTTTCAGCAGCGTGGGCAAGTACACGCCCAGCACGGCCACCGCAGCGCCAGCGGCAAAGATCAATTTAGGTTGGGCCAAAAGACCAGGTTCGATGTGCATAAAAGCTCCTTTTAAAAACGGTTCAAACAAAAAAATTAATAAATGAATGTCAGATGATTGAGATGCCCGTCAAAGCGCAGCCCCTCGGCTGTCGCTGCGGCGGTGCATCAGCCACAGCAAATAACTCCCCCCCAGCACAGCAGTCAACACGCCCACCGGCAGTTCTTGTGGGGCGATCAACCAGCGGGCGAGGATGTCTGCCACCATCAGCAATACAGCCCCCATGAGGCTGGCCAGCGCCATCAAGCGGCCGTGGGTAGTTTTGACGACTGAACGCACCAAGTGCGGCGAGGCCAAACCCACAAAGGCAATCAGCCCGGTTTGGGCGACAGCAGTGCCCGTCGACAGCGCCAACACCACAACCAAAGCGGCACGCATTTGAGGCAAGGGCAAACCCAGGCTGGCGGCAGTGGCCTCGCCCAAGCTCAGGCCATCGAGCGCATGGCTGAGCACCCACGCCGAGGACAGGCACAGCACCCACACAGTAGCCATCAACACGCAAGCCTGCCAACCAATGAAGCTGGCACTGCCCAGCGTGAAGCCTTGCAACGATTGCAAAATATCTGGAAAAGAGAGCGTCAGCATGTCTTTGGTCGCACCCAACACCACACCAACGATGACCCCAGCCAACAACAAACGCAGCGTGTGCTGCACGCCACGGGCAAGCTGGAGAGTCAACAGAACCGCCAGCACCGCGCCGATAAAGGCAGCACCCGTCAGGCCAATGCGCGCTAACCATTGCGTGGCAAAAGGCGACACGCCAAATAACGCCATCGCCGCTGCGACACCCAGCGAAGCCCCTGATGCGCTGCCCAGCAAAAACGGATCAGCCAGCGGATTGCGGAACAGCCCTTGGGCGACGGCACCAGCCAGGCCTAGCAGCGCACCAGCCAGCCACGCGCCCAGGGTTCGGGGAAGGCGAATATCCCAAACGATTTGCCATGCGCGGGGATCTTTCGCCATGTTCAGCACGCTTTGGAAACCGGTGCTGCCCACGCTGGTGCCCAAAAGACCCAAAAGGATAGAAAGTAACACCAATGCCGCGCCCAAGCGCAGAGCTTTGGTTGCTTGGGTGGCTGGAGTCAGTGGGGCAGAAATCACTTCGTCGCCTTGTCCGTCAAGCACTTCGCCATGATGCGTGCCGCCTCGGCCATGCGCGGGCCGGGGCGCACCAGCACATCGGATTCATCAACACCGTAGACACAGATACGCTGGTCACGCACGGCTTTGATGCTGTCCCAACCGGGGTACGCCACGCGCTCTTGCATGCTGCGGTTGCCAATCATGATGAGGTCGGGATTGGCGCGCACCACGAATTCAGGGTTCAGGCGCGGGAACGGCCCGAGTGCGGCAGGGATGACGTTTTTGACACCCAGACGCGTAAGAGTTTCGCCAATGAAAGAAACCTCACCAGCACCGTAGGGGCCACGACTGACCTCAAAGTAGACACGTGTGTTTTTAACGCTGGTAGGCAGGCTTTGCGCAGCAGCCGACACGCTTGCGTCTATGACGCGCCACAGGCGCTTCGCACCCTGCTCCTCAGGTACTTCGAGCAACTGACCCAGAGTGCTAAGCACACGCTGCACATCGGCATGGCTTTTGGGTTCTAGCGCGATGACCTTGAGGCCTAATGATTCCAGACGGGCGCTGGCGCGGGAAGATACAGACAATAGCACCACGTCAGGACGCAGGGCGACAACGGCTTCCACATTCGGATCGATACCGCCACCCAACTTGGGCAAGGCGGGCACGCTGGCCGGGTAATTGGAATAGCGGTCGGTGCCCACAAGGCGTTGACATTGCTCAAGCGCACAGATACTTTCGGTCAACGAAGGCAGCAAGCTAACAATGCGCTGCGGGCTTTGCGCAAACTGCACGGTGACGCCGCGCTGGTCAGTGATGCTGAGGGCATGAACCGAGGCGCTCGGCATCAGAATCAAGCCCATTAAAAGAAACTTCAAAAATTTCATACTGGGGCCTTCAAAGTAAGCGGCAAACCTGCGGCCATCAGCGTGACGCGCCGACAGGACTGGGCGACGTCCTGGTTCAGTCGTCCCAGCGCATCGACGTAGTCGCGGACTTCTCGGCCCATCGGGATGACACCCAAGCCGATTTCGTTACTGACAAGAACTATGGGGCCGGGAGCGGAGCTGATTGCTTCTAAAAGCATAGCTATTGGTGCATAGGGTGTTTGCGCCAGCGGCTGATTTGGTTCAGAGTTTAGCGCTGCATTCGGAGCTGTGTTCGGCTCTGCGTTTGGCATAGCCCAGTTGGTCAACCACAGCGTGAGGCAGTCGATCACGACCATGACGTACGGTTGGCTGTGTTGGGTGATGGCCTGTGCAACATGCAATGGCTCCTCGACAGTGCGCATACCTGGCAGGCGCTCAGCACGGTCTTGCTGATGACGGGTGATACGCGCGCGCATTTCATCGTCCCACGGCTGGGCGGTGGCGATAAAAACGGCACTGTTGTCCGGCGACGCTGCCAACCATTCCACCGCGAGCGATTCAGCCCGGCGGGATTTGCCGCTGCGCTGCCCACCCAGAATGAGTTCATGCACCACCTCAACCATGAAGCTCAGCCCAGCTCATCACGATGCGGTGCAACTGCGCCAAGCCATCGGTCAACGCCGCAGGGCCGGGTTGCAGGATGTCAGCGGATTTAATCTCGAAAATTTGGTGGTGTTTGACGGCGCTAACGTTCTCCCAACCTGCACGAGCTGCTACCTTTTCAGGACGAAACTTCTTGCCACACCAAGAGCCGATGATGATGTCGGGGTTGCGGCGAACGATCTCTGCACCGTCAGCAATGATGCGGTTTTTACCTAAGGACTCAGTGCTTAGTTCAGAGAAGCAGTCGTCGCCCCCAGCCAGGCCCATCAGCTCGGAGACCCACCGGATAGCGCTGATGTGGGGCTCGTCCCATTCTTCAAAAAACACTTTGGGGCGACGTGGCAAGCGGCTGGCTGCGGCCTCAATGGCTGCAAGCTGGGTTTGCATGTCCGCAAGCAACGCTAAACCGCGCTCTGCTTGACCCACCATCGCGGCGACTTGATACAGCATGGCAAAAATCTCGGCCACGCTGCGCTGGTTAAACACGGTGACTTGAATGCCTTGGCGAATCAATAGCGCAGCAATGTCGGCTTGCAGGTCAGAAAATCCAAAGACGCAATCAGGTTGCAGCGCCAAGATTTTGTCGATCTTGGCACTGAGGAAGGCACTGACCTTGGGCTTCTCTTCCCTCGCCCGCCGGGGCCGAACGGTGTAGCCAGAGATGCCCACAATACGCGCCTCTTCGCCCAACAGATAGAGCCATTCAGTGGTCTCTTCAGTAAGGCAAACGATGCGCTTGGGGGCTAGGCTGGCAGGGTTGAGGAAGTTCATAAGTTCAGACGTTCATAAGATTGACGGTAAGAACAGCTGTGCAGTGGCTTCAGGATTGGACGCAAACCACGCATGAAAATAGCTGGCCCGGAGGCTTCCATGCTGATACAGCGCTTCACCCGCGTCGATCGTAGGAAGGGAGCCAGGGCGTGCTGTGCGGGTGACAACAGGCAACTGGGTGTGGCAAACCGAGTAGTGAAATGTGTGTCCACGTAAGTTGAGTTCTCCGAGAACCAACTGCTGTGGGCCCAGTCCCGCCAAACGCTTTTGCATAGTGACTTGGCCAGGCAACAGGCCCCACATGGCATGTGTGGAGCCGTCTGCAACCGTTAACGTATCGAACAGCAGCATCATGCCGCCACACTCGGCCCAGATGGGTTTGCCTTGGGCCACATGGGCTTTAAGGCTGTCTCGGCAAGCATGTTGATGGGACAAAACTTCAGCGTGCAACTCGGGGTAGCCACCGGGCAGCCACACAGCATCGCAGGCGGGTACAGCGGTATCGGCCAGCGGTGAGAAGAAAACCAACTCAGCACCCAATTCACGCAAAGTGTCCAGATTAGCTTGGTAAATAAAGCAGAACGCAGCGTCGCGGGCAACGGCAATCGTCAGCCCTTGCAAACTTAGTGGTGTTTGTGGTGCTGATGATATTGCTGTCGGTATTGCGCTTGCAGAGCTGGAATCTGCTGCAAAGGTAACGGCCCAGCGCTGTAACTCAGCCGCTGTCATTTGTCCCAGCGGTGTAGTGGCCAAGGCATCAGCAGCAGCGTCCAGGCGTTCAAGCGCATCGCCAACTTCGCTGGCAACAGTCAAGCCCAAATGCCGCTCAGGCAGGGCCAGCGCCGGGTTGCGCATCAACGCACCCAACCACTGATCCGAATCATCGCGTAAGCTCATCTGCAGCATGCCGGCGTGGCGTTCGCTGGCAACGCGATTGGCCAACACACCCGCCCAGCGCAGGCCGGGGCGGTAGTGCTGCAAACCAAAAGCGAGTGCGCCAAACGTGCCCGCCATTGCAGATGCATCGATGACGGCCAGTACTGGCAAACCCAAGCGCTGTGCCAAATCGGCCGCACTGGGGTCACCATCGAACAGGCCCATGACGCCTTCCACGATGATGAGGTCGGATTCTTGTGCGGCCTGCTGCAAACGTGTACGGCAATCAGCCTCGCCAGTCATCCACAAATCGAGCTGATGAACAGGTGCGCCGCTGGCCAAGGCTAACCAATAAGGGTCTAAAAAATCGGGCCCGCATTTGAAGACGCCCACCCGCCGACCTTGCCGCACATGCAAGCGCGCAAGGGCCGCGCTGACCGTGGTTTTACCTTGACCGGAAGCAGGTGCTGCGATCAACAAAGCGGGGCAGGTTGCCACACCACGCCCTTTACCCGTATTCACAAGATTGCCCTCTTACTCTTTTTTACTGGGGTGCCCATTTCGCAGCCACATACAGGCTGCGCCCCGGTGTGGCGTAAGTGCTAGCGGTCTCGTAGACCTTACCAGTGGCGTTGTCCAGACGCGCCAGCAGTGTCCAGTCGCGGGCAACGCGGGTGCTGGCGTTCAGGTTGAGCAAAGCGTAGCCGCCCATTGGTAAGGTTTCGCCAGCGCTGCTGTAGCGCTTGCCAGACACCAGCGTATCTACACCCAGCAACCAAGTACCGACGCGCCAGTCTGCACCCAGCACAGCGTGTTGGCGCGCACGGCGGGCCAACTGCTTACCCGTATCCAAGTCACGCGGGTCTTGTATGTCCAGTGAGCCGTGCAAATCCACAGGGCCAACCGCTGTGGGCAAGCGGTAACCACCCGCCAGCGTCACACCAGAATAGGCAGCACGGGCTGTGTTGCTATAGCAACCAGGGAACAAGCCTGAGCCCGCAGCGCAAGGGCCAGGAGCGGAGACAAAGGTGATGAGGTTGGAGACCGTGCTGCGGTACGCGATGATGCTGACGCTGGTGCTGCCCTCGGCGAATCGCAGGCCCAGCTCCACGTTACGGCTGGATTCGGGCTTCAGGCTGGCCACACCGTAAGGGCTGAAGCGTTGGTAGAGCGTGGGAGCACGAAAGGCTGTGCCGGCCGATGCGGTCGCGCGCCACTGTGGCGTAAAGGCGTAGGCGTAGGCGGCGCTGCCGGTATTCTTGCCACCAAATTCGCTGTCTTGGTCATTGCGCACATTAAGCTGCAAGGTATGGCCGGATTGGACAAAACCATAGCCCAAGGCCACACCGTTTTGCGAACGGTCTTTGGCGATAGGGGCGTTGTCCAGATGGTCAACGCGTTGCTCCAGCGTGGCGGAAAGGCGGTGCGCGCCCAGACGCCAATCGTTTTGGAACAGCGCGCCGCGCAATCTGGTTTGTGTCAGGTAGGGCGAGGGGGTAGTTTCGTACCGGCTGGTGGATTCATTAACATTCAGACGGGTAGTGTAAATGTCACTCCACTTGGCTACCCATTGCAGGCCTACCGTTTGCAACTTGCTCAGGGCACGGTCGTCCAGCGTTTTGCTGTTGTCGTACTGCGTATTGAGGTCATTGAACAGGCCCGAAGCTTCAATTCGGTGGTCAGGGTTGATCTGAAACCCTAGGCGGGCGCTGGCAGACTTGCTGTGGTAGCCATCGTTATCCGGGTTGGCAGAAGAAATCGTACGGGCGTTAAAACCCGTGCTTTTCTCGTCAGTAAGACCCAAGGCGTAGTCAAAACCGGCTTGCGATCCGCTAAACCCAGCATCCACTTTGCGCGTGCCGTAGCGACCCACGCCCACACCGATGACGGGAGAAAAAGCGCCCTCGCCTTTTTTGGTAAAGATTTGGATCACACCGCCCAGCGCATCAGAACCATAAACCGCAGCAGCGGGACCACGCAGTACTTCCACGCGGTCAATTTGCGACATGGGAATAGCCTCCCAGGCGGCACCGCCGGTGGACTGCGAATCCACGCGAACACCGTCAATGAACACAGCAGTAAAGCGATTTTCGGCACCGCGCAAAAACACGCTGGTAGTGCTGCCAGGGCCGCCATTGCGGGCTATCTCCACGCCCGGTAAGCGCGACAGCACGTCAGCCAAGCCACCAGCGCCAGCACGATCGAGCATGGCACGGTCGATGATGGATACATCGGCCACCACATCTGACAAAGGCTGCTCACTGCGCGTAGCCGTGATCGTGGTCTCTTTCAGGGTGGAAGATACCGTTTGAGCCATCACAGGACATACCGTCGCCAATGTCGCGGACACAGCGAAAGGCACAGCGCACAAGCGCCAAGAGTTCACAGTTTTCATAGCAAAGAATCAATACAGGAGTTTCTGCTCACCGGCATTTAGCCCGGTATGCATCAACCGTTACCCTCATTGGCTTCCCCGCCAGTGCTTGGGCTGAAATACGGTGCTTGCTGAGAGCAGGCACCATCACCTTATTGGCCGGTATCCGGGCTAGAGCATTCAAAAACCCATCGCCTTCCCAGACCGTTCAGGTTCACCTGAAACGTCCAGTGGCTGCGTGATGGGCCTGTGGTGTTCGTAAAACACCACTGCTCGACCGTTGCGGGGGCAGCGCAGGTGAGGTGCACTTGGTCATGCGACAAGTTGAACACCCTCCTGCTTCCCGTTGAACTGCACTGTGCGGACCACAATGCGAGCACCAACGCATTAAATTTTAAAGCACAAAGCTGACACGCCGCTTAAAATAAAAGGCTTAAGTCTTGCTGCAAATTTTCTTTTCAAATGACCATCTCGCCCCCCCTTGCCCAGATCGCTGACCGTGTAGAGCGCCTGCTGCTGCGCCAAACCGCACTTCAGCACAATAATCTGTTGCTAGCGGAACAAGTAGCCGCCTTGACCCAAGAACGAGATTCCCTCAAATTACGCCTGAACGCCGCCCGTGCCAGAGTAGATGCGCTTTTAGATCGTCTTCCTGAAGCGGCACCAGCAGCCTCTAGTTCGGCTTATGCCGCAGTATCCCGTGCCATTGAAAACACCCAATGAACATGAAACAGCTTGAAGTGCAGATCATGGGACAGAGCTACTTGCTCGGTTGCCCCGATGGCGGTGACGCCAGCTTGTTAGACGTGGTCAACCGCGTTGATTTGGCAATGTGCAAAATTCGCGACTCCGGTAAAGTTAAAGCCCGGGACCGTATCGCCGTGCTGGCTGCGCTGAATTTAGCATTTGAGGCCCAATCACTCCTTCGAGCGCAGCTGGAAGCCCAATCACAAGCGCACACTGAAGCTGTCGCTCAGCTTCAGGCCCGGCTTCAAGCCACGGAAGCATCAATGTTAGCTTTATCAAGGCCTGAGCATTTGTCAAAGCGCTTGTCTGCAGATGACCTCAAGCTTGCTCATGATCCTTCTACCGCGATCAGCGACAGCGAATCTGCCCAGCTCCTGACACTGATCGAGCGCATGGACATAGCGCTCAGCGACAACCCACAGCTGTTTTAAAAAATTATCACTATGGGTGAGTTCACTGTAAAAGCTGCAACAGGGCAACACAAAGCCCGCCGCCTCGCTCTACAATGAAAGCGTCTGCGGTTTCATTGGACTTTATATTTCCTTGTACCAATGCTCTAGTAGCACGGGCTTGGAACATTGCCACTGAGCGTGATCGTCTCGCGTTAGACGAACCCAACAGCCGGCTGCCCTCGCCCACCTGAACCCTGGTTCAGGATGACGGTTCGGTGCCACCGCAGACACCTTCTTTCTCCCCGCCACAACGCACCCGTACATTTCCTGCACTCCGCCATGACCCTTGAACCCCTTGTGATCGTTGAGTTATTGGCTTTAGGTTGTGTATCTGGATTTTTAGCAGGACTACTGGGTATCGGTGGCAGCATGTTGATGGTGCCAGTCATGACTTGGGTTATGGGTCACCAAGGCGTACCGCATGATTTTGTCGTCCACGCAGCGATTGGCACCTCCCTCGCCACCATTTGCATGACCTCACTGTCCTCCGTGCGTGCCCACCACAAGCGCGGTGCAGTTCGCTGGCCTGTCGTCGTGGCGCTGACGCCAGGTATTTTGGCTGGGGCTTACCTCGGTTCGCTGATTGCAACCCATCTCAACAGCAAGGTGCTGGGTTTCATTTTTGGTGGATTCTTATTTTTCTCTGCGGCACAAATGTTGGCCAATCTCAAGCCTAAAGCCGCACGCCAACTGCCGAAGACACCGGGCATGCTGGCAGCGGGCGGCGGCATCGGTACGCTGTCTGGGCTGCTGGGAGCGGGGGGGGGATTTGTGTCGGTACCCTTCATGACTTGGTGCAACGTGCCCATTCATAACGCAGTGGCCACGTCTGCAGCCTTAGGCTTCCCTATTGCCTTGGCTGGTACTCTGGGCTATGTAGTGAATGGCTGGAATACGCCGGGCATGCCGCCTTACACCTTTGGCTTCGTCTACCTGCCCGCCCTGCTTGTAATCGTAGTGACCAGCATCTGCACCGCGCCGTTGGGAGCCAAAACAGCGCACAGCCTGGACATTACAGGACTCAAACGCGCGTTCGCCAGCCTACTCTTGATGCTGGGTTCGTACATGCTGTACCGCAGTATTACGGCGCCTTAGCATGTAATAGCTTAGTGGCTTATCGACCCATTTGCCTAGAGAAATCGAGAACACACCATGAAAATCGCCATCGTAGGCGCGGGAGCTATTGGCGGCTACCTGGGCGTAAAACTAGCCCTCTCGGGGGTTGACGTAACCTTCATTGCACGTGGCGCTAACCTGGATGCCATCCGTAACAACGGCATGAAGCTGCTGCTGGAAAACGGCGAAACTCTGCACGCACCAAACGCCAAAGCCGCCACCATGGCCGAAGCGGGCCCGCATGACTATGTTTTTTTGACCATGAAGGCGCACCAAGTCGAGCCGGTAGCCGCTGAAATTGAAACCCTCTGTCACGCCGATACCGCTATCGTCACGCTGCAAAACGGCTTGCCTTGGTGGTATTTCTACCAGGGCGGCGGGGATTTGGCGGGTACGCAACTCCAATCGCTTGACCCTAATGGCACCTTGTGGCGCGGTCTTCGACCCGAGCGAGTTATTGGCAGCGTAGTCTACCCAGCAGCAGAATTGATCGCACCTGGCGTCGTCCAACTGATTGAAGGTAACCGATTCACCTTGGGTGAGCCCAGCGGTGAAAAAACACCACGCCTGCTGGCGCTTGCACAAACGATGATCAAAGCGGGCTTCAAAACCCCAATCTCAACCGACATACGCAGCGAAATTTGGGTCAAACTCTGGGGCAACCTGGTGTTCAACCCCGTCTCTGCACTCACCCACGCCACGTTAGAAGACATTTGCTGCAACCCGTTAACCCGGAACGTGGCCGAACGCATGATGGCCGAGGCCCAAGCTGTAGGCGAAAAAATCGGTGTGCAGTTCAAAGTATCGATTGCAAAGCGCATAGATGGCGCGCAAGCCGTGGGTGCGCACAAAACTTCGATGCTTCAAGATGTAGAGCAAGGAAAGCAACTAGAACTTGCGGCCCTGGTAGCTAGCGTGGTGGAGCTGGGGCGGCTCACTGGTACGCCAACACCGACGATTGACACTGTGCTAGCGTTGACCAGCTTGCTGGCGGTGAAACTTGAACAAAGTGAGGGGCGGCTAAAGCTCTGAGCGTCAACCGCTTGTTCTTTTGTATTTTTGTATTTTTGTATTTTATTTTGCTCAACACTGCCAAGCCTGGGCGTAGCCCAGTTGGCGCAAGATGTGCACTGCGCGCTGGCTGCGCTGACCGCTACGGCATACAAATACCAGGGGCACCGCCGTTCCACCCAGCCAGTCGGGCAGGTGGGCGTGGAGGCTGCCCAGTGGCACATTCAGCGCAGGCTGGTCACAGCCCAGCGGCTGGGGGTCGGCGGCATACTCTTGGGGTTCGCGCACATCCACCAGCAAGGCGCTGGGGTTGTGGTGGAAAAAATCAGCCAATTGGTTGGGCAGCAGGTGCATTGCCGGATCGGCCTCTAGCGGTGGTCCGCAACGCAGCGCTTCGATGGCATGGGTACGGGCTTTGAGTTCGACACCGCAGCGGACGATATGGGCACAGGCGATGTCGATAAAGGCCGCGTTGGCCATGGCCCCAAACGACATGCGCACCGCCGATGCGGCCTGCCATTCGGGTACCCCCATGGCCTGCAATACATAGCTGGGGGCCACCTTCTTGGCCGAGCAGGCACTGCCAGCGCTGACCTGTACGCCGACCGCGCCTAGCGCGTCCACCACCGCGCTGCTGGGCAGACCGGGCACCGAGAAGTTCAAGGTAGTGGGCAGGGTATCGTCGAACATGGCGCTAAAGACTATTTCGGGCCACGCCGCTTTCAGGCTCTGCACGAGCAGCTCTCGAAACTGCAGCATCTGCAGGTGGCTGCTAAAGCTGCCGCCCGCCTCTAGCGCCTGCAACACCGCTCCCAGCGCCGCAATGCCGACCATGTTCTCGGTGCCAGAACGCAGGCCGTCTTCCTGCCCGCCCCCGGCCAGCAGCGGGGTGAACGGTGCACCAGCGCGCACATACAACAGGCCAATACCCTTGGGCGCATACAGCTTGTGGCCAGAAAACGGCGCGTAATCGATACGGGTCTGCGCCAGGTGCAAAGGCAACTTGCCCAGCGCCTGCACGCAGTCCACCAGCCAGTAGGCCTGCGGGGCCACTTCTTGAAGTACGGCTTCGATGCCGGCCAGATCCGACACCACACCGGTTTCGTTGTTAGCTGCCATGGTGCAGACCAACGCAGCCTGCGGGGCCAGTTTGCGCAAGGCGACCAGATCGTGCCGCCCGCTGCGCTCTACCGCCAAGGGTTTCAGTTGCAAATGCAGTCCCAGCACCTGGTTCCAGTGTGCCAAGCTTTCGGGTACGGCCTTGTGCTCAGTGGCGCCGTAGAGCAGTAAGTGGCCAACCGTTTCGCCACGCGCCTGTCGATCCCGTACCGCACACAAAGCCGACAACACTGCCGTTTGAATGCCCTCGGTCGCACCGCTGGTGAACAGCACATCGCCCTTCACTCCGCAGGACTCGGCTCCGAGTACCCGCACAGCGCGGGCGCGTACGGCATCCACAACTTGCCGGGCCGCCAAGCCCGTGGCATGGGTGCTGCTGGGGTTGCCGAACAGAGCCTCCATAGCCTGTTGTGCCGCGGCCAAGGCGGCGGGCAGCACGGGTGTGGTGGCGTTGCAATCAAGGTAGACAGTAGAATTCATAGAGGTAAATCCTACCTATAAAACAAGGAATAAAGGTGCTAAAAATATCCAAATTACGCTTTTATTTAGAATATACAAACTATTAACTTATAAAATAAAGCATGAATGCACTTGATCGCCTGGATTACGCCATTTTGGGCGCACTGCAGGTCGACGGCAGCCTGTCTGTCGCAGCACTGGCCGAACGGGTCGGCCTGTCCAGCACGCCCTGCTGGAAGCGCCTGAAACGGTTGGAAGACGACGGCTACCTCACCGGCCGCGTGGCGCTGGTCAACCGGAACAAAGTGGGTCTGCCCATTACCGTGTTCGTCAGCATCCGCACGGCCCACCACGACGAAAAATGGCTGACCCTATTTGCTGCCGTCGCATCCGCCCTGCCCGAGGTGCAGGAACTGCACCGCATGAGCGGCGATGTGGACTATTTGCTTAAAGTGGTTACCACCGACATCGGCGGTTACGATCGGTTCTACAAAAAACTCATCCAGGCTGTGCCTTTAAGTGGCGTGTCTTCCGCCTTCTCCATGGAGCAAATCAAATCTACCACGGCCTTGCCCCTGAATTTAATTACCTTTGGCCGATCAAAATCATAAAAAGTATCGCAATCCAATTACTCACCGGTCACATGCACCTGACCAAAGTTGATTAGAAGGCGAGCAGTCGCAAACTCTGGTGCGAATCGCGCTAGCCCAAGAGTACTTGAAAGGATTTTTTGCGCATTGCTGCACCCAGCTTCAGCGGCGCACGACCAATGGACTGAACTTACGCCGCGCCTTGAGCTGGGCCGGGTCCCATTCAATGCCTAAGCCTGATGTTTCGGGCGCCACGGCATGCCCGGCCTCGATAAGCAACCGGCTGGTCGTCAGGTCGTCGAGTTGCGGGATGTATTCAACCCAGCGTGCATTCGGCACCGCAGCGCACAGGCTCACATGCAGTTCCATTAAGAAATGAGGACATATCGCTATGTTGTGGGCCTCGGCCAGATGTGCAATCTTGAGCCACGGCGTAATGCCACCGACACGAGCCACATCGGCTTGCACAATAGAGCAGGCACTTTGCTGGATGTACTCGGCGAACTGCGACAGGTGGTACATCGATTCACCCACCGCAATCGGCACACTGGTGCTGGCCAACAATTGTGCATGGGCGCGCACATGCTCGGCCGGCATGGGTTCCTCAAACCACGCCAGATCTAGCGGCACGTATTGCCTTGCACGCCGAATCGCTTCAGCCACCGTGAAGCTCTGGTTGGCATCAACCATCAGTTCGAAGCCTGCACCAACAGCGTCGCGTACAGCCGACAGGCGCGCGACGTCTTGCGCCACATGAGGTTTGCCGACCTTGATCTTCGCGCCGAGAAAGCCCTGGGCCTGAGCTGCAAGCGTTTGTTCGACCAGTTGTGCTGGGTCGAGGTGCAGCCAACCGCCTTCAGTGGTGTAGACCGGCACGCGTGATTGCGCTCCGCCAGCCAGTCGCCACAGCGGCAGGTTAGCGACGTGCGCATTACGATCCCATAGTGCGGTGTCGATAGCCGCCAACGCAAGGCTGGTAATGGCACCAACAGCCGTAGCGTGTGTACTGAAAAACAGATCGCGCCAGATTGCTTCGAACTGCTGCGGATCACGTCCGATCAAGCGTGGAGTCAGATGGTCACGCAGCAACGCGACAATCGACGAACCACCGGTACCGATGGTGTAGGTGTAGCCCGTGCCGGCCGACCCATCGTCGCAGCGCACTGTGACCATTACAGTTTCCTGCGTCACAAAAGACTGGATGGCGTCGGTACGCTTGACCTTTGGTGGAATGTCGATCTGAATGATCTCGACTTGGTCAATCTGTGCCATGAAGAATTCCTTGATCAACCACCGTTACGTGTGACTTCCTGTGGCAGATCCGCACCGTGATACTTTTTGTAGATGGTGTTGAGCTCCCCGCTTTTTAGCTGTGCTCTGACGAACGCATCTAACTTTTCTTTTAGCTTAGGTTCGTTTTTGCGCAGACCGATGGCCAACATGTTGGCCTTCAAGGTGAACTTGGACTCCATCTGCTTGGCTGGATTTTTTTCGTTGATGGATTTGAGCAGCGACGGTGCTGTTGCAAAGATGTCGGCCTGGCCGCTCACTACAGCAGTGATCGATGTGGCGTCGTCGTCATAGCGAATCATCTGCGCACCAGCAGGTAGGATCTTGGTCAGCTCCTGTTCGTTGGTCGTGCCACGCGTTGCAATCACCTTCTTGCCTACCAGGTCAGCTGGTCCGCTTATCACCATACTTTTGGGCGCACCTACCACGGACAAAATACTCGCATAAGGAATCGAAAAGTCAACCACTTTTTCCCGCTCGGGCGTGACTGAGAGGGCGGATACCACGATGTCAACCTTGTCTGTCTGCAGAAACGGAATGCGGTTGGCATTGGTGGTTTGCACAATTTCGAGCTCGACACCGAGGCTTTTGGCGAGCAGCTTGGCCGCTTCAACATCCGAACCGATGTTGTTGAGCTTTTCATCTTTCATACTGTAAGGCGGCGCGCCAAGGTCAATTGCGATACGTATCTTTTTGGCAGCAGTGATGGCATCCAGCTGGTCAGCGTGAGCCGTGCCAACACATGCCAACGGTGCGGCCATCAGCACCGCCGACAAGAGCGATGAAAGAAGCGGGGACAGTCCTGTGCTGCTTCGCTTGGAAAGAGTTTGAAAAGAGCGTGTCATGAAAGATCTCCTGGAATTATTGAAACAAAATGAAACTGAAGCATGAACAAAATTAAAAGCTCAGGTCACAGCCCGGCGCCCAGAAACTGGCGCAGCTCTGGGCTATGTGGTTGGGTCACGATGCTGGCGTCACCCTCTTCCCATACCTGTCCCTGGTGCATGAAAACAATCTTGTCGGCTACGCCGCGTGCAAAAGCCATTTCGTGCGTCACCAAAATCATGGTCATGCCTTCGCCAGCCAGCTTTTCTATAACCTTGAGCACTTCACCGGTGAGCTCGGGGTCAAGCGCCGACGTGACCTCATCGAACAACATCACCTGCGGCTGCATCGCCAGCGAGCGCGCAATGGCCACACGCTGCTGCTGACCACCTGACAGTTGCTCTGGGTAGGCGTTTGCTTTGTCGCTGAGGCCAACGCGGTCAAGTACTTCCAGCGCGAGCGCACTGGCATCGGTGGCACTAAGCTTTTTGACGGATTGCGGCGCCAACGTGATGTTCTGCTCCACCGTGAGGTGAGGGAATAAGTTGTAGCTCTGGAACACGATGCCCACGTCTTTGCGTAACGTACGCAAATTCAGCGCTGCGTCATGCACTGCGTGACCGCAGACGTTGATGGTGCCACTATCGATGGATTCCAATCGGTCGATACAGCGCAGCGCCGTACTTTTGCCCGAGCCGCTCTTGCCGATAATGGCGACCACTTGGCCCCGCTCCACTGAGAACGAAACGCCTCGCAAAACATGCAACTTGCCGAAATGCTTGTGGACCTGATTGAGTTCAACCACGGGATGCATTGAGTTTCCTTTCGAGAATCCGGCTCCAGCGCGACAGCGGATAGCACAGGATGAAGTAAAGAACCGCTGCACAGCCGAAATACAAAAACGGCTGGAACGTCGAGTTGTTGAGTACCTTGGCGTTGTAAGAAAGCTCGGCATAGCCCAGCACCAACGAAGCGATCGACGTGTTCTTGATGATCTGCACCATGAAACCGACGGTGGGTGGTGTTGCAATGCGCAGCGCCTGCGGCAAGATCACCTTGCGCATGCGTTCCAGCCGCGAAAGGCCCAGGCACTCGGCGGCTTCCCACTGGCTGCGCGGCACCGCCTGAATACAGCCGCGCCAGATTTCTCCGAGGAAGGCGCTTGAGTAAATAGTGATAGCCAGCGCTGCGGCGACCAGTGCAGGCACCGAGCCTATACCGGCGATGTTCGGCCCGAAAAAGCAAATGCCCATCAGCACCAGTAAAGGCGTTCCCTGAATAATCTGGATGTAACCCGCGCTGGCGATGCGCACGGCGCGCAGTGGAGAAACCCGCGCCAGCGCAATCGCCAACCCAATCAGACCGCCACCAACAAAGGCCAGCGCCGACAGCTGCACGGTGCCCCAAGCCCCCATGACAAGAAAACCTAGATGTTCGATGGGTATGAACTTCATGGCCTGCCTTTCACAATGGTGTGCCGAGCTTGCGCCGGCGCGGGAACAAGATTTGCGCCAGCACCCAGAAGCCAAATCGCATTGCATACGACAGCGCCAGGTACACCACCCACAGGACGATGAATATCTCGAAATTGCGGAAGGTATCGGACTGGATGCGACTCGCCACACCGAGCAGCTCCTCGGCCCCGATCGACGACATAATGCTCGACGCCAGCATCAACAGAACGAACTGGCTGACCAGCGCCGGGTACACGCGCTCCACCGCTGGTCGCAGGACCACATGCCAGAACACCTGCGGTTTCGACAGCGCCAGACACTCGGCCGCTTCAAGTTGCCCTTTGTGGATCGACTCGATTCCGGCGCGAATAATTTCGCAGCTGTAGGCACCGATGTTGATGACTAGCGCAAGCACTGCCCCGACCATGATCGGCATCGTGACGCCGGCGCTTGAAAGGCCGAAGATCAGAAAGTAGCTCTGGATCAGCAGCGGCGTATTGCGAACCGCCTCCACATAAACGCCCGTCAGGCGCCGCAACCAGTTGTGCGCGCTGTTGCGGCCTAGCGCGCAAACAGTACCGAGCACAAACCCCAAGATGGTGGCGGCGAACGACATTTGCACTGTCGTCCAGGCACCATCAAGCAGCAGTGGCCATTGTGCGAGCACAGACCCGAAGTCAAACTGGTATTTCAAAAAATTCCTTTGCTTTGTCTTTGTGGAAGCAGGCGACTCAAGCTGCACGCGCCAGCGGCAGACAAGAAGGCCCGATAGGCTCGAATGCCTTGTAGGTCAGAATGAATTCGCGGTGGCCCAAGCTTTCAGATTTAGTGACTGCGCCGTTGGCGACATCGCGCACCGCGACGTATATTTCCTGGCCAACTTCCTGCAGCGTGCCGCGCCCTTCGAGGATGCGGCCCGCGTCCACGTCCATATCTTCACCCAATTGCCGATAGGTGTCTGGGTTGGCGCAGACCTTGATGACCGGCGAGATCGCTGAGCCCACCACCGAGCCACGACCGGTGGTGAACAAGATTACCTGCGCACCGCAGGCAATCAGTTCCACAATCTCGGCGTTATCGCTGATGTTCGGAAAGCCAAAACGTGGCTCGCCATCTGGCACCACGTCGAGCAGGTAGAGTCCGCCCTGCTGGGGTACGTCGCCAGGTTTGATGATGCCATTGATCGGCGAGGCGCCGCTTTTGGCATAGGCACCCAGTGACTTTTCCTCAATAGTCGAGAGGCCGCCATAAGCGTTGCCTGGCGCGAAGCTGCCGTGGCCCATGATGCTGTAGTAGCGTGCAGCCTTGTTGACGCATTCGACGATCGCATCACCGAGTTCTGGCGTAGCAGCGCGCCGTTTCATATGGAACTCGCAGCCGATCAGCTCGCCCGTTTCCTCAAAAATGCACCGTGCGTCCTGCTCAACCAACAGGTCGAAGGCGCGGCCCACGGCTGGGTTGGCTGTGATGCCACTGGTACCGTCGGAGCCGCCGCAAATGGTGCCAACGATGAGCTCGTTCATCGCCATCGGCACTCGCTGTTGCTGCACGAGCTCGCCCAGTGCCCATTCCACCCATTCCGTGCCTTCTCGGATCGTGCTGCGGGTGCCGCCCTTCTGCTGGATGGTCAGGGTGTGGACTGGTCGACCCGAGGCTTCGATGGCCTGTTCCAGCTTGCGCTTGTTCATGCTCTCACAGCCCAACGAAATCAAGAGTACGGCACCCACGTTAGGGTGCGTGGTGATCGCCGTCATCATGCGTTCGGCGTACTCGTTCGGATAACAACCAGGGAAACCGACAAGGTGCACTTCGCTGATCGCCTGGCTTTGGCCCTGCTGCTGGCGGAAGTTCAGCGTGATCTCTCGTGCGACGTGGTGTGCGCACTCCACCAGATAAGCGACGACCACCACATTGCGAATGCCTTTGCGGCCATCGGCACGCGGGTAGCCTTGAAGCGGGAGCAAGTTGGTCAAATTCATAGTGGGTGTCATCGCTTCAAGAATGGCCGACGAAGGTGCGGCCATCGTCCAGCGTGTAGGTCGGGGTGTAGTCACTGTTCAGGTTGTGCGTATGAATATGCTCGCCTGCTTCCACAGACACGCGCAGGCTGCCTATCACAGCGCCGTACTTCAGTACCTTGCCACCCGAGGCGATGGCGTGGCGTGCCAGCTTGTGGCCCAAGCCAATCTCCTGCGATAGCATGAAGATGCCACTTTCCAATTGCACTTTCGAGCCTGCGCCAAGCGTGCGGCTGGCGATCAGGCAGTTGTCCTCGGGGGACAGCAGCAGCAGCCGGGGGTCAAGAGTTTGCGTGGGACTCATAGCGCGGCCTCAGAACTTGCGGTATTTCAGATAGGCATCTTGCGGATCAGTGCCCGCGAGGATGGCTGTGCGCACGAGGTTCTCGCGCGTAATCATGGCCTCCGCCTCGTTGATGACCGCTTCGGCCTGTGCGAGCGGAATGCGGATTACACCATCGGTGTCGGCCAGCAGCAGGTCACCGGGGTTGATCGTGACGTCACCGATGCCTACGGGCACTTCAATCGCGTCCGGCAGCCAGTAACCCACCACGTCGCGTGGCGTGAAATAACGGTGCCAGACTTGGAAGCCCTGCGCCATGATGAACTCGACATCGCGCACGCCGCCGTCGGCGATCACGCCCAGCACGCCTTTACGCCCCAACGTTTCGGCAGACAGTTCGCCCATGTGCGCCACCACCGAATCGTTGGGCTGGATCACCGCGATATGGCCTGGCTTGGCACGCGAGAGAAAGCCGGTCCAGGCCATAAGCGTTTCATGCGGATCAGCTGTGGGGTCAACGCGCCCGCTTACCGTAAAAGCCGGGCCGCAGATCTTCCGACCCGCAATCAACGGGCGCAGCGTTGGCGGCAGAGTGAAGTCACGCATACCTGCGGCACGCATTACGTCGTGCAGGATGCCGGTGTAGCAGCGTTCGAGACGTTGAACTAAGGGGTCTTGTGCAGATTGGTGGTAGGACATGTTTTTGCCTAGCCTGGCTATCGACGCTGATCTGCCAGCACCGCGACACCGGCAAATGGACCTGGACGCTTGTGCGAGTTTTCGATGCGGATACCTTCATTCCACTTCGCCATTCGTTCAGAACGCGCGAAAGATCCCACCTTAAGTTGGCCTGCATTCCAGCCAACGGCTAAATGGACAATGGCAATGTCTTCGGTCTCGCCAGAGCGAGCAGAAACGATGGTCCCGTAGCCCGCTTTCTTTGCGGCTTCCAGTGCTGCGCACGTCTCGGTCACGGTGCCGGCTTGGTTCGGTTTGATCAAAACGGTATTGCACCCCCCTTTGCCCGCAGCTTCGACGATCAGCTGCGTGTTGGTCACGAGATAGTCATCGCCTACTATTTGAATCTTGCTTCCAACCGCTTTTGTGAAAGCGATGAGTCCTGCCTCGTCGTCTTCAGCCAGAGGATCCTCAATGGAGACGATCGGATACTTCTCTACCCAACCGACAAGCTTTTCACAAAGACCATCGGAATCGAGTTCCGTCCCTTCCAGCGCCAATTTGTAACGCCCCCCATGGCCAAACTCAGACGCAGCAATGTCCAGTGCGATACCGATATCTTTGCCCGGCTCAAAGCCTGCAGCCTCTATCGACGCCACGAGCACGTCCAGTGCATCCTCATTGCGGGCAAAGTTCGGCCACCAGCCACCTTCGTCCGCAATGCCTGCCATCCCGCTGCGCTTGACCATGAGTTGGCCGGCGGCGCGATACACCTCGGCAGTCATTTCCAAGGCATGCTCGAACGATTTCGCACTCAGTGCTATGACCATGAAATCTTGCACGTCGACGCGTCGCCCTGCGTGAGCACCGCCTCCAAATATTTGGATTTGGGGTAGCGGCAAGCTGGTTGGCCCGCCATTGGCCAGATACGTCCATAGTGGCTTGCACGCCTGCGCGGAGGCCGCTTGTAGGACGGCCAGGGAGGTCGCTACCAAGGCGTTACCCCCCAGACGCGCTTTGTTGGGGGTACCGTCGAGTTCGATCAACAGCGCATCAATACCTACCTGATCCGTCACGTCTTTGCCCACAAGAACTGGCGCAATCTCTGTGCGAATTCCGTGCAGCGCGTTCTGAACGTCAAGGCCGCCAAAGGCCTTTCCGCCGTCGCGCAATTCGCTCGCTTCTCGCGTGCCCCTGGATGCGCCAGCAGGCGCAATACCAAATCCCGAAAAACCGTCTTCGGTGGTGACCTCGACTTCGATGGTGGGTCGTCCTCGCGAATCCCAAACGCGGCGCGTTTGAAGGTGAGAAATGGTTGTCATGCTGTGAATTCCTTGATCCAGAATGCGCGCACGTCGGCAAGACCTGCGCAGGGCGTGTTCAAAAGTCGGAGCGCTGCGCTCCGGACGCGGTCGCGTACCTTGTTATCGAGATATTCGGCGGGTGATTTCCCATCCACCCGAGCCAAGGTCAGCGCTGGCAGTAGAGTGGTGACGCGACTTTCAAGTTCATCTGCAGGCTCGAACTGCACATGCGAAAAATAAGCCTTCGCAAACGCCGTGAATAACGCCATAAAGACGCCAAGTTGCTGAGGCATCCATGCGCCCTTGAGCAAAAAATGATTCAGGCAGAACGCTACATCGAACGCGGGATCGCCATACCAAGCACATTCGGCGTCAAGCAGCACAGGACCGTTCGGCCCGATCAGGATATTCTTGGGACTCAGGTCTCCGTGAACCAGTGCCAGCCGCGTGTTCTGGGTGCGCTCGACCAACGCATGCACACGAGTCGCCAATGCAGGATGAGCGCGCCCCGTCTCCACAAGATAAGGCTCGAGACGAATTGCGTAGAAGTTATCGTCTGTAGCAAATCGCTCTGCAATGGCGGACGAGTGCGCTGTGGCCGAGTGAATACGTCCAATCACGTCACCCACCGCGCCGGCAACACCGGGATCGACTCGACCCGCCAGGAGTTCGGCCTTCCAGCCCACATGGTCACCGGCAAGATACTCCATGACGAAGCTTTTGCTCGTATTGTCTTGACCAATGACCTTGGGCACGCGCCCTGGCACGATGTCGCCCGCCGTCCTAAGCCAGTCGATTTCTGCAAATACGCGCTCGACGGGCACTTTCCATTCCTTCGCCACTTTCAATTGGGGAAGGGCTTGCTTCAAGCAATAGGAACCCGCAGCCGTATCGACGCGGTAGATGCCGGATGACACGCCACCCGTAAGTGGCGTAGTCTGCAATTTTTCATCCCCATTGGCTAATCCCAATGAGACAAAAACTCTCAAAAGCTCTCCGGGCAACTGAGTGACGTCAACAAATTCGTTTGCCATTCTTGCAATTGACTCTTTTAATGCTCAAGTACGTTGAAAAATAATGCACACGTGTGCAGCAAAAGAATTATGCACACGTGTGCAGTAATACATGTGGGTATTTAATAGAGGTTTACCCTTGTACTTTCTAAATCTAATAGCGCATTTGCTAGCGGTGGATGCGAGCCAAAGGGGCCGTTGATCCTCTGATGATGAGCGACGGCTTAAACAATTGCGACGGCGCCTCGTGCGTGGGTCTTAACTCTCCGTCCTTTTGCCCCAACAATGAAAACAGTAGCGACGTAGCGTGCTCACTCATTTCCTGCGCTGGCAGGGAGACACCGGTCGTTGGAGGGTCTGTAAGTTCGAACCACTCGGTGTCGCCGTACCCAATGACGGATATCTGATCGGGTACAACGACGCGAGCTTCGCGCAACGCTTTTAAAGTGCCCAACACTTGCCGAGGACTTGTGACTATCAACGCGCTCAGCTCGTCGTTAGTACTCAGAAGATCTCGTGCCGCCTCATGGCCAAAAGCCGGTAGCGTTGAGCCGGTCCTAACCAAACGCTCATCAAATGGCAGTCCAGCTTCATCGAGCGCCAACCTGTAGCCCTCTATGCGGGATCGCCCTGTACTCAAATCGCGATGGGCACCGACAAATCCAATTCGTCGATGACCCAGGCTCAAAAGGTAGCGTGTTGCTTCGCACACCGCACCAACGTCGTCTGCACAGACACTCATATTGCCTACACGGGGATCAAACCGGAGTAATTGCACATTGGGAAGATGTACAAGAAGTGCTCGCGTAGCAGGTGAACTGCGCCCGCAAGGTGCGATCATGACGCCTTGCGCCCGGTTCTCCATTAGCGAGCGAACATGCTGATGCTCGCGGTCAGGATCGTCCTCAGATATACCCAAGGTAAGCTGATATCCAGAGCGTGCACATTGATTGGCGAGGGAACGTGCGACGGTATTGAAAAATTCATTCTGCACATCAGGCACGATGAAGCCAATGAGACTGCTGGAGCCGCCGCGCATAAGCCGCGCTCCAGAGTTAGCCACGTAGCCCAGCTTCTTAGCGGTCTCTCTCACCTTCAGTTTTGTTTCAAAACTGGTTTGTGGATGGTCATTGAGTGCCCGCGACACTGTGGTGTGCGCAAGGCCAAGCGCATCCGCGATATGTTTGATCGTCACTAACGAAGTGGTCATTCCCCTCACGCTTTCCCAACAAGTTAGTGGAGTCACCATTGCCCCTGCGCTTGAACTGTACAGGACTCCGCTATAGTCAATCGACCTCTTTTTTTCTGGCCCCAAAGGCCCAAGGACAGCCCATGAAAACCCTCACCACACTGCTCGCTTTTGGGCAAGACGACGCTACCGCCATCACGGCTCCATCGGGCCAGCTATTGAACTACGCAGGTCTGCGCCACCTGGTACAGACCACCCAACGCCATCTGAATTCTGCCGGTATTGGCCGCAACGACCGCGTCGCCATCGTGCTACCGAATGGCCCTGAAATGGCGACAAGCTTTATCGCCATAGCTAGTGCAGCCACTTCAGCACCACTAAATCCAAGCTACCGGGCCGATGAGTTTGAGTTTTATTTGTCGGACCTGAACGCCAAGGCCCTGGTTGTCGAAAAAGGCTCCAACTCGCCTGCCGTAGCGGTCGCGCAAAAGCTTGGCGTAGCCATCATTGAACTGCAAGCAACTCCTGAACGGGGTGCAGGCGCATTCACCTTGGATACAGGCGCCATGGCTGGAACCTGCGCCCTGCCAGGCCCAGCGGAGCCCACCGACATTGCGCTGGTACTGCACACTTCGGGTACTACCTCACGGCCCAAAATTGTGCCGCTGACACAAACCAACGTCAGCACTTCCGCTGGCAACATTGCCAACACTACCCGGTTCACCAGTGGCGACCGGGGACTGAATATCATGCCGTTGTTCCATATTCATGGCCTTATTGCGGGCGTATTGGCGCCCTTGTCGCGCGGTGGTTCTGTCAGCTGTACGCCAGGCTTTAACGCACTGAAATTTTTTGCATGGATGGATGAGGCCAAGCCCACTTGGTACACCGCCGTGCCCACCATGCACCAGACCATTGTCAGCCGTGCTGGCAAGAATGCCGACACCATTGCCCGCAACCCCTTGCGCTTCGTGCGTTCGTCGTCTTCATCCCTGCCGCCGCAAGTGCTTGCCGAGCTTGAAACAGTTTTTAACGCCCCGGTGATCGAAGCGTATGGCATGACCGAAGCTGCCCACCAGATGGCCTGCAACCCCTTGCCTCCTGCCCAGCGCAAGCCAGGCAAGGTCGGTTTGGCAGCCGGGCCAGAGGTCGCCATCATGGACGAAGACGGTGTTTTACTGCCCGTAGATGCAATTGGCGAAATCGTCATTCGCGGCGACAACATCACACCAGGCTACGAAAACAACCCAAAAGCAAATGCCGAAGCCTTCACCCACGGCTGGTTTCGTACCGGGGACCAAGGTTCTTTGGACGCTGACGGCTACATCGCCATCACCGGCCGCCTGAAGGAGATCATCAACCGCGGTGGCGAAAAAATAAGTCCACGTGAAGTGGACGAGGTGCTGTTAGACCATCCAGCGGTAGGCGAAGTAGTGACATTCGGCCTGCCACACGACAAGCTGGGTGAAGAAGTAGCAGCGGTCGTCGTTTTGCGCGAAGGTCAAACGGCCACCGAACGAGAGATTCGTGACTTCGCGTCACTGAAACTGGCGGACTACAAAGTGCCTAAGAAAATCCTGTTCATGGATGAAATTCCCAAAGGGGCAACGGGAAAAATGCAACGGATTGGCTTGGCGCAGAAGTTGGGATTGGCTTCTTAACGCATACAGGTGGCACAGCTGAATCGCCCGCATCGGTGTAGGACAAGAGCGTATTTGCGCTGAATAGCAGCCAAAACGTCAAAACAATATTATGCTTAGGTTCCTGTCCACATATGGAGACGATCATGTATAAACATATTCTTGTCGCAACCGACGGTTCAGAACTGTCCGAGCTCGCCATTACCAGCGGAATCGACTTGGCCGCACTGACCAAAGCGGATTTGACGATTGTCAAAGTCATCCCACACTACGCCCGAACCTACTTTGAGGGGTCCATGATCATCAGCTTGGACGACTCACATCGGATCGAAAAGCAATGGGTAGATGATGCGCAGGCTATCGTTGACGCCAGCAAAGCCACGGCAACAGCCAAGGGCATCACTGCCTATGCCATCGTGGTGAAGTCGGACTTGGTAGCCGAAGGCATCATCACTGCTGCAACCAATTGCGGCGCAGACCTGATCGTGATGGCTTCGCATGGTCGCAGAGGCATCAAACGCTTGCTGTTGGGAAGCGAAACCCAGCAGGTATTGACGCATTCGCATACACCGGTGCTGGTTTTACGGTAACGACGGTAATCACGGTAAATCGGGTCATTGTGCTTTCCCATAAAGCTAAACAAGCTATCAAATACGAAGCATTTATGCAGCGAATACTTCGTAAATACTTAGCAAATTATTAGAAAGTACTCAGCACAATGCGGCTTCATGACAAAGCAGATCGGGACTGTTGTCGATAATCCACCGTCCTTCTATGCTTTTCATGAAACCAATTCATCCTCCTCTTAACAGTCATAGTCGACCTACAACACAGTCTGGAGCCCTGCTGGCATCGCTAGCTTGGGGATTCGTGTTGCTTATGCTGCTATGTACTTTGACTCTGGGTGCTGCCGCTGCATGGTGGTATCCGCAACTCCCCAGCCTTGATAAAGTCACCCGCTACCAGCCTCAGCAAGCCTTGCAGGTGTTCACCAGCGACGCCGTAGAAATCGCCCAGTTTGGTGCTGAGCGGCGTGAGTATTTGACGTATGCACAACTGCCCAAGTTGATGCAAGATGCCGTGCTCGCTATCGAAGACACCCGTTTTCGACAACACAACGGCATCGACCCTATTGGCGTGCTACGTGCGATGGTGTCCAACCTTACAGGCGGCCGTCGCCAAGGGGCTTCTACCATTACGCAGCAAGTGGCACGCACTTTCTTTCTGTCAAACCGCAAAACCGCTGAACGTAAGCTCAAAGAAGCCATGCTGTCGATCAAGATCGAGCAAACGTTGTCCAAAGACGAGATTTTGACGCTCTACATGAACCAGATTTACCTGGGGCACCGGGCCTATGGCTTTGGCGCGGCGGCGCAGGTTTACTTTGGCAAACCGCTGGCTTCCCTATCCGTAGCCGAGTCTGCCATGCTGGCTGGATTGCCGCAAAATCCAGCTTATGCCAACCCCATCACCAACCTAGAGCGTGCTACCCACCGACAGCACCTTGTGCTGGATCGCATGTTCAAGGTAGGGTTCATCACGCAAGAACAGTGGGATGCCGCTAAGGCGGAAAAACTCGCGGTGCGCTCACCCCTGCAGGTGCCAGTGCATGCCGAGAACGTGGCTGAAATGGCGCGGCTTGCAGTATTTGAGCGCTATGGCGAGCAGGCCTATTCACAGGGCTTCAAGGTCTACACCTCGCTACTGTCCACTGACCAACAGGCAGCCTACCAAGCCGTACGCAAAGGCGTGCTGGCTTTCGAGCGCCGTCAAGCTTACCGTGGCCCCGAGGAAACTGAAGACCTGCCCACCGATGCTGAGCAAGAAGACCAGGCCGCCGCTCTTGCATTGAAAGACTACAACGACGATGAAGACCTGCGCGTGGCCATCGTGTTGCACGTCAATCCACAAGAAGTGGTCGCTCGGTTGGCAACCGGCGAGACAGTCCATCTCAGCGGTGAAGGCCTGCGCTGGGCGCAGGCCGCACTCAACGCAAAAGCCGCATCGACAATGGCCATACGCCGGGGGGCCATCATCCGGGTACAGCGGCATGACAAACCTGTGTCGCTACCTCTTCGCGCTGCCAAGTCCGGTAAGGGCTCCACGACAGCGACAGCACCAGCACCCGTAATCACCACTTGGGCGATTGCACAATGGCCTGAAGTTCAAAGCGCTCTTGTTTCCATATCACCCAATACAGGCCGCATAAAAGCATTGGTCGGTGGGTTTGATTTTTCTGACCAACAATTCAACCACGTGACCCAAGGCTGGCGGCAACCTGGTTCCAGCTTCAAGCCATTTTTGTATTCTGCTGCGCTAGAAAAAGGCGTGATGCCTGCCACCGTCATTAACGATGCCCGCCTCGTCTTGCCCGGAGCAGATGGCTCGCCCGCCTGGAGCCCTCAAAACGCAGACGGTCAGTACGACGGCCCACTGACCTTGCGCCAAGCGCTGGCTAAGTCCAAAAATCTTGTTAGCGTGCGTTTATTACAGTTCTTGGGCATACCCCCTGTATTGGATTGGGTAACTCGCTATGGTTTTGATACTGATAAGCAGCCTGATAACCTCACATTGGCACTGGGATCAGGCAGTACTACGCCGATGCAGCTGGTCAGCGCATACGCCATGCTGGCCAACGGCGGCTATAAAGTCGCACCTGTGGTGATAGAGCGCATCACCGATGCCCAGGGCAAGCTGCTGTTTGAAGCGCCGCCCCCCCCCGTATTGGCTGATCTGGAGCGCACCGTGCCTGAGCGCAATGTATTCATAACCAACAGCTTGCTGAACGAGGTAACAAGAACAGGTACAGCAGCCAGAGCACAAGCGACATTACAGCGTACCGATATTTACGGGAAAACTGGCACCACCAATGACGCAGTAGACGCATGGTTCGCTGGGTTTCAACCTGGCCTGGCCACTGTGGTGTGGATGGGCTACGACAAGCCTCGCAGTCTAGGCAGTGGCGAATCGGGCGGTGGGCTGTCGCTCCCGATATGGATTGACTACATGGCAAAAGCGCTTAAAGGCGTGCCGGTACAGACCTATGGCACCCCAGCCAGCGTGCTGCGCGTGGCCGACGACTGGACCTACCTGGAGCCACCCGCAGGTGGTTTTGTAGCGCGGATTGGGTTTGACGAGCCGAACTAGGCTCGTCAAACTCCGCCCGTCTGTTACCTTGACCGCACCAAAGTGCGCTCTGTAGCGGCTGGCAGCGCATTGCACTGGCGCAGATGCCGGTACACGGTCGTTCTAGAGATCGCCAAATTGCGTGAGGTCAGACTGATGTTGTAGCCTGTGCGTTTGAATTCATTCAGCACCAAATCTGTAGCCCCTAAATTCAGGGCCGAAACGCCACTCAGGTCAAAGTATTTATCGGCGGGCAGGTGCTTGCTGATATCAGCTATACCTAAAGCTTCAATGGCCATATCAGCAGCCCCCCTGTCCCGGTCCATCAAGGCACGGGCCAGTACGGATCTCAACTCTCTGAAGTTACCGGGCCAGCTGTGACCAGCAAGCCGATCAATCGCCGCACGGGTGATGTCTGTAGCAGGGTCTAAGCCATAGAGTACGTGGCGCACGATGTCAGCAAAATCTTGGCGCTCGCGCAAAGGCGGTAAGGCCAAGAGTACGGTGTTCAAGCGGTACATCAAATCAGCCCGAAAGCGCCCTGCTACCACCTCGGCTTCCAAATCGACATGGGTAGATCCCACAATCTGAACATCAACCCGACGACCCTGAGTTGCGCCTACAGGGCGAACAAATTGATCATCTAAAAAGCGGAGCAGCGCAGGTTGCAGCGCCCTAGGCAGTTCACCCAACTCGTCTAATAGCAAAGTCCCTCCGTCTGCGCTGACCAACAGGCCTGGGGTATCTTCGCGGCGCGCGCCAGTAAAAGCACCACCCTTGTAGCCAAACAACTCGGATTCAAACAAGTCTTTGGCCAAAGCACCACAATTGACAGCTACAAATGCCCCTTTACGACCACTCACTTCGTGCGCATAACGGGCCAGTTGTTCTTTGCCGCTCCCAGTTTCCCCATGAATCAGCAAGGGTAAATTCAACCGTACCGCAGCGCTAACTCTACGTAACGCGGCCTCGACACGCGAGTCAACAGCCAGATACGGTCGTCCATCTATCTTTAAGCTGTCCGTAGGTACTGGCCATTTTGGAGTGTCGAAAATAGCAGTGACAAGCGGCACAGAGGCGATTGCCAAGGGGGGTACAGAAGGTTGCCTTGTGCCCAAGAGCACCACTTTCGACGGGTGAACAGCCCCCACAGCCCCATAAGCACGAGAGACAAGGGCGCTCCCCATAGCATCACGAAAATTGACCACACCTCCAGCAGTAACTCGTTTTTGCGCTGCTTCAAAAGGCATATCAAACAGATCCTCAAACCAGGTTCCTGGACTGAGTGACAGACCTGCCAGCAAGGCGTGTGCCCTTGCATTGGCACAGCGCAATGCTCCAGAAGGGCTGAAAGCCATCACCCCAGCACTGACTGTTGCCAAAAATTCGGCACGGGGATGGATGGCGAGTACTAACGCGTCATGCATTTGGTAGGCCAACAGCGAGTTTTCAATTTGCGCAGCGGCCATCTTTACCAAGGCCTCGGTATGGCGTTGTCTGGATTCAAAGTAGGAAGAGGCGTCCAGCACCCCCACAATCAAACCCCAGGCATCGCGCACAGGTGTTGCTGTACAAGAGATATCGCCAAAATGAAAGAAGAAATGATCGGGGCCGTTGATGGAAACCGAGCGTCCTTGCACCAAGGCTGTTCCCAGGCCGTTGGTGCCGCACAAATCCTCTCCCCACCGGCTCCCCGCAGCAATGCGTGCACCCGAAGCGCTGACGGCAAAGCGCTGGTCAGCCAACACATCCAAAATGACGCCGTCTTGATCGCCAAAGGCCAGTAAAAAGTTTGAGCCGGCAATTTGCTGTGACAGCATCTCAATCTCGGTCAGTGCTAAATGCCGCACCACGCCAGCCGCGTCCCGCCTGCGGCTGAGTTCAGCACCGCTGACACTCGATATCTCGGGCACCGTGTCCATTTTCAGCCCGACAAAGCTGCAGCGGTTCCAGCTTTCCAGTATTTCATTAGCGGGCAATACATCCAGAGGTAACACACGATCTCTGGAACGCACAAATTCAGCATGGGCCTGCTGGCGCTCTTGGGATGCGGTCATCATGTTGAGTCTCTTTGTAGGCACATCTATGTTGTTGCCTTTTTGGTTTATCTCGCATCGTAGCAGGGGATGCGCCAAGCAACAACTGCACAGAAACTGCACATAAAAACACTGTAGCTGTGCATATCTGTACAGAACCAATAGTCACACAAATATGGTTTACGTAGCAAACTTCTCTTCTGTTACCCATGTAAACCACTGGCACAGTGTTTGCGTATCGGGTACCCGTCTATTGGGCTTCAGCACAAAGACAATTGTCCTACGAATCAACAAAGAGACTTTATTCATGTCAAAATTTCAGCCCTCGACCGCTTTGCGGCTCACCGTTGCCGCAACACTTGTGCTGGCAGCTACCCTGTCAGCTCAGGCTCAAAATATCGAGAAGCTCAAGCAAATGCGGGTCGCAACAACCGATCTGAACATGCCGTTGATACCCCAAACAGGCAAAAATGCAGATCAACTGCGTGAGAACCTGAAGCGCATCAAGCTCCCACCAGGGTTCAAAATCGATCTCTACGCCGTAGTGCCGGATGCACGGCATATGGCGGTTGCACCTGCAGCTAACATGGTGATGGTAGGCACCCGCAAGACTACAGTATGGGCCGTCACCAACCGCAACTCGGGTGACATGGCAACAGAAGTGAAATCCTTTGCGCCTTCGTTGAAGTTCACTAACCCGAACGGCGTTTGCTGGACGCCTGATGGCTTCTTGATCGTGGCCGAGCACAACCGCGTGTTGACATTCCCCGCTGCCGAGTTTTTCTATGAAGGCCCAGATGTTGCAGTCGGCGAAGTTGTGCCTCAAGGCAAACTGGTTCCAGTTGAAGAAGAGTCGTACAACCATGGCGCGCGCACTTGCCGCGTTGGACCTGACAAAAAGCTTTACATCACTTTGGGCCAACCGCACAACGTACAGCCTCGCGACAAAGTGAAGCTATACGAGGAAATCGGTTTGGGAGGCATAGTTCGCATGGAGACAGACGGCAGCAAACGTGAAGTGTTCGCCACGGGCATACGTAATTCCGTCGGCCAAGACTTCAATCCCAAGGACGGTAGCCTCTGGTTTACAGACAACCAAACCGACGGCATGGGTGACGATATCCCGAACGGAGAAATCAACCGTGCTAACAAGCCCGGTATGTTCTTCGGCTATCCCTACATTCAAGGCACCACCCGCATCACCGAATACGGGTACGACAAAGACCCTATTCCTGCCAACACCACCAAAGCAGAGGTTCTCACCGAAGCCCACGCGGCCGATCTGGGCATGACGTTCTACACAGGTAAGCAGTTCCCAGCCAAGTACCAAGGTGCAATTTTCTCAGCCCAACACGGCTCATGGAACCGCACCAAACCAAACGGCGCGCGCGTACTGGTAACGTACCTCAAGCCTGATGGTCACGCAGACAAAACTGAAGTCTTCGCGGACGGCTGGCTTGACAGCGAAACTACCACTTTCCGCGGTCGCCCTGTGGACGTGGCAGTCATGAAGGATGGATCCATGCTTGTCTCTGACGACTATGCTGGCGCGCTGTACCGCATCAGCTATGTCGGTCAATAAAGCACTTAAGCTTGCTGCCAGCTTGTTGCTGGTAGTGGCGACTTGCGCGCAGGCACAGACCGGGACGACAGCGCCTCGGTCTGTGGCCCAGTGCGTGATGTGCCACGGGGTACTTGGTCTGAGTGCCACACCAGATGCTCCTCATCTGGCAAACCAGCCCCGTATTTACTTGGTGGCGCAGCTCAAGGCTTTTCGCAGTGGAAGCCGCCAGCATGCTGTCATGAACGTGATCGCCAAGCCGTTGACAGACGACGACATTGACGCCGCCGCCGACTGGTTCAACAAGGTGGGGATAGAAACGACCAAGCCTTAGGACTTGATCAGCCGCACAGCTCACTGGGCGTGCGGGCCCGGTAGTCGGTGATGAAGTCATCAAAACTACCGGTTTGCGCCGCCTCCATCTGCGCTTGTTCTGCCACTGATGCAGCAGCATGCGCGTTGAGGGCGGTGCGTTCAGCCTCGCTCAGCGGGCGGGCATTGAAGTCAGCGGCGTGGGCTTGGCTTTGCGCTAGACCAAAAGCCATATAGGAGCCACCCTCCTTGTGGATCGCCGCCAGCACTTTGGCCGAAGGCGTCAGCGCCACATCATTTAATTTAGCGCGCTGTGCCGCCAAAGACTCGGCATGCACAGCAGCATCGCCACGATGTTCATCCAACAACGCAGCCACAGGGGCAATACGCTCCAGCAATTCCAATCCCCAGGTTTTCAGCTCACGACTCGTGCCGTCGCAGTGCAGTTGCAGGCCATGACGACGACCTTCTTTCACCGTACGGGCAAAGTTGTCGGCATTCTCAGCACCGATTTTTTCATTAGTCTGGGGACTGTCGTCCAGCGCACAGAACAACAAGAAGGCATCTAGAAAGCGCGAGGTCTGTAAGCTGATACCGATCGGCTCAAACGGATCAACGTCCATGCAGCGCACCTCAATGTACTGAATGCCGCGTGCGCACAACGCCTCCAGCGGGCGCTCGCCAGTACGAATCACACGCTTAGGGCGAATGGTGGCGTAATACTCATTTTCAATTTGCAGCACATTGGTGTTGATTTGCCACCATTCACCGTCCCGCTTCGTGCCGATCGCCTCGTAGGCCGGATACGGCTTGCGAACCGCCAGTGCCAGACTGCGCATGTAGCTGTACATGGTGTTGTACGGTGGAATAAGACCCGCTTGGGCATCGTTTTGGTAACCCAGATCACTCATACGCAGGCTGGTGGCGTAAGGCAGATACAGCGTATCGTCCGACAACCGTTCCAGCTGGTGCTTTTGGCCCCGTAAAAAGTGGGCCGACAACGCGGGAGAAGCACCGAACAAATACATCAACAGCCAGCTGTAGCGCATGAAGTTGCGCACAGTGGCGATGTAGCGCTCAGACTGGTAGTCCTTGGCAGAGGCAAGCGTGGGATCCGCTGCGTGCAAGGCCTTCCACAAGTCTTCAGACACCGAGTAGTTGTAGTGAATACCGGCGATGCACTGCATAGGTTTGCCGTAACGCAGAGCCAAACCGCGCCGGTACACGTGCTTGAGCATTCCAATGTGGGAATTGCCATACCAAGCGATGGGAATATCGGCTTCTTCAGGCAACTCGCTGGGCATGGACTGGCTCCACAGCAGCTCTTGATTTTTAGCAAGCTCGGTGACGGCGAAGCGGTGAACTGCATCAAGCTGCGCCAGCGCAGTGGTAATGTCGGGCTCAGCGGGGGTGATGAACTCCATCAGCGACTCGGAATAGTCGGTGGTGATTTGGGGATTCGTCAGCGCCGAGCCCAAAGCGACTGGGTGTGGCGTGAGGGCCAGCTTGCCATGTGGTGTAACGCGTAAAGTTTCGCGCTCTACCCCACGCAAGCCACCCGCCAGCAGGTGGCGGTTAGCGGGCTGGGCCAGATAGGATAGGCTGCGGGTGAGTTGGTCTTTCAAGCGGAATCCGTTCAAGGCTTTTGACAGGGGGCAAGCGAGTGCTCTGCGAGATCGCCAAGCTTAGCCCAAGTGGGTTTCAAAACGAAAAATTCAAGCCTTGAATAATCCCTTGTACTGCTCACGCAGCAAGTTCTTTTGCACCTTCCCCATCGTGTTACGCGGCAACTCTGCGATCACAAAGCAGCGTTTGGGGATTTTAAAATTGGCCAACTGGCTTTTCAATGTCGCCACAATCTGCTCTGGGTTCAATACAACGCCTGGCTTTGCAATAACCACCGCCACACCCACCTCACCGAAATCGGGGTGTGACACGCCGACCAAAGCACTCTCTGCCACGCCCGGTATGTCGTTGATATAGCCCTCGATCTCTGCGGGGTAGACGTTGTAACCCCCGCTAATGATGAGGTCTTTGGATCGACCCACAATGGTGACGTAGCCACGCTCGTCCACCTTGCCCACATCACCAGTTTTAAAGAAGCCATCGGCAGTGAACTCTTCAGCGGTTTTCTCGGGCATGCGCCAGTAGCCTTTGAAGATGTTCGGACCTTGAACCTGAATACCGCCAATCTCGCCTGTCGCCAATGACACACCCGCATCGTCTTGTACGCGCAACGTCACACCGGGAAGAGGAAAGCCTACCGTGCCGCCACGACGCTCACTTTGGCCGCCATAGCGGGCATCGGCGGCGTAGGGGTTACTTGTAAGCATGGCGGTTTCGCTCATGCCATAGCGCTCAAGAATGGTGTGGCCGGTGCGGGTCTGCCATTCATTGAAAGTTTCAAGCAGCAGCGGCGCAGAACCGGCGATGAAAAGGCGCATATGGCGCACAGCCTCTTTCGTCAAACCTGGCTCGGCCAACATCCGTACGAAAAGCGTCGGAACACCCATAAATACAGTGGCCTCTGACATTTTGGCGACAGCAAACTTCGGGTCGAACTTGGCCATCCAAATGATTTTGCTGCCGTTGATGAGCGCACCGTGCAGCGCCACAAACAGGCCATGGACATGGAAAATAGGCAGTGCGTGGATTAGCACGTCGCCACCCTCTTCTGCCGTTCTCCAGCCCCAATACTCTTTGAGCACCTCCGCATTCGACAGCATGTTGCTGTGCGACAGCATCGCGCCTTTACTGCGACCCGTAGTGCCGCTGGTGTACAAAATGGCGGCCAGATCGTCTGGGCTGCTGGTGGCACAGGTGTGCTGATCACTGTGGTGGGCAGCGCGGTCCAGCAGGCTGCCAGTACGGTCATCGCCCAGAGTGAAGACGCATTTTGTGCCCGCTTTGAAGGCAATTTTGCTAACCCAGCCGAAGCTGTCTGGACTGCACACGACCACCTCAGGTTCCGCATTGCCAATGAAATACTCTATCTCGGCACTTTGGTAGGCTGTGTTTAACGGCAAAAACACGTAGCCTGCGCGCAATGTGGCGAGGTAGAGCACCATGGCTTCGACCGATTTTTCTACCTGCACTGCCACACGTGCGCCAGGGGCTAAGTCCAGCGATTGCAGCAGGTTGGCGACCATGGCGGTAGAGCGCTCCAGGTCACGCCAGGTGTAAGTCAAACCATTGTCCGTCTCAACGGCAACAGCATCCAGGTCAACCGGAAAGGCTGCGCGCAAGGCAGCAAAGAGGTTATGGTTTTTCATTATTTGAGAGAAATTAAAACTGAGGCTTTCGTTTGGCGAGGAAGGCGGTGATGCCTTCGCGGTGCTCAGTGGAGTCAGCGTAGTGGTAAGCACTAAGTACAGGGTCAGTTTGGGTTATTCGCGCTCTTGCCGCTGGATTAGCTACGTTTTCAATAGCTAACTTGGCAAATCCAGCAAGCGCACCAGACTCAATATGCCTTAAAGTTTGTTTGTTCAGCCGCGCCGTCATGGGAGCCAAGCTGGCAATGCGCTGAACGCTTGCTTCAGCGCTCGCAGCCACCACATCGTCTGCTACCACACGGTTCAAAAAGCCACGGAACTTCATCTCCTCGGCGCTCAAAATAGCGGCCTCCAGCAGCATTTCACGAGTGGTCAGCTCACCTGCAGCCAGAGCTACAAGGGCGGCTTCACGCGGAGCCATAGGAAAGCCGAGTTTTGCAATGGGCGCGCCAAACTTGGCGGATACGCTGGCAATGCGCAGATCGCAGCAGCAGGCAATCTCCAAGCCCGCTCCCATGCAGGCCCCCTCTATCAGCGCAACGATAGGCACATCGCAAGCCAGCATGGCAGTCAAGCCACCCCAAACATCACCTTCGTGAAATTCCCGCAGACTGGCTTTGTTAAAGCGAAAGTCGGGGTATTCCGAAATATCGCCACCAGGACAGAAGTTGCCCTCCAAGCCGCAAATCAGTACACAGCGTAAGTCTGAGCTGCTTTGTATGCGCTCAAAAACAGAGCGAAGCTCGCGCCACATGGATCGGGACATGGCATTGAGACGGCCAGGATGTGCCAGCGTAACGCGGGCTATCGGGCCGTCTTGGGTGAACTCAATCTTTCCATTCATGGCGTCTCCTTAGATTTCATTAAAATAATTTCTGCGGATTTTTCAGTGTATTTTTCAGTCCAACTTAGCGTCAGAGGCCTTGACCACCGCCGCCCAGCGCTTCACTTCGCTGCTGACAAAACTGCCGAACTGTGCAGGTGTCAAACTGGGGAAATCCGCACCGTTATGGGCCCAAGCAATTTTCAAGTCCTCAGCGGTGGAAACTTTTTTAAGCTCTTCCAACATGCGTGTCTGCGCTTCAACAGGCGTGCTTTTTGGTGCAAACAGGCCGTACCAAGTGGTGACGGTGTAGTCCGGAAAACCCACCTCGGCCGCGCAAGGCACATCAGGAAAGGCCGCATTGCGTTTGTTGCCCGAGACCATTAACGCCTTGATGCGCCCACCTTTAATATGCTGAGCACTGGAACCCAAGCCATCAAACATCATGTCCACATTGCCAGCCATCAGGTCCTGCAGCGCCGGACCCGCACCTCGGTAGGGAATGTGGGTGATGAAGGTTTTGCTTTGCAATTTGAACAGTTCACCCGCTAAGTGATGTGACGTGCCGCCTCCAGCTGAGCCGTAGTTGTAGCGCCCCGGGCTGGCTTTAACCAAGGCTAGGAATTCTTTGAAGTTAGCGTTGGGGAATTTCTTCGGATTTACCACCAGCACCTGCGGCACGTTGGCCAGCAGCGCGAGGGGAATGAAATCTTTTTCAATGTCGTAGTCCAACTTGGGGTACATGCTGGGAGCAATGGCGTGGTGCACGCCACCCATGAAGTAGTTATACCCATCTGGTGCGGCTTTGGCAGCAATGCTGGCCCCTAGAGTGCCACCGGCCCCACCCCGGTTATCAATCACCATTTGCTTACCGGTTTGTTTGGAGAACACAGCTGACAAAGGTCGTGCAAACGCATCGGTCCCACCACCTGCGGGAAAGGGCACGATCATGTTCACCGGCTTGGTAGGCCAGCTACTCTGGGCGCTTTGGGCCATAACCCAGGGAGATGCGACGGCGGAGGTATGGAGTGCGGCAATGCGCAAAAGGGTGCGTCGGTTGACAGTTGTGACTAGGGTTGTTGTCATGGTGTTATCTTTTTTGTCTTTTGCTAGTTAATCGCTATGGATGAAGGCTTATCGTCGTCAGCGCTATCAGTCCAGCAAACTTTCCAAGGTGCCAGATACGGGTATTTTTCCCTGAAAAAGCATAGCGCGGTGTTTGTCCAGACGTTTCAGATCGTAAAGGTAGTTAACCATAAGCCCGTAAGACTGCTTGAGGCCTTTGTTCGACGGGTCACCCGCCCAGTTCAGCTGCTCAACGCGGGCACCGTTGCCCAAGTGAAAGCGGGCGACCGGGTCAGCAGGCTTACCCCCCGCCATCTCACGGCCCAGGTACTGCGCAGCAGCGCGCTGCATAAAGCGTCGTACGGGGGAGGTTTCTGGCAAAGCCAGGGGTTTTTCCATTGCAGACTGCACATGCTCAGCACGCGGGGGCTCGAAGCCCACGGTACGACCCAATTCGACCAGTTCTTTCTCACTCAAACGCGCCAGCATGGCTGTCGTATTTTTGCTCAACCACGCCCGGAAACCGGGGATTGGCGACAAGGTTGCGAAGGTTTTGAGGCGGGGGAACTCTTCTTTCAGCGTTTCAACCACCCGTTTAATTAACGAGTCCCCAAAGCTCACACCGCGCAGGCCAGTTTGGGTGTTGCTAATGGAGTAAAAAATGGCAGTGGTCGCTTTGCTCAAGTCTTCGACATCGGCTGACTCGTCAAGCAGCGGCGTGATGCTGCGAGCGATACTGTCGATCAAGGCGACCTCCACAAAAATCAGCGGCTCATCAGGCAAACGGGGATGAAAGAAGCCGTAGCAGCGGCGGTCTGAATCGAGCCTATTTTTAATATCAGCCCAACTTTTAATGTCATGGACGGCTTCGTATTTAATGAGTTTTTCGATTAGCGAAGCGGGTGAATCCCAGCTGATGCGGCGCAAATCGAGAAAGCCCACGTCAAACCAAGTGGAGAACATGTACTCCATCTCCACGTCCAGCGCCTGTAGCCGTTTGTCGGTTTTAAGGTACGGCAGCATGTCGGCACGCATGTCTACCAAGAAGCGAATCCCTTCAGGAAAAACGCTAAAACGCTGTAACAAACGACGACGTGGTGACACGGTGGCACGGCGGTAATGCACTTCAGCCACGGCTTCATCGAGGGTACCTACAGCGGCTGCAAATTGGGCTTGCGCGAGCTTGAGGTTAGCTTGATCCGCCACAAATTGCTCACTCATCAGCAGCCACATGTCGCGCCGCCGCTCGACCGTGGCATTGGCGTACCAACCCGCCACGCCTTTGGCACGCACACCACCTTCCACTTCACTGACCTGAGGGTCGACGATGGCGCGTAATTCTTCCAGGGTGCGGCGCAGCACGCGGGGCGAAAGAGCCTCTTCCTTTTGCCGCAATGTGGCTTTGAGGCGTTCGCGGGTGGAGCGCGAGTTGGCGGCGGCAGGCATAGCGTTAGGCGGCGTTGAGGTCGGAGTAGAAATTAGTGTGGATGTCGTTATCGCTACATTTTTAATAGCTGACTCCCTAACGCCAGATTGCACTGCAGGCAAAGTTTTTGCACTTTTGACATCCAATGAGGTTTTGGATGCGGTTTTGGTGACCTCTGGCGAGGGTGTACGCAGCTTAGAGACGCTGCGAGAAATCCAACTAGGGGTACTCATAGAGATACAAGCCTTGAGGTCAAGTTACGCGCGAGCTCGCGCAAAGCCACGCGTTGCCGCGTCAAATGGGTGCGCATGGCGGCTTCGGCGCCATCGCCGTCGCGAGCCTTGATTGCCGCAAATACGGCCATATGCTCTGACAAACTCTGTGCTAATCGACCAGGCGCATGCAGCTGCTGCAAGCGGGCGAGCTTCACGATTTTGCGCAAATCGGCAATGCTCTGTGCTAACCAGCGGTTGTTGGCGAGCAGGATGATGGCCTCGTGGATGGCGAAATTCACCTCGTAATATTCAGTGATACGCCCCACTGCTGCGAGATGATTCAAGCGATCATGCAAAGTTTGTAAGGCAGCCACATCGACATCGTTGGCTCTAAGCGCAGCCTCATACGCACAGCGCCCTTCCAGCAAGGCCAGCACCGGGAAGATGTCGTCCAGATCTTGTTCAGTGACTTGGTTCACAAAGCACCCCCGGCGTGGCTCGTGGCGAACGATACCCTCCGCTGTCAGCACTTTGAGCGCCTCACGGAGCGGGGTACGTGAAATTTTCAAATTTTCGACCAACGCCAACTCGTCGAGAAATGCACCGGGAGCCAGCTCGCCGGCAAAGATGCGGTCACGTAAAGTGGCGGCGACTTCATGGTGGAGTGAGCTGTGGACTAAGCGCATAAGTGGGTACAAAGACAAAGAGTGCCGTAAATTATCTTAATAATTACCCATAATTATGACGATATTGAAAAAATGCGCAACATCTGCTGCGCATTTTTTAGTCCTGACTAACCCTGAGAGACTCGACTCTGCCCAACTGCGCGCTGCCCAAACCACCACCACAGCCCTGCGCCACCCAGAATCATCGGCACGCAAAGCCACTGCCCCATGCTCATGCCCAAACTAAGCAGGCCCAAAAAGGCATCCGGCTCACGGAAGAACTCAGCGATGAAACGGAATACGCCATAGCCGAATAAAAAGGCAGCTGCCACTTGTCCCTGTAGGCGTTCGTGGCGGGCGTAAAGCCACAACAATATAAACAACAACAGCCCTTCCATTAAAAACTGGTACACCTGTGACGGGTGGCGCGCCAGCATGGAGCCACTGTTGGGGAACACCATGGCCCAAGGCAGTGATGGGTCGGCAAAACGCCCAGGCAACTCGCCGTTAATGAAGTTCCCCACCCGGCCACAGGCAAGTCCTGTTGGCACGCAAGGCGCAATGAAATCCATCACCTGCCAAAACGGTCTGGCACGGGAATGGGCAAACCAGATTTGCGAAACGATTACGCCCAGCAGCCCGCCATGGAACGACATACCACCCTGCCATACGGCAAAAATCTCCATCGGATGACTAAAGTAGAACTCGGGCTTGTAAAACAGGCAGTAACCAATGCGCCCACCCAGCACAACACCGAGTACGCCAAGGAACAAAATGTCCTCCACATCCTTACGTTGCCAAGCGCCAGCGCCAGTGATGCGCGCAAATGGCTGGTGATGCAGGCGTAATGTGCCCAGCCAAACAAAGAAGCCAAAAGCAGCGAGGTAAGTCAGCCCATACCAGTGGATTGCCAGAGGGCCGAGTTGCAAGGCTACGGGATTGAATTGAGGATGTGTCAGCATGGGCTGGATTGTGCCTTGTGCAAAAACACCGCGTACACCACCTGCCACATTAGGTGGTTTATCGTTTGAATGCCTAATAGTCGGCATGACTTTGCTCTTAACCTTATTCTTGACCTTGCAGTAGTTCATTAAAATTAAACCAATGAACAAGTCGTTTGTCTCACCTCGTACCGCGTCAAACACGCATTTAAGCGCCCTCTTAATGTGAGCTTTTTAAACCAACTCAAATCTCAAGCCACTGCGATACAGCAGGCACAAAACGCGCAGCAACACAATGTGGCGGAGAACACAGAATGTACGGAAGCGGCCTTCCAGCGTACCTGGTTTTACCTGGACGACTTGGCAAAGCAGCTCAATGTCATCACGCCTGCAGGCCCGGCATTGAGTTTGGATGGCAAAACACCTTGGCCCGCGATGCGCCTAAGTGGCTTTCGCGTTGATGCCCGCAAAAAAATGGTCCGCAACCAAGAGGTTTACGATTACATCGGCCTGTGGTGGCGCATCTTGCCCTTGAGCGGGCAGCCCGAATCGGGTGCAGTCAGTGTGAATTTTCCGCCTGATTTGCAACGCGTCGAGTCTCGCTTGTCGCTAGGCCATGTCAAACATGAACGCAAAGAAACCCGTGACCCAGAGAAAAATACCCTGTTGGCAATTCGTTTTTTGTACACCACCGAAAGCCGTGGCACAGTGACGCTGACGGCTGATCACGACAAGGGCGAGATGGACTGCCGCATTGCAAATGCGCGCGGGTTTGAAGCCGTCAACACTACCAAATTGGCAAAATCTCTGGACACACCGATGCTGGATGAACTGGCAAAACTGATCCTTGGACAGACCAGCCGGTTTATCTAATCTTCAGGTTTGTGGGGGTCGGTAGCCCATTTGCTGTGCGACAAAACTATCAAACGCTGCCAGCAAAGACACAAAATCTCCAGTGTTCTGTTCTAACTGCCCCAGCGCCGCACAGGTGGCTTCCAGCGTGGAAAGCTGATCCGGGCGGTGCGCTTTGCGAATCAGGTAATGGGATACGGGCATGTCGCGCAAGGGCAGACGGGGAAGCTGCTGTAACAGTGGATTAAGAAACAGCATCTTGCGACTTTTGCGCCACGTGCCGTCCAGCACGATAAGGCGCAATTGCGCAGGGTTGCTCATTAGTTCGGTGGACAACGGGGGCGGCTGGACTGTCAATGCCTGCGAGCCTTGTGGGGTGTCTGGGTACAACAACACGGCATATCTAGCGCGATTGCCCTTGGGTTGGCCGGGTAGCGGCTGGGTCAGTAGAGCATGCAACACGCTCTCGTCAAACACTTCACCGGTCACCAAATGGCTGTGCTTCAAACTTAGGCAAAGCAGCCGCGCACTGCCTTTGGGGTTGTCCACTTCCAACGGATGCTGCAAAACAACGACTTCGACGCTGTGCGCAGTGGGCGTGATCCATTGGCAGATGCAGGCCGTTTGTGGACGTAGACACGTCATACAGGTTAGGCGGTGGGTCATAGTTATATATTTATAAGTTCATAACTTCATAACTTCACGAACTTATGCCTTGCTTCTCAGCAACGCTGGTGCGTCTGGTGCGTCTGATGAGTCCAATAAGCGCCTGTCCACAAACGCCAAAAATCGCCCCAGTGCCGGGCTGCTATTTTGGTTCGTCCACACCAAGCTAGTCTCACACCCCGGCATAACAATACCTCGCTGACCCACCACATTCCGGTACACCACCCCTGGCCGTTGAAATTGCATCACGCTTTCAGGCACCCAAGCCACACCCAAACCTGCGGAGACCAAGTTAACGATGGTTTGCATTTGAATCGCCTCTTGCACCACTACAGGGGCGGCGCCCGCTGCGTGGTACAGCGCAAAGATGGCGTCGTACAACGAGGGCACGATACGGCGCGGAAAAATCACCACAGGTTCGCGAAGTACGTCCGACAAGAGCAATACAGCCGCATTGGCTAGCCGGTGCTGCTCAGGCAAAGCCAGCACCAGCGGCTCTTGCACTATGCGGCGATGGGCCAGACCGGCAGGCTCGAAGCCGGGGAAATGCAGCATGAAGCCTGCGTCCATATCGTCACGGGCAAGCAACGGCAACTGCACATCCCCAGTGGCTTCGAGTAAATCCAACTCCACTTTGGGGTACTCCTCGCGGAACGCCCTTACCCACTGCGGCAGCAACTCGTAACCCACCGTGGAGACAAACGCCAACCGCAAACGCCCGACCTCCCCCGCCGCAGCCGCGCGGGCGTAGGCAGGTAACGCTCCAGCGCGGGCCAGCAGGTCACCCACCTCAGGAAGCAGCGCAGCCCCGGCGGCACTGAGTTGCACGCTTCGCTTGGTGCGCTCGAACAGGCGCAAACCCAAGGTGGCTTCCAGCTGAGCAATCGCTTGGGTCAGCGGCGGTTGAGTCATATTCAGCTGCTGCGCGGCACGGCCAAAATGCAACACTTCGGCCAACACGAGGAACTGACGCCAGACGCGTAACTCCACAGTGCGCTCAGACATCGGGGGCATAGGAAGTACTTTACTCATATGCCCTGCATATTAATAGATTCACACAAATATATTGGAAAGATAAAACAACTCCGCGCATACTCTGCTCCGCGATAGCCTTTTCAAGATATCCCAAGACACCCCTACGACAACTTCCACTGGAGCAACTGACATGGCAGAAACCAAAGTCATCGTGATGAACCCCCGCAGCCAAAACATCACCCAAGGCAAATCCCGCGCGCCCAACCGCAGCATGTACTACGCCATGGGTTACGAGGCAGGTGACTTCACCAAGCCAATGATTGGTGTAGCCAACGGCCACAGCACCATCACGCCATGCAACAGCGGACTGCAAAAGCTGGCTGATGCTGCGATTGCCGCGATTGAAGAAGCGGGCGGCAACGCCCAGGTATTCGGCACGCCCACCATCTCTGACGGCATGGCTATGGGCACCGAGGGCATGAAGTACTCGCTGGTATCACGCGAAGTGATTTCTGACTGCATCGAGACCTGCGTGCAAGGCCAGTGGATGGACGGCGTGCTGGTGGTCGGTGGCTGCGACAAAAACATGCCTGGCGGACTGATGGGAATGTTGCGCGCCAATGTGCCCGCCATCTACGTCTACGGCGGTACCATTTTGCCGGGCCGCTACAAGGGCCAAGACTTGAACATCGTCAGCGTATTTGAAGCTGTGGGCCAAAACGCCGCAGGCAACCTGAGCGACGAAGATCTGTTGGAAATTGAGAAGCGTGCCATCCCCGGCACCGGCTCTTGTGGTGGCATGTACACCGCCAACACCATGTCCAGCGCGTTCGAGGCTTTAGGTATCAGCCTGCCCTACTCGTCCACCATGGCGAACCCGCACGACGAGAAACTAAACTCAGCCAAAGAATCGGCCAAGGTGCTGATTAACGCGGTGAAGCACGACATCAAACCGCGTGACATCGTCACCAAAAAGTCAATTGAAAACGCTGTAGCTGTCATCATGGCAACGGGTGGTTCGACCAACGCGGTGCTGCACTTTTTGGCAATCGCCCACGCCGCCGAAGTGGCATGGACGATCGACGACTTCGAGCGCATTCGCGTCAAAACCCCCGTACTGTGCGATCTGAAGCCCTCAGGCAAGTACCTCGCGGTCGATTTACACCAAGCCGGTGGCATCCCCCAAGTGATGAAGACGCTGCTGGCTGCTGGCCTGCTGCACGGTGACTGCATCACCATCAGCGGTCAAACCATCGCCGAAGTGCTGGCTGATGTGCCCGAAGTGCCGCGTGCTGACCAGGACGTGATTCGCCCCATCGACAAACCGATGTACGCCCAAGGTCACTTGGCAATCCTGAAGGGCAACCTCAGCCCCGAAGGCGCTGTAGCCAAAATCACGGGCCTGAAGAACCCCGTCATTACTGGCCCAGCACGGGTGTTTGAGGATGAGCAAACGGCTTTAGCCGCAATTTTGGCTGGCAAGATTGTTGCGGGTGATGTGATGGTGTTGCGCTACCTCGGCCCCAAAGGTGGCCCGGGTATGCCTGAAATGTTGGCGCCCACTGGAGCGCTGATTGGTGCCGGTTTAGGCGAAAGCGTCGGCTTGATTACCGATGGCCGCTTCTCCGGTGGCACTTGGGGCATGGTGGTGGGCCACGTGGCCCCTGAAGCAGCTGCGGGCGGCACGATTGCGTTCATCCATGAAGGCGACAGCATCACCATCGACGCGCGTAAATTGTTACTGGAACTGAACGTGCCCGAGGCTGAAATCGCTACACGCCGCGCGGCGTGGACGGCACCTAAGCCACGCTACACCCGTGGCGTGCAGGCCAAGTTCGCATTCAATGCATCGAGTGCAAGCAAGGGTGCTGTACTAGATGATTATCAAGTTTAAAGAAGGCTAAAGAAGGATACGGCGGCGGCTTCATTTACGGGACTTTTTAAGCCCTAAAGCCGTGCGCTTCTTGTCCACACGGTTCTGCTTCACCTTCGCCATGTGACTCATGGCTTTGCGTTGGGTGTAACCTGACCAGTCGGCCCAGCTCCACCACAGCACGGCTAGGCCAAAAGGAATCAGCACCTGCCACCATTCCCAAGTGGCGACAGTGCTGATACCAAGGTATTTCAGTACCAAAAGCACGATGCCAAGGCCTAAGAGGTACATATTTAACTCCAACTGTTCGTTGTGGGGGCGCAGCGCAGCAGTGTTTTGCTTGGAAGCTGGGTTACTGAAGTTGATCGCGTCAGCAGAGCGTCAACCGCACTCCCTACAATCGCGTTGAACTCCAGTAGTACAGACAACTGTACTCCACACCCCACAAGGAACTTATGAAGCGTACCCTGTTTGCTTTGCTCACCCTTTGCGCCGCGGCGTCAGCCACTACCCCTGCTTTTGCAAACCAAGCTTTAGCTACCCAGAAAAATTGCATGGCCTGCCATGCAATCGATACAAGGGTGGTGGGTCCTGCGTTCAAAGACGTGGCCGCCAAGTACAAGGACGACAAATCAGCTGCGGCCAAGTTGACCGAAAAAGTACTCAAAGGTGGCAGCGGTGTATGGGGTCCTGTACCTATGCCAGCCAATTCACAGGTCAGTGCTGAAGAAGCCAAGACACTCGTCGCGTGGGTATTGAGCTTGAAATAATTCGAGACCGTCAACACGGTCGTTAAATACGGCCATCATGCAAAAATCCTGCTGAATTGAATTCAGCAGGATTTTTTATTGGGGCCGCATGGCGCGGCTCAAAACATATACAGGTCAGAGCTTTTCAGCCAGCTGCTCCAAAATACCAGGATTTTCCAGTGTCGAGGTGTCTTGCGTAATCGCCTCGCCCTTGGCAATGCTGCGCAGCAAGCGACGCATGATTTTTCCGCTGCGGGTTTTGGGCAAATTGTCCCCAAAGCGGATGTCTTTGGGCTTGGCAATGGGACCAATTTCTTTGGCCACCCAGTTGCGCAATTCGTTGGCAATCTGCTTGGCTTCTTCACCGGTGGGACGGCTGCGCTTGAGCACCACAAAGGCGCAAATCGCCTCACCTGTCAAATCGTCGGGACGCCCCACCACAGCGGCTTCGGCGACAAGATCAGATTTGGCAACCAAAGCTGATTCAATTTCCATCGTGCCCATACGGTGGCCAGAAACGTTCAGCACATCGTCAATACGGCCCGTTATGCGGAAGTAACCTCGGTCAGCGCTGCGCACTGCGCCATCACCGGCCAAGTAGTAGCTACCGCCCATTTCTTCGGGAAAGTAGCTCTTTTTGAAACGCTCAGGATCATTCCAGATAGTGCGGATCATGCTGGGCCACGGACGCTTGACGACCAGCAGGCCACCAGAGCCATTTGGTACATCATGACCCGCTTCGTCAACAATAGCAGCCATGATGCCGGGCAATGGCAGTGTGCAGGAGCCTGGCACAAGCGGCGTCGCTCCGGGCAGCGGCGTGATCATGTGGCCACCAGATTCAGTTTGCCAAAAGGTGTCAACAATCGGGCATCGCTCACCACCCACATGCTTGTGGTACCACATCCAAGCTTCGGGGTTGATGGGCTCGCCCACGCTGCCCAAGAGACGCAAGCTGCTCAAGTCTGAGCGTGCGGGATGGACTGCAGCATCACCGTCAGCCGCCTTAATCAATGAACGGATCGCTGTAGGCGCTGTGTAAAAAATCGTGCACTTGTGCTTCTCGATCATTTGCCAGAAACGGCCTGCATTCGGGAAAGTTGGGATACCTTCAAAGATAATTTGTGTCGCGCCTGCAGCCAACGGGCCATAAGCGACATAGGTATGACCGGTGATCCAGCCGATATCGGCAGTACACCAGAAGACGTCGGATGGTTGCAAATCAAACGTCCAGTCCATCGTCATCTTTGCCCAAAGCAAATAGCCACCTGTGCTGTGCTGCACGCCTTTGGGCTTGCCAGTGGAGCCGCTGGTAAACAAGATGAACAACGGATGCTCCGCGCCCACGGAAACAGGTGCGCAGGTGGTGCTTTGACCGGCTAGCGCGTCTGTGAAGGTCAAGTCACGACCCGCAACCATGCTGCACGCCGTGGCCGTGCGTTGGTAGACGAATACTGTTTTAATTGACTCGCAACCACCCATCGCCAAACCTTCGTCCACGATGGCTTTCAATGGCAATTCTTTACCACCGCGCATTTGGAAGTTGCTGGTAATGACCGCAACGGCACCTGCATCAATGATGCGCTCGTTCAACGCTTTAGCAGAAAAACCACCGAACACCACGCTGTGAATGGCGCCGATGCGCGCGCAGGCTTGCATCGCAATCACGCCCTCGGTCGTCATAGGCATGTAGATCAGCACGCGGTCGCCTTTTTGGACGCCTTGTGCTTTCAAAGCATTCGCAAACTGGCTGACACGGGCCAGCAGCTCTTTGTAGCTAACGCGTGTCACAGCGCCGTCATCTGCTTCAAAAATAATTGCGGTTTTATTCTCGACGGGCGTACCCATGTGGCGATCAAGACAGTTGGCACTGGCATTCAGCTCACCGTCATCAAACCACTTGTAAAACGGCACATTCGATTCGTCTAACGTACGGGTAAAGGGTTTAGTCCACTGCAAGTTAGCACGGGCCTGGCGCGCCCAGAAGCCTTCAAAATCGGTTTCAGCTTCAGCACACAGCGCGTTGTACGCCGCCATACCCGAAACACGAGCGGCTTTGACGATGGCGTCAGACGGTGGGAAAACGCGATTTTCGACCAAAGTGGATTCGATGGCAGTGCTCATGGGTTTTGTCTCCTAGGGGCTTAAGTATTGATGACCAGCATGGACAGTAATGTCAGGGTTTGCTCTTACAGGCGACTGACTGACGGCAAACTTGCATGCCGAGTTTCGGCCTACTCTTCGTCAATTGCCATTTGATACAAGCTGTCACAACCCTGCCCCTAAAATCTGCAAATGAGTACACCCAAGACCCCTACCAACGCCAACACACCCAGTCCGGGGTTACGTCCCTTACCCAAACTAATTTTTGCCAGTCGCTGGTTGCAGCTACCACTGTATTTGGGGTTAATCGTGGCACAGGCTGTTTATGTCTGTCATTTTTTGGTGGAGCTCACGCACTTGGTGCAATCTGCCTTTGGCGACCAGCCAGCACTGCAAGCGCTCATCACGAGCATCGGCTACCGCACAACCACCCCTGTGACGACGCTGAACGAAACCGTCATCATGCTCGTGGTGCTGGCGCTGATTGATGTGGTGATGATCTCCAACCTGCTCATCATGGTGATCGTGGGTGGCTACGAAACGTTCGTTAGCCGCATGAATCTAGAAGGCCATCGCGACCAGCCCGAGTGGCTAAGCCATGTGAATGCATCCGTGCTGAAAGTGAAACTGGCTACGGCCATCATTGGTATCAGCTCCATCCACCTGCTTAAAACCTTCATCAACGCCGACAACTACACCGATCGTGTGTTGATTGCGCAGACAGCAATTCACATTACTTTTTTACTGTCGGCAATCGCGATTGCGTATACCGACAAGCTGATGGCGCGAGACGTTAACCACTGACCCGTTTAGTTATTTTCAACCTGTGGTTTATGAAGCCTTGGGGTAGCGCAACAAAAGCACTGTCCCAAGCACACCAGAAATCACTGAGCCGCACAGCACACCAATTTTCAGTTGTGTTTCAAACGTAGCCCCGTGCCCTTCAAACGCCAGCGAGCCAATGAACAGGCTCATCGTGAAACCGATCCCGCACAGCACGCACACCCCCAGCATTTGCCCCCATACAGCTCCAGCAGGCAGTCGGGTAGATGTGAAGCGAATCAGCAGCCACGACGCACCCAACACGCCGCAGACTTTCCCCAACACCAACCCTGTAGCAATACCCAGCGGGACCGCTTGCAGCGGCGTGGTCCAACTCACCCCTTGCAGCGAAACGCCAGCGTTGACAAATGCAAATACTGGCAACACCGCAAACGCCACCCAAGGGTGCAATGCGTGCTCGGTATCGCGCAGCGGTGAGCCTCCGTCACGATCTTTCAAGGGAATCGCCAACGCCGTCACCACGCCAGCGACCGTGGCATGGACACCCGACTTCAGCACGAACAGCCACACCAGCAAGCCCACCAGTACATACGGCATCATCGAGGTGACGCGACTGCGGTTCAGCGCCACCAACACCGCCACACCACATGCCGCTAAAGCCAGCATGTTCACGTTCACATCGGCGGTGTAGAAGAAAGCGATCACCACAATCGCACCCAAGTCGTCAATGATGGCTACCGCGGTCAAAAATACCTTAAGCGAACTCGGTACGCGGCTGCCAAGTAACACCAGCACGCCCAAGGCAAAGGCAATGTCGGTTGCCGCAGGAATCGCCCAACCGCGCAACGCTATGGGGTCGCCGGCGTTAATGGCGGCGTAAATTAAGGCTGGTATCGCCATACCGCCCAAGGCCGCGGCAGAAGGCAGCAAGATTTGTGAGCGACTGGACAACTCCCCCTCGAGCAGCTCACGTTTAATCTCCAGCCCCACCAGGAAGAAAAATACAGCCATCCATAAATCGTTCACCCATACCAGCAGCGGCTTGGACAGTACTAAGAATTCGCCTACGCGCAGCTCGCCGGGTAAGTTGACAAAAGCCTCGTAATCGCCGTGCCAAGGAGAATTGCTAAGGAAAAGCGCCGCCAGCGCAGCCACAGCCAGTACGATGCCACCAGCAGATTGCGAGCTAATGAACTGTTGAAGCGGATTTACCGCACGACGAAAAAATGAGGACATAGCTCAGGGGCACTCCGTAAAAATGATTGAACCAGCTACCACTTTACGTTAAAGGTAAAGCGGCCTGTAAGGCTATGCTGAATAGGTCACTGGTGCCTTTTGTGCCTTTTAAGTACAAACAACCTCTAGCACTTGTGTGAGGTTGCTGCCTGCATAGTGCGGCTCTGACCCTAGAGTTTCGTAGGGCAAATTTTGTCGGTTGACCCACAGCGTTGTGAAACCAAACCAAGTCGCACCCAGAACATCCCATGCATTGCTGGACACAAAAAGGATTTCTTGCGCTTGAACAGGGATAACCTTTTGCACCAATCCATAGCTCTCAGGCGAAGTCTTGAACAAACGAACTGTATCTACGGATATCACATGGTCAATCAGGTGGGTCATGCCTGCTCCTGAAACAACAGACGTCAGCATTTCAGGATTTCCATTGGAAAGAATGGCGGTCTGAATGCCATGCTTTTTAAGCTTTTCCAGAACATCCAAATTCTCTGTAAATGGGGGAAGCTGATCGTACTGGCCCATTAACGCCTCGATGTGCCCAGGGGTCGGTTCAAGCTGAAGTCTTTGCAAGGTATAGATAAGCGACAGACGCGTGATCTCCCAGAATGACCGGTAGTGCTTGCTGCCCGTCGGCTGATGAGGATCCGACATCGTGATCAACCGGGTGTATTCGATTTGTTTGTCACGCCAGAGTGTCGAAATGGCAGGGCCATTTCCGGGATAAAGACGCTCTGCCAAAGCACCAATGGCATAGACGTCGAATAAAGTGCCATAGGCGTCGAAAACCACTGCTTTTATAGTCATGAAAATCCTTGTTATGCCGACATCGGGCTCAGCTTGACAGCTCAGAGATTGCGCCTCACGGCGCAAGTCAAAAGTCCATCATGAGGTCAGGCGGGCATTCTGAGGAAACAGCATTTTTCGAGACTCTTCGTCCACCTCAGTTTTAAACGTGAATTTTGTTTTCAACGCTTCAGCCCTCTGAGCCGCGGGCCGAGCGTTGATTTCATCCAGATGCCGTTTGACGTGGGGCAATTTTTCCCATGCATCTGCGCCTAAGACAAAAGGCACGGCACGGGCCCATCCCCATACGGCCATATCGACTAACGTATACGTGTCTCCCACCATATAACGCTGCGTCGCCAAGCGGTCATTAACGATAGCCCAATGCCGCCAGGCTTCGAAGTCATAGCGATTTACTGCGTAGGCCTTGGGTTCAGGTGCAAAGTGCTTGAAATGCACCGCTTGGCCACAGTAAGGGCCAATTCCAGTAGCTACCAGCATCAGCCATGAGTACATCGCCGCCCGGTCAGCGGGTGTATTAGCTGGTAAAAATTTACCCGTCTTCTCAGCCAAATAGAGCAGCATTGCATTGCTGTCAAACACCGTGATGTCACCATCTTGCATGGCGGGTGTTTTTGCATTTGGGTTGATAGCCTTGAACTCTGCCGTATGTTGCTCCCCTTTTCGGGTATCCACAGGTACCAGCTCGTAAGGCTCGCCTGCTTCTTCCAAGTAAAGTGCAATTTTCAGCGGGTTAGGTGAAGGGTGAAAGTAAAGCTTGATCATGAAAAGAAACCTTGAACAATTCGTAAAGTGGAATAAAGGTAAACACTAACTCTAACTGCTTCTCAGCATCTGTGCCTAGAAACCTTGAGCAAAGCCGCCTTGCGCCACCATAGATAATTGCGTAGTTTGCAACGCTAGCAGCTGGTTCCTAAACGGCCGCACTGCATACGCACTTCACTTCCTTTTAGCCAGGCCCCATCATGACTTCCATTCGCCAAGCCGATCTGATCGAATCCGTAGCCGCTGCTCTCCAGTACATCAGCTACTACCACCCAGCAGACTACATAGCCCACCTTGCCCGCGCCTACGAACGCGAGCAGAGCGCAGCAGCCAAGGACGCGATTGCGCAAATCCTGACCAACAGCAAGATGAGCGCCATCGGTCATCGCCCAATTTGCCAGGACACCGGTATCGTTAACGTCTTCCTAAAAGTCGGCATGGACGTGCGTTGGGACGGATTCACCGGTTCGCTGGACGATGCCATCAACGAAGGCGTGCGCCAAGGCTACAACCACCCCGACAACACGCTGCGCGCCAGTATCGTGGCCGATCCAGAGTTTGCCCGCAAGAACACCAAAGACAACACCCCAGCCGTCATCTTCACCGAGATCGTGCCGGGCAACACCATTGAAGTCACTGTGGCAGCCAAGGGCGGTGGCTCCGAGAACAAAAGCAAGCTGGTCATGCTTAACCCCGGCGACAGCCTGGTTGATTGGGTGCTAAAAACCGTGCCCACCATGGGCGCAGGCTGGTGCCCTCCCGGTATGCTGGGAATAGGCATAGGCGGCACAGCTGAAAAAGCAGTGCTTATGGCCAAGGAAAGCCTTATGGACGACATCGATATGTACGAGCTGCAAGCCAAATCGTCGTCTGGAGCCCTATTAACCAAGACCGAAGACCTGCGCCTGGAGCTGTTCGAAAAAGTCAATGCCTTGGGCATAGGCGCGCAAGGTCTGGGTGGACTGACCACTGTGCTGGACATCAAAATCAAGATGTACCCCACCCATGCTGCCGGTAAACCCGTTGGCATGATCCCCAACTGCGCGGCCACCCGCCACGCCCACTTTGTGATGGATGGCAGTGGCCCGGTTTATTTGACGCCCCCCAGCCTGGATTTGTGGCCCAACGTGAACTGGGCACCAGACTATGTGAAGAGTAAAAAAGTCAACCTTGACACCCTCACCAAAGCCGAAGTGGCCAGCTGGAAGCCCGGCGACACCCTGCTACTGAACGGCAAAATGCTGACCGGTCGCGATGCCGCCCACAAGCGCATCAAAGACATGCTGGCCAAAGGCGAAAAGCTGCCCGTTGACTTCACTAATCGCGCTATTTACTACGTCGGTCCGGTTGATCCTGTGCGTGACGAAGCTGTTGGCCCCGCTGGCCCCACCACTGCAACCCGCATGGACAGCTTCACCGAGATGATGCTCTCGCAAACCGGTCTCATAACCATGATCGGTAAGGCTGAACGCGGCCCGGTCGCCATTGAAGCCATCAAAAAGCACAAGAGTGCCTACTTAATGGCCGTTGGCGGCGCAGCCTACTTGGTCAGCAAAGCCATCAAAACAGCCAAAGTCGTCGGCTTTGCCGATCTGGGCATGGAAGCCATCTACGAATTCGACGTGGTGGACATGCCTGTGACGGTAGCTGTAGACGCAGGCGGCACCAGCGCCCATATCACTGGCCCCGCTGAGTGGCAGAAAAAGATTGCAACGGGTGAGTTCAAAGGCATTGGCGTCAAAGCAGGTTAAAACAGGTTGAGGCAGGCTTAAGCGCAGCAGGTCGATGAGCGACTTGGGACAAAACCGCTTAGCCCCTATCGGGGTATTTGACAGCGGTATTGGTGGCCTGAGCATCCTGCGGGCGCTTCAGGCTGAGTTGCCAGACGAACGTTTCGTCTATTTGTCCGACAGCGCCCACGCACCATATGGTGAGCGGAGCGACGCTTTCGTGACCGCCCGCGCCTGTGCCATTACCCAGCAACTGCGTGACCAGCACGGTATCAAGGCACTGGTGATCGCTTGCAACACGGCAACTGCTGCGGCCATTCACAACCTGCGCGCCACACACCCCGATCTACCCTTCATTGGTGTCGAGCCAGCGCTTAAACCCGCTGTCTCGATGAGCAAAACAGGGCATATTGGTGTGATGGCAACGCGCGGCACGGTCAACAGCGCCAAGTTTCAAGCACTGCGAGACCAGCTGCAAGCGCAAACCCATGCCCGCTTTACCGTACAACCCTGCGACGGGCTGGCTGCGGCAATAGAGGCCAGCGTGCAGCTATGGAGCATAGAAGCAAAGTCTGAAAGTCATGTTCACGGTGATTCCACTGTCGAAATAAGAACAAACTTAAAACGTCAAATAAGCGCTATGGGGCTATTCGGTACGAAATTTGGCGAAATCGATACGTTGGTGCTCGGCTGCACCCACTACGCCTTGGCTATCACGCCACTGCGTGCCTTGGTGGGCAATATCGTTCAGGTGGTGGACAACGGCCCTGCCGTCGCGCGCCAAACACGGCGCATGCTGGCATTGACCCAGCAACTGGCCCCCAGCAGCGATAAGCATGGCAAGGCAGGGAAAACGAATGCTAATACGGTGCAATTACTAGCAAGTGGCGACAGCACCACACTGCTCAATGCAGCAGCCCTTTGGTTGTAACACTCCGTAACACACGCCGTACGCACCTCATTAGCCCCCATAATTGGCAAACTTGGCAACAGTGTGGCGGCTGAATACAAGCGAAGACAAGAGAAATTTCTCGCCTCGCAGAATGATTTTTCAGATTTTTGACAGTCCCTTATGCAAAACCAATCCTTCGCTTCCACGCAAGATGCCGCGCAGACAGCGATTCAAAACCACGAGGTAGAAGAACTCACCACACTCTTGGCACGCCAGTCCATTTTGGACGATGCCGGCAAGGTATTTGGCTATGAGCTTTTTAACCGATCGGCCACTGCCCACGATGCTCAAAGCGATGGCAGCGTATTGTTCCGCGTGCTCTCGAATGCCCGTGCTGATGTCTTGTTTGGCAAAAAAATCCTGTTTGTGAACTGCACCCATGCCAGCCTGTCAGGTCAACATCTAGAGTTGGTGCACCCCGGACAACTGGTTCTGGAAGTACCGCCTATTGTTGGGAACTCTGTACTAGACATTAATGACTGCTTGGCTCACCTGATTGTCTTGCGCCAACGCGGTTTCAGCTTCGCGTTTGACCACAGCGCTTTAACCAAACCCTACACCTCATGGCTACCACTGGCCTCGTTTGTAAAGCTGGACACTACACAACTTAAGCCTGAAACAATTGAACCTTTTGTTCGGTATGCGCAAAAAAACACCCAAGCACGGCTGATAGCTGACAAGGTAGAAACCGCTGCACAGCACGCCCACCTTAAAAAATTAGGGATTCGGCTTTTCCAAGGTTATTGGTTTTCCCAGCCCGCTATCGTTACCGCCAGACTGGTTTCCCCCGCACAAGCAACCATTCTGGAGCTGATAAATTTAGTCCGTAAACAGGCTGATTCCATCGAGATTGAAGCTTTGCTCAAACGCGACCCGACACTGTCATTCAACTTACTTCGTTTCATCAACTCGTCTGGATTTAGCCTGAACTCCGAAATCACCTCGTTCCGCCATGCCGTGATGATTTTGGGTTTGAATAAACTGTTCCGCTGGGCCACCATGCTGCTGTCTGCCGCCAAAGCCGGTGGCACGCCGCCAGCTGTAGGCAACTTGGCCGTACTGCGCGGCCGCCTAATGGAAAACCTAGTGGGTGATTTGCTGTCTAAAGAAGATGCCGACAACGCCTTTGTGGTGGGCGTTTTCTCGCTTTTGGACACCATGCTAGGCATGCCTATGGCCCAGGCGCTGGAATTACTATCATTGCCTGATACCGTGCTCGACGCATTGTTGCGCAGATCAGGCCCGTTCGCACCGTTTTTGTATTTGGCCGAAGTTTGTGAAACTGGCTCAAATAAGGACGTGGACGCCGCTGCGGACGCCTTGGCTCTGTCCAGCCATCAGGTCAATATGGCGCACCTAGAGGCGCTGGTATGGACGGAAACGCTGCTAAATGGGCATGGATAAGCGCTCGAAACGTGCCTAGAAACAACCGTTACAACACCTTAAGTAAAGCAAACACTAACCTCTGGGGTGATGTTCTTGATGCAATGCTTTGAGCCGCTCACGAGCAACATAGGTGTAGATGGTTGTGGTTGAAATATCAGCGTGTCCCAGAAGCATTTGTACCACCCGCAAATCGGCACCATGATTCAGCAAATGCGTCGCAAATGCGTGTCGCAGGGTGTGCGGGGAAAGCGTTGCGTTAATGCAGGACGCCAAAGCGTACTTTTTGACAATCAACCAAAACATCATCCGGGTCATGCCTGCACCGCGCTGAGTAATAAACAAATCTTCAGTTTGCTGCCCGCCCAAAATCACTGGCCGCGCTTCTTGCAAATAACGGTTAATCCACAGACGCGCCACCTCGCCAAATGGCACCAAGCGCTCTTTGGAGCCCTTGCCAAATATTTTGAGGATGCCGTCATTAAGGCTGAGGTTAGCAATCCGCAACTCCACCAGCTCACTCACACGCAATCCGCTGGCGTACATCAGCTCCAGCATGGTGCGGTCGCGCAACCCCAAGGGAGTATCGACTTCAGGGGCAGTGAGTAAGGCTTCCACCTGCGATTCGGTCAAGGTTTTAGGAACGCGCGGAGCTTGTTTGGCTGCTTGGAGTTCGAGCGTGGGATCAACGGCAATGAAGCGCTCACGCACCGCCCAGCGAAAGTAGCGCTTGAACACTGTCAGTCGCCGATTGGATGTGGTGGCCTTGGTGGTGGCAACTTGGGCTTCAAAATAAGCCTTGAGATGCTGTAGCGAACTGGCAATTAGGAACACTCCCTGCGGCTGCAACCAGCGCTGATACAGCGTCAGATCCCGGCGGTAGGCTTCCAGCGTATTTTTAGAAAGCCCCTCTTCAAGCCACAGGCCGTCGATGAAGGGGTCGATCAAGTCCTCAACCACCGCCTTAATGACCGCTTCAGTCAAGGCTCAGTTTTTGCTGCTCCACCACGCGCTTATACACCGAGTATTCGGCTGCAATTTGCGCAGTGAACTGCTCGGGAGTGTTGGCCACAATCAACGAACCGGTATCTTCAATTCGCTTGCGCACTGCGGGGTCTTCCAAAGCTTTGCGCACGCCAGCATTTATTTTGTCCACCACCTCTTTTGGCAAACCTTTGGGGCCATAGATGCCATAAAACGCCATGCGGTTAACCGGCTCCAGACCCACCTCTTTGAAGGTCGGCACATTGGGCAATTGGGGTAGACGCTGTGGGGCTGAAATCACAATCGGAATCAACCGGTTGTCGCGGATGAACTGCATACTCGATGGCAAGTTGTCAAACAATATCGGTACTTGACCAGCCACCGTGTCGTTCAACGCCGGGCCAGCGCCCCGGTAAGGGATGTGGGTGATAAATGTACCGCTCAGGTTTTTGTAAAGCTCCATCTGCAAGTGACCAATACCGCCCGTACCAGACGAAGCGTACGAGTACTTTCCAGGTGACTTTTTCAACTCAGCAATAAAGCCTTTGTAATCTTTGGCTGGAAAGCCAGGATTCACTGCGATCACATTGGGCGTGGCCGCAATGTTAATAATGGGGGTGAAGTCCGTGAGAGAGTTGTACGGTATTTTGGAGTTGATCGCCGGGTTAGCGGCGACAGTCGATACCGTAGCAATGCCTAGCTGGTAGCCATCTGCTACCGCTTTAGCGGTATCGTTCGCACCAACTACGCCGCCACCGCCGGCTTTATTTTCGACCACAACCACCTGTCCCAACACTTTACCCAAGGGGTCAGCAATGGCACGGGCGATAAGGTCAGTAGTGCCACCGGGGGCAAATGGCACCACAAGGTGAATCACTTTGTTCGGGTAACTTTGGGCCTGCACGGCCCCCGCTACCAGCAAAGGCAGCACCAGCTGTGCACAGACCTTCAAACTCACACGCCGGGTCAATCGTTTGGACATCGGGGACTCCAGTTAAAGCTGTTGAGAGCTATTGAAAAAAGTTATTGAAAACAATACAGGTATGCTACTCGGTGTGAACTACGAGCTCCCTTTTACCCCTGCTTTGTCGCTTATTGTGTGAATTACGCCCATCTCCTCATCCCTGATTTTTCGCTGATTCTCTGTGGCTATTTGGTCTGTCGCTATACCGCACTGAACCGTACGGTGTGGGAGCAGGTAGAAAGTCTGGTGTATTACTTTCTGTTTCCGGTGCTGCTGTTTCACTCAATCGTCAAAAGTCCACTGGACTGGAGTGCCGCCTCGGGCTTAATCGCAGCAGGGATATTGACAGGCTTGGGCGGCATTGGGCTGGCCTACAGCCTACCCTGCGTGCCATGGCTACGGCGACATATTGATACACGTGAACATGCCGCCAGCGCGCAGGTGGCGTTTCGCTTCAATTCGTTCATCGCCCTGGCCTTGGCAGAGCGCTTGGCTGGGCCGCAAGGTTTGTTGATGATCGCCGTGCTGATTGGCGTGTGCGTGCCGCTTTTCAACGTAGCCGCCGTGTGGCCCATGGCACGCCATGGCAAAAGGGGCTTTGCAGGCGCACTCATGCGTAATCCCCTCATCCTTGGCACCAGCGCTGGCCTGCTGGCGAATGTGGTGGGCATAAGCGTACCGGGCTGGCTGGAGCCCACAGTGATCCGCATCGGGGCGGCTTCGTTGGCGCTGGGCCTGATGGCAGCGGGTGCAGGAATGCAGTTCAGCTCACTTGCGCGCGGCAAGACGCTGGCGATTTCTTTGCTGTTTATACGGCACTTCGCTACGCCCTTGATAGCGTTGACGCTGTCACGAGTCTTCGGGTTAAGCCCAACGCAAAGCACTGTATTGCTGGCCTTCAGCGCACTGCCCACAGCATCCAGCTGCTACGTATTGGCCTCCAAGATGGGCTATGACGGCGCGCTGGTGGCGGGGCTGGTCACGCTGTCTACGCTGCTGGGCATGGTGAGCTTGCCATTCGCGCTCGGGCTGTTACGTTAGCGATAGCGGCTCCACCTTAACGGTTCTTGCGCCAATGCCCAGGCGACATGCTCGCGCACCAACTCGCTCGCATGCGTAGAACGGTTCACCAAAGCAGCACGCAAAGCCAAATCGCCTGATGCCCTGAACGCATTCCCCAGCGCTACCGCAATGTTCCTAAGCCAACGTTCATGCCCAATGCGGCGTATCGGGCTGCCCTCGGTGAAGCGCAAAAACTCCGGCTCTGTCCACGCAAATAACGCTGCAAGCGATTGATCGGTCAGACCTTCTCGGGTATCAAAGTCAGGCAGCGTACTGCGCTTGGCGAACTTGTTCCAGGGGCAAATCAGCTGGCAGTCGTCACAGCCGTAAATACGGTTGCCCATCGCTTGGCGAAACTCCACAGGTATAGGCCCCGCATGCTCAATGGTCAGGTACGAAATGCAACGCCGGGCGTCCAGACGGTAAGGCGCGGTGATGGCCTGGGTGGGGCAAATATCCAGACAGGCTTGGCAGGTTCCACAACCACCATCAGCACCAGGCAACGGCATTTCTGTTGCCTTCCCGGTCGGTGGCAAGGCCACGTCCACCAGAATTTCACCTAAAAAAAACATCGACCCTGCCTCACGGTTCAGCACCAGCGTGTGCTTGCCACGCCAACCTTGGCCGCTGCGGCTGGCCAGCTCAGCCTCCAACACAGGGGCGGAGTCGGTATAGACACGGTAGCCCAGCGGATTAATGCGCACGGCAATGGCATCGGCCAGTTTTTGCAACCGGGCGCGCAGCACCTTGTGGTAATCCCGCCCCCGGGCATAGAGTGAGACGATGGCTTCCTCAGGTCGCTCTAAACGGGCAAACTCTACCGCTTGCCAGCCGTTGGGCGCACTATGGGGCAGGTAATCCATGCGAGCCGTAATCACGCTCAGCGTGCCGGGTTGCAATTCAGCAGGTCGCGCGCGCTTAAGGCCATGAGAAGCCATATAGTGCATACCACCGTGGTAACCGGCATCCAGCCATGCCAACAGCCCGGCCTCAGCGGTGGTCAAATCCACACCAGCCACGCCGATTTGGGAGAATCCCAGTTGTTGTGCCTCATGTTGAATGAACGAAACTAAGTTCGAGGTGTCGATAGAGGTGCTGACCATGCTTGGATTGTTATTTGAAAACCGATTGTAGAAACTTGAACTCTGAGTTGCCCCCCTTGATAATCCTTCATTGGCCTGACGAAGCCGCCACCCAGCACTTTGCGCAGGCGTTGGCTGTAAAACTCGCATTGCGCAACGCTTTTATTGAGCTGGAAGGTGATCTGGGCGCCGGCAAAACAACGCTGGTTCGCCATCTGCTGCGCGCGCTAGGCGTGCAAGGACGAGTCAAAAGCCCTACCTACGCCGTGGTAGAACCCTACGAGCTGCCCAATTTAGCCATCTGGCATTTCGATTTTTACCGTTTCACCGACCCGCGTGAGTGGGAGGACGCCGGTTTCCGCGATATTTTTGCCATGCCAGGCCTGAAGCTTGCTGAATGGGCGGTCAACGCCCGTGCCGCTTTGCCACTGCCTGATTTGACTATCAGTCTAACGGCACTGGTCGATGACAGCCGGCAAACCAAGTTGCAAGCACACACGGCTATCGGGCGGGCTTTATTGGCATGACGACAACGGCATTACCCCAACTCTCCCGCCGCTACTTCTTGCAGCAAGGCAGCTTGGTGCTGCTCATCGGCTCAACTGAATTGGCCCGGGGGGCAGGCATCGTAGCCGTACGTGTCTGGCCAGCGCAAGACTACACCCGCGTCACGATCGAATCAGACGAGGCGTTGAAAGCCAAATCCCAGTTCGTTCCTGATCCACCCCGATTGGCCGTGGACATCGAAGGCATCGATCTCGTACCTGCGCTGCGTGAGCTCGTTGCCAAACTGCGGGCTGATGACCCGTTTATCGCAGGTATCCGCGTTGGCCAAAACGCACCCGGTGTGGTGCGTCTCGTGATGGATTTGAAGCAGCCTGCACTGCCACAGGTCTTCACCCTCCCCCCCGCTGCAGCCTACGGCCACCGCTTGGTATTTGACCTCTACCCGGCCCAAGCGGTAGACCCGCTGGAAACACTGATTGCAGAACGATTCATCGAGCAAAAGCAGTCCGTTGTAGCGCAAGGCGTCGCCAGCAAAAATGCCACGGACCCACTGGGCGACTGGCTCGCCACCCAAAAACCCAAAGCATCGGAAGTACCTGCTGCTGTAGCTGCTGCTCCGCTCCGCCTGCCGGTCCCGCCTGTCGTCACCGCCGCAGCGCCAACAGAGCCCAACACACCCACCAGCACAGGTACTGACCGCCTCATCATCATCGCGCTAGACCCCGGCCACGGTGGCGAAGACCCAGGCGCTAGTGGCCCGGGCGGGACGCGCGAAAAAGACGTCGTTCTACAAATCGCCCTGCGCTTACGTGAGCGCATCAACGCCCAGCAAGTTCAGCTCAAAACCGGTCGCGCCGTGATGCGTGCCTTTTTGACCCGCGACGCCGATTTTTTCGTGCCACTGCATGTCCGCGTACAAAAAGCTCAGCGGGTGCAGGCTGATCTGTTCGTCAGCATACATGCCGATGCATTCATCACCCCACAGGCACGCGGAGCCAGCGTATTTGCACTCAGCCAGGGCGGGGCCTCCAGCAGCGCAGCACGCTGGATGGCCAACAAAGAAAACCAGGCTGATTTGGTCGGTGGTATCAACGTCAAAGCCGCAGATATACAAGTACAGCGTGCGATGCTGGACATGAGTACAACAGCCCAAATCAATGACAGCCTACGGCTAGGCTCAGCCATGCTGGGCGAAATCGGCTCCGTGGGCAAGCTGCACAAAGGCAGTGTGGAGCAAGCCGGATTTGCCGTGCTCAAAGCGCCCGACATCCCAAGCGTACTGGTAGAAACCGCGTTCATCAGTAATCCTGAAGAAGAAGAACGCCTGCGCAGCGACGCTTACCAAGAACAATTAGCGGACGCACTGATGCGCGGAATCAACCGCTATTTCGCTAAAAACCCTCCATTGGCCCGCTCCAGGACGCTTTAGGCTTTAGGCTTTATTTCACACTCCCTCGGTTTCATTTGCAATATCAGAGATATAGGTGGCGCACGAGTCAACCTTTCCGTTAACGTCACCGTTGAAGCTTTACCCATTTTGGGTAACCCCTAAACCCCTGCCCCCCTAAATCACTTCTTAGGAATCTCTGATGTTTAAAAAATTAATCGCTTTCGTCGCCATGATGGCCGCCACAATTGCCTTTGCCGCAGTAGACGTGAACAAAGCCACCTCTGCTGAGCTCGACAGCATCAAAGGCATTGGCCCCGGTACCGCTGACAAAATCATCAAAGCCCGTGCTGCTGGCGACTTCAAAGACTGGGCAGACCTGGAAAAGCGCGTCGCTGGCATCAAAGACAAGCGCGCTGCCAAGCTTTCCACTGCTGGCCTGACTGTGGGTGGTGCCAGCTTCGCCGGTGCAGCACCCGCAGCACCCATGACACCAGTCGCGGGCAAGAAGGCTGACAAAGCGATGGCTGCGCCCGCAGCGCCAGCAGCTACTGCAGTAATGCCTGCACCGGCACCGACTACTGCAGCCCCAGCGATGCCTACTGCCAGCGCTGCCAAGAAATAAGCAAAAGCAACTCACCTCAAACCACACAGCCTTTGCAGGCGGTGTGTAACCGTCCCACAGGTGCTGCAGCAGCACAGTGGGGCGGTTTTTTACTTAGGGGGTTAGATTGGCTTCAAACCAGCGCAATCAAGTCCGTCAGGCCAACGTCCACGCCCTGCTGTGAAAGCAAAGTGGTGACTTGGCCTCGGTGATGGGTTTGGTGGTTGAAGAAATGCGTCAAAGCCTGCCACAGGGGGTGCTCGCGTTGCACACCTTTGGTATTGGCATAGCGCATCGTCCAGTCGGTCATGCCTTCAGGTGCATGGATTAGCCACGTTTCAATGGCTTCGTCCAAGCTATCGCGCCGGGCTTTGAGCATGCCCCAGTCCTCATAAAGCACACGGTCCAGTGGGTAGGCGTCTGGTAACTGGATAGCTGCTGAAAACTCGGAAAAATCACACCCATGGTCAGTCCCGCATTGAACAAAGCGGCGGGCCCACGCTTGGTCACCCACGATCAGGTGATTCAAGGTTCGGTGGATGGAGCCAAAGAAAGCCCCCGTATCGCGCTTGCGAGCCTCATCAGTCAAGCCATCGCAAGCGGCATACAGGCGTTGGTTGAACAAGCGGTTGTAGCGCGCAAGTAAACGGTAGTTGTCCAAGAATGAAGTGCTCATGGTGCTGCACCATACCCTCCACCGCCCGGTGTATGAACCTCAAAAACATCACCGGCCTTCATATCCGCCTGCCCGATATGGCCCAGCCCTTCAATGCGACCATCGGCCCGCACGACACGGTTCAGCCCCACGGTACCGGCGCCGCCACCAGCCAGACCAAATGCACCATAGGTTCGGCCATTGCTCAAAATACTGGCTGTCATGGGTTCCAGAAACTTGACACGCCGCACACCGCCATCGCCACCATGCCACTGCCCAGCGCCCCCTGAATTGCTGCGAATTTCATAGCTTTCCAAACGCACTGGAAAACGGAATTCCAGAATTTCGGGATCAGTCAGACGGGAATTCGTCATGTGCGTTTGCACAACACTGGTGCCATTGAACCCACCAATAGCCACGCCTGCCGCGTCCGTCACCACGCCGGCACCTGAGCCGCCCGAAATCGTCTCGTAATACTGGTGCTGAGCGTTGCCAAAGGTGAAGTTGTTCATCGTGCATTGGCTTGCAGCCATTACGCCCAACGCGCCAAATAACGCGTTGGTAACGCACGTCGATGTCTCGACATTGCCTGCTACCACCGAAGCCGGTGGGTTTGGGTTCAGCATAGAGCCGGGTGGAATGATGACGTGCAGGGGTTTCAAACAACCCGCATTCAGCGGAATATCATCGTCCACCAACGTGCGGAACACGTACAGCACCGCCGCCATGCACACGGCGGTGGGGGCGTTGAAATTATTGGTTTGCTGCGGGCTGGTGCCGGTAAAGTCGATCACGGCACTGCGCTCGGCGGCGTTGACGCGCACTGCGACGCAGATCTGCGCACCGTTGTCCAAAGGCAGTGTGAACTGACCGTCTTGCTGACGCTTGGCGATCAGGGCAATAGCGCGGCGCACCGATTCTTCGGCGTTGTCTTGTACATGGCGCATGTAGGCCTGCACCACATCGAGACCGAAATGATCAACCATCTTGCGTAGCTCTTGCAGGCCTTTTTCGTTAGCGGCAATTTGGGCTTTCAAATCGGCCATGTTTTGCGCTGGATTGCGGCTGGGGTAAGCGGTGGTGCCGCCGCCGGTGGTCAGCAAATCCAGCATTTCGGCTTCACGCAGCACGCCCTTGTCCACGAGTTTGACGTTATTGATCTGCACGCCCTCCTCTTCAATCGTGGTGGAAAACGGCGGCATGGAGCCTGGGGTAATACCACCAATGTCAGCGTGATGACCTCGGCTGCCCACGTAAAACTGGGGGCGCTCCGTGGCGACTTGAGAGGTTAACGCTGTGGTCTCGCCATGCAAATACACCGGCGTAATCACCGTGACATCGGGTAGATGCGTACCGCCGTGGTAGGGGTCGTTTAGTACAAACACATCGCCGGGCTGCATCTTCCCGGTGTTTTCTCGAATCACCGTTTTGATACTTTCGCCCATGCTGCCCAAATGCACCGGCATGTGCGGCGCATTGGCGATAAGGTTGCCTTCCGCATCAAACAGCGCACAGCTGAAATCCAGCCGCTCTTTGATGTTGACCGAGTAGGCAGTGTTTTGCAATTGCAGGCCCATTTGCTCAGCGATGTTCATGAACAGGTTGTTGAACACTTCCAGCAGCACGGGGTCAGCAGTGGTACCTGCTGCGAATTTAATAGCTCGCACTGCATACCGATCAAGGACAAGATGGTCATAAGACGTTAAATTAGCCTCCCAACCCGGCTCCACCACCGTGGTGGCATTTTTCTCGGCGATGATGGCTGGGCCGGTGACTTTATCGCCAGGTCGCATGTCTTCGCGCACCACCAAGGCGGCATCGTGCCACCGGCCTTCGGCGTACATAGGCACAGTTTCGCGACGTGGTGCTTCGCGACTGGGATGGACGACTTGGCGCTGCTCGTTAGGGGCATCTCCGGCGATGATGGCTTCGACAGACACCGCTTCAACGACCAAAGCGCGCCCTTGCATCAGAAAAGCAAACCGCTGGCGGTAGGCCGCTTCAAAGCGGGATTGGATGCCTGCAACTTGGCCATCGTCAAAAGCAACTACCAATGCCGAATCACTCCCTTGGTAACGCACATGCACGCGGCGGTGCGTGACGACCTCACCCTGGCTGACACCGCTCTTTTGCAGCTCAGCCTCTGCCGTCGCGGCCAAGGCGTCCAGCGCCTGGGCTATGCGCAGCAGTGAAGCCTCGACCAGTGGCAATTCCACGGCCTGCTCTTTGATGACGGTTTGATCGGCCAAACCCATGCCGTAAGCAGATAACACACCCGCCATAGGGTGAGCGAACACACGGGTCATGCCCAATGCATCGGCGACCAGGCAAGCGTGCTGCCCGCCCGCACCGCCAAAGGTTTGCAGGGTGTAGCGGGTAACGTCATAGCCTCTGGCGACAGAGATTTTTTTGATCGCATTCGCCATTTGCTGCACAGCAATTTGGAGAAAGCCTTCAGCCACGTCCTCGGCGGTACGGCCTGCCAAGGAAGTTCCCTTAGGTAGACGCGCAGCCAAATCAGCGAACTTTTGCTTGACCACATCACCGTCCAACGGTTGGTCTGCATTCGGGCCAAACACCTTGGGGAAGTAGCGCGGCTGGATTTTCCCCAGCATCACATTGGCATCTGTCACAGCCAGCGGCCCGCCACGCTGGTAGCTGGCTGGGCCAGGATTGGCACCGGCGCTTTGAGGGCCGACGCGAAAGCGTGCGCCGTCGAACTGCAACAGCGAGCCACCACCCGCCGCCACGGTGTGGATGCTCATCATGGGCGCGCGCATCCGCACACCGGCCACTTGGGTTTCAAATTCACGTTCGAATTCGCCGGCAAAGTGGCTTACGTCAGTGCTGGTGCCACCCATATCAAAGCCGATCACCTTGTCAAAACTGGCGAGTTGCGCTGTCCGTGCCATGCCCACAATGCCACCGGCTGGACCGCTCAAAATTGCGTCTTTACCCTGAAAGGTATTGGCGTCCGTCAAGCCACCCGACGACTGCATGAAGAACAGCCGAACCCCAGGCATCTCACTGGCCACCTGCTCCACATACCGGCGCAAGATAGGCGAGAGATAAGCATCGACGACGGTGGTGTCGCCCCGACTGACGAATTTCATCATCGGGCTGGTTTCATGCGAGGTGCTGATCTGTGTGAAGCCCACCTCTTGGGCAATGCGCTTGGCAGCCAGTTCGTGGGCAGTGTAGCGGTAGCCGTGCATAAATACGATTGCAACGCTGCGCAGTCCGCTCTGGTACTGCTGAAGAAGCTCTTGTTTTAATAGCGCTTCATTCAAAGGCGTCAGTAACTCACCCGTCGCACTCACGCGCTCTTGCGCCTCCACCACAGCGCTATAAAGCAGCTCAGGTAGCTGGATGTTCCGGTCAAACAAGCGGGGGCGGTTTTGGTAGGCAATGCGCAGCGCATCACGAAAGCCACGCGTGGTGACCAGCAGCGTGCGCTCGCCTTTGCGCTCCAGCAGTGCATTGGTCGCAACGGTGGTACCCATCTTGACGCATTCGACCACCTCGGGGGTGACGGCCTCGCCAGGCTTCAGGCCCAGCAGATGGCGTATACCAGCCACGGCGGCGTCTTTGTACTGCTCAGGGTTCTCGCTCAAGAGCTTGTGGGTGACGAGGCTGAATGTGCCGTCCGTATTGGGGCGTTTGCCGACCACATCGGTGAAGGTGCCACCCCGGTCGATCCAAAACTGCCAACGGGGTTTGGGGTTGAGGCCAGAGGTCGAGGTGTTCATGAAAAGGTTTTCCTAGGATGTTCAAGAAGTGCGGCGAGCAGATATGAAGGATGAAGTAATGTGTTGCAGGCTGTGCTGCAGGCTGATACCGACTATGGCGATGCCCTAAAAACTGGCCGCAGACCGCGCCGCTTGGTCGTAAATGCCGGACAGTACACGCAGCAAGCGAGCCAGTTCGCCAATGTCACGGTTCAGCGAATCGTCGGCTTTCAGCGCATCAATAAGACAGGATTCACGGATCTCACGGTAGCGATCAAGGTAAACCTGCCCCTGGGCGGTGCAGGCGTAAGTGACTTCCTTGCCACTCTTTTTGGACCCAACCACACCTAAACCCTGGAGTTTTTTGAGCGAATAGTTAATGAGGTGAGTGTCTTCAACGTTCAAGATGAAGCAGATATCGGCCAGCCGCTTGTCCCTAGCGCGGTGGGTGACCTGGTGCAAAACGATCACATCCAGCGGCGTCAAATCCTTCAAACCCGCCGCACTCATACAGTGCAGTATCCAGCGGTGAAAGGCGTTGCCAGCAACAATCAAACCGAACTCAAACTCACTAAGTTGGGCACTTTGAGGAGACACCAAATGTGCAGACGAGACAATGAGCGAAGGCGATGCAGTTGTCATTTTTTCTGGCACTGAAAGAACAGGTTTGCGTGTCATATGAAAGCTCGCTGGTGATCATCAAAGAGAGAAATGGCATTGGCACTTTTATTGCATCAGTCAAATTGTAGAAGCATCATCAACAATTTATTAACAGTTTGTTAATGACTAAAGGGGAAACACTCTGATGCTGCTGGCGGACTGCCGCTAAAGTGCAGGCTGTCGCTCATAGTCGTTGACCGCTTTATGCGCGCTCTCATTTGCCGTTATCCACGTTAACCACGCTATCCAGTTGCCCCGTTATCTCATTCAAGGAGTTTCCATGCAGTACCGTTTGCTACTCGCCCCTGCTTTTGCTTTGACACTTTTAAGTGCGCCAGCTTTCTCCCAAACCAAATGGGATTTGGCTGCCGCCTACCCTACGTCCAATTTCCACACTGAAAATCTGGTGCAGTTCGCAAGCGACGTGGACAAAGCCAGCGCGGGGAAATTCAAAATCACCATCCACGCTAATGCCTCGCTGTTCAAGGCAAACGAAATCAAGCGTGCAGTGCAAGGTGGTCAAACCCCAGCTGGTGAAATTTTGCTGGCCAACTTTGAGAACGAAAACCCCATATACGGGGCAGATGGCGTGCCCTTTCTGGCGGCGTCTTACCCTGATGCCAAGCGCCTTTACGACGCGCAAAAACCCGTGCTAGACAAGCTACTGGGCAACCAGGGTATGAAACTCTTGTATTCGGTGCCATGGCCACCGCAGGGCATTTACGCCAAGAAAGAAATCAACTCGGTCGCGGATTTGCGCGGCATTAAATGGCGTGCCTACAGCCCTGCCACGGGGAAAATTGCCGAATTGATTGGTGCGCAACCCGTCACCATCCAGGCCGCAGAGCTGTCGCAAGCCCTAGCTACCGGCGTCGTGGAAAGCTACATGAGCTCAGGCTCCACGGGCTACGACAGCAAGACTTACGAAAGCTTGAAATACTTTTACGACACCCAAGCGTGGCTCCCCAAGAACGCCGTCATCGTCAACAAAAAATCGTTTGATGCGCTCGACGCCCCCACGCAAGCGCTGCTAACTAAGGCCGCCGCCGAGGCTGAGGCTCGTGGATGGCGTGTCAGCCAAGAGAAAAATGAGTGGTACAAAAAAGCACTCAACGACAAAGGCATGAAGATCACCGCCCCTGCGCCCAAGCTCATGACGGACTTGCGCCAAGTCGGCGGCATCATGCTTGTGGATTGGCAAAAGAAATCTGGGGCTGATGGTGATGCCATTTTAAGCGCCTACAACAAGACCAAGAAGTAAACCATGGGCAACAAAGTTCGCCGTTCTTTAGACTGGCTGTACGACGCAGGCGGTGCACTAGGGGCCGTGTTTGTCGCCCTTATCTGCGTGCTGATGATCGCTCAAAGCGTGCTGCGCGAGTTGGGCATCCGCACCGGTGCTGTGAACGACATCGTGTCGTGGTTCTGCGCAGCTGCTGCCTTCTGTGCAATGGCGCACGCCTTCAAGCACGGCGACTTTGTGCGGGTGACGCTGCTGCTGGAAAAAGTCAGCCCCAAGACCCGTCGAGCGATGGAGCTGGTATCACTGGCGATTGGCAGCGTGTCATGTACCTATCTGGCGTGGTCAGCGGTGAAATTCACTTATGAAAGCTGGGAATTCAACGACATCGCCCAGGGCCTTTTACCCATGCCGATGTGGATACCGCAGCTGAGCTTTGCGCTGGGGTCAGTGCTCTTGCTGGTAGCCGTGGTGGACGAGTTCATTATCGTGCTGCGCGGCGGTGTTCCGACCTTTGTGCGGGTCGTCGAAGAACGCCATGCACGTGGCGATTTTTCTTCTGACGTTTAGGAACACACCTCATGGAAGTCTTGTATATCGGTGGGCTGTTGCTCACCATCATGATGGTGCTGCTTTCGGGCGGCGTATGGATTGCCATGACGCTGGCGATCTGTGGTTGGGTGGGTCAAGCCTTCTTCACCAGCACGGAGCCAGGTAAAAACCTGTTCTCAGCGTTCTGGGAAAGCAACGCCAGCTGGGAGTTGGCCGCACTGCCTCTGTTTATCTGGATGGGCGAAATTTTGTTCCGTACCAAACTCAGCGAAGAAATGTTCGAAGGTCTGCGCCCATGGCTGAACCGTATTCCAGGCCGTCTGGCGCACACCACCATTTTGGGCTGTGGCATTTTTGGCTCGGTCAGCGGCTCCTCTGCAGCCACTTGCGCGACGATTGCCAAAGTAGCATTGCCTGAGTTGAAAAAGCGTGGCTACGACGAAAACCTGGTTCTAGGTGCGCTGGCAACAGGCGGCACGCTTGGAATTTTGATACCGCCCTCCATCACCATGGTGGTGTATGCGGTAGCGGCAGATGCGTCCATCATCCGCATTTTTTTAGCGGGCTTTATCCCCTCAGCGGTGTTGATGGCGCTGTTCATGGGCTATATCGCGTGGTGGTCAATCCGCAACCCGGACAAAGTGCCCGCTGCCGACCCACCTAGCACTTGGGCACAGAAGTTCAAGAAAAGCGGTAATTTGATCCCTTGCACGGCACTCATCATTTTCATCGTCTGGGTGCTGGTGGCAGGCTACGCCACAGCAACGGAATGCGCAGCTTACGGTGTCGCCGGTTCACTCGCCATTGCCGCTTTTGGCCGGGCGCTAACCTGGGAGAATTTTTGGGAAGGCCTGATGGGTGCAACCCGCACCAGCTGCATGATCATGTTCATCTTGGCAGGTGCCGCCTTTTTGACAAAAACCATGGCCTTCACCGGTGTGCCACGCGAATTAGCCGAATGGGTGAACAGCATGAACCTCTCGCCCTATGCGCTGATCGCCGCGCTGGTGGTGGTCTATCTGATCTTGGGCACCGCACTCGACGGCATCAGCATGATTGTGCTGACCAGCGCTGTGATCCTGCCCATGATTCAAAAGGCTGGGTTTGATTTGATCTGGTTTGGCATCTTCATCATCTTGCTGGTAGAAATCGCGGAAGTCACACCACCGGTGGGCTTCAACTTGTTTGTGTTGCAGAACATGACAGGCAAAGACAGCAACACGATTGCCCGGGCCGCGCTGCCGTTCTTTGCTTGCCTCGTGGTGTGCATTGCGATCATCACGGTGTTCCCACAGATCGTTACTATCCTGCCAGATTTGGTGATGGGTAAAGAGAAGTAAGGACAAGCGTAGGAACGGAAATAAGGAAATACTGTGATATCCGTTATTGCTATAAGTATCGGAGCTGCGATTGGCTCACTGGCGCGCTGGCGGCTGGGTGTATGGCTGAATACCGGCGCAGCAGCCAGCACCTCCCCGCTGCTACCTTGGGGGACGCTTGCCGCCAACATGCTCGGGGGCTATCTGATTGGCGTCTGCGTCGCGATTTTCCAGTCCTTGCCCGAGCTTGACCCGGTGTGGCGGCTGGCAATCGTGACCGGGTTTTTAGGTGGATTGACCACGTTTTCCAGCTTTTCAGCGGAAGTTGTGGGAATGCTGCAGCAAGAGCGCTATGAGTTGGCGCTGGGAACGGCTGCACTGCACGTTGGCGGGTCGCTGGCGCTGACCCTGCTGGGGCTTCGCAGTGTGGGGTGGATATTGGGGCGTTAAAGTGCGTAAAGTAGGTAAAGCAGAGAAGGCCAGTTCGGAGCGTTAGGAGCCAGGAGCCGTGCTCTGAGCCACATTGTTCAGCGCAGACTCACACGCTAGGCTGTAAATTTTGGCCACATGCTGCAAATTAGCCAGCTCAACTTGCCGGTACTCCATACGGAAATAACACTTGCCTCGTAACAACATCAAAAGAAACGGTACTTCAGACGATGGCCCATTCGGCGGCCAGCTCATCAATGCTTGCGCCACATCAGCATTGAGCCACGACATTGCATGCTCACGCTTGCCCGTCAATACGGTGTAGCGGTCCCAAAACGCAGTCGGCAGGCTTGCCCATCCCACCTCTTGGTAGGCCGCCAGCCATCGCATTTCTTCGGGCAGTTGTGGGTCAACCATCGTTTGCAATGAATCGGTGTAAAGCGAGTACGCACGCTTTTCCAGAGCCACTTTGAGAGGCCGGTTCATCAGCACCACTGACACCGAATCCAGCACACCTAATTCACAGCGCCCCCGCAGTTCTTGGCCTTGGATGAAGTCCCGGTTAGGCAGTCCACACTCCATTTGCCAAGGTTTACCTTGAGTGCGGCCTTTGACCACAAAACCTTTGCCTGCTGGGTTGCCTTTGGCATCTTGCATTGGCTGATCGGCATAGGCAAAGCCTTGTTGCCGTGCCCAGTCTGCCAGCAATTGACTGTCTTGCTGCGTCAGCGCAGAGATGGGACTGGAAGCACCATGCGGGGCCGTGCTGAAAATCTTCTTTAAGCGTTCAAACATTCCAACCTACCCTCGCGATTACATCAACGATAAATTATTCAACCAAATAGAAAACAAGAAATCAAGAAAATACGGGCTGGTCATATGGCTTTAGGCACAAGCCTCCAGGCCCTGCGCCAGCGCCATCACCTCATGCGCAGGCCTCGTTTTCAGACGGTGATCGCTCCAGACCTGCCGCCAGCGGCGCGCGCCTGGCAGGCCGTTTCGCAAGCCCAGCATATGGCGAGCGATCATGCTCCACGGCGTGCCATGCAGCGCGGCTTCACGCGCCATGTAATCAATCATCTGAGACTCAATATCGTCTCGACTCAACCCGTTTGGTGCGTCTCCGAAGAAGACCTCATCCCAATCAGCCATAAACCAAGGATTATGGTAGGCCTCGCGTCCCACCATCACACCATCGACCAGGGACAGTTGTTCGCGCAATTGCTCTATGGTGTTGATACCCCCATTAAGCAAAAACTTTAGCTCTGGAAAATCGGCTTTCAAACGGTGCACGAATTCATAGCGCAACGGCGGTACTTCGCGATTTTCTTTGGGTGACAGGCCCTTGAGCCATGCATTGCGCGCATGAACAATAAAAATATTGCAACCAGCCTCACTTACCTGCCCAACGAAATCGCACACGAACCCGTAGTTTTCGTCTTTGTCGATGCCAATGCGGTGCTTCACTGTCACCGGAATTTGCACAGCGTCGCACATGGCTTTGACGCCATCGGCCACCAGCTGTGGTTCGGCCATCAAACATGCACCAAACGCGCCACGCTGCACACGCTCTGATGGGCAGCCACAGTTCAGATTGATCTCGTCATAGCCCCACTGTTCGCCCAGCTTGGCGCAATGGGCCAAGTCAGCCGGCTCACTCCCTCCCAGCTGTAAGGCGACGGGGTGCTCTTCTGCGTTGAAACGTAAATGCCGCGCCACATCGCCATGCAACAGAGCGCCGGTCGTGACCATCTCTGTGTAAAGCAAGGTATTGCGCGTGAGCAGACGGTGGAAGTAACGGCAATGTCTGTCAGTCCAATCCATCATCGGCGCGACACTTAAAGGGTGCGCCCTCCTAATATCGCTCTTACCAGCGAAAACACGGTCATTGCTGTTTGTATCAATCTCGCTCATTTGGTCGTTTTTTCGCCCATTTTGTGCAACGGGTGTAACACTCAGTGCAACAAAAATTTTTATGTTGCACTGCCACTGGCGCAATTTTCGCACGCAAGCGCAAAGACGGAGCGATGGGCCATACCGCCGTCACCGGGCTGAAAAAGAACAACAAGGTTGTACACACAGAAAGCAAGGATTCCGGACACATGGAGCGGTTGATCTCTTTCGCCGTTTTCTTGACGCGGCGGCAAGAAGAAATCACCCGTACAACTGGCAAAGATTTGCACCGTGGACGACTTGAAATAACCGTGCGTGGCATGAAAAATCCTGGCTAGGGTAATCATGAGGCTTTCTGGCGCATGCCTCGCTCTTGCGGGTGCGCTATCACAACCCATGCTCACTTCAAAGCATCGCGAAAATCGCCCTGAAATTGCTTCAAATTAAGGCAATTAATGATAACTAAGTTACATTTAGATGCGATTTGTAATGTGGTTTACACAACATACGAATTGCGTCTCTTTTTGCCCCCAGCCAAATTGATTAGTCTCTTTGGAAATGGGCAAATAGCCTGCTAGAGCACCCTCTTGAGGTAAGTACCTGTATGCGTCGCATACCTCACCCTGACGGCTTGATCCACAGCCAGCTCTCGGTTTCTTGTGTCAAATGGTTGTTTCAAAAGTCTGTAGCAGCTTTTTCGCTACTGGCATTGCTGGTGCTCGGCGGCCTCGCCAGCACCAGCGCCTTTGCGGCGCCTGGAACCCCTGGGATGCCGCAGGCGCCTATTACGGTGTACGCCGAGGACTTCGAAAATGTTCCTGTATCCCGAACAGCGCAAAGGCTAGAGACTTACAGCGGTACAGCCCCACTGAGCGAGACCTATACAGCAGACGCGGTATGGTTGAGCGGCGGCAGCTCCTGCAATGGCATCGTCCTCTCCTTCAACTACGACGGCTCCGGTGGAGTCGCGTGTGCCTACTATTCGAATCTTAAGACCTTGGCTCAAAAATTGGGCGTACTCAATAGTTCTGCAGTACCAGAGAATAATCACGTCGTGGCGGCCTATACCAACGGCAACCCCGGTTTGGACAAAGTGGAGTTTGAAACTCTCAACTCGATTCCGCTGTTGACAACCACCAGCCGGTACATTAGTTTCTCGGTCAACGCGGCCGCAATCAACTGCTATGCCAGTGGGCC
>JAYUED010000154.1:0-33601 GCA_043739385.1 Betaproteobacteria bacterium | reverse complement strand
GCGGCTGTAGCTCAGTTGGATAGAGTACTTGGCTACGAACCAAGGGGTCGTGGGTTCAATTCCTGCCAGCCGCACCATATGAATCAAGGACTTAGAGTAGAAATACTCTAAGTCCTTTCTTCTTTGTGGCGTTATATTCAATTCTGGTTGCCGTTCGGGTACCGCGTCTCAATTGCAATGTTGACGCATGCCTCAATTCCATTGCTGCGAGCTTCTCGCACTTTCACTTTTCAATCTATCTGAATGTCAGTGTCCGGTTGCTCCCTCGTGAACACCTTATCTTCTGTGCATTTTTGCAAAATATTGATTGAGCTGATCTGGACAGCCCCTAGGGCCACTATATGAATAAACTTGTATTCACTGCTGTTACGACAACTTTTTTCGCATTCAGTACGGCGTATGCTCAATTGCCAATTAAATCTGATACGGGCGCAGTTGCAAATGACATAGTCACTAGCAGCATGCAAGTTAGCGCATTAGACGAGTGCTATAGCGCCATTGGTGACCAGCCCCGAACAGCATTGCGACTTTGTCTTGACCGTAAAGTTATCCAAGCCAAGTTACAAATGAAAATGGCTTATCGAAAAATGGAATCTGATACAAGGAGTATCAATTCGAGTTCGACAGCCAAAGTCCTTGCCTCATTGCGCTCTTCACAGAGGGCTTTCGAGGGATTCAAGTCAGCGGAGTGCCAGTGGAAATTTGATTCTGCAATGGGGGGCTCGGGTTCTGGCGACTTCCGGCGTTCCTGCGAAGTTGACATGTTGCGCTGGCGGACGCAGCAACTTGCAGACAAATGATTCCTTCAACGAGCCTCGCGCACGCCGCCATAGGTTGTGAGGTGCGAGCTGGCAAGCCAACCCGCATCAACTGGCAGATTGATGCCGGTAATGGCCGAAGCGTCATCAGACAACAAGAACGCAACACTTCGCCCGATTTCTTCGGATTCGACTAATCGACCCAAGGCTGATCCCCCTACGAGCAACCGTTTATCACGTTTGCCACTTTGAATATTGGCCAAAATTGGAGGGGTTGCGACGTAACCGGGAGAAACGGCATTGACCCGTACGCCCGCTCTGCCCCATTCTGCGGCGAGACATGCGGCCATGTGGACAGCCGCGGCCTTAGATGGCGCATAGGCGTGCAGTGGGGCTGTGCGCGTCGCTGTTATCGAGCCTGTGATCACGATGCCGCCACGGCCTCGTTTGACCATCAGCGCACCTGCGCAGACGCACGAGACGTAAACGCCCCTCAAGTTGACCGCGATAATTTTGTCGAACTCTGCAAAAGGCGAATCCTCTGGACGACTGCCTGGCTGGATGACACCGGCGTTCGCGAAGAGTGCTTCAATCGGGCCAATACGCTCTTCGATTTCCGTGAATGCCTCGCGAGTCGCAACATCGTCAGTAACGTCGAACGGTGATACGTCAGCTCCGATTGAACTGGCAGCCTCGTAGCTGGCCTTTACGTTGATATCTGAGATCACGACGCGCCAGCCGCGGCTGATAAGTACCTGTGCAGTAGCCAAGCCAATGCCACTAGCACCGCCTGTCACAACGGCAACGCGGCCTCGTCCTTCATTTCGTTCCATTTTTGTCTCCTTAAATTTTTGTTAAACCTGCTAGGCCAAAAAACTTGTTTGCGTCTAAATCACGCGTCTGCCTTACACAGCGAGATAGCGCTGCTTGATCACCTCGTTGTTACGCAACTCCTCGATCGTCGCGCTGTAGACGATTTGACCTTTGTCGATGACCGTTGCGTGGGTCGCTATGCTCAGGCAAAAATGCATGTTCTGTTCGGCCAATAAAATGGTCACGCCCATGTCCCGCAGCATCTTGATGAGTTCGCCGATAGCCTGAACGATGATGGGCGCAAGCCCCTCACTCGGTTCGTCGAGAAGAATCAACTCGGGATTTCCCATGAGAGTCCGAGCGATAGTCAACATCTGCTGCTCCCCCCCGGATAAGCGCCCCGCATTCCGCTTCTTCATGCTGGCGAGTATTGGGAAAACTTCGTAGATACGTTCGCAGGTCCAGTGGTCTTCACCATGCGGACCCTTTTTTGCACCAACTATCAAGTTATCGTCCACCGTGTGTTCTGGGAACACTTGCCGGTCCTCAGGCACGAAGCCAATACCGGCTCGAGCAATACGAAAAGGTGGATGACCTGACACCGGCACTCCTGCAAGCAGGACTTTGCCTCGACGGGGGGGAGCGATGCCGGCGATCATCTTGAAGGTCGTTGATTTACCAGCGCCATTTCGACCGAGCAACGCCATAGTCTGCCCCTTTTTGACGTCGAGATTGACACCGAAAAGAATCTGGCTTGTGCCATAGAAAACATCAGCATTTTGAATTTGGAGGAGAGGTTCCGCCATCATTTCTCTCCTACTGCTTGAGCAAGGTTGTGGTCACTTCCGAGGTAGGCGTCGATCACGTCTTGGTTACTTCGGATCTCGTCGGCTGTTCCCTGAGCAAGCACCGCTCCGTACTTCAATACATAAATCTTCTGGGCAATCTTGAAGACAATGTCCATGTCATGCTCAATAAAAAGGACTGTCATTTTTTTGACGCGCCAAAGGTCTTGGACCTTGCCGATCATCCGCCAGCGCTCGTCAGGACCCATCCCCGCTGTGGGCTCGTCAAGCAGCAACACTTTCGGTTTCATTGCCAGGGAGAGGCCGATGTCGAGTAGCTTTTGGTCCCCGTGGGATAGGTTTCGCGACAATGTGCTCGCCTTTGCCTGAAGCCCAAGCAGTTCGATGATCTCTTCCACAGGCTCTTTAGCCTCGACCAGCGGAAATCGTTTCAGCAGTATCCAAGAACGCCGCTGATGGGATATAGCGGCTGCGGTTATCGCCTCCGTGACCGTGAGACTCGGAAACAGCGCTGCAACCTGGAAGGCTCGCACCATGCCGAGTCGCACTACCTCGACGCACGACTTTCCGACGAGGTCCTGCCCATCGAAAATGATCTTGCCGGAATTGGGCCGGTTCGCGCCTGAGATTAAATTGAAGAAGGTCGTCTTGCCAGCCCCGTTCGGTCCAATGATCGCGGTCAACGAACCCTCGGGAAAGTCGATGGAAACGTTTCGGGTCGCATGGACGCCACCGAAGCTTTTATCGAGATTTTGAATGGAGAGCATTAGATAGCCTTCCTTTCGACGACTTTTGAGCTTGAGGTCAATTCAGTCTGGATAGACTTGTCAGTCTTGCAAGACAGTTCCAACTTCGTTTCTTTACGGCGCCGAAACCAGTCAACCACATAGTCGGCAACACCTTGCCGAAGTCCAAGCACGATGATCAGGATTACTACGCCGAGAACCAGGCCGCTGTGCTCGGTATAGATCGACACGAAGTGCTCCAGCAAGCGCAGCAGCACTGTGCCAATTAGGGGACCAAAGAAAAGCTGAGTACCACCCAGCATGATCATGAAAATGGCCTCGCCCGAAGTGGTCCAGAAGCCGAACTCCGGATAAGCACCCGAAACGAAAAGCGCGAGCAACATCCCCCCTACGCTGGCCATTGCGCTCGCCAACACGAAAATACCAAGCTTCATCCTCGTGACGTTCACACCGAGAAAAGTCGCCCGGTTCGGGTTGTCGCGGATGAGGCGAAGCGTGTAGCCAAATGGCGACTGCCAGATTTGCCGCATCAAGGCGATACAGACTATGAACACGACAACGCAAAACACGTAGAGCGTCGTGTTGTTGCTCAGGTCGATGCCTAAGAAAAGCGGGCGTGGGATACCTCCGCGTAGTCCTTGGTCGCCGCCGGTGAGACTGACCCAAGTCAGGATGATGGAATGAATAAACATCTGGAACGCGAGCGTGATGAAAGAGAAATAAAGCTCTTTCAGTCGTACGCAGATTGCCCCGATCACCAGCGACAGCAGGGCAGTGCCAAGGACGGTAGCGAGCATTGCGACGGGGATTGAAAGCTGTCCCGTTTGCATCAACAGGCCGAACATGTAAGCACCCGAGGCGAAAAAAGCTGCATGCCCGAAGGAGACAAGTCCAGTCAGTCCGACAAGAAGGTTGAGCGACATGGCCAACAGCCCATAGGCCATAACGTAGATCAGAAAGTCACGCAGGGCCGGCTTCGTATAGACGAATGGCAATGCGATGAAAATCCCGAGCATCAAGAAAGCGACGATGACATCGCGACGGATTCCTTGTTTCATCATTGCGCTGGCTCCCGACCAAACAATCCGCTCGGCTTGAAAATCAAAACCAAGGCCATCATGCCGAACATGATCCCGTCTACGAAGAGCGGAAAGCCGATCGCACCGAAGGCGCGTATGAATCCGATAAGTAGTGCGGCGACAAGCGCGCCAGTGATAGAGCCCATACCGCCGATCACTGTGACGATGAAGCTCTCAATCAAAACCGACAAACCCATGCCAGGCGTCAACGTTCGGGTTGGAGCCGCAAGGGCGCCGGCGATCCCTGCAAGAACGCTGCCGAATCCAAATACACCGGCATACAGTAGCATCGTGTTGATGCCGAGGGCTCCAACCATCTGCGGATTGACGGCTAATGCCCGAACAATCTTGCCGAGCCTGGTTTTCTCGATGGCGAACCACAGGCCTCCACCGATACACAGACTCACGACAACCATGAAAACGTAGTAAGGAGGAATAAAACCGCCAGCGAATTCGAATGGTGGTAATGCAAATACCTCCGGCATTCCCATCATCTTGTACTCCGGTCCCGCAATCATCTTCACCAGGTCGTCGAAGATCAGAATTGTTGCGTAACAGACGAGTAACTGCATCAGCACATCTTTGCCGTAGACCCGGCTCATGATGAAGCGCTCGAAAAGTACGCCAACAATACCGACGCCAATGGCCCCGCCAAGAAAGGCCAGCAGAAAGCTTGATGTGAGCTGGTAGACCGCACAAGTGAAATAAGCGCCCGCCATGTAAAAGGCGCCGTGCGCGAAGTTGATGATGCCGAGGACGCCAAAAATCAACGACAAACCGGACGCCACCATAAAGAGCAGCATCCCGATAATTAGAGCCGTCGAGATTTGTGTCACGACGCAAGACCCGGATGAGATACAGGTTGAAAGTGCTTCAAAATTCAATGGAATCTCCAAGAGTAACGGGCAAGGTTATGGCGAGCCGAAAACGGGGCATTCGATCGTTAACTGGAATGCCCAGGAAGATGTCCGTCATTGGTCATTGGTCATTGGTCATTGAACAGACGGACAGACGGACAGACGGACAGATCGTCCCGGCAAAAATCAGGCGTAACCTTTTTCCTTCTTCCATTGCTTTTCGATTTCAAGAATCTTCGTCCATTCGGTGTCTACATAGTCAATAACCCATGGTGACTTAGGGATCGTTTTGCCCCATGCGACTGGATAGTTGATAAGCGTGTGATCGCTGTCGCGCATGGTCATACTGCCGAACGGTGTTTTCAGGTTCATTCCACCGATTTCTTTCGCCAAGGCGCCAGAATCTGTTTTGCCCCCGGTGCGGCGCACTGCCTCGATGATGAAATTTGCCGCTACGTAGTTTTGCCAAGCCCAGTTGGTCGGATCATGCTTAGCGACCTTCGTGAATTCGTCGCTGAACGCCTTGTTCTCCGGCAGCGCTGGGAATTCCCTGTTGTAGCGGTATGCCGTGTTGAGTCCCGGCGGCAGGTTCTTAATAGCCGCCAGGATCGGTGGGTCTCCGAGACCTGCTGAGAAAAAGGCGGTATTCTGGAACAGTCGATAGAGATTCGACTGTTCAATGAACGCGACGATGTCTCCGCCCCACAAAGCCGAATAAACAGCCTGCGGCTTGACTTGGAGGATTTTGGTGATGCTTTCGGTGTAATCAGGCGCGAAGAGCTTAGGCCAGACCTGTTCAATCACCTCGATTGAAGGCTCAAAGACCTTGGCATATTGAAGAAATTCGGCGGTATTGTCACGTCCATAGGCGTAGTCGGGAGAGCAGGTCATCCACCGCTTCAGCCCCTTCTCTTTGACGATCTTGGCCGCATAGGAGCCGCCCGCCACTGCGTCGTGGATACCTTGCCGGGCGCATCGAAATGCCGTCTTCACGGCCAGCTTCGGATCCGCAGAAAGTGACGAAGTCTCCGAGCAGGTATGCAGGCACAGAATGCCGAGGTCGCGGACAACCTCGTGTACGGCAAAGGCACCTGACGACGCTTCGCCGTCAATAATGATTTCGCAGCCATCGTTGTTGATCAGATCGCGCGTCACCTTGGCCGCTTCGTCCGGACGGCCTTTGGTGTCGCGTTCGACAAGTTCGAACTTCCGACCGTTGATACCGCCTGCCGCGTTGATTTGATTGAACGCGAGCTGTACCGCCGCTCGACTCGAGGTACCAAGGATGGCGACACGGCCTGAAAGAATCGTGGGCATTCCGACCTTTATCACCTTTGCTTGTGCACTGGCGATATGTGGAAGGCCCGTAATGACTGCGCCTGCGACGGCGGTGCCGATGAATTTGCGGCGGTTGATTTCTTGGTTCGTTTTACCCATGATTTTTGTCTCCGTTATAGGATTATTTATTTTGTTTCGCTAGCTACTTACCTGTTTTGCTCTCAGACGGTCATCGTCACCTTTCTACTCTCTCTGCTATCCGACGCTTGCTCAGCTGGTAACTGGTTAGCCAGCACAGACGTTGTCCGATTGGTTGTGAGCTGAAAGGCTTCGCGCAGCGATGCTGCAACAAAGTCTTGAATGTTGATTGCCGAGCGAACCACCTTGGTCATCGTAATCACGCCGTGTGGCTGATCTGAAAGATGCAAAAGCGTCACCTTGACGCCCTCACGTTCTAAGCGATCTGCATAAGCACGGCCCTCCGATTTGAGCGGGTCATGGCCGCAGACTATGACAAGAGCCGGTGGCAAGCCGGCGAGTGAGCTGACCTTAAGTGGCGACGCGCGCCAGTCGGTGCGGTCAGCGGCGTGAGGGACGTAATGGTCACGGAAATAGACCATAGTTGCACCAGTGATTAGCATGCCGTCCGAGTTCGGCCCGTAGTCCTCCAGGCTCTGGTCAATGTCGACGACTGGATAGATCAACGTCTGCTGGATCGGGGGCGGAACGGTACCGTCACGGCCCATGAGTGCCAGCACGGCCGCAAGGGTGCCGCCTGCGCTGTCGCCGCCAACTGCGATCCGGAATGGATCTATTTTTAGCGTGGCTGCACCCGCCACAATCGCCGTGTAGGCCGTCACACAGTCGTCTACAGCGGCCGGGAAGGGGTTCTCGGGTGCCAGTTTGTAGTCGATTGAGACCACGCAGCAGCGCGCCTGATTGGCAAGGTGGCAACAGAGCCCGTCATGCGAGTCGAGGCTGCCAAGAACCCATCCACCGCCGTGCATGAAGACCAGGCAGGGAAGTACCAAATCAGCGGAGACGTGAGCCGGCCGGTACAGTCGCAACGGGATCGGGCCAGCCGGGCTCGAAATAGAAAAGTCGCGTCGCTCGGAAACTTCTTCGGCAGCCAGTTGGTGGGTTTCCCTCCGAGCCGCATGGGCTCGGCGCGCCTCCTTCGCAGTCATTGCCTCGAATGGGAGACTACCCGCTGCTCTGCCCGCAGCGATAAGCGCCTCGACATCTGGATTAATATTTGTCATCTACCCTCCTGTTATGGGATCAAGGTACAGAGATACAAAGAGACAAAGTTACAGAATTATCTTGAGCCGGAACGCTGATTCAGCGACTCACGTACTCGTCTCTCAGCTTCGTACAAAGCCGCGGTAGTCACTTTGTCTGACTTCCGTGCATATTTTGCTGTAGCGGGCGAAGCCGCCGGCGTAGGGTATGAAAACACGTGGTTTGCCTGGCACGTTCGCCCCCAAGTACCAGGAGGAGCTCGCCATAGGTAGCAAAGTCGCATTTGCGGCTTCATTCACTTGCTGTACCCATTGCTCGGCCGCTTCAGGCTCGGCTTCGATCCGTGTCAGGCCTTTCTCGCGCATGTCGCGGATGCAAGTGGTGATCCAGTCGACATGCTGCTCAATAGCGATTGGCATGTTGCAGAGTACTGAGGGACTGCCTGGGCCTGTGATCGTGAACAGGTTCGGAAAATTTGGAGTCTGTAGCCCGAGGTACGTACGGGGCCCCGTAGCCCAGGCTTCTTTCAACTCGTAACCATGGCTGCCAGTGAGATTCAGACTTAGAAGTGGTCCGGTGAAGGCATCGAAGCCGGTCGCAAAAACGATGATGTCAAGGTCGTATTCTTTCTTGGTTGTGCGAATTCCCTTTGGGGTAATTTCGACAATCGGTTCGGCTTTCAGATCAACTAAAAGAACGTTATCACGGTTGAAGGTCTCAAAATAGCCTGAGTCAATTGGAGGTCGCTTGGTAGCAAAACCGTGGTCGCGCGGCGTCAGCATCTCGGCGACTTTAGGATCCCGGACAATTTCTGTGATCTTTTCGCGGATGAAATTCGAAGCCGTGTCGTTGGCCTTGGTATTCTCCAAAATGTCTTTGAAGGTTGCGCGGAACCGGAGTCCACCGCGTGCCCAGGCCTTTTCGAAAACTTCCTCGCGCTCCGCGTCTGACACGGAATTCGCAGAACGGGTCGACATCGTAAAAGGATGACCGTTCGTACCGGTACGGGCGCGGCGCCAAATCTCTTCGTAGTTAGTCCGTGTCAGCTCAACTTCTTCTGGTGTCACTGGACGGTTTCTCGCTGGAACGCTGTAGTTCGCGGTACGCTGGAAAACTGTCAAATTCTTTGATCGTTCAGCAAGCACAGGGGTCGCTTGAATGCCAGTCGATCCCGTGCCAATTTGGCCGACATGCTTGCCCGTAAAGTCAACGCCTTCGGGGGGCCAGTTTCCAGTGTGGTGCCAGTTGCCTTTGAAAGTTTCTAGTCCCTTGAACTTCGGCACGTTTGCGGTGGAAAGGCAACCCACTGCGGTGATCAGAAATTGCGCAACGAAAATTTCGCCACCAATGGTCTTAATCTCCCATGTGTTCGAGGCGTCGTCGAAAGAGGCTGACGCCACTTCGGTATCGAGTTGAATATCGCGCTTGAGTTCCAGCCTGTCGGCCACGAAGTTCAGGTATTTTCTGATCTCCGTGTGCTCAGGGTATCGTTCAGACCATGTCCATTCCTGTTCGATTTTCTTATTGAAGGAATAGCAGTAATAGTAGCTTTCGGAGTCGCAACGGGCTCCGGGGTAACGGTTCCAAAACCAAGTGCCGCCTACGCCCGAGCCCTTTTCCAAAACACGGACGTTCAGACCGAGTTCGTCGCGAAGTTTGTGAAGCTGGTAGAGACCGGAGAATCCGGCACCAATGATGATTGCATCAACTACTTGGGGTGCCGATTTGACCGACGGCATGGTGGTTGGGGTAGCTATTACTTGTCTCCTGTCATCGCTCACCGGGACTTGGCGAGCTCTTATTGAAAATAAGTTTATGGCTTTACGGCCCACTGGCATACTTCCGAGAATTCAAACCTTATGTGAATCCAGGGCACAGGTAGATCTAAAGCAACGTTGCGCCTCCATGAATGTCTCTTAAAACCTCAGCTTTGCCTTACTCATTGCGTTACTCACTAGCACCGAAGACCCAATGAACCGTTACTTCGAAATGCAGGTCTTCGTGCGCGCCGCTGAGGACGGGAATTTCTCGGCGGCAGCGCGCAATATGTCGCTTACGCCCTCGGCAGTCAGCAAGCTGATCGCCCGTATAGAGGATAGACTAGGGGTGCTTCTCTTTCGGCGCTCGCACCGAGCAATTCACTTGACGCCAGAGGGTGAGGCCTTCTACCATGCCGCACAGACGGCGATCGAAGCCGTCGAAACAGCTGATGCGGCGGTCTTCTCTGGAACAGCGGCCCAGCAGACTTTACGGATTCGCTCAATGCCAATCGTTGGTCAGATGGTTCTCGCAGCAAAGACCGCCGAATTTTGTCGGCAACATCCGAATCTGAGCATCGAGCTACAGTTGCGAATCGATCCGACCCACCTCCTCGATGACGGTATGGACTTGGCAATCCATGTCGGCCACCTGAAGGATTCTTCGCTCATCGCCATGCCTTTTTCCAGCACACGCTGGGTCATCTGTGCGTCACCCGGTTACTTGGCCCAGCATGGTGCACCTTCGAATCCGGACGACCTTGCACATCACACGTGCCTTAACTTCGTCTCGTCCATTGCAGCCAGCACGTGGATGGTCCGCTCAGGTAGCGACTTGGCAAGGCCGATGCATATCAAGAGCCGAGTCTTATCAAATCAAGCATCAGTGCTCCTTGAGTTTGCGCTGGCTGGCCTAGGAATCACGCGCCTAATCGAAGTGCAAATAGCCGACGACCTTGCCCAGGGCCGTCTGGTCGAGCTCTTTCCCGAACATCAGTGCCACGCGGAAGACCCAATACTTGCGGTCTACCAGAGTCGACGGCATCTCAGTAATCGCGTTCGCACCTTTGTCGATTTCCTCAGATCCGCTTTTTCTGATCCGCCTCCTTGGCAATATTGGCGTAACGGGGGGAGCTTGATGCCAGTAATTGCCAGTAATGCCGTTGAATGAGATAACTTCCGGCCAGTCCTAGCTCAAATCTAATGGGTGCTTAACATCGTCTTCGCGCATTCAATAAAACTCTCGAGTGTCGGAGATCCGTAGCTTGGATTCCAGACCAGAAGCGCTCTTGAGAGTGCTAGCTCACCCTGCAATGGGATAAATTTAACGCCTTTGACACACGATCTGGCCAGCGAGCGCGGGACCAATGAGACGCCAAGTCCGTTGGCAACCATGGCGATGATGGTGAGCCACTGTCTGGCTGCGTGTACCGTTTTGGGGTGGATGCCCGCACGGTTGAAGATAGCGATAACGTTGTCATGGTTAGCGGGTGCCACATCGCGTGAAAACATCACGAAACGCTCTTCAGCCAATTGATATAAATCAAGCGATTTGGCTTGGGCGTAGGGGTGCTCATCGGGCAAGCAGCAGACAAATGCGTCATCGGCGAGTGGTACAGAAGACAGCTGAGGCGGAACGGCAGAAGCATTGATAAATCCTGCATGAAGTTGGCCGTGCAGCAATTCATCTGTTTGTTCTGCACTGGCCATTTCTCGCAAAATGACATCAATTCCCGGCATGATTTTGTTAAAAGCGCTAACAATTCCAGGGACTTCACGGTAAATGAGTGAGCCCGTGACTCCAATATCCAAGCGCCCACGCACGCCACCTGCCACGGCCTTTGCGGTATTGGCAGCACGGGCTACGCGTTCAAGAATTTGATTCGCTTCTTCCAGAAAAGCAGCGCCAGCAGGCGTTAACTGCACATGCTTGCTGTCGCGGATCAGAAGTTTAAGACCCAGCTCTGTTTCCAGCGCCTTTATAGCTCCACTTAATGGAGGCTGGGTTATGGCCAACCTCTGTGCCGCCCGGCCAAAGTGCAGCTCCTCGGCAAGCACTGAAAAATAACGCAGAAAGTGCAGCTTCATTCGATTCCAAAAAAATACAAACAAATCCCAAAAACCTAAACAACGCCAAACAACTTCAAACGCTCAAATTGACGATTCACAAAACATATTACTCAAACCCCAAATTGAATTGGACGTGAATGATCGCATAGGAGAAGATGCCGCTGTCACCGTGAAAGAGCAGGCTGACTACCACGTTCAAAAATTGGACAGAAATTGGAGACACCGCATGAAATACCTATTCCACTCTTTGATGATGGCCATCAGCATCGCTGCTTCGCCCGTCGCTTGGAGTCAAACCTACCCCACAGCACCGATCACTCTGGTTGTGCCCTTTGCTGCGGGAAGTGGAACCGATGCCGTTGCACGTGTTGTGGGGCAAAAATTGGCTGAACGTCTTAAGCAGCCGGTGCTGATTGAAAACAAAGCGGGTGCTAACGCGCAAATTGGTGCCCAGTTTGTAGCCAAGGCCAAGCCTGATGGCTACACGCTGTTCATGACGACGAATACCTCCCATTCAGCGAACCCCAGCTTGGTCAGCAACCTTAAATATGATCCCATCAAAGACTTCACGCCAGTAGCCCGAGTGGGTGAATTGCCGTTTGCGCTGGTCGTGAATTTCGCTGTTCCCGCTAAGACACTCAAGGAACTGATCGACTATGCCAAGGCTAATCCTGGCAAGCTGTCTTATGCAACGCCCAACAGTACATCTCTAGTGGCTTCGGAGACGATTAAGCGCATCTCTGGTATCGACATGGTGGGTATTCCTTACAAATCGAGCCCACAAGCGATGACGGATCTGGTGGGTGGGCAGGTGCAGGTTTACGTTGTAGATTTGGGCTCAGGCATGGCCATGCTCAAATCAGAGAAGGTTCGTGCCTTGGGTATCACCAAGACTGAAGTCTCCAAAATTCTGCCGGATGTAGTACCGATTGGCCGAGTCGTGGCGGGCTTTGACCTGACCTCTTGGAACGGTATCTTTGGTCCCGCTGGTATGCCCAAGCCTATTGTGGAGAAACTCAATGCCGAGTTGCAGGTGGTTTTGGCCGACAAGGAGGTGCAAGACAAGCTGGCACAAATTGGCTTTGAAGTTTGGCCTACCAGGACACCCGAAGAATTCACCAAGTACGTGTCCGACCAGTTGGCCCACTGGTCACTCTTGATCAAGCAGGCTGGCATCAAGCCCGAATAAGCAGCATGAGCACAATCAAGCAGACCGAGTTTTCCGGGCCACTGGCAGGTGTAAAGGTTCTCGACCTGACCTCCGTCATCATGGGGCCGTTTGCAACTCAAATCTTGGCCCAACTGGGTGCCGATGTCATCAAGGTGGAACCCCCCGAAGGCGACAACATGCGCCATGTCGGCCCAATGAATCATCCGGGCATGGGGCCCATCTTTTTGCATGCCAATGCGGGCAAGCGCAGCATCGTCTTGGATCTGAAGCATCCCCAAGGGCGCGAAGCCGTGCTGAAACTGGCCGAGCAGTGCGATGTGCTGATCAGCAATGTTCGACCACAAGCACTGGTACGCCTGGGCTTGGATGATGCCTCGGTGCGTGCGCGTAATCCTCGCATTATTCACGTCAGCTGCTGCGGCTTTGACCAAGAAGGCCCGGACGCTGCTCGCCCAGCTTATGACGACCTGATACAGGGGGCGACTGGCATACCGTGGTTGATGCAGCAGTACGGCGCTGCTGAGCCAAGCTATACGCCAACGACGCTGTCGGACCGCGTGACGGGCCTGCACGCTGTGTATGCCGTCACCTCAGCGCTTTATGCCCGAAGCCAGACTGGATTGGGGCAAGCGGTGGTAGTTCCCATGTTTGAAGCTATGGCGCAGTTCGTCTTGGGTGACCACATGGCGGGTCTGACTTTCGAGCCACCACTGGGTGAGCCTGGCTATGCGCGTCTCCTCACCCCACACCGCAAGCCCTATGCGACCCGGGACGGCATGTTGTGCGTGCTGATCTACAACGACAAACATTGGCGCAGTTTTTTTGAGGCTATTGGTGAGACTGAGGGACTGGCGCTAGACCCACGCTTTGCCACCCACAGTGCGCGCGCTGCGAATATTGACGCGGTATACGCCGAAGTGGCACGCCTCATGCGCGACCGAACTACGGTCGAGTGGCAAACCTTGCTGGACGCGGCCGATGTACCGAACATGCCTATGAACAGCCCTGCTGATTTGCTGACCCATCCGCAGCTGCGGGCTACCGGGTTCATGCATGACACTCAGCACCCCAGTGAAGGCATGCTGCACACCATGGCGCCCCCTACGCGTTGGTCAGCTACACCCCCTAACCGTGAGCAAACTCCGGCGCCGCAATTGGGGCAGCACACGCGTGAACTGCTGACTGAAGCGGGCTATAGCGCGCTACAGATAGATGAGCTGGTGGCCCAAGGTATTTGCGGTGATATGGCTTGCTGACACGCCGTACGAATCCGCACCTGAATCTCTCCTTCCACACCTCACACCCCAGGAGTTCATATGAATCCAAGCTATCTCGTACGCGCTGCCAACGTACCGGCCTACCAACCTGCCAACCACACCCACACCAGTAACCAGCGCCTGATTGGTCCAGATACAGTGGGGGCAAAACAGATGGAAGTATTGCTGGGCACCTTGCACAAAGGGGGCGGTGCGTTGCCGCATGCGCATCCTGGCATCGAACAGGCCTGCTACTTGCTGGAGGGTACTGCCCATGTGGAGATCGCGGATCAGACTTTCGACATGGTGCCTGGCGATATGTGCTTCTTCCCGGCTGAGCAGATGCATGTCTTTACCGTAACGAGTGAGACACCCGTACGACTGCTGGTGATTTACACACCGCCCTACGGCGAATCGCCGGATAAAGTTATTCGTCTAGCCTCTGCTGTTCATCGCACTGAATCTGGAGATCGTGCGTGAATTTCGCTTTGACGCCTGAGCAAGAGCAAATCCGCGATGCCATCGAACGCGTTTGCGCACCGTTTGATGCCGACTACTGGCTACGCAAAGACCGAGAAGGTGATTTCCCCGAAGATTTTCACCGCACGCTGGCCGATTCAGGCTGGCTCGGTATTGCGATGCCCGAGGCCTATGGTGGCGCAGGTCTGGGCATCAGCGAGGCCGCGCTGATGATGCACACCATTGCAGCGACAGGCGCTGGCCTGTCCGGTGCTTCAGCTGTTCACATGAATATATTCGGTCTGCACCCGGTGGTGGTGTTTGGCTCTGACGAACAAAAAAAGCGCTGGTTGCCACCGCTGATTAAAGGAGCCGACCGTGCTTGCTTTGGCGTGACCGAGCCCAACACAGGCCTCAACACGCTCAAACTCAAGACGCGTGCCGTGCGCCAGGGAGACCATTACGTGGTGAATGGTCAGAAGGTCTGGATTTCCACTGCCCAAGTCGCCAACAAGATACTTTTGCTAGTACGCACTACGCCAGAAGAGGACTGCAAAGGCACTGAGGGCTTGAGCTTGTTCTACACGGACTTAGACCGCAGCGTGATTGAGGTGCGTGAGATCGAAAAGATGGGTCGAAAGTGCGTGGACTCGAACCAAGTCTTCATTGATGGTCTGCGCATTCCCGTTGAAGATCGCGTGGGCGAAGAGGGCAAAGGCTTCAGCTACATCCTGCATGGTTTGAATCCGGAGCGCATTTTGATTGCCAGCGAGGCCGTAGGCTTGGGCCGTGCCGCGCTGGCTCGGGGCGCGCTGTACGCCAAAGAGCGTGTAGTTTTTGGTCGCCCTATTGGTCAGAATCAGGGCATCCAGCATCCTCTGGCCAAATCGTGGATGGAGCTGGAAGCCGCGCATTTAATGGTGCACAAAGCCGCTTGGCTGTACGACCAACACCAACCCTGCGGGGCAGAAGCCAACAGCGCGAAATACCTCGCGGCTGAGGCCTGCTACCACGCCTGCGAAAACGCTATTTTCACCCATGGGGGCATGGGCTATGCCAAGGAGTACCACGTTGAGCGCTATTTGCGTGAATCCTGGATTCCACGCTTAGCCCCAGTCAGTCCACAACTCATACTGTGCTTTATTGCGGAGAAGGTACTTGGGTTGCCGAAGTCGTATTGACCAGTTGTACTAATAAGTCGCAGTAGCGGGGTGGTTCCCCAATGAATGTGGTGTGCTCTTATTTGGCACTGTAAAGTGGCACCCTATGAGCAAAGCCTTCACCAAAGAGTCTGACCCCGATGCCGATGATGACAGCCCTACACTGCCTGCTGCGCCTGTAGGCACCAAAAACTACATGACCCCTCGAGGCTATGCAGCCTTACGTGCCGAGTGGTTTGACCTGATGGATGTGCAGCGCCCCAAGGTTGTTGAAGTCGTTCATTGGGCTGCCAGCAATGGCGACCGCTCTGAGAACGGGGATTACATCTATGGCAAAAAACGCTTGCGCGAAATTGACCGGCGCATTCGGTTTTTGACCCAACGGCTGGACATCGCCGTGCCCAGCGACCCAAGCATTCACCACGGTGGCGATCAGGTTTTTTTTGGAGCGACCGTGGTCTATGTCGATGACGAGAACGTTTCGCGTACCGTTACCATCATGGGAATTGACGAAGCTGATAACGCGAAAAACCAGGTAAGTTGGGTGTCACCTATTGCCCGTGCTTTGCTTAAAGCACGGGTAGGTGATGTAGTGAGGTTGATGACGCCAGGTGGTTTGCAAGAGGTCGAGGTACTGTCTGTAAGCTACCCGGCTCCGGGTGCACTGACGGCATGAACGACTAGAACGACATGAATGAAAAGATTTGCACCTAGCTGGAAGGCCGTGCCCGGCTCGCATTCAAAACTAAAGTGGTGCGTTTAAGGGTACGAATCACCGCCTCTAGGTGGGCTAAGTCTTGCACTGCAATGGTCAAACGCAAGTCCATAGCATCTTGAGCCGACTTTTCGCCCATGTCAATGTGCACAATATCTGCCTCTGCGCTGGCAATGGCCGTGGCAACACGGGCCAGCACGCCCTTACCGTTGGAAACGGTGACTACCAGACGCGATTCAAATTGGCGCACCGGCTCGTCTGACCATTCCACGTCAATGAAACGCTCCTGGTCTTTGTGTTGTAGCCGCTTGGCGACCGCACAGTCTTCACAGTGGATCACCAAGCCCTCGCCACGTCCCAGGTAACCCAAGATGTTGTCGCCTGGCACCGGCAAACAACAAGGTGCGAACTTGACGGATGCGTTTTCGCTGCCATCCAGCGTCACCGCGCTGGAGTTTGAAGCCTCTTGGGCCCCGTAGCGCTCACGTGTCATGAGCACTGCGTCAGGCTTTTCGCCCGTCTCAGCCAGCAAAATTACCAGCCGTTTTGCGACGATGCCGGCAATACGTTTGCCCAGGCCGATATCGGTAAGCAAATCACTGGTGCTGCGGTTGCCGGTGAAGCGGAAGAGCTTGTCCCATAAGGCTTGGTTTGACGGGCTTTGCGGGGGGAGTTTTTCGATACCTTCTGATCGTAAGGCTTGGGTCAGCAGTTTCTCGCCGAGGCTGACCGACTCGGTTTGCGCCATGGTCTTGAGATGGTGCCGAATTTTGGAGCGTGCCCTGCCTGTGCGGACGAAGTCAAGCCATGCCGGATTAGGCGTTGCGCTGGGGTCAGTGACAACTTCGACCACGTCACCATTTTTGAGTTCAGTGCGCAATGGAACTTGCTGACCACCAATATTGGCGCTAACTGTATGGTCACCCACATTGCTATGGATAGCGTAAGCAAAGTCCAGCAGGGTGGCGCCACGTGGCATAGCCATGATCTGCCCTTTAGGCGTGAACACGTAAACCGCATCAGGAAACAGATCGACTTTGATGTGATCCCAAAACTCAGCAGCGTCGTGTGTTTCGTCTTGAATGTCGAGCAGCGATTGAAGCCATTTGCTGCCCAGCCGATCTAGCGGGCCACTGTCGGGGTTGTTGGCTTTATAAAGCCAGTGCGCAGCCACACCTGATTCGGCCACCATGTGCATGGCTTCGGTGCGCATTTGGAATTCGATGTTAATGCTGGCCGGGCCGACCAAGGTAGTGTGCAAGGATTGGTACCCATTGATCTTGCCGATAGCGATGTGGTCTTTGAATTTGCCTGGAACAGGCTTGTACAACTGGTGCAGCACTCCTAGTGCGGTGTAGCAGTCTGTAACACTGGGCACAATGACTCGAAAGCCGTAAATGTCGGTAACTTGTGCAAAACTGAGGTGTTTCAAATCCATCTTGCGGTAGATGGAGTAAAGCGTCTTTTCTCGGCCGGCAATACGTATCTTTATGCCTGCTTGTGCAAAGGAAGACTCAACCTCTAGCAATACTTTTTGTAGCAAATCACGGCGACGGCTGCGAGCCTTGGTGACGGCTTTGGTCAGTATTTTGTGACGCCATGGGTACAGAAAACGAAATGATAAATCCTGCAATTCCCGGTAAGTCTGGTTCAGCCCCAGCCGGTGGGCGATGGGGGCGTAGATTTCCAGTGTTTCGGTGGAAATGCGCAACTGTCGGTCACGTGACATTTCTGTCATGGTCCGCATGTTGTGTGTGCGGTCGGCTAACTTGATGAGGATCACCCGCACATCCCGCGCCATAGCCAGTAGCATTTTTCGAAATGATTCCGACTGGTTTTCTTCCCGCGAATTGAACTGAAGCTTATCCAGCTTGGTCAATCCATCGACCAAATCGGCCACGGGTGCACCAAAGCGTTCAATCAACTCGTGCTTGGCAATCCCACAGTCTTCCATTACATCGTGCAGCAATGCAGCCATCAGCGCTTGGGCGTCCAGCTTCCATTCTGCGCACTGCGCGGTGACGCCAATGGGATGAGTGATGTAAGGCCCACCGTCTTTACGCATCTGGCCTAAGTGCGCAGAGTCAGCAAAACGGTAAGCTTGGCGAACTTGCTCCGCCTCATCCGTAGTGAGGTAGCCAAGCTTGGCTGTCAATGCAGCAAAACTGGCCGCAGCTGCGTTAGCTGCAGCGGGGCTGTGCGGGGCTGGGGCCTGGGGCTTTGACGTAGTTTTGCGGTTAGGCGGGGTAGGGGAAGTAGCGAGGCTCATGGCGTCAATATAGCCTGCTTGTTGGCAACGGGTGACTGCTGGTGAGCTTTATAGAACAAAAGTGCAAAAGTGAATACTTTGGAGAAGACTTTGCCATCACGGCATAGTTTCTTATTTCTCGCAAAACTTTGGATTTTGAGTCTATTACCCATAAAAAAAGCGCCACAAAGGGCGCTTTATGCAGTGTACGAGGGGATTAACCAGGTACTTTTTTCAGCATTTCCAAACCGATTTTGCCGGCGGCAATTTCACGTAACGCAGTAACAGCGGGTTTGTTTTTGCTTTCGATTTTGGCGGTGTGGCCTTGGCTCAGCATGCGAGCCCGGTAAGTGGCCGCCAACACGAGTTGAAAGCGGTTGGGGATTTTCTCTAAGCAGTCTTCAACGGTGATGCGGGCCATAAATCTTCTCCGGGAAACAGTGGACAGGGCGGCGGTCAATGTGAGCCTCTATTAAAAACAGAGGCAATGGGCCTAGAGCGTGATGTTCAGCGCGGCAAACACATCAGCCCTTGCACGGTGTTGCGCCGCAAATTTAAGACGTTGCGCATGAACAATAGTTTTAATATCAAACAAAGCACGCTCAAATAGCTCGTTAATTATAACGAAATCAAATCCACGGGCGTGAGCCATCTCTACAGCGGCGTTTTTTAGTCTTGTCCCAATCACATCTGGGCTATCTTCACCGCGCCGTTGCAAGCGGGATTGCAACTCATCCCAGCTAGGGGGGAGTATGAAAATCAGCACAGCGTTGGCAAACACTTTTTTGATCTGGGCTGCGCCTTGAACATCAATTTCTAGAATTACATCAGCCCCCTGGGCAATGCGCTCTTCAATTGCTCTTTTAGAAGTGCCATAACGGTAGCCGTGGACATGGGCCCATTCGACAAAAGCGTTTTGCTCGACCATTGCATCAAACTCAGATTCTGAGATGAAAAAGTATTCGCGGCCATGCTTTTCTTGCCCTCTGGGCGCACGGGTAGTGTGCGAGACCGAGGGCTGAACACGCGAATCAAGCTCTTGCAAAGCCTTGACCAAGCTGGATTTACCGGCGCCGCTAGGGGCCGCCACCACAAAAAGATTACCGGGATAGTCCATAGTTATACCGTAGTGATTACTCAATGTTTTGCACTTGTTCGCGCATTTGTTCGATCAAAACCTTCATGTCCACGCTGATACGTGTCATTTCCAGTACGGCAGACTTGGCGCCCAGAGTGTTGGCTTCGCGGTGTAGCTCTTGGATCAAGAAATCTAGTCGCTTGCCCATTTCGCCGCCCTTGGTTAGCAAGCGCCCAATCTCTTCAATGTGCGAACCCAGCCGTGTGAGCTCTTCCGAAACATCTACTCGGATTGCAAAGGCGGCAGCCTCAGTCAGTGCTCGCTCACGCGCGGTGTCAGGCAGTGCATGTGCATCAGCCAAATTCAAAGCCTCTTTCCAGCGATCAAGAAAGCGCAAACGCTGCTGCTCCATCAACTGCGGTACCAGCGGGCTGGCTTGCAGCACGAGCGAGCGCAACGACGCCAAACGCTCATGCAGCATAGTGGCCAAACGCTCGCCTTCGCGCTGGCGGGATTGCAGCAAATCCGTGATGACGCTGGTGCCCAGTGCGATGATCTCTGGCCCCCAATCTTTGGGTCCTGCACTTTCAGACGCTGAAAGACGCAACACGTCCACCACGCTTAAGGGGGTGACGTCGGGCAGCCAGCTTTGAACTTTGCCTTGCAGCATGGACAAGCGCTGCAACAAGCGCGGAGAGGGCTCGGCCACGGCGATTGTTGCTGTACTTTCCAAGTTAGCCCGCAACTCCACCTTGCCGCGCTTGCAGTGGGTTTGAATCAGGTCACGCAAGGCGGGCTCGTACTGGCGCAGCTCGTCCGGTAGACGAAACGCAAGGTCCAGAAAGCGGCTGTTGACAGAGCGCAACTCTAACCCTAGCCGCACCACAGGGGACGCGCTGCTTGCGCTGGAACTGACCAGGCTGCTAGACCCCGCCAAAGTTGTGGCTGCGCCCCCAGCTGTACCGTCGGTAGGTGGCGCTGCTTGGGTTTGCGCGCTAGCGTAACCCGTCATGCTGTAAACTGGCATTTAGCTCTTTAGATGGTTATAAAAACAGGAAATTCTGGCGAAACTTTGGCGCTTGCAGCGCAAATTTTCATGCGTCGTAAGAACCGTTTCCACTAACGCGATTATGTCAAAGGTAAAACCAGCATCGCTTCCCCCTGATACTTTGATTGGGGGTTACAAAGTCGTCAAAAAGCTGTCGGCAGGCGGTTTCGGTTTGGTGTATCTGGCACTGGACAGGCAAGGTCAAGAAGTTGCCATCAAAGAATACATGCCGACTTCATTGGCCACCCGTGCACCGGGCGCATTGTTACCACAGGTACAACCCGAAAAACTCTCGCTTTACCGTCTCGGTTTGAAGAGTTTTTTTGAAGAAGGCCGCTCCCTTGCGCAAATTTCTCATGCCTCTGTGGTGAGCGTGCTGAATTTTTTTCGTGAGAACGAAACCGTCTACATGGTGATGAATTTTTTGGAGGGAGGAACCCTGCAAGATTTCATCATCACTGCGCGTGACCTAAAAAAGCAAAAAGTCTTTCGCGAATCCACTATTCGCTCCTTGTTTGACGAAATTCTGCGCGGCCTGCGCATAGTGCACCAGCACAAGATGCTGCATTTGGACATTAAACCTGCCAACATCTTCATTACTGACGAAAACAAAGCGGTGATGATCGACTTCGGTGCGGCCCGCGAAGTGCTGAGCAAAGAAGGCAACTTCATCCGCCCGATGTACACCCCAGGTTTTGCAGCCCCTGAGATGTACCGCCGTGACACCGCCATGGGGCCATGGACAGATATTTATGCCATTGGGGCCTGCATTTACGCTTGCATGCAAGGTTATCCGCCCAACGATGCGCCGCAACGGTTAGAAAAAGACCGACTGTCCTTGTCGTTGTCGCGCCTGCGCGGCGTCTACTCCGACAACCTGATTGAGGTGGTTGAGTGGTGTATGTCGCTCGATGCACTGGAGCGTCCGCAGTCCGTTTTTGCACTTCAAAAAGAACTCAGCCGTGAAGGTGAACGCAAATACACCAAACTTTCCGTTGCTGAAAAAATGCGCGTTCAGTTTGATACGATGGTCAGTGACACTAAGAAAAATATGCGTCGAGTTGCGGGTACAGGTAACAAAACGAAATGAAGTTTTCAGTTTTTCAGGTCAGTCGCAAAGGCGGTCGTGAGAGCAACGAAGACCGTATGGGTTACTGCTACACCCGCGAGTCGGGTCTATTTTTGTTGGCTGATGGAATGGGCGGACACCCTGAAGGCGAAGTGGCTGCCCAGATGGCATTGCAAACCATTGCAGCCCTCTACCAAAAACGGGCCAAACCCGTGGTGTCCGATGTTGCCGAGTTCTTGACCACGGCGCTGATGGCAGCTCACCATCAAATTCTGCGCTACGCTAGCGAGTGCGGCATGTTAGACAGCCCTCGCACCACACTCGTAGGTGCGATTTTGCAAAACGGTGCGGCCCACTGGATTCACTGTGGCGATTCTCGGTTGTATGTGGTGCGCGATGGGGCCTTGTTGACCCGTACGCGCGACCATTCGTACGCCGAGCACAAAGCTATGAGCAGCTTGCCGCTAGAGGCGATTAATCGGAATATATTGTTTACCTGTCTAGGCTCACCGTCCAAGCCTGTATTTGAAGTGGAGGGGCCCATATTACTGCAACACGGCGACAAAATTATGCTTTGTTCCGATGGGCTTTGGGACCAGGTCAGTGATGCCGATATCGTGCAGCAGCTCGCCGGTTTGTCCGTGACCGATGCAGTGCCTGAGCTGGTCGAGCGTGCTCTGCGCAAAGCCGGTGACCGCAGCGATAACGTGACCGCCATCGGAGTTGAATGGGAAACACGGGATCATTTTGATTCACGCGAGGGCGTTTCGACCGACGGTCTGAGTGGTGGTGTTTTTGCTACCACCATCCAGGCCGGTATGGATGGCTTTGAGGACGATTTGGATGATGCTGCTATTGAGCGAAGCATTGCTGAAATCAACGAAGCTATTCGGCGCGGCGCTGCTAAAAAAATCAAAACATGAGCAGCAACGCTTAAAAACGAAAGTTCGATTTCAGAAAGGTCGATCCCATAATGTCAAATGCCATTTCTGGTGCCGTTGGCACCTTTTTTTCTTCGCCAACAGTCACTTCACTGCGCGGTTCTCGTGCCCCTGACCAACTGCGTCCCGTACGCATCACCAGGGCTTACACCATTCACGCAGAGGGCTCGGTGTTGATTGAGTTTGGCCAGACCAAAGTTCTCTGTACCGCCTCGGTTGAAGAGAAAGTACCGAGTCATAAAAAAGGCAGTGGCGAAGGTTGGGTCACCGCTGAATACGGCATGTTGCCCCGTGCCACGCACACCCGGAGCGATCGTGAAGCCGCGCGCGGCAAGCAAAGCGGCCGCACGCAAGAAATACAGCGGTTGATTGGTCGCTCGATGCGGGCTGTGTTTGACCTGAAAAAACTCGGCGAGCGCACTATTCATCTTGATTGTGATGTGATCCAAGCCGACGGAGGCACCCGCACCGCCAGCATTACCGGCGCTTTTGTAGCTGCGCAAGATGCTGTCAATACTTTGCTGGCCAGCGGCAAGCTGAAAGAGTCGCCGATCATCGGTGCCGTAGCCGCCATCTCGGTGGGTCTGCTGGGCGACCAAGCATTGCTCGATCTGGAATACACAGAAGACTCCCGCTGCGATACCGACATGAACGTGGTCATGACCGGTGCCGGTCATTTTGTGGAAGTGCAGGGTACGGCAGAAGGCGCTGCCTTCACCCGAACGCAGATGAACGCTTTGCTCGCGCTTGCTGAAAAGGGCATTGCCGAGTTGGTCGCCTTGCAGCAAGCAGCACTTACCCAGCAACTTAAAAATAATAGCAAAGAATGATGATGAAGATTGCACCTGTGGCTTGTTTAATTGAAAAATCATGAAACTGGTGCTCGCCTCCCACAATGCCGGCAAGCTGGCCGAACTGCACAGTTTGTTCGCTCCTCTGGGGCTCACGCTGATAGCGCAAGGCCAATTGGGTATCAGTGAAGCTGAAGAACCCTTTCGCACCTTTGTCGAAAATGCCCTGACAAAGGCCCGTCACGCGTCTCAGTGCAGCGGTCTGCCCGCCATGGCTGACGATGCGGGTCTGTGCGTCGATGCATTCGGAGGCTTGCCTGGCGTTGACACTGCTTTTTATGCAACCCAATTCGGTTACACCAAAGGCGATGACAACAACGTTTGCGCCTTGCTTGAACAAATGGCAGGCGAATCAAACCGTCGTGCCGCTCTGGTCAGTACCCTGGTGGCCTTGCGCAGCCCGCAGGACCCAGAACCTTTGATAGCGGTAGGCCGCGTAGTCGGTGAGATCACCCGCGAGCGTATCGGCACCGAGGGCTTCGGCTTTGACCCGGTGATGTTCATCCCATCCTTCGGTAAAACCTTCGCTCAATTGCCCCCTGACGTTAAAAACGCCCACAGCCACCGAGGCCAAGCAGCCAAGACTATGCTGGAATTGATCCGTACCCGATGGCTGATGTCATAAAAATTACCCCCTTGGAGGATGTGCTGTCAGCTGCCTCAGTGCCGACCGTGCCCAAAGACGTGAATTTCTATTTACGTCCCGGCCTGCTGCAACTCCCTGCGCTGCCACCCCTGTCGCTCTACATTCACCTGCCCTGGTGTCTCAAAAAGTGCCCCTATTGCGACTTCAATTCCCATGAGTGGCGGCCCGGCGACAGCGCCGCTGAACTCCCCGAGCAGCGCTACCTTGAGGCTCTGCGCGCAGATCTGGAATCCGCGCTGCCGCTGATTTGGGGCCGCACCGTCCACAGCATCTTTATTGGTGGTGGCACGCCCAGCCTGTTTTCACCTCAAGCGATTGACCAGTTGTTAGGTGATATCCGGGCCCGCCTAAAGCTGGCGCCTGACTGCGAAATCACGCTGGAAGCCAACCCTGGCACCTTCGAGAAAGATCGCTTTCGCGCCTTTCGAGGTGCCGGTGTTAACCGCCTTTCCATCGGAGTTCAGAGCTTCAACGACGACCACCTGAAAGCCCTTGGCCGCGTCCACGACCGTGCCCAAGCCATTGCTGCCGTCGAAGAAGCCGCTAGCGCGTTTGACACCTTTAACCTTGACATCATGTACGCGTTGCCAGGTCAAACGCTACTGAATTTAGAGCAAGACATGCAGGTAGCGTTTGCGCTAGCGCCTAAACATATCTCTATTTATCACCTAACGATAGAGCCCAACACCTATTTTGCCAAGTACCCACCCAGCATTCCCGAAGACGACGATGCCTACGCCATGCTCGATCGCATCACCGAGCTGGCAGGCCTGCAAGGCATGGAGCGCTACGAAGTCTCCGCCTATGCAAAGCCCGGCCACCGCTGCTGGCATAACCTGAACTACTGGCAGTTTGGTGACTACTTGGGCATCGGTGCCGGTGCTCACAGTAAGCTCAGTTTCCCCCACCGCGTCATCCGCCAAGTGCGTCTGCGTGAGCCCAAGCTGTACATGGAACGCGCCTTGGCAGGCAATCCTCTCGCGAAAGAAGAGGAAATAAGCCGTGCTGATTTGCCTTTCGAGTACATGTTGAATGCTCTGCGCTTGCGCGAAGGATTTGATACGCTACAGTTTTCAGAGCGGACGGGCTTTGCTATGACAGCATTGCAACGGGGTTTAGCTGAAGGTGAAACCAAAGGATTGATAGAACGCAGCGTGGGCCACATTAAACCTACAGAAAAAGGCTTCGATTTTTTGAGCGACCTGCAATCCTTATTTTTGCCCGGTTAGAATTCAGACCTTCAATCAAAGGAAGCTTGGCAGAGCGGTTGAATGCACCAGTCTTGAAAACTGGCGAGGATGTGAGTCCTCCGTGAGTTCGAATCTCACAGCTTCCGCCAAATATTTGTGGGCAAATGTGCTCCCGACACCTCATCCGTCGTAGTGCGTGCAAAAAATTTATTGCCCGATATCAATCAACGCATGCCTGAGTGCCAAGAGCGTCATCTCAGCTTGATTCGTTAGGCTTAGTTTTTGTTTCAGGTTGTACAAGTGGGTGCCTACCGTCGAGATCGACAGACTTAGTGTGCTGGATATTTGCGCCACTGACTGTCCGCGTGCCAGCTGTAAAAAAACCTCAAACTCTCGGGCCGAAAGTTTCCCCAAAGGTCCTTGGTCACCGTTGATGTCTTGTACTGCGATTCGTTGCGCGATTTGGGCATCCAAGTAACGCCTGCCCGAGGCTACGATACGCAGAGCGTCTATCAGCACTTCAGGCGCACTGCGTTTGGACAGGTAGCCGAGTGCACCAGCCTGCAAAGCGCGTTTCGGATGGCTGGTGTCTTCATGGGCAGAAAGAGCCAAGATACGGGCTGTTGGGTGCCTGGCGAGCAGGCGCTTGATGGCTTCAATACCCCCCATACCACCCATGGCAATGTCCATCACCACCACATCGGGTAAGGCAGTTTCATAGCGCTGATATGCGGCTTCACCGCTGTCCGCCTCAGCTACGACTTCAATATCAACCACGGATTGCAAGAGTAATTTAAAACCCGTCCTCACTACAGCATGGTCATCAACGAGCATGATTTTCACAGGGGAAGTACCTTTGTTTTAGGGGGAGCTTCGACCAGAGCCATCCGGGCAAAAATACGAGTTCCACCTGTCTCTAGCTGTTGCAGCAAAAAATCTCCACCCAAGGCCTGTACCCTTTCTTGCATGCCCAATATGCCGAAATGGCCGTTGGTGCGAAATTTTTTCAGCTGTCCGACACCGTTGTCCGTAACTTCAAGCGTCAGCAGGGCCTGCACGAGCGTGACGTTGACGTGAATATTTGTCGCCTTAGCATGGCGTAATGCATTGTTCACCGCTTCTTGGGTCACACGAAAAACTGTGGACGACAGGGTTTCGTTAAGGCTCTCCAGTGGCCCATCGAGGACCATCGTCAGGGTCATATCAGGGTGGTTGATGCGCCAGTCGCCTAGCAGATCATGTAGCGCATCAGTCAGTCCAAATTGATCCAGCGCCAGGGGGCGCAAGCGAGAGATCAGGTGATGCATGCCGTCGTAAATTTGATCAGCGCAATCCATCACCAAGCGGGCAGCTTGTGTCACTGTCACGTTGTCAGCGTTGACATGCCGAGTAATGACCATGCCGGCACTTTTTATGGCGGTAATTTGCTGTCCAAGTTCATCGTGTAGCTCCCGTGCAATGGCCCCACGCTCTTCTTCGATGCGGGCTTGAATAGCCTGCGTCAAGCGTCGGTTTTCGGCCAAGGCTTGGGTTGCCGCTTGCGCTTGGTCGCGGGCCAGTGCGTTGTCTTGAACGGACTGCGCCATACGGTTGAAGGCCTGGCTAATCATCTGACCGTCTTGGCCACGCATCGCGGGCAAGCGCATGGCGTAGTTGCTACGCTCTATGCTTTGCAAACCCTCCATGAGCACGGAGAGCGGCTTTAACGCCCGTCCCATCAAGGTAAAGACGATGCCGTTACCTGCCACAAACCCCGCTAAAACCATCCACAGCATGGGGCGTAAATCGTCCCAACCGTCCAGAACTGCCCGCGAAGGCGCAGCCGTCAGCTCCATGTGGCCGTTGGGCAGCTTGATGAATCGGGGGGTGAGTGGCGGGGTCACAATTTTTGCGAACCAGTCGGGGGCCTCCACACCCATCTTGTAGGTAGGCGGAGGCGAGCGGTAAAGTTCCTTTCCTTGTTCGTCGAACAGCTTGATCTCGTTCGCACGCACCCGGCCAATGCCGGTCAAAAACTCACGCATCCCTTCTAAACCGCCGTAGCCGTAAGCCCATTTGACGCGTTGCAATAACTGGCTGGCGACCACATTTGAGCCTTCCATTTCATCTCGTACGCTGAGCTTAGTGTTGTTGATTTGCAGCCCGATTAGTAAGGTCGCAAAGATGCCCATCAGCATGGTGATGATGAGGTTGACCTGTAAGCGCAGGCTCATAGCTCGGCGCTTTCGCTGTGCCTGGCATTCATCCCAGCGTTAGTTTCCCAGGTCGTAAAGTTCCTATGGCGCACAAAGTGACTCACCGTACTCGCAATGGCGTGGGCCATCAGCGGCTCAAACGGGCTGTGGCCGCAGCCGGGGAGCCACTGTAGCCGACTGGCGGGAAGGGCTTTGTGCAAGTCCCATGCTGCGCTGGGGCGACAAATCCAATCTAATTGTCCATGCAAGATAGCAGTGGGCAGGGTGCTGATGGCATCTATGCGCTGTAGCAACGGGATGGCTTCCCAAAAGCATTGGTGGTGCAGGTAGTGGCTTTGCAAACGGTATTTTCGGACTGATTTAGCGGTTTGTGCATCGTGTGCAAGGTAAGGTGCGACTTCAGTGGTTGAAATATCCCGAGTCTGATGTTGGTTGTGGTGGCGATATTCAACTTGGCGATCTGACAAATCGTTTTCCCAGCGAGACCACGCTTGCGCACATTCGCGCTGCTCAGTCAGCGTGCCCTCATGCAGACCCCTGTAAAGCCACTCCAGTAGCTTGCTATGCTGCGCTAACGGGGCTGCCTGCGCAAACGCCTCCCAGGCTCGTGGCAACAGTTGTTGGGCTTCTTGGAAGAACCAGTCCAGATCGGAAGGTCGTCCCAAAAACACCCCTCTTAGCACTAAGCCTAGGCAAGTTTCAGGGTGCGCTGTAGCAAATGCCAAGGCCAACCCCGCCCCCCAAGAACCGCCAACGATGAGCCACTGGTCAATCCCTAAATGGCGGCGCAGCTGCGTCATGTCCTCCACCAGATGGTCGCTGGTGTTGGCCAGCAAATGACCGGGGGGCTGGCTCAACCCACATCCGCGTTGATCGAACAAAATTAAGCGGCAGCGCTGGGGGTCTGCCAGCCGTCGGTGCATCGGTGAACTGCAACTGCCTGGGCCACCGTGTACGAACAAGACGGGTAGGCCGTGCGGATTACCGCATTCCTCAAAATACATCTCGTGTCCGTTGTCCAAGGGCAGTAGTCCTGTAGCGTAGGGACTTACAGCGGGGTAGGGCAGTAGCGGTACGGCGGTGTCGTTCATGGCCGTGATGCTATCGCTATTGAGCCAAGTATTGATGAGCCTTGCGTATCCAGGCCGGTTCTTAGTTGAAAACTCATGGAAATCATGAGGTCAATCTCCAGAATCTTGTGAGGCATTCGGCTCCGCTTGTCTGGATACTTAGATTTCGGTATCAGACAAGCTGTTCGCCGAATTACCGCGATTTGCGGGTTAATCATTAGGAGTAATTTATGAATTGGGAAAAACCAGCAGCCAGCGACATGCGTTTTGGCTTTGAAATCACGATGTACATCGCCAACCGTTGAACGTTGAACCCCAAGCACACACCCTGATCGGTGGATGTTTGGGGGTTTGTGTCGCGAGATAAAGAGAAGTAATGAGACCCGCATTTTGAAAATTAGAGTTTTAGGTTCAGCTGCCGGTGGTGGTTTTCCGCAATGGAATTGCAACTGTCCGAATTGCAGTGCTGTTCGCTGCGGCTCTCCCGAATTCACGGCGCGCACGCAATCGTCGATCACGGTCAGCGGGGATGGCGAACATTGGGTTTTGTTCAATGCCTCTCCTGATATCTTGCAACAAATTCGCAGCTTTCCTCTCCTGCAACCCGCACGCAGTTTGCGAGACACAGCCATCAGCGCGATCTTTTTGATGGATGCCCAAATTGACCACACCACAGGTTTGTACATGTTGCGAGAACATGGCAAGCCACTGGACTTGTGGAGTCATGCTTTGGTACGTGACGACCTCCAGACCGGTAACCCGTTGTTCAAGGTACTGAGCCACTATTGTGGTGTTCGTTGGAATGAAGTGCCCCTTACGCTGAGCGGATTTGAAATACCCTTAGTGCCCGGTTTGCATTTCACCGCCTTGCCGCTGATCAGCAATGCACCGCCCTATTCGCCACACCGTGACCAACCACAGCCGGGCGACAACGTGGGCGTGACGATCACTGACAGTCAAACCGCAAAACGGGTGTTTTACGCACCAGGCTTGGGTCAAATGGAGCCTCATGTATGGGCGGCGATGCAGGCAGCAGATTGTGTATTGGTAGACGGCACCCTTTGGACGGATGACGAGATGATTGCGTTGGGTGCCTCAGCTAAAACATCGCGTTCCATGGGGCATTTGCCCCAAACCGGCCCTGGCGGAATGCTGGAGTGGTTAGACCAACTGCCTGCAACCACCCGCAAAGTGCTGATCCACATCAACAACACCAACCCAATTTTGAAAACCGATAGTCCACAACGTGCCGAGCTCAACCGACTGCACATTGAGGTGGCCTATGACGGCATGGAGATCGACTTATGAGTACTGTTCTCCCCCCTTGGAGTAAACCCGAGTTTGAAGCGATGCTGCGTGGCAAGAGTGCCAGCTACCACATTCACCACCCCTTTCATCTGATGATGGCCGCTGGCACACTCACCCCAGCGCAATTGCGTGGCTGGGTGGCCAATCGGTTTTATTACCAAATTTCGATCCCACTCAAAGATGCGGCGATCTTGTCTAACTGTGACGATCGTGACATCAGGCGTGAATGGATTCAACGGATTTTGGACCACGATGGCTTCGATATGGCGGGCGTGCAAGACGCCGGCGGCATTGAAGCTTGGATTCGTTTGGGGGAAGCCACCGGTTTGTCGCGGGATGATGTGACTTCTCTGCGCTATGTGGCTCCAGCTTCGCGTTTTGCAGTGGACGCCTATGTGAATTTTGCCCGTCGCCAGCCTTGGCAAGAGGCTGTGGCCTCTAGCCTCACAGAGTTATTTGCTCCGCATATTCACCAGCAACGCTTGGACACTTGGCCAACCCAATACCCTTGGGTGGACAGCGAGGGGTTGCACTATTTCAAACAGCGGTTGACCCAAGCAAGGCGTGATGTCGCCCACGGCCTGCACTTCACATTGGACTATTTTAGTCAGAGCCGTGCGTTGCAAGAGCGGGCGTTAGTCATTTTGCAATTCAAGCTGGACGTGCTTTGGGCCCTGGCAGATGCCATTATGCTTAGCCAGTGCACGGTAGCGATTACGGGACCCAAGGTATGAATACAGCATCTGACGCCGCATCTATGGGTCTCATGAATTGCCCCCAGGTTGCATCGCTTTATCGACTTCAATGGGAGGAAGTGCAGCAGGCATGGGTGCTCTTGTACCCCGAAGGTATGGTCAAGCTAAACGGCTCAGCAGGTGAAATCATGCGGCGTTTGAATGGTCAAACCACGGTGCAAGCGGTGATTGAGTCTATCGAACTCGAATTTGGTATGGCAGGGTTGAAGGAAGATGTGCAAGATTTTTTAGCAATGGCGCGTCTTCAAGGCTGGGTCAGGTTGTGAGTCCATTAGAGTCTGAAATGGCTGCTCTCCCAACCTCTCCATCCACACCTTCGGCCATACCAGGCCCCCCCTTTTGGTTGTTGGCCGAGTTGACTTACCGTTGCCCTTTGCACTGCGCTTTTTGCTTTAATCCAGTGGATTTTGCCAGTACCGGGCCAGAGTTATCGACGCAAGAGTGGCTTCAAGTGCTGACCCAAGCTCGCGCAGCGGGTAGCGTGCAATGCGGGTTTTCGGGTGGGGAGCCAATGGTGCGGGACGATCTCGAAGTGCTCGTAGCCCATGCCCACAAACTCGGGTTCTACACCAACCTGTTGACCTCAGGTGTAGGGTTGACTGAAAGCCGCGCGCTGGCCTTGAAGCGCGCTGGCCTTGACCATATCCAGCTCAGTTTTCAGGACTCCACGCGTGAGTTAAATGATTTTTTATCGAACACCAAGACCTTTGATCTTAAGCGCCGAACCGCGCAAATTATCAAATCGCATGGCTGGCCGATGGTGCTGAACTGCGTGACACACCGCCTCAACATTGACTATATTGGCCAAATTATTGAACTGGCTGTCGAATTAGGCGCTGAGTTTCTGGAGCTGGCCAACAGCCAATATTACTCTTGGGCGGCGCTGAACCGCCATGCTTTGTTGCCTTCCCGCGAGCAACTGGAACGCGCAGAACAAGTCACTAATGAATACCGAGCCAAGCTCGGCGACAAGCTGCGTATCATTTACGTGGTGCCTGACTATTACGAGCAGCGACCCAAAAAATGCATGAATGGCTGGGGTAATGTCTTCTTGACCGTAACCCCTGAAGGCCTTGCATTACCTTGCCACACTGCAAAAATGATTCCAGGCCTGGAGTTTCCGTCAGTTCGCGACATGAGCGTCCATGACATTTGGTACAACTCCTCCGCCTTTCAGCACTACCGAGGCACGGCCTGGATGAAGGAGCCGTGCAGCAGTTGTGATGAGAAGCATATCGACTTGGGTGGCTGCCGTTGTCAAGCCTTGATGTTGACGGGCGATGCGGCTCAAGCTGATCCGGTGTGCAGCAAGTCACCCTTGCGTTACCGCGTAGATGAATTCGTTGCCCAAGCGCAAATCCCTGACGCACAACGTATCGAAGTTAAACCGCTGGTGTTCAGAGACCCTAAAAATTCGCTGAAGTGGGATAAAAACTTGTTTTAAGACTGACGCCCCATCAAATGGCGTGATGTGATCTCAGGCAAGGGCGATCGAATTTAGGTATCAACACCCGAATATTGTTATCTTCTCGGATTGCTTTAGTGATTTTTGGATAGGCGCTTCCTACAAGATCGTGTCTCGCGATTAAGTTGTGACCCCCCGAATCACCATAGCGAAATACATTCGATGACGATCCCAAAACCTCTGCTGAATGTGGTTGCGGTGTTGCCCTTCATGGCATCCAACCTGGCTCAGGCACAGTCCCAACCCCAGCCAACTTTTCCGTCTAAGACCGTTACCCTAGTGGTACCACTCACACCCAGCAGTGGCAGCGATGTAATCGCGCGCATCATCGGCCCTAAGCTGGCCGTACGGTGGGGGCAATCGGTAATTGTGGACAACAAGCCCGGCGCCAGTGGCAATCTCGGTGCGAACGTCGTCACAAAAGCAGTCCCTTACGGCCATAAGCCGGTGATGGCGGTGGATTCATTCACGATGGCGCCGGCCGTCTACAAGACTATGCCTTATGAATCGGTTGCCCCCGCTGAGCCTACTTTTCACGAGTAAGGTATCGTCTGAACTTGCCCCTGTTGGACGTACCTCTTAGCCGTTCATTTATGCGGCCTTCAATAGCTGTGCCGCGTGCCAGCTTTTCTCAAACTGCATTGGACTGACATAGCCCAACGTCGAATGAATTCTGCGGTGGTTGTAGAACGTCATCCAGTCAATGACTTCGTCCATGGCCTGCCTGCGTGTCACGAATTTCCTGCCGTACAAACGGCCCACTTTCAGCCGACCCCAGAAGCTCTCCGTGGGGGCATTATCCCAACAATCGCCCTTGCGACTCATCGAGCTTTTCATCTTGTAGCCCGCCAGTGCTGACTGGAATTCATGACCGCAGTATTGACTGCCCCTGTCGGAGTGAAAGACTACGCCTTTCTCTGGCGCACGCCGGAACCACGCCATTCGCAATGCATCCGTCACCAATGAGCTTTGCATGTGTGGCTGCATGCTCCAACCCACCACCTGCCGGCGGAACAGATCCAGAACCACGGCCAGATACAACCAACCCTCGTCGGTCGCGATGTAGGTGATGTCACCCGTCCACACCTGATTGGGGGCTGCAGCCGTGAAGTTGCGCTGGAGCAGGTTCGCGGCAATGGGCAGCTTGTGTTTGCTGTCGGTGGTGACCACGAACTTTCTGATACCTCTGGCTTTGATGCCGTGCTCTTGCATCATGCGCCGCACACGCTCCTTGCCGACACGGATGCCTCGGGCCACCAGTTCTTTCCACATCTTGGGCCAGCCGTATTCCTGCTTGACCTCGCCGTGGATGGCCCGTATATGGGCCAGCAAGGCTTCATTACTGATGCGCTTGTTGGAGCCCGGCTTGGATGGCTGCTCAGCGACTTGGCGTCGCATGCTCTCGAAGAAGCCGCTGGTGCTCACGCCCAGCACGTCACAGGCGAGAGATACCGGCCAGTGCTTCTTGTGTCTCGCTATCCAGGCGTACTTCACTTTGAAACCCGCGCGAAGTACGCCGTAGCTTTTCCCAGAATGTCACGCTCCATTCGCAGTCTGGCGTTCTCAGCGC
>JAYUED010000153.1:0-3795 GCA_043739385.1 Betaproteobacteria bacterium | reverse complement strand
CTGCGCCGATGATAGTGCGGATTCCCGTGTGAAAGTAGGACATCGTCAGGCTATTACAGCAAACGCCCACCTCTGATGAGGTGGGCGTTTTTATTTGTGCTTTTGATTTTACAAGTCACCACGCTGCTTGCAATGCGCTATCCTTGACCCATTGCAACCCTGTGCGTACCGCATCCTCTTTGTGTCTGAATCGTCGCCCTCCCGTTTTTCTGAAAAAGAAGATAAACGCAGTTTTTTCCAAAAGCTGGTAGAGCTGATACATCCTGGCCCAGACTCAACAGCAGAGTTGATTAAAACGTTGGCCGAAGCTGAAGATAATAATGTTATCGGTGGCGAGTCTCGCGTCATGCTAGAGGGTGTGATCCGTATGGCGCAAATGACAGCAGGAGATGTTCTTGTGGCGGCAACGCGTATGGACTTGGTCAACATCAATGCGCCCTATGACGAAATACTGCATTTGGTCATCGACACCGCGCACTCGAGATTCCCGGTGTACGAGACCCAACGCGAAAACATCATCGGTATTTTGTTGGCCAAAGATTTACTGAAGCTGCAACGTGCGCCTGAGCTCAATATTCGCGCTTTGCTTCGCCCAGCCGTTTTTATTCCAGAGAGCAAACGCCTCAACGATTTGCTGCGAGATTTTAGGGAAAACCGAAATCACCAGGCCATCGTCATCGATGAGTTTGGCCGTGTCGCGGGGCTCATCACCATCGAGGATGTGCTTGAGCAAATCGTGGGTGAGATCGAAGATGAGTTCGATGAAGCAAAGGATGAGGGCGATATTTTTGGCTTGGCAGATCGCACTTATCGAGTCAGCGGTGACACAGCCCTGGAGAGGGTTGAAGCCGCTTTTGATGTGCAGTTTGCCGATTTGGGGGTGGTCAATACGTTCGATACGATTGGTGGTCTGATCGCACACGAGATGGGACATGTCCCTAAACGGGGCGAGCATCATGTATTGGCGGGATTGAACTTCTTAGTGCTCCACACCAAGGGTGGCGCGGTTAAATGGTTCAAGGTATCGCCCATTCACCCCTCTGACGCAGGTGTTTGATGCTGAGTTTGTCGCTTGTCGCAGGCGGGCTGCAAGCGTGGTCCATGGGTTCACCGTTGGATGGGCAAGCCTATTGGTGGCTGCAAATACTGTCTATGTCGGTTTTGGCATGGCTGCTAGAACACAGCCCCAGTCGTAAAACGGCAGCCACTTACGGCTTCGCTTTTGCCACGGCGTGGTTGGGCTGCAGCTTTTGGTGGCTGTTCATTTCGCTGCACACCTTCGGTGGTTTGCCCTCGTGGCTTGCGGTCTTGGCGGTGTTGGGACTCGCAGGCGTGTTGGCCTTGTATTACGGCTTGGCGTGTGGTCTGTATGTCACGTTTGCCGTCCGCAGCTTGACGTTTCGAGCCGTGCTGTTTGCTTCGCTTTTTCTCTTGGCCGATTTGGCGCGTGGTCAGTGGTTGACAGGCTTCGGTTGGGCCGGAGCGGGCTATGCCCATGTGGACGGCCCCTTAGCCGTTTACGCGCCGTGGCTGGGCGTGTATGGCATCGGTGCCATCGCTGCTGGCATGGCTATGGCACTGTCGCAGTTGAGGGTTTTCAACAAATGGCAACGCGGAAGCGTATTAGGGGTCGTTGCTTTTCTCTTGTTTGCGCCGTGGTCTGCGCTTGAGTGGTCGGCTCCTGCTGGGAAGCTACAGGTGGCGCTGCTTCAAGGCAACATACCGCAAAACGAAAAATTTGAAGCGGGCTCAGGCGTTCCGCAAGCCTTGAACTGGTATGCCGAACAGTTGGGTCGCAACACAACATCGCTCATCGTCGCACCCGAAACCGCTTTGCCCTTGTTACCGCAACAACTACCTGAGGGTTACTGGGCGGCGTTACGCCACCGTTTCGCCAGCGGCGAGCAGGCAGCCCTCATCGGCATACCCACGGGCAGTTACGCCGCAGGCTATACCAACTCCATGCTGGGCTTCAAACCAGGTCAATCGGCACCCTGGAAGTACGACAAACACCATCTGGTGCCATTCGGGGAGTTCATTCCGCCAATGTTCAAGTGGTTCACTGCCATGATGAACATTCCGCTAGGGGACTTCAATCGCGGCGATCTGGCGCAAGCTCCGTTCGAGTGGAAAGGTCAGCGTTTGGGCGCCAATATTTGCTACGAAGACTTGTTTGGCGAGGAGTTGGGCATGCGCTTTCTCAAGTCAGACACTGCCCCCACTATTTTTGTGAATGCCAGCAATATTGCTTGGTTCGGCAACACCGTGGCCATCGATCAACACCTTCAAATCTCTCGCATGCGGGCGCTGGAGTTCTCGCGCCCCTTCGTGCGGGCCACCAATACCGGAGCCACCGTCATCATTGATCACACGGGCCGGGTCACCGCCGAATTGCCGCGTTACACGCAGGGCATTCTCACCGGGGAAGTCGAAGGACGCACGGGCATCACCCCCTACGCTTGGTGGGTCTCACGCTTCGGACTTTGGCCGCTTTGGTTGATCGGTCTGCTCGTGGTGCTTGGGGCCTGGCGAGCGCACCGTAAAATCAGAGGATGCTGACCTTCCAACAAATCATCCTGAAATTGCAGTCGTACTGGGACGCCCAGGGCTGCGCGCTATTGCAACCCTATGACATGGAAGTGGGCGCAGGCACATCGCACACCGCTACATTTTTAAGAGCGCTCGGCCCCGAGCCCTGGAAAGCCGCCTACGTGCAACCCAGCCGCCGCCCGAAAGATGGCCGTTACGGCGAAAATCCCAATCGCTTGCAGCACTACTACCAGTACCAAGTGGTTTTGAAGCCCGCACCCAGCAACATCCTGGAACTCTACTTGGGCAGCTTGGAAGCGCTCGGCTTTGACCTCAAGAAAAACGACATCCGCTTTGTCGAAGACGACTGGGAGAACCCCACACTCGGTGCCTGGGGATTGGGCTGGGAGGTCTGGCTCAACGGCATGGAGGTCACGCAGTTCACCTACTTCCAGCAGGTCGGTGGCATTGACTGCCGCCCCATCACAGGTGAGATCACCTACGGCCTGGAGCGCCTGGCCATGTACCTGCAAGGCGTGGACAACGTCTATGATCTGAAGTGGACCGACACCCTGAGCTATGGCGATGTCTATCTGCAAAACGAAAAAGAGCAGAGCGCCTACAACTTCGAGCACAGCGACGCTGACTTCCTGTTCACCGCCTTCACCGCGCATGAAAAGCAGGCCAAATATTTGATTGAACAGCAACTCGCCCTGCCCGCCTACGAGCAAGTCTTGAAATGCGCCCACAGCTTCAACCTGCTGGACGCGCGTGGTGCCATCAGCGTGACCGAGCGTGCTGCCTACATCGGTCGTATCCGCAACCTGGCGCGTGCCGTGGCGCAAAGTTATTTTGAGAGCCGCGAGCGAATGGGCTTCCCCATGGCCCCGCGTGAGTGGGTGGCACAGATGACGAAGAAGGCCGCGTGAGAAACATGATCATGACTACCCAAAACCTTCTAGTCGAATTGTTTGTTGAAGAGTTGCCGCCCAAGGCACTCAAGAAACTAGGCGCCGCGTTTGCGCAGCAACTGCGCGATCAACTCCTCGCGCAAGGCCTCATCCAGGCCGATGCGCTGCTGACCTCTTACGCCTCACCGCGCCGCTTGGCCGCACACCTCACTGCCGTGGCCCATCAAGCTGCTGACAAAGCGGTGTCGCAAAAACTCATGCCCGTGAGCGTCGGCTTGGATGCGGCGGGCAACGCCACGCCCGCCCTGCTCAAGCGCCTCCAAGGTTTGGGTGCAGACGCATCGGCGGTGGCCCA
>JAYUED010000152.1:0-3832 GCA_043739385.1 Betaproteobacteria bacterium | reverse complement strand
CATTCGGGTGAAGGTGATGAACTTTGCCTTCCACGCGAACCAACTGGCCGCAGCCTTCGTATTCCCATCGCTGCCAGCGCATGCACAGCTTGCCGTCTTCAATTCGCCACTTGCCGGAATCACTGCCGCCGCCGTTATTGCCGTTTTTGCCATACATCGCGCCGTTGTCGTTGAACTGCAGCGAAGGCGCTCCGCACGCAAGGCGTGTAGCCGAAAGGCTTTTTCCCTTGATGAAGACCGTTGCCTCTTCGGTCGAAAGCGCCACGCCAGCCGCCTCGCTCTGCGCGCTTGCGGCAGCGGCCAAAGAAAGCAGGGCAACGGTGGCGAATGCAAATGACGATATATTTTATTATGATGATGGATTTGATGAGTATTTCAAAAAACAGTCGTTTTAGTGGCAGGTATATGAAACTAACAATGAGCCGGAATTGTCGTAATAAAAATCGCTAGTACTTACTCCTTCATTCGTCATAAATGAAAAGGTTTGCCCAGCAGCAACAGAAATCACCTGACTCACACCAATGAACTGATAGCCATTCGTCGATTTTGCGATGAGCGAAAAGAAATATGCTGATTGAAGGTATAGAGTAACGTTACGAGGAAATGTAGGGTCTCCATTCGCGTTTGAAGTCACCCCATTATTCAGCCAATTCCCAGTCGCATTAAAGGTGCAGGACGTAACTCCATTTGGTACGGTAAATGATGTCCCAAGCCGGGCGTTGGCATTAACCTGAAATGAGCCATCAATTTGTGAAACTGGCACCAAAGTAAATGCTTTGATATGCGGGAAGACGTCGCCTCTTGTTACCCTCATGCGGATTGCACCTGTCGGCAGCTGTACGATACCTTGTGAGAGTGTCTGCCTATTCGCTGGAAAAAATCCACCTGTCACAGCAGCAAGCGCATTGGTAAACACGGTGGTTCCATCAAAAGATATTGTGACGGGACGCGACAACCCAGATGCATAGGTTGCAAATAACTCGTACTTTCCTGGCGGCGCATTGATCATCCAATCTGCAGCGTTGGCGACCCCTCCATAAGGCGGAGCATTCATCAAAGTGTCAGTGCCATAACCATTCGCAGACAAAGCTACGTTCAACCCGTTCGCGAAACTGGTGGCGGGTATATTTATCGGCGCATTTGCTGGAGTTATGCACGCACCATTCGATTGCACCTGTGGAGGAGTACAAAGTAACGGGGCCGTTGATACCGCAACAGGGAACGAACCCAGCGGCGTGGTGCCGGGCAATGTGCGGATCACGGCTGTCAGCGTGCCTGCAACGTTCGGGGTGCAGGTGAACTGATGCTGCGCTGCCGACTGGCTAACAAACTGGATATTTGTACAACCATTAAATGTGATGTCCAGGTGGTCCGTAGGGGGCAGATTAGTGCCTGTGATGTTGAAAGTGGTGGTGCTTCCGACCCTGGCGGGGGTAGCAGGCGTAAGGCTGCTAGCAAGGGGCGTCTCACACTGGCCAACTCCGTTTATCAGAGTTCTTGCCGGACACGCAATCATCTTTAGACTCGCATCAATCTCTAATGAGGCGAAACCCATTTCTCGCATCACCGAAGCATACTCAGAGCGTACGGCATTTAAGTTATTCACTGAAAATGCATCGTTCACATCAGACACTTCTATGGCGTAGTCAAACGCGCCCTTAAACATGTTTTTAAGCGATCTTGATCTCGCAATCGTCATTAACGCAGTTTTGTTTTTGTACTGCAATATCCATGAGGTTTTGAATTTAGAGGCTGCAATTCCCACATCTCTTGCATTACCAATAAAATCTTTCGCTGAAAAGAAAATGTCACTAATACTAGCGAGCGAATCACAATAAGTTTTATTATCTTCGTAGCTAACCCCGCCGCCGGCACCATTGCTTAAGTCATTTGAAGTTGCGCATAGCGCACCTACAGCTTTTCCAGGTGATGCTACAGAGCCGATGGCTGTAGCAGTGCCCTTCAAAAGTTGCCATCCAACATTGCCCGACTCCGTGAAATCCCAGACAATGCTCCCAGTGGCAGCATCTTTATGTCCGAATTTAATCAAGCTTGCCGTTAAGTTGTCAGAGGCAACGACGACCGCTTCCGCTGGCATAGCAAGAAGATAATTCCATGTATTTGCACCAAAGCCACCTACAATTCGGACAAAATCGGGCTGATTTTGATACTGTGAAGTATCAACCACAAAAGACTTTGGAAGAGCGCTATCGAGAAATGACAATGTATTCACTGCGGCAGCAGTCAACCAAACTTTAATTGTGTTTGTCGCAGGGTTACTTATAGCTGACGGTGTAGTGCCCGTAGTGATATCACGCGAATAGTTTGAAATCGGAAGCACGACTCCAGCACCAGTATTTGACGGGTATGCCTCCGAGATTTTTAAAGAAAACCGTTCCAGCTCAAAGTCATACCCGATACGGTTTGCTATAAATGGCGTAGTAAATGGATCACCGTCAAAGAATATACCAAAGTCTTGGCGCAGAGATTTATTGATCAGCATTTTTGCGGAATCGAGTTTAGTTGGATCTGCATTTGCAACTTGGTAGCCAAGCTCTGTAAAAGTCGTGATATTTACTATGCCGTCTTGATTGCTCAGAGAGTGAAGCACGTCGCCGTTTGGTAATTTAACGGTGAACACGCATGGCAACTTGTCAGTGAGGCTTAAAGTGTAATTCCCTTCCACAGTGGTGGTTGTAGTCACAGCGCTACCCGATGCACAAACAACTACCACCTTGCTATTAGCTACAGGCATTCCTGTCGCAGCCGTTCCGCTGAAGGTAATATTCGGGCTCGAAAATTGTTGGCCGTGAGTACTCCCCTCTCCACCGCCTCCACCACACGCGGTAAGCACTGCAAGCACTAAGCCCCCAGCCATTAAATTTAATTTACTTCCCTCAAATAAATTTCTCATCTTTGCTCCTATGTCTGAATGAATGATCAGTTGTGTTGCAGCCAAACTGACAGCACTGATGACAGTCTGCTGGGTTTTGATGGGTTGGTATCGCATGGGGCTTTTGTGCTTTCTCAAAAGTGATTGGGTAATGAATGGGCTACAGCTTGCAATGCCCGGGTGTCGCCGTTCAGGGAATACCCGATGTGTACGCTCTACCGGGTGGCGACGTTGCCTGTGCGGGCGGGACTTGACACTTAGGCTGCCGTTGCCTGCCTGCAGGTAACCGCTGTAGGCGGTGGCTCCGGTTTGGCGCTGGGCATCCAGGCCCAGCAGCCAGCCGCTGGTGGTTTGGTAGCTGACGGCTGCGCCCAGGTGTTGTTGACGGCCAGTTTCGGCGTTGAGGGTGCCGTTGGTGGTTAAGCCTTGGGTGTCTAGCTCGCGGTATTGCTGCTGCTGTTGGCCGAGGTTTAGCGCAACGTAGCGGTTGTGGGCCGGCCAAGTGCTGGTGTTGGTGCTGGTGTTTTCAGTTTGGGCATGGGCTGCGCCGTACCACAGAAGGGCCAAGCTGGCGACCGACAGAGAGCAGTACTTCATCTTTTTTTGTTCTTGCGTTGGCAAATCATGCGTATCTACACCTGCCTGTTGACTGCCATTGAGAAGAAACGTTTGCATCTTGACCGCCACAGCCTGCATGAAATCCTAATAATCCTGAGTTTGTCCATGCTTGAAACTGTCCCAATAAAGCAATTGCTTAAGCCACCCAAATACATTCGGGCCCAGCCTCCGACACGAATCAGCTCGCTCTGCTCTGAAAAACGTTGGGACGCCACCAAACTTCAATGTAACAATACGTTTGTCCATTTCACTAGACGGTTTGCACGATCTTCAAAAAGTAATCGATGATTTTCCCGAGTCCGACGTACCCATTGAGTTGCT
>JAYUED010000151.1:0-3838 GCA_043739385.1 Betaproteobacteria bacterium | reverse complement strand
CTTCGATGTACACCTCGCGACGCACAACGCATGACTCGGGGTCTGAGTGATTCGCCATTTCTTCCCAGTATTGAACTTTCATCAACTACGATCTGCCGGCTTGCGCTGGCGCACTGCTATTGTTACTATAGCTAACTATGTATACTGGACAAGGTCTAGAGGTCTATTTCATTGTTAAAAATGGCAAACTTCAGCTATTTCTGCGTCGGCGCGGCCACTTTGCAGCGTGGCGTGCCATTAGCACCCGCCATCAGCACGCTGATGACCGACTTAATGTCATCCATGTTGCGCACGGCAGTTTCCAGCGCCTGTGGCTGGGCTTCGGTTTGCAGCCCGCCTTTCAGGAAAGCCCAGTGGCGCTGCCCTCGGCCCACATGCTGGTGCTGGCCATTTTGGGTCTGCTTTGGGGTCAAGGGTCTGCTTTAGGGTCAGGTCTCAATACTGTTCGCTTAAGGTGCGTTTGCGGGAAAACTCCAGGGCTCTACCTACCGAAGTCTCTCTTGGTAGACCAGTCAGGAAATGTGTTGTAAACCAAGGCTCCGATACTCTAAACGAACAGTATTGGGTCAGGTCTCAATACTGTTAGATTAGGCCGTTTTTGAACCAGTTCTACGAACGCTATCGCAATGCGGATGATGGCGAAAATCGCCTTAATCTAACAGTATTGGGTCAGGTCTTGCAATGATGCATTTACTTGATTTCAAGACGGTATCTGACCCCTTTGACTCCTTTGACTCCTTTTTCTCGGTTCAGTATTCAAGAAGTGATAGATACGACCATGGATGGCGGCTTACTCTGTGTCGCCGAGGATCTTTTCCTGCTCCTCGCTGATATGCAGCACGAATTGGCTCATGGCGTAGGCATTAATCAACTGCGTTCTGGTGTCGTTCTGGTGATATTTGGCGGCTTGATCCACTACTGGGTTGCCACCGAAATCTTCGTTGAAACCACTCAAATCGTGAAATGCTTCATGGATGAGTATCGTCGGCCGGAGCAAGCGTCCGGCAACCGAGTAATTCGCCATGATGTATGTATGGCCATCTCGCGGTTGCGGCGTCTCAGCGAAACCTCCCCCTTTCCCTTGTCGTAGCCAGGCTCTCGCTGATAGCAGTCGGCTCACCACCTCCGCGAGCGAGTTCCGAACCTTGCGCGCGACGCGATCAACATCTTCTGCGCGGGAGACTTTGTAATGCCGCTTTAATGCTTCCAAGCAAAGCGCGCTCAGTTTCGTATTGGAGCCTGAAATCAACTCATCCAGAGCTTGCTTGGCTTTGTTCCGCATCATGAGCGCTGTGGGTATCGCCGCCAAAGCCATGTCTAACGTGGATTGAACTGCGGGTGCGTTGACGTTTAACAGTCCCGCCCCTGAAGAGGCGAATGCAAAAAAGTGCCGCTTACGTTTGGGCTCCCCCGCTGGCGTGTAGTCGCAACCGCAGCGCTTCTGGATAGCGCTTCGCTTTGCCATTTCACTGTCAAGTGAGGCAATCGTCATCTTGCCGACGATATTGTCCGCTGTTGATTGATAGCTTCGATTGACGATGTTGCGCTTGCGCTTATAAGCCAATACGGACGCGGCCGTTGTCTCCCCGTAGAGATCGATCACCAGTTCTCTCGGCGCTATAGATGCAGAATCCAAGAGCATCAAAGCAACCTGAATTTTCTCAACATGCGGCCCAGACGAACCCGGTAAAATGTGGGCGCTATCATGTATCGTAGCGTTCTCCAGTTTAGAATCGCCCCGAAAAAGTTCTGACAGAAGCGGCATGGTCATTTCCTCCAAACGATAATTTCTCAAGTATCGTGGTGAATAAAGCTTGGGAAGTCTCCAGCGTATGTCGGCAATACCCGCGCCCACCACCCGGAATGTGAGACCACTGGGTCAGGTCTTAAACCTGTTTGCTTAAAGTACGGGAGCCTTGCTTTACAACACATTTCCTGGCTGGCCTACCAAAGGAGACTACGGTGGGTCGAGCTCAGAAGTTTACCCGCAAACGCACCTTAAACGAACAGTATTCGGTCAGGTCTTGCAATAACACATATGTGATACCGCAAGTCCGTACCCTCATGCGAGCCCAGCTTAGCGCCAACCAAGCCAAGAGCGTTAGGACAATCCTGCCATTCACTAGGACAATCTTGCGCCCACCTGCTAGTCGCTCGGGAGACGCCGAACTGGCGCTTGAAGACGCGGGTGAAATACGAGAGATCGTTGACGCCGCCTGCGTAAGCGACGGCCTTGACCAGTGCTTTGGGTTGTGCACGGTGAAGCACAGCAGCCCTCGGGCGTATGCTTTGGGTTCAGGTTTTGCAATCAAGCAAATGCATCATTGCAAGACCTGACGCCTTTGACTTCTTTGTGACCCTTTTGACTTCTTTTTGTAAAATGCACCGGAAGCGATAAAATACCCACTAAGTAAAACTTATTCAAAGGCAAACCATGAGCGCCGTATTAATCTCCACCAAAGGCCAAATCGTGCTGCCCGTCGCTGTACGCAAAGCGTTAGGCCTGGCACCAGGCATGCGGGTCAACGTCAAAGTCAGCGGTAAAAGCGCGCAAATTACCCCTGCACCCGCTAAAAAAACCGCGAGTCTGAAAGAAGTCCAGGCGCTGCTCAAGTACGACGGCCCCAAAGTTGCCATCAGCGACATGCGCGTTACTGATTACAAGGGTTAAGCCGTGCGTGCTATTGATACCAATGTGCTGGTGCGCGCCATCGTCAATGACGACACAGCACAGTCAGCGCGTGCGGTTGCGCTGCTGACTGAAGGCACTATTTTCATACCCGTGACAGTAGTGCTGGAGCTTGAATGGGTGCTGCGGTCACGCTACGCTTTTGCCCCCAAGGTGGTAGCCCAGGCGATTGCCAAAATAACCGCCCTTGGCAACGTGGTGGTTGGCGAGCGCGCGGCTGTGCTGTCGGCCGCAGCTAGGGCAGCGCAGGGATGGGACTTTGCCGATGCGCTTCATCTGGCCTTGAGCGAAGGCTGTGCAGATTTCACCACGCTGGATGCAGACCTCGTGAAACGCGCTGCGCGCGAGGTGGCAGGTGGAGAAAAGGCGATGTTGAAGGCAACGCCAGTGGTGGCTAAGCCTTAATTGGAATACGACCGCAGTTACTGGCGACCCTAATTACCCACCAACTTCAAAGCTGCCTCGCCGACCCTACATCACGGTAGTCAGCAAGCGCGTCTGCGGCCAGCTGGTCAAGCTTGCCAGCAGCTGCGTCCTGCTCAATTTGCCTGTCCCATGCACTGGCATCGAATTCATCGAACCACCGCCTGAATTCATCAAGCTCCACAGGGGACAGCGATCCAACAGCATTCTCAATTGATTTGACGCTTCCCATGCTAGCGCTCCTTTTGCAACACAACAACGCAAAGTATGCAGCAAGCCAGCGCCCGCCTGTATTTTTGTCGGCTAACGTGGAGTTGTGCGGCTCACGCCGCACGTCCCTACGGACGTAGAGAAACAATTCCCCCAATTACCAATGGAAGGGTTGGACGAAGCCGCTGCGCGGAGCCAGTCCAATGCCCCGTCCCACGATGTAATGTGCATGGTCATGCCGTCAAGTCTGGCGACCTGATTGTGCAAAACATCTCATCGAAGGATCTCCCCCATGATGCCACTGAACAAAGCCAGCCCGTCGTTCGCGCAGCGTTACGCCAGCCATCTCAAACACCTCAAACGCCAAGGCCTTCAGGCCAAGACGGTGGACGCCTGCGCCCGCACCATCCGCACCATGGGCGAACATTTCGATTGGCAGATCGACACCCTGAGCGAGGACCAGCTGACGGACTACTTCCACCAGCGCATCGCCTCGCACTCCTGGAGCGCCGTCAA
>JAYUED010000150.1:0-3874 GCA_043739385.1 Betaproteobacteria bacterium | reverse complement strand
GCCGCTGTCCCTGGTGCTGGATGTGTCCCGAAAAAACGATCTGGACTGGGATGCCGTGATCTCGTGCGAAATGATCGGTGTTTACAAACCCAACCCGCAAGCCTATTTGAAGGCTGCGCAATGGCTGGGCATGGAGCCGTCAGAAATTTTGATGGTTGCCTGCCACAACTTCGATTTGAATGCTGCCCGAGCCTGTGGTTTCAAGACAGCCTTTGTCCGCAGGCCGGACGAATGGGGCCCAGAGGGTCCACCAGACCCCACACCGCACCCGGATTGCGATATTGTCGTCGATGGGTTTGACGAATTGCCCAAGCTTCTGGGTGTGTGACTCTGACTGTTAGCTTGCCTCACTTGCAGACATAGAGATCGTCTGGCTGACCATGCGATATGTTCGCGTGTGTAAGAAACCGAGGGTGGGTTGCGACTATGGCTGCAAAGGGCGATAGTTTGTTGCCTCACCAAAGTCGAACGCTCAGTGCAACCCATGAAAAAAATACTGATTCTTGTCACAGCTGGCTTGCTGGCCTTTGGATTCTTTGCGCTGGATTTGAATCACTACCTGACCCTCGATGGCATGAAAGCCAGCCTGGGACAGTTTGAGGCACAGCGTGCAGCATCGCCCTTGGGAGTAGCCTTAGCCTTCTTTGCAGTCTATGTCGTTACCACTGCCTTGTCACTGCCGGGCGCGGTGATCCTGACCCTAGCGGCAGGCGCGTTGTTTGGCTTGTCCGTGGGCACGGTCCTTGTGTCGTTCGCCTCGAGCATCGGTGCCACCTCGGCGTTTTTGGCATCGCGCTATGTGCTGCGCGACGCTATTCAACGTCGCTTTGGAGACCGGCTCAAAGCCATCAACGAAGGCATGGCTAAAGATGGCATGCTGTACCTGTTCACCTTGAGACTGGTGCCGATCTTCCCATTCTTTCTAGTGAATTTACTCATGGGTTTGACGCCTGTGCGGACACTCAGCTACTACTGGGTCAGTCAGTTGGGCATGTTGGCTGGCACCCTCGTCTATGTCAATGCTGGCACCCAATTAGCCCAAATTACTAGCTTGTCGGGTATTGTGTCACCCGGCCTCCTGCTCTCTTTTGCACTGCTCGGAGTCTTCCCCATGCTGGCCAAAAAATTCATGAATCTTCTGCAGAGTCGCCGCGTCTATGCGAAATGGCAACGCCCAAAAAAGTTTGACTGCAATCTGGTGGTCATTGGCGGGGGTGCCGCAGGTTTGGTCACTTCCTACATTGCGGCAGCGGTGAAGGCCAAAGTGACTCTGGTTGAAGCGCACAAGATGGGCGGTGATTGCCTGAACTATGGTTGCGTGCCCAGCAAGGCGTTGATCAAGTCGGCCCGTATCGCCAACCAGATGCGTCATGCCGAAAATCATGGTTTGAGCGCGGTCGATCCCAAGTTTAGTTTCAGCAAGGTCATGGCCCGTGTGCATGAGGTCATTGCTGCTGTGGCTCCGCACGACAGTGTGGAACGCTACACCAAGCTTGGCGTGGAAGTGCTTGAAGGTTACGCAAAGATCATCGATCCTTGGACAGTTGAAATTAAATTGAACAACGGCGGTACTCAGCGTCTGACCACCCGTTCGATCGTGATTGCCGCTGGTGCCCGTCCTTTCGTGCCACCGCTGCCTGGGCTCGATGACGTGGGCTATGTCACCAGTGACACGCTGTGGGACGAATTTGCCAAACTTGATACACCACCGGCGCGTCTGGTCGTCTTGGGTGGCGGTCCCATTGGTTGCGAGCTGGCACAGAGCTTTGCGCGCCTGGGCTCCAAGGTGACGCAAATCGAGATGGCCCCACGCATCATGATTCGTGAAGACATCGAGGTTTCTGACTTGGCCCGCGACTCTCTGACCCACGACGGTATCGACGTTCTGACCAGCCACATGGCATTGCGCTGCGAACGCGAGAGCGAGCGCAAATTTATCGTGGTTGAGCATCAAGGTGTTGAAAAGCGCATTGAGTTTGATGCACTACTCTGTGCCGTGGGCCGCGTGGCCCGCTTGCAAGGGTATGGACTGGAAGATTTGGGTATTCCCACCCAGCGCACCGTGGCAGTGAACGACTATCTGGAAACTCTGTATCCCAACATCTATGCGGCAGGCGATGTGGCTGGTCCCTACCAATTTACCCACACGGCGGGCCACATGGCCTGGTACGCAGCGGTCAATGCGTTGTTTGGCGATTTCAAGAAGTTCAAGGTGGATTACTCAGTGGTGCCGTGGGCGACCTTTATTGAGCCCGAGGTGGCGCGCGTGGGTCTCAATGAGCAGGATGCCAAGGAAAAGAACATCCCCTATGAAGTTACCAAATATGGCCTTGACGACCTGGACCGCGCCATAGCCGATGGGACGGCGCACGGATTTGTCAAAGTGTTGACAGTGCCGGGCAAAGACCGCATTCTGGGCGTGACCATCGTCGGCGAACACGCCGGTGATTTGCTGGCTGAGTTTGTACTGGCCATGAAACATGGTTTGGGCTTGAACAAGATTTTGGGCACCATCCACACTTACCCGACGCTGGCGGAGGCCAATAAATATGTGGCGGGTGAATGGAAGCGTGCTCATGCACCACAAAAAGTGCTGGCCCTGTTAGGGCGGTTTCATGCCTGGAAGCGAGGTTAATCGAGATGCTTAGAAGGATTATTCTTGCGCTGTGTCTGTTCGCAAGCATGGCTGGCTTGGCACAGGCAGAAGGGCTTGACAATACCGCCTGGGACACGCTGCTCAAGAAACATGTTCGGACCTTACGCAATGGACAGGCCAGCGAGGTAGATTACGCCGGATTCGCGGCGGACCGTACCGCCCTTCAATCCTATCTGGCAAGTACATCCAAAGTAACGCAGCCTGAGTTTGACCGCTGGAGCAACCCGGTGCAACTGGCGTTTTTGATTAATGCCTACAACGCCTGGACTGTGGAACTGGTGCTTACTGGTTACCCAGGCATCAAATCCATCAAAGACCTAGGCTCTTTCATCCAATCACCCTGGAAAAAGCGTTTCATTGCCTTGTTAGGTGAAACCCGGTCTTTGGACGATATTGAACACAGCCTGATTCGCGGCTCAGGTCGTTACAACGACCCACGCATCCATTTTGCAGTGAACTGTGCCAGCATTGGTTGCCCGGCACTACGCGCTGAAGCCTATGTAGCCGAACGCTTGAACGCACAGCTGGAGGACGCGACCCAAATGTTTCTATCTGACCGAACGCGCAATCGAGTCGAGTCCGACACGCTCAAGGTGTCTAGCATTTTCAAATGGTACCGGCCAGACTTTGAAAAAGGATGGCGTGGTGCCAATTCATTAGGTCAATTTTTGGCGCTGTACAGCGGACCTTTGGCGTTGAATGCTGACACTGCCATCCACCTGTCAGCGGGCAAGCTTGACATTGAGTTCCTGGACTATGACTGGCGACTGAACGTTGCCGGCGGCCTCGCTAAGAGTGGCAAACCGTGATGCTTTCCATCATTGTGCCGATACTCAATGAAGCGCTGGCCCTGCCAGCCCTGTTGGAGCGGCTGCTGCCCTTGACCCGCCATGGTTGCGAGGTGCTGTTTGTCGATGGCGGCAGTACGGACGGATCGGTCGCGATGGTTGAGTGTGCTGGCTTTACGGTGGTGAATTCGTTGCCTGGACGTGCGAGGCAAATGAATGCAGGTGCGGCACGCGCAAGTGGGCAGACCTTGCTGTTTCTACATGCCGATACCCAATTGCCAACGGGTGCGGTTGACTGTGTCAACCAGGCACTCAGCAGTGGCTTGCATCGTTGGGGCAGATTCGATGTCTGCATCACCGGCCGTCACTGGATGCTGCGTATCGTCGGTCACATGATGAATTTGCGCTCACGCTGGACAGGCATCGCGAC
>JAYUED010000149.1:0-34386 GCA_043739385.1 Betaproteobacteria bacterium | reverse complement strand
AGGCGCTCAGCCATACGGGTTTGCCAACCGGGCCCGGTGGCGCGCCAGCGTTCAATAACTTCAGGCGGCAGGCGAAGGCTGATCAGTTGGCGCGGGCTTGCTGATCGAGGGCGGCCACCCTTGTTGACGTCGGCACGAGCGAGCATCTCGTCCGTGAGTTCGGGCAGCTCTTTGTACTCGTGAGGCTTGATTTGATGCGCGTCCACGCGCGCCAAATCAGAGCCCGAGGTACGGGGCGAGGCGAGTTTGCTCACGATCATTGGCCTTTCGCATGCTGTCAAGTCCCGGTTGATTGGCGGACTAGACCGCGCCTTCAAAGCGGTTTAAACCGGGTGCGCTGTGAACTTGACGCCGAGCGCACGGGCCACTTTCATCACCGTCTCAAATCGAGGCTTGGCACCGGGCGCCAGCGCCTTGTAGAGGCTCTCCCGGCCAAGCCCGGCATCTTTGGCCACCTGAGCCATGCCTTTGGCCCGCGCTACATCGCTGAGCGCCAGCAGTAGCAAATCTGGATCGTTTGCATCCAGCACGGCGGTCATGTACTCGGCGATTGCTTCGTCGTCGTCAAGGTAGCGCGCCGCATCAAATGCGACAAGCTTCAGGGGGGCTTTGGGCTTGGTCATAGATCGTCTCCGAGATCAGCAAGTAGCTTCAGGGCACGGCGGATATCCCGCTTTTGGGTCGACTTCTCGCCCGCGCTCAGCATCACCAGAATGACTCGACCCCGGCGAACTTAGGTAGATGCAATCGCCCGTGACCGCCGTCTTCCTATGCCTATCAGTGGCATTTCTATAAAACGAAAACTTAGCGCACAGCCTAAGACAACTAGCGCAATTGCGAATAACTGAATTGCGAGAGAGGATTCGTGAAAAGGCAACGACGTAACTATTTGCTGCCAAAGGTATATCGAATACGATATTCTACCGATGTACGCCAGGGCAACATTATTTAATATGCAACCAAAAATCCCAGAAACCTGCGAGGACGCAAGAACCATCAATGGAACGGAAGCAATGTACATGAACTTGTAATACTTACCTAATGCTGGAAAATCAAATATGCCGAGCGGCATAAATGTTATTATAATCGACACCGAAATAAACACCAAGGGCGCGCGCCCCAAGATCGAGACCAATTGATCCTCGTACTTTGCACAGAAATAACCAACCCCAAACAATGCGTAAATTAGAACAAATCCCGACCTACCAATCCAACTTATAGGCAACGCCATTGGCATGATTGAAAGCAGTACGACGACAGCGGTTGCAGGATGTACTCGCCTACCTAGCTGAATCGCAGCGAAGAGCGTAGGAAAAAGTAGATAGAATTGCTCTTCGAAGGCAAGACTCCATGTATGCCCAGTATACCACCCGCAAGGAAACAATTGCTGCGATATATTACAAAGCTAGGCGGCGGATACTAATCCTTCGCTGATCGGAAATACAATAATTTCCGCTCGACCCAACACTAAGCATGTCAACAAGTATATAAGTAGCGGAGGTGCAATTCGATAAACCCTACGAATGTAGAATCCACGAATGCAAAATTCCCCTGTTTTCTCTAGCTCTTGGAAACAGGTATGACTTACAATGTAGCCACTAATAAAAAAGAATATAAATACACCAAGCTGCCCGTACGACGTCAGAAATGAAACATCTAACACCGACAGCATTTTCGCGAAGTTGCTATTCAGACGGAGATGCGAAAATATTACCAGTGTCACCGCGATGGTTCGCCATGTGTCAATGTACTTTCGACGCATTCAGTCTTCTTTCGGTAGGGTACATAGGGATAATTTTGTTCGGTATTCTGAATTGCCCAATAAAGGCGTCTCCGTATAATAAAGAGGCAACATAGTTTGACACCCAATCCCCAACGAATATATTATCCAGGAGAAAAATACATTGAAACAAGAGCAATTCCAATTTGTAGCCACGGCAAAACACGCATCGCCGCTCGCTGGCAGGGCTTGCACGAATCACCACATTGCTCAAAAAAACTGCCCCAACTTGCTCAAATTCTTCCAAAGCAGCGCCCTGACACCACCCACCCCATTGCAGCGCAGTGCCGAATAGTCTTCGCGGGTTTTGAGCCAAATTCTGGCCAGCGAGCGATTGCTCTCGCCACCGACGCGCATCTTGACCAAAACGCGGGGAATGTAGACCGGACGAATCTGGCCTTGTGCCAAATAGCGCAGCATCGCGTCGTAATCGGCCGCGATCCTAAACCGGGTATCAAAACCACCCCAACGCTCAATAACATTGCGACGCAAATACAGCGTGGGATGCGGCGGCATCCAACCGTGCGCCAACTTGGCAGGGTTGTACTGCCCCGACCGCCAGCGACGAATGATGCGCGACGTATCGGCCTTGGCCACATAGTCCAGATCACCATAAACGGCGTCGACATCCGGGTCTGCAAAGGCCGCAGCCACACTCTGTAGCACGTCGTTGTCAGCATAAAAATCGTCTGAATGCATCAACCCAATGACATCACCTGAGGCATGTGCCAAGCCTTTGTTCAGCGCATCGTATATGCCCTTGTCGGGCTCGCTCAGCAACACCGTCTGCGCGTTCAGCACGGCCCGAAGCACATCCAAGGTGCCATCTGTGGACGCCCCATCGATCAGCACATGCTCAACGTTAGTCCAAGACTGCGCTTGCACACTATGAACAGCCTGTGCGATCGAGTCGACGCGGTTGTAAACCGCCGTGATCACTGAAATCTTCAAATTGGACCTAGATATCGCCATTAACCAATTTGAATCTTGGCGCCGCCTTCACCCGTGATTCAACTTCTGCCTTGTTGCGCACAAATACCGTGTTGCCGTTCGACTTAGAGACATCTACCAATCGGCGCCCAAATGGGTCATAGCCATATGGGGCAAACCCGTGCTCGCGCATGACGTCAATCAACGCGCCATCGCCCACTCCGTAACGGGAACCGCTGCCATTGGTTTCCATAATTACCGCCAGCAGGCGCACATCTTGCAAAGTTTGTGTGCCCCCACGCAGTACCGCCAATTCATGCCCTTCAACGTCAATTTTTATCAGCGTTGGCACGTCGTGCCCTACCAGGTCATCCAGTCGGAGGACAGGTACGTCGATGGCAAGCAAATCTTCGCCTTCAGCCAGCACGTGATTCACCGTATCCAGACCAGATGAAAACCGAAGCGACCCAGGCGCCTCTGAAAGACCGGCCTGACAGCACCGCACTTGGTCGACAAAGCCATTCAGCATCACGTTGCGCTGCAAATGCGCAAACGTCGAAGGTATCGGCTCAACCGCCGTCACACGCGCCTTCGCCCCGCCAGCAGCAAGGATTGTGTAACTACCCACATTGGCGCCTACATCAACACAGTGCTCGCCCGGTCTCAACAAATGCAACACAAACGCCATCTCGTTAACTTCATGCAATCCGCAATACCAGTTGCCGGTGGCACCTGTCATACCACGAATGGCAAACAGCCAAGTGCCTGCAACAAAAGGCAGCGCGATAGCATCCGTCATCAAACGCGAAGCTGTTTGCCAACGCAACACGCGCCAAAGTGCAGCCAACTTTCCGCTTGCATTAAGCGGGTGTGACCACACATAGCTGAGTAAATTCCACATTCCTCTACTGCTCCCTATAAAAAAACGACACTTTGTTTAACTGTCTTGGCAGGGTTACCTGCAACCACTGCCAAGGCAGCGATATTACGAACTGCTATAGCCATTGTCAAAGCAACAGCGCTCTCAAAAAACGTTACCTCAGAGCGGACTAAACCTCATTGATTTCCAATGCGTCAGCATTCAAAAAGATAGCTTCGACAATTAAAGTTCGGCCAAGACCTAGCTCGAAAGCTTTGCATCGCTTGGGCAATGAATTCGGTGCGGTTGTAAACCGCCGTGATCACCGATATTTTCAAATGGGAAGGCCTAGGCGCAAATATCTAGCTCATTACTCACGCCGAATCACCCAGCTCCCCATTACCAGGACATCCATCTTGGTTCGCAAAAAGCAGTATAACGCTTCGGTCGGAGTGCAAACCACAGGTTCGTTTTCATTGAAACTTGTATTGAGCACCATCGGCACACCGGTCTGGGCGCAAAAGGCGCTTATCAAGGCGTGGTACCGCGGATTGGTGTGGGCGTACACGGTTTGTAAGCGGCCTGAACCGTCTATATGGGCCACGGCGGGGATCAGTGCGCGCTTCTCCTCGCGTATCTGATACACCTGCATCATGAAGGGCACGTCGCCATCTTGTTCAAACCACTCGCCCACAGCACTTTGCAGCACCGAAGGGGCAAACGGCCTGAAGGACTCTCGGCGTTTGATCTTCAGATTCAAGATATCTTTCATGTCAGCGCGGCGCGGGTCGCCCACGATTGAGCGGTTGCCCAAGGCGCGCGGGCCCCATTCCATGCGGTCTTGAAACCAGCCCACCACCTCGCCCCGCGACACGGCTGCGGCGGTTTGGCTACACAAGGCCTCTTCGTCGTCAATACGCGTCACCACACAGCCTTGGCTGGAAATATCGTTAGCTTTGGCCTCAAGCACCGCCCCAATTTGCTCATTGCTGAAATGCGGCCCCCAGTAAGCATGGTCATGCATTGGGCCACGCGCCCCCCCCAGCTCATGCCAAACGCTATAAGCAGCACCAATGGCACCACCAGCGTCGCCGGCCGCTGACTGCACATAGACCTGCTTGAACGGTGTCTTGAGCAAGATCTTGCCGTTGGCAACCGAATTCATGCCGCAGCCTCCAGCCACCGCAACTGCGTCAAGTTTGTGGCGCGCATGCAGAGTGTTGAGCAGATGAAAGAACGCCTCTTCATACATGGCCTGAACAGATCGAGCAATGTCTTTGTGGTGCTGAGTAAGCGGCTCGTTTTGCTGCCGTGCCGGGCCCATCAGATCGATCAGCCCCTGGCTGAACAAGGTGCCCACACTGGGCGTACCGCCCTCCCATTCATATTCCACCTTCTCGTTGTGATGGCGAAAACAGGCCAGATTCAGCTTGAAACTGCCGTCTGGCTGAAGCAGTACTATCTTGCGCATTTGCGGCAAATACACCGGCCGACCATAAGGTGCCAAGCCCATAACCTTGTATTCATCGCCATAGTGCGGAAAACCAATATACTGCGTCAGTGCTTGATAAAAAATACCCAGTGAATGGGGGAAATAAACCTTGTCCTCGACCTCAATATTCGTGCCCCGGCCCACACCCCACGCCGCGCTAGCAAAATCACCAAAACCGTCCACCGACACTACCACAGCCTCTTCAAACGGCGACACATGAAACGCTGACGATAAATGGGCCATATGGTGTTCTACCTGATGCACCTGACCCTTGAAGACATCGCCAGGGAAGGCCGTCGCCAAATGGTCTGCCACGCCTGCGCGCTCACGCTTATTGCGCAAACGGTCTAACACCATGCCCAGATCTGGCCGCTTGGTAATGGTGTAGGTCAACTTTTTACCCAGATTGGCTTTGCCGTCCTGGTTAAGGGCTACATGGTCTACCTGCGCTAGGCTGATGCCGGCCTCCGCCAGACAATAGCGGATGGATTCACTCGGGAAACCCGCCCAATGTTTGATGCGTCGAAAGCGCTCTTCTTCTACAGCAGCGACTAATACGCCGTCTCGGAGTAAGCACGCGGATGAGTCGCCATGAAAGGCATTGAGTCCCAAAACTATTGTCATTCCAGCTCCAACCTTTTAAACATTTTATCCTGGCCTTGACCAAAACATCGATCCACGCCAAAACCCAGCGGTAAACCTCGCTAAAATCAAAAAAATCAAAACCTTATTAAACTCAAGGCTGCATGGCTATAGAACGGCAAGAAATAAAAACTGACGCCCTGTGTTTCTAAGTATCTAATAATGTGCAAGTTCGTTTTGGCTTTGTGGATCGGTGCATTGCCAAGAAGGAGCCGCTTGCTCTATGAGCAATTCGATTTCTATCTGCGCTCGTCTGAAGTCAGCGTCATCACTTTTTTTTGAGCGAATGGCGAGTGCGTTTCCAAACGAACCCAGCAGCCTTCAGGGCCCTGTCAGCGTGTTCAAGTGCCCCAATTCGCCGCCTCCATCAACAAGCTTCGCCAGCAGTGCTTTGGCTGTCAGCGGTTTGCGACGTGCGGAATTAAGCACCTTGTTCAATTGCTCCGAAGAAATTTTCCGAGGAGCACTTCTTCGCGCTTTGTCGACCAAACTCTCAAAGCCACTAGCCATCCATTCCAAGCGCGTGAATTCAGCGGTTCACACACGCACTCCAAATTTCTCCACCGCCGCCGCCAAAGATAACCCACCATCAAGGAAAATTAATGTCTGCGCCCCTCACATTCACACGAATTCTCGGCAGGAGACACAATGCGCTCCAATCAAATTAGATCCCAGCGGTAAGAATTAGCGTGGCTTTGTTTGCTATTTATACATCAGAAAGCAAATAGCGCATTATATTGATGACCCAAGAAATATCACACTCAACTAGGAACTTAACTAACCATAAGCGGATTATATTCGGTTGCCGCAATTAGATCGCACTTCCTTCACCTGCTAGATGAAGTTCTAACAAATTCAATGCGAGTATCGCTTCCGCAACGCCGCGCTGCAACGCGTAATAGAAGCCAGCGCGCCCGTCCAGGATGCCCCTCCCAACAATTAGGCAATACAAGGGAACAAGCCAGGGTGTAATCACGAGCAGGCGCCGCAAGCAGTCTTGCAAGCGCAGATTGCGCCAATTTGATTTGAACAAAACTTTGGCCTCCAACCGGCCATAACGGTCTTGTGCCCACAGCCAGTGACTTAGCGCTTTTCGGTCATCATGCCAAATGAAACTGCCCAATTGCTTCACACCACCAATCAATTTAAGCCGTTGAGTGTGACCATCCTGCACATAACGAGCACTTAAGCGACGGTAAAGCGTGGTTACCGGTGGATACAATGTACCGCGTAATGGTCGACCCCAAATACAATAACGAAAGGCTGTTTCGTAACCCACAACCTCAGCGCCTGGGTCAAGCGCTGCAATTTCTTCAACCAACGAATCTGTCAGCAAATAGTCAGCGTCCAGCGCTAGAACCCAGTCGCTAGCGATGCAGGATTCATTGATTGCAAAACTCCATTGTTGGGCATGGCTTTCAAATGCGTGATGTATACAGCGCACGTTTTTAGTACCATTTAAAATTTCAAGTGTGCCATCCACACTTCCACTATCAATCACAACAACCTCACGGGCCCAATGTAACTTACTCAGAATTCGACCAATATTTGGCGCCTCGTTAAAGGTCAAAACAACAGGCGTCACACGCGACAAGAAATGACTATTTTCTACCAACATCATTGCTCCGGTTTAGGTCGACTTTATTCAATATATTACAATATAGCCGCACTAGATTTAGACCCATAGCATGAGCAGAATATCTGGATTGAGCCAAAACAGCAGCATTTACTGACATCGTGTTACGTAATTTAGAATCAGCCATTATCATCACCAAACCAGCAGCGATACTAGTCGGATCTGGCGACACGGCCAGACCAGCCCCAGAAATCACCACGTCACGGGATATCGCCACACCACGCCCCAGGACACAAGGCAGTCTCGACATCAAAGCCTCGGCGGCGGCGATACCAAAATTCTCTGAAAACGATGGCAATACAAAGAGCATCGCACCGGCCAACGCACTAGTTTTTAGATCTCCGTCAATGTAACCTGCCCAAATCACCCCCCCCGACAAGCCAAGCTCATCAGTCAGGGTTTTTAGAGTCGTAACGTACTCTAGAGCCCCACCCCCCGCGATGAGCAGCTTGACATCTGGGAACTGCGGACTGAATTGCTTGAATGCGCGTAGCAATCCTTCAACATTCTTTTTGGGGTCGAGGCGAGATAGGTACAACAAATAACGAACATCGCCTAGCGCAGGAAACTGTGATCGCACTAACGCATCGTCTGCGCACTCGGCAGAATCTATACCCAACGGAATCACGACCCCATTCATCGCAACATCACATTGGGCCGCTTCACACATTTCGTCGTCACTAGTGAAATGAACTGCTGCGGCGCGGCGCAGCGCGGGTCGTTCAAGGCAAACTAGCGAAAGCTGTTTGAGCCAAGGACGACGCTGAGTGACCCCGTAGCGCGTGAGTGTGCCCAAAGGCCGAAGTACATAGGGCACCCCCCGAAGCCGCGCCACCCAAGCTGCGGCAATGCTGCTGAAGGAGAACAGCGCGTGTATATGAACCACATCAAATCGCCGCACGTTTCGCCATAGCCATGGCAACATGCTGGGCGCGACCTTGTAAAACTCTACCCGCTTTGGAAAGTAAATGCGCGTTGCACCAGTCGCAGCAATAGATTGCCGATTGCCAACTCGGTGACGGCCAAGTCCCTCGTCGTCGGTAGTGGCGGTTGTAACTGCCAAACCCAGATCACCAAGTGAGCGCTCCATATTCACAATGGCCTTGCTTGGCCCACCGTGAACAACTGAAACAGAAGGAATAACATGAAGTATATTCATTACTTCTCAAACCTGCGAATGTAGGGTAACCCCCAGTGGGCCAAAATCCAGGCCATCAACATAGAAATCACCAACCCACCAATCAGCTTCGTTATGCTGGTTTCTAACTGAGCCACCGGGTAGAGTGTCGCAGTAGCAAGACCCGAACTTAATAAACCACCAACCGCCGGATAACTAGATATCCATTTATAATAAATACCAAGCCCCAAACCCAACATGAATATAGGGGTCATCATAAAAAAGGCCCCAAAATCAATATAGCTCTCGCCGATATAACCGATACTAACCGATGTTCCGGAATCATTATTGCCAAAACTCAATCCAGTAAATTCATTGGTGAAATTTGAATCATCGATAGCGGTTTTTTCTGAGAAGAAAAGTCTGGGCATAAATGGTCTGCGGATTGCGTCACCCCAAACAGCACCATACTGGTATGGTTTCGTCGCCGGAACGTAGTCAACTGCCCGCGCAAAAATGTCAACGTATGAAACACGCTCGGCCATATCCATTGCAGCCGTTTTAAGTGAAAATCCATCAAGATCGCCAACTAGCGTTAGTAAACTGGAAAAACTCTCTTCATGGCTAACCGATACTACTTGCGCCCGCTCACCTTGACTCAAGAAATCCCGATAATCCGTTTTAATCGCAGTCCATACGACACCAAGTACAAGTGTCAATGCGGCCAAGGCCAATAAACCCATCACCCGCACCGGACTCAAGCGAACCCCTGCTGGCAACATAGCCAGCAAAGTAAAGAACAGGATCGTTTTGAAATCTGAGAAATAGCTAACAGACCCCATAATCAACTCCAATAAAAAAACCAAAAGCCATAAGCGCTTCGGCCCAGAGTCTTGGCTAAAAGTAGCAAAAGTAAAGGCCCAATAGAAAGCCCATTTTAGCGAAGCCAACGCCAGAAATGGAATTCTCATGCCCGGCACCAAATTGGATAAAAAACTCATCCCAAGGGCAATTAAAAAAGCAAGCAAGTACAAATTAAACCAATACAAAAGTGGCTTACCGGACGCATCGGCTCGCAACAATTTAGGTTCATCACCAGCGCCAGGGCCAGCACCCAAACGCAAGCCAAATACCAAAAACAAAAGGCTAATCAAAGACAAAACTGTTGCGCCAGCGACATCACCACCAAACATTGACAAACTATCAATGGGAACGCCCAAAAAATTCCCCTGAAAAATCTTGGTGCTTGCCTGCAACCATTGATAGCCAAATATAAAAAGCAAAATCGGAGATACGCGTGGTCGAAACAGTAGGTGAATACCAACTCCCAGCACCACAACAGCCAACACGGTAAGCGGGCCGTTGTCACCTGCCATACCGAGTAGCGCCAACAGAACTAGCAACAACTGCAAAATAAAACCCGGCAATGAATTCATGGTGACGTACCGGGTCGCAAAGCTGCCACTGCCATCAACACACCCGCGGCGGTGGCCGCTACTGAATAGCGCCCGCTATGTGCGGCAAGCAGCTCTGAATCGCGGTGAATGCGCAATGCTTTAGTCAACCCTACAGCGAGTGCCTCTGTGTTGCCGGTCTCAAACACCTCACCACTCACGCCGGGGTTGATCATGTCTGGCGCGCAACCGCATGCTTCCGACACCACGCAGGGCGTACCGCAAGCCAGAGCCTCATTCACTACCAAACCCCATGTCTCACTGGCCGACGGCAAGACCAGTAAGTCAACGGCGCGATAAATTGCGGGCAACCGGCTTTGGTTGCAAAAGCCAAGAAAAACCATAGGCACACCCAAAGACGCACCCAAGTCTTGCAGGTATTGACGTTGGGGTCCGTCACCTGCCAAAACCAGCACTACACGCCGCCCTTGTTGTCCTAACTGCGCCACTGACCGCACTAAATCTTCAGGCCGTTTTCCAGCTACCAATTTGCCAGCAAACAAAACCGCTTTGTCTTGCAATTTCAAGCCCCAGCTAGCCCGCAAAGCACTGCGGTCAACCAATACTGCAGCATCTCCAAAAGCCAAGGTGTCAATACAGTGAGGTGAAAAAAATAGCCGGTCGGCTCGCGCGCCGTAATGCCTCAAGTATTCATAATTGCGTTTGCCTACATACAAGCAGGCATCAAACTGACCAATAACCCAAGGATAAAGAACTTTTTTTGCGGCGTGCTTAAGCCAACTGCGAGGCGTTCCAAGCTGCGAGTCCCCTCGCACCAATACGGGCACTGCTCCGATGTGGCAAGCGCGAATAGCCTGCCAAAAACATTTCAAGTGCCAACCCATAACCAAGACCGCATCGAATCCACCAGCATTGATTTGATTAGCAATTTCCGGCGTGTCGCATCCGAAAAAAGAACCCGTATCAGGATGCTTGGCGACGTTAGGCAAAAATGTGTGCGCATAGCCCGCCAACAAGTCGACATCCCACTCAAACGCAACACCGAAACCAGCAGCAGCTTGTGCTTGGGCTGTTTGTTTGTGGGCAAAAAACACATGCAAATCGCACTGCCGCGCCAGTTCACGAAACAATGGCGCTTGGTATTGAATGGGGTGGCTGGTAAAAATGCCTAACTTATAGGACATTTTTTTTTGACAGTTGGTTTTGATGCATCCGACAAGCATCGATGAAAAAATTGACTCAGCGCTTTGGCAGCGCCCTGATCCGTGTAGGGTTCAAAAGCCTCCACGTCAAGCGGTAGAGTGACAGAATATTGGCTTCCAGATACCCAGCACGATGCGATATCCAATGCCAAGACATTCAGATTTGGTGGGTCAGTCATCGCCACACAAACCGCCCCACCGACCTCACGTATTAAAGAGGTTATCGAACTTTGCTCGTGATAAATCGCAAGAAGAGGCTTGCGCGCAAGTAAATATGGAAATATCTTCGACGCAGTATAGCCTGGATCATCGGACCCAATCGCCAATAGTGCGTGCGCATCCAACAAGCAGCGCAGAGCCTCGACATAAGGAATTCGGTCAGTTTGCTCGTCAACTTGATCACCCAAACCACACTCAAATGCCAATGGCAACACCTTGGGTACCGCCTGCCCACTTGGCGCATAAGATGTACCGATAAAGTGGACGCGCAGGCGCTGACGATCCGCCACCGGCATAGCAGTCGTGATCGCTGTAAATAAAGCTCGCAGGGCGGGATACATGCCTGCAATGACCACACCAATATAAACCCAGTGGATGTTGCCATCAGTTGCCTCAAAAAAACGATTCGTCACTTTGGAACTGCTGACACGATCAAAGTCCCGCTGAGCCCCCGGGAATGGTTGAACCAACCTTGGAACGCTATGCAACCATGGGTAACGGCTATCAAGCTGCTTTGGATAGGCAGGTGACACGCTTGTAAAACCCAAGCAGTGGCGCATTACTCGAGGCTCCGTCCAGCGATGCATGGCGCTAACAATCGCATATTTTAAACGCCCACCCGGAGGAATTACGTGAGGGTGCTCACGGTAGTAGTCATTTACCCAAGGATCTTGATAATCTAAAACAAAGGGAACCCCATACTTTTTCTTCCAGCCCGGACCTAATCGAAGCAAGTCAAATACTGTGGTTGAAAAATACACCAAATCGAAACTGCCACTCGCAAGCAAACGATTGCCGGTTTTGCCGGTTGACCGCAACGCGCGAAGACCAAGTCCACCGAGTGCAAAAATTCGGGACCAACCCAAGCCAAACGCCTTGACGTGGTGTACTTTTATATTGGTTGGCAACCCATCTACCAACCAAGTATCTTGTGGAAAAGCAATTTGTTCTGGCTCAACCGCCAGCACTTCAACTACCCAACCTTCCTCTATTAAGTACGGTAGCAATACACGCACACGATGCATGTCAGCTGCGTTTACAGGTGGAAAGTGAGGCGAAACGATGAGCAGACGTTTTTCTGACATAGCCGTGGAATACCAAGAAAACGGCTTGTGTTCAGCGAATAGCTAACCGCACAAATACACAGTCCGATTCAATTATTCCAAGATTGTCGTTCCGAGTGACTGGAAAAAATCCAGAAAGCGCAAATCCTTTTGCCGACATAAATTCAAGAACTTCCGGAAACAGCGTGGCCCCTTCATAGATCGGCTGAAGAGACGCCTCAGTGACAACGACCTGTACATTTTCTAGAACTGCCACTGCACCCATCAAAACTTCCATATCGAAGCCCTGTGTATCGAGTTTTAGAAGCAACTTAGTTCCAGTCGTTAAAATTGGTATACCGCTAACCATATCGTCCAACGCCTTAAGCTCAACCTCGACAGCCTCCGCAACAGCCAGGCTTTCTTTAAATCGTTGATTGCCAAATTCATTTGCAGGGCGGCAGGAGCTAAAATCGCTTGCAGCAGTTACATGGAGCATTATTTTTCCGTTTGATCGGCCCAGCGCGCATTCATGCGTTATCCAACGCTGGTCAATCGCGGCTCTATCCGCAAGCATCTTGTAAACGTGCGGGTTTGGCTCAAAGGAATGAATAGGCACATATGAAACCAGCGCACGCATACTCAAGGCGAACTGGCCAACATTAGCACCGACATCAAGAATTCCATCTATACTATGAATAGACAATAACATTTTTAGATGAGGGATGAGTCGCTCGCATGCAGCAGGATATCGATACAAGTCATACCCAAGCAAGTGCAACAGTTTTCGAAGCGCATCTTTCATTTCACTAGTTCCTTATTAATAAATTAAGATTGTACATTCTATCGCCGCACCAATACCTTCCAGCACATATATAAAAATGCAACACATCACCAGTCGGTAAAATTTCTTTCACCGAGGATTGATGGAACATCAACAGGCGTTTACTAAGTGCTATAAATTATTTGCGCTGAATAGGGCCTTCAGGATTTTTTTTGAGGCTACGAAAAGCATTCGGAGCGGCGAAATAAAATATATAGCCATGCGCGATAGCGCAACAATTGGACAGGCGGAAGTGGCTGCGGGGCGGATGATAAAATAATCGAACCAACAGATACCCCACTACCAAAGCGCATATTATTTAGCAGCAGACTTTATCACCTCATGCGCCATCTAATTAGATTAGAGGATTTCCAGAATACTCGTGGAGTCAGCTATTCCAGTAAAAAACCACAGCAGCGCAGAAAGACATCTTTGCAAAGCTTAATATATATTATTAATATCGTCATCATACCACCCCTCGCAGCCTGCCGATTTGACGGCGAAACCGGGGTTGACAATAATGATGATTGAACCAGTATATTTTCCAAAAGCAACTTGCGACTGAAACCAAGTAAATTACTTTCTTAAAGGTGCACCAGATGCCATGCCTGAACTACCCGCCAATTCTGCCGAACACATCTGGCAACAACGCGACTAACCCGTCCCACTTGCAGGGCGAACATCTAGAGTCACGAGAGTATTACCCAAAACCAGTCTGTAATTAAGTCTTTATTGAGCTTTCTTCGTGCCAGCCACAGCCGCTTTTTCAAAAATACACAAAATGTCGCCAGTCACCCGCAAAATATAATTTATATCAGCATGCATTACACCGTTAGCAAGAACATCACAGGAAATTCTATTTGAGTTATCAAATAAGGCGCCTTAAAATTATATATCAATAGATTACAGTAATGTATATTAATATTGACATCCGAGATACATCAACACGTAAGGTGCCCGGCATTTTCGACACAAGCTGTTAAAGCTTGTTTGAACTTTGACATTTCATACTCAGCGTTTCCTTCTTCCAACGCGTACGCACGGGAGGCAGAAGCGAATCTCTTGAGAAGGTCTGGATTAGAGTACAAGGAGTGTATCTGCTCAGCAAGTGACTCGGGTGAACCGGATAAATATGTCAAACCACTCGCGGCGTATTTGACCGTGCGTGTCAATCCCTCCAGATCTGGTACGACCACTGCCAATCCTGCCATCATATAATCGAATAACTTATTTGAAACGGTGTACTCGTGATTTGCAGGCCCGCGCCGTTCCATGCACAAGCCAATATCGTATAACGCAGCTTCAGCAATGGCCTGACCAAGTGCGTAGGGGGGCAATATTGTCACGCGACGAGACAAACCGAGTTCTGCGATTCTTGAACGAAGTGCATGCCCTCCATCAAGGGGCAGTCTGCCTTGCAGAAAAAGACATATATCATTTGGCAAGAGCGTTAACGCTATTAGTGCATCATCCAAACCTCGTTGCCCAAAACCAATAACTGAGTTTCTCCAATACAATCTAAGCCCGCTGAAAACTTGTTTTTCAGGTAACGCTTTCGTAATGGGAGGGGCATTTAGCAGAACTAAAGGCTTAGCGATCCTATAGACATCAGCTAGTGCCTCCGCTAGGCATTCGCTGGTAGCAAGAACGAGATGACAACACGGTAAATTAGTTTTTTCAATATGTGCAGTAGCCGCTGCTACCATCGCGGACTGCGAGTCACCCATATCGGAATAAAACTCCATGCAGTCAAAAATTAGTTTTGCCCGATTGGCCTTTGCGGCTATCGCTGCGGGCATCAGTGTTTCGACGTTGTGTGCAATGTACAAGTCCGCTTTTATTCGGCTAAGAACACGTCCCAACCCAACTGCTTGGGTACCAAGGACTTCTGGCGTTGCCCAATGGGTCACAGAATAAATCCATGACGAAATTTTTAGACGCACGTTCCGGTAAGCCCAGCCGAGTGGGGCTCCCTTGAGCGTCGGCACACGCAAGGTTATACGCCGCAAGCGGCTGTGCCCGAGTAGGTCAGGTGGGTCAGGGAGATACTGACCCACACCAGCCATATCAATAAAGCACACCTCTGCTTCCGGGATGGCCGCCAGCACAGCCGCAACATGCTTTGGTGCTCGTGGCTCGCGCGCCGCAGGTACTGAGGTAACAACACAAACCTTATAGGTGCCTGCATGACCATTAATCATGACAGAGACCCGCAAGCAACGTGCCAACTATCCTCTCAGCAGCACCACCATCACCAAACGGGTTTGGGGCAGATGCCATACGGTGATACTCGTCATCACTGTCTAGAATACAGTTAGTCCCCGCAATAATAGATGCTCGCATTGTGCCGATCAGCCGCGCTGCACCCGACTCAAGAACTTCTGGACGTTCAGTAACATCGCGCGCAACAAGCACCGGTTTGTCCAATGCAGGGGCCTCTTCTTGAATACCACCGGAGTCGGTAATAATCAAGCAAGAGCGGGACATAAGTTCGACAAAGGAGAGATAGTCCTGTGGGGCCAATAAATGGACGTTTGCTCGATCAGCGAGTGCGCTAGTCACCACACCTTGTACTAACGGATTAAGGTGAACTGGCCAAACAATCTCAATATCTGGTCGGGATGAGAGCACCACGAGTGCCGCACATAGCTCGCTCAAGCCACCCGAAAAACTCTCGCGCCGATGGCCAGTGACCAAGATTAGCCGTTTGGAAGTATTGAGGAAAGAAAATTTCTGTTGCATCCGGAGTTGCAAGTCTTGATCCTGCGTCAGAATCGCGCGCGCATGAAATAGTGCGTCGATCACTGTATTGCCCGTGACAGTTATCTGATCCGCCTGCTTACCCTCATTGAGCAGATTTCGTGCGGCCTTGGCCGTGGGCGCCCAAAGTAAGGTGGATACCATATCCACGAAACGACGATTCATCTCCTCTGGCCATGGCGCGTACAAATCGCCAGTTCTCAGACCAGCTTCGACATGCCCAACCCGAATGCCACGATAGAAGCACGCAAGCGCAGCCGCAAAAGCTGTTGTCGTATCGCCGTGAACCAGTACCCATTGTGGTTGCAGTTCATCCAACACAACACCAACCTGCCGCAGGATTTCAGCGGTCATTGTTTCCAGGCTTTGCCCTGTACGCATAAGATTTAGGTCATAGTCAGGCTTTATATCAAAAATGTCGAGAACCTGATCCAGCATCTGACGATGCTGCCCAGTTACACAAACGTAAGTGGCAAGTTCGGTTCGACGCCGAAGCGCGGTGACAACAGGGGCCATCTTGATTGCTTCAGGTCTCGTTCCGAAAATAACCAAAACCCGGCCAACCGTGGCATCATTTCCTGTTCCTCTCGATAGCTTTTGACTCATTTTTCTACTCAGGTCTTTTTTCTGCAGCAAGATATTTTAAAATGACGTCTTGTGGGGAGGCAATATTTTTTGTATCGGGAATTTTATGAAGAGAAATTTTGAAAGTATTTTTCGACCGGGCAGGTGGATTATTAACTCCATCATTTGACGAATAAATAATAGCCTGATGATTACGATATAAATTATGCAGAAACTAAAACCCCAGAAAACTGCAAAAACAACAGGCGACAACCGCGAACCAAATATGTAGTTTGCAAATATATTTGATAACAGCCAAGCCGGTAAACCTGCAAAAACTGGCGGAGAAAATGCATCCCAAACGCCTCGCCAAGAGAGGGCGTTGAGGGGCACCAACCAGCTCATCATAGTAAATGAGGCTGCCAGTTGTGATACCGCCAATATAGAAATATATGCAGTCAGTCCATACGGCAAAATTCCCATCAATGTAGCACCAGTTGCAATCAGCATACAAAAATCCAAATGAGTACATTTTCGAGTTTGTTGTTTTGCCAAAAGTAACATGTATGTTGCGTGAGAAATCGCAGACAGTGCGCCCCACGCCATCGCCCACGGAAGTAGCGCCGAGACTTGTGTCCACTGGGACCCATAAACAGTATTTACAACAGGCTCAGCAAGCGCGGAGAAGACTATGGCTATAGGAATAGAAACCCACGCAATTGTGCGCAAAATCAGCCCACCAATATATGCCGAGTCGTGAGCATTCCCATCAATACGACTAAGTATCGGATAAATCGCAGCAAGGATTTGTTCGGAAAATTTTTGACAGAACATCTGTGCCAAACCCAGTGCACGGCCATAGATGCCTAACATTGCAAAACCAATTACATCCGACAACACGCTGGACTCCAACAATTGACGGCATCGAACGGAAAGACCACCGCCAAATCGCATGACTCCAAAATCCCAAGCTGGTTTGTAATGCGCCCATGACCAGGCCCACGTTGGGCGCCATCCTTCAGTGACAAACAGGTCAAAAATAAACGGCAGCGAAGTTATTAGGCCCGGAACTAGCAGTGCGTACGTCCCCGTCCCAGAAAAACCCATTATTAGCGCTAGAACGGCACCGCTTACTAGGCCAATTGCCTGCAAATAACGCAGCTTCTTCCAGTCAAAGCTCCGTTCTAGCATCCGCTTACGCAATTCGCTTGGCCAATCTACCAGGTGATTCAGCGACATGACGTGAACAAAAGGAGCAATGGTGGAATATTTTGGGACGAAATTTAGGATGTAAGCAACAACATTGGTAATAACAAAAAGTGCAATCTGTAAAACAGCACTTGCGGAGAAATGATCCTGGTACCGTGTGTCCGCTTCGTCTTTTACCTGAATCGTGTACGCAACAAAATTGCTATGCGAAAGGATGCTCAAAAGGCCGAGAACGCTATTAACCAAAGCGAATTCACCATAACTTTCAGGCTTCAAGAGACGAACAAGTGCGATCATGGTGCAAAACTGCAATATATCGCGAAACAAATTGAACGCAACATTCCAGATTATGGCCGAACGGGCTTTGTTTCCTAAACTACTCATGGCACGGCATTCCAATGCTTAACCGACCGTGCAGCGCCAAAACTAAAAGCACAGTCATAATGTAGTAAAAAGCCACCTCAGTGACATTTATCTTTTCACTTTCGCTGTAGCTCGCATTCACGACAAATAACGGAATATTGGTCAGACGTATCATTTAGCGGTCGCTATCGAATCTGTAGTATTTCAATCTCGCCGCCATTTGCTGCGACGGCTTTTCAACTAGCAGATAAAAGACATATGCAGCGATGAGGCTAACAAATAGTGCAGCCAGGGATAATATGAATTCCGCACTTGGTGATTCAATATAGCGTCTTCCGAAGTTCACGATCCTGCCACCGATAGGCACGTGCACCAGATATAGCGAGTACGATATTGAACCCAGCCAGAGCGCCCACTTGCGCCTTCCAATATTAAAGTCTACGGCAATCAGCGTGCTCGTTAGTATTCCGAAAGAGGCCACCATCCACCCGTGCCCAATGCCTGCAGCAAGTGTTGCCAGCATCAACACGACTAGAATATCCTTACTGGATATTAATCTAGCGCGATATTGAAACGCCGCGATACCCATCACAAACAAACAAAAATATCTAAAGACTAACACTTCGGAATCTATCGCTAGCGAAATGGCCACCAGCAAAATATCAGCTGCTAAAAGGCAAATTCCATTGTTGCGGCTCAACCAGGCAAAGGCGAGGCAAACAAAAAGATAAAATTGAAACTCAATAGCCAATGTCCAAAACACGGGGTTGAGCCACGGGTAGCCCGCAATGCCTGACAGGTAGCCCATGTGCAATGCTGTTTGTGCGGAGAAAAATGGGGGCGGGGCAGCTCCATTAAAGCCTGGAACCATTGACGATGCGTGCCACAGAGCAAAAACCAGAAGTATCGAGAGTAGATAAGGCGGCTCAATTCGCAGAATCCTCTTGCTGATAAAAGTCTTCCAGTCCCGCCTGAACGTGTAGCCGCCCATGTACATGGCATAGGGAATGATGAAGCCAGAGAGGACAAAGAACACTTCGACGCCAAGCCAGCCATATTGACCACTGATCCGCGCCACGCTGTTTAGTGCATAGCCATTGGTCATGTGAAACCAGCAAACCGCAAGAGATGCAATGCCACGCAGCGCATCGATGGTTGCCAAATGTGTTGGTTTGATCTGGAGTACGCTTGAGCCTGCTATTGGGTTGTTAATGTTTTTTCCCGGCATTTATTTCAATGGCGTTTTGTGAAAGCGCTGCCCATCTGTCGGCGAATACCGGGAAATTGTAGTCAGCAATAAATCGCGACTTACCCGCATCCGCCATGCATTGTCGTTTTGTTGCGTCGCACGCCAGTTCTTTCAGCCGCAGGGCAAGATCATCGACATCCCCGTACTTGACCAAGATACCTTCCAGGCCATCTATAAGAACCTCCGGGGTACCACCATGCGCGCCGCCAATGCATACCACCCCGTGGCGCATCGCTTCCAGGAAAACAATGCCAAATCCTTCTTTGGCACTGGGCATAGCAAAAACTTGAGCGCTGGCATACGCGGCATGCAATTCCGCATCGCTCACGCGGCCATGGAACTTGATTTGCTCGTTGGTCAAGCCCATTGTTTGGCCTGCGGCCTGAAGCCGGGCGCGGTCATCGCCGTCGCCCACCACGTGCAGTTTGGCTGGGATGTTGTCGTCGATCAGCCGCTTTACGGCATGCATCAGCGTCTCAAGGCCTTTGTATTGTTCTGACCGTGCCAGCCTGCCTACAAACAAGATGGGCAGTTCGCCGTCCAGGCAAAAATTGGGGTCGGGCGTTGCGGGCACGGGCTCGGCGCACAAGGGGATGACCTTGAAGTTGGTAGTTGGCAGGCCATTGGCAGTGGCGCAGGTTTGGGCGGTGTATTGGGTAGTGGCCACCACCGCGTGGGCCTGCCGCATTGCCATGCGGCGCAGCCAGCTTTGGCGGCGCCAGGCTTCAATGCCATGCAGCACTACGATGTAGCGGTCAATGCGGCCCAGCCGCCAAGCCAGCCACGCCACGGGCGCTTGGTTAAGGTGGCCAACGATGACACACAGGGCGCGGCCAGATCGCCCCAGTGCACAACGCACAAAATTGGCGTGGTTACCGCCTGCGCCCATTGGGCGCAATTGAGTTGAGTTGGGCCAAGAGGCAAGCGATACCGTGGTGTCAATCAACGACAAACCCAATGGGGGGTGGGTGGTAGCGCCGTCCATATTGGTCAACACCTCCCACAATCGCCACATATAGCTTTGCACGCCCCCGGCGGTGGCCATTTCAGGTGCCCAGAGCGCAAATTCAGTGCGTGAATGAGTGCTATTGTTTGAACGCAGCATGTTTTTTCAAGATCACTTGGCAGCGGCGTTGGCATGGAGGGTTTGCGCCCAACCGCGCAGGCCGCGGTCTTGGGTGGCTGGCTGGTCGCCCATGATCCAATCACGCACCGGCACAACAAAACCGGTTTTGGGTTTGTGCACGATGGCCGCAGGCAACTGCGGCGCCAGCGCTGCAGCAATTACCGGCTTGCTTAGGCCGGGGTGGGCTGCTAACCAGGGGGCCACGGTGCGCAAAAGCGGCAGGTCCAGAAACGGCACGCGCACCTCAAGTGATTGCGCCATGCTGGCCCAATCGGTGTCCACCAGCAACATGTGGCGCATGTACCAAGACATTTCCAGGGCCGACACGGCCAGGCGGTCTTGAGGTATGTGGGCGGTGGTGGCATCTAGCTGGGCCTGTGTGTCGAGGTCTGCAAGGCCTTGTAAGGCCAGGTCGGCGTCAAGCACCTGGGGCAGCTCCCACGGCAAATAGAGTGCGCGGCGCAGCAAGTAGGCGCCGCCCAGCGTGCCGCCATATTCCAGCAAACTGGCGTATTTGGATGAGGTAAAGCGTGACAGTACCGGTGCCGAGAGCTGGCGAAACCTACGGCCCAAAGCGGGGTAACCGGCAAACGGACTGGCCAAGTTACGGATGCGCGGCAGCTCTTTAAAGCTAGGGTACGAGGCAAATAGCTCGTCGCCCCCCAGGCCAGACAGCGCCACCTTGATGCCCTGTGACGCCGCCGCTTTCGCCACAAACCAGGTATTGATGCCGTCAAACGAGGGCTGGTCCATGGCGGCCAGTAGCTTGTGTCGCTGCTCTTCAAAGTCAGCCTGGCGCACCATTACGGTGGCGTGGCGGGTGCCAAGCTGGGCGGCCAGTTGTTCGGCCAAGGGCGATTCGTCATTGGCAGTGCCGACAAACTCGGCAAACGCCAGGGTCATGGTATGCGGGCGCTCGCCGCGGGTGACCGACAAGGCGGTGATCAGAGCTGAGTCAATGCCTGCCGACAAGAACATGCCCACCGGTACATCGGCGATGTGATGGGCAGCAATGCTGTCACGCACCGCTGCGCCAATGGCGTCCAGTGCATCGCCAACGCTGCCACGTGCGGGCTGGGCGGCGGCTTGTGCCAAAAGGTCAGTAATCAAGCAAAACGCTTGGGGGGCCCGGGCGCCCTGCGCCCCCACCCACAGGCAATGGCCTGCTGGCAATGCCCGTATGCCTCGGTACAGGGTGTAAGGCGCGGGCACGCTGCCCCACAAGAAAAAGCCCGCATGGCCGGCAGGCTCTGGCGCGGTGTCAATCTGGCCGCCCGCCAGCAGCGCCTTGACCTGAGATGCAAAGCGCAGGGTGCACTGACCGGGCGTGTAGTAAAGCGGCTTGATGCCAAAGGCATCGCGCGCCAGCAGCATGGCTTGCTTGCGCGCATCCCACAGGGCAAAGGCAAACATGCCGCGAAGATCTTGCAGCATGGCCTGGCCTTTTTCCAGGTACAGGTGCAGTAGCACTTCGGTGTCAGAGTCAGACGTGAAGACATGGCCCTGCGCCTCAAGCGATTTGCGCAGCTCGCGGTAGTTAAAGATTTCGCCGTTGAACGTGATAACCAGTTGGCCATCAGCACTGGTCATGGGCTGCGCGCCACGCTCAGTCAGGTCGATGATGGCCAAGCGGCGGTGGCCAAGGGCGACACGGCCATTGTCCGAAAACCATTCACCATGACCGTCTGGCCCACGCGCCACCATGTGGTCGCGAATAGCGCGCAACTCAGCCCGGTCGGCAGGCGCGGCCGAGCCGTTGAATGCGTAGATACCCGCTATGCCGCACATATTGGCTGGCGTCGCTCAGGCTGCAGAAAGCAGCTGATCAAAATAGGCGATGGTTTGCACCAGGCCCGCCCGAAGTTGCACGGCCGGCTCCCACCCGAGGTGGGCGCGGGCCAATGTGATATCGGGCTGGCGCTGAAGGGGGTCGTCGGATGGCAGGGGCAGGAAGTCGAGTTTGGAGGCACTACCGGTGAGTTCAATCACCAACTCAGCTAACTGGCGGATGGTGAACTCACCAGGGTTGCCCAGGTTGATGGGGCCAGTAACCTCAGGGCCAGTGGCCATCAAGCGCAAAAAGCCTTCAATCAGGTCGCTGACGTAGCAAAACGACCGGGTTTGCTGGCCGCTGCCGTAAAGGGTGATGTCTTCGCCTTTGAGTGCCTGCACGATGAAGTTGCTGACGACGCGGCCGTCATTGGGGTGCATGCGCGGGCCATAGGTATTGAAGATGCGTGCCACCTTGATTTGCAACGCATGCTGGCGGTGGTAATCAAAAAACAGCGTTTCGGCGCATCGCTTGCCTTCATCATAACAACTGCGAATACCAATGGGGTTGACGTTGCCCCAGTAGCTTTCAACCTGGGGATGCACTACCGGGTCGCCATAGACCTCGCTAGTGGAGGCCTGAAATATTTTGGCGCGCAGGCGTTTGGCCAAGCCCAGCATGTTGATGGCACCATGCACGCTGGTTTTGGTTGTTTGTACGGGGTCGTGCTGGTAGTGGACGGGGCTGGCAGGGCAGGCCAGGTTGTAGATTTGGTCAACCTCAACATACAGCGGAAAGGTTACGTCGTGCCGGGATAGCTCAAACCGAGGGTGATCCAGCAAGTGGGCAATATTTTGCTTGGTCCCAGTGAAGAAATTATCAACGCAGATAACGTCATGCCCTTGCTCAAGCAGCCGGTCACACAAATGGCTGCCCAAAAAGCCTGAACCGCCAGTCACTAAAATTCGTTGGGTGGGGTTGTAATTACGCATGATGCTCGTATTTAGTGGGTATTGCGGCCAATGCCGGTATATTGAAACCCGTTGGCAGCCATGAGCTGGGGCTCAAAGAGATTACGGCCATCAAAAACAATTGGATATTTCATGGCCGCCTTCATGGCCATCAGGTTTGGGCTGCGGTAGGCTTTCCATTCAGTGACGATGATTAAAGCGTCAGCGCCTTCCAATGCATCCATCGGCTTTTTGACATAGATGATGTTGGCCAGCAGCTCAGGAGCATCGGCAAAATCGAATGCCAGCACGCGTTGGGTTTCGTGTACGGCAGCAGGGTCGTGGGCCACGATGCATGCGCCGCCACGCAGTAATGCCGCAATAACTGTACGACTGGGTGCGTCGCGCATGTCATCGGTGTTGGGTTTGAAGGCCAGGCCCCACAGTGCAAAGTTGCGCCCGGCCAAGCCTTGCCCAAACTGGGCCAAAATCTTGTTGACGATGACGTTCTTTTGGTCGTGATTAACGGCCTCCACCGCCTCAAGCACACGCAAGGTTTGCCCATGCTCGCGGCCGGTGCGCACCATGGCCTGCACGTCTTTTGGAAAACAACTACCGCCATACCCAGTGCCAGCATACAAAAAACTGTACCCAATGCGGGGGTCCGAACCAATGCCTTGGCGCACCAGTTCAATATCAGCCCCCACTTTGTCTGCCAGGTTGGCCAGCTCATTCATGAAGCTGATGCGTGTGGCCAGCATGGCATTTGCAGCGTATTTTGTAAATTCAGCGCTTTTAACATCCATTACCCGGGTGCGTTCATGGTTGCGATTGAACGGTGAATAGAGTTGCCGCATAATCGCCAAGGCTTTTTGTCCAAATTCATCGGCGTCTGCACCAAGCACTATGCGATCTGGGCGGGTAAAATCTTCAACCGCTGCACCTTCTTTAAGAAATTCGGGGTTGCTGACCACTGAAAACCCGGTTGTCACTCCACGCGAAATGAGTTCAGCTTTGATGGCTGCATTAACTTTTGCAGCCGTACCTACCGGCACGGTAGATTTGTCGACCACCACCTTGAAATCGGTCATGTGGCGGCCAATGTTGCGAGCGGCAGCAAGCACATATTGCAGGTCGGCGCTGCCGTCTTCATCAGGCGGGGTACCCACCGCTATGAATTGGATGCCGCCGTGTGCCACGCTCGCGGCAATGTCTGTCGAGAAGGTAAGTCGGCCAACCTCTACGTTGCGATCGATCACCTCCTTCAGCCCGGGCTCATAAATGGGTACGCCACCGCTGTTAAGCAAATCTATTTTGGCTTGATCAATATCCAGGCAAAATACATTATTACCAAGATCCGCCAAACAGGCTCCGGTAACAAGGCCAACGTAGCCAGTTCCAACAATAGTTATATTCATAAGTTACCAAATAATCACGTTTAATGCATGCTGGGTTTTTTTAAATCAGCCATGCATGTTAGCCTAGGCCAGCCATCGTCAAAAATTTCACGGGACAGGTCTAGCTCAGAAAATTCAGACATCCCACCCAAATATGAATTGCGCTGGCTGGGGTCGCCCATCAATGTTGCCAACTCGGAAAAGCAGCAGCACATTAGACACACCTGCACCGCTGTAGCGCAAAACTTCAGCGCGAGTGGGGTTGTCACGGGTGATGACGGCCAAAGTCGCTAATTGCCCTGCGCCTGACCGCGCAGTGAAATCGGTCCGACGACCTGAAAACATCTCTGCCAGATTTACACCTCGCCGGGTGGCAACCTAGGTCACTCCACAGGAATAGGCCAACCGCATCCTGGCGAAAAAGCCGCGCCGTTACCCGCTTGGCGGTGCATCGGGCCGCCGTCATGCAGGCCGCATTTCCCCCAGCCAGAACTAAGGACCATAGGTTATGTTTTGGCAGCCTGTTTTCTCGCGCGATTTGGCGGTGAAACGCACCGGCATCGTAATTTTGATGGCGATGGACACACCAAGCCTCTAAGGCCAAGACGCTTCCGACCAAAATCTCGATCGTCGCGATGTTGAAGAAATGGCGCCAGCATCATCGCCGGCGAGGGCAGCTATGGACAGGGGCCATCGTCCTTACCCCAGAGAGTTGCTGAACATTCAATATTCAGTTACGCCATACAGCATCAGCTTGCTCGCACCACTTCTGACCTCTTACTTGACAACTGAGCCCAACGCCCCTGAAATCGAACCAAACGCCCGAACCAAAAAATATATCCTGCAGTTGCTGCACCGACAACCAAAATATTCCAAACAACACTAGCAGGCAGTACTAGCGCCAAAGTCATCGGCACAGCACCAAGCAGCGCAACCGCGACAGCGGCGGCGGCATTGGCCACCCAACGCTCTGCCCAGGATGGGCTGAATATCATCCGGGCCCTGCGGCGGTAAACCAGGCTGTGTAGATGTAGGCGGTCAGGCAACATTGCAGCGCTACGGCGGCCACTCAATATCCGCCGACGGTAGATGCTGAAAATGGTTTCCATGGTAGGCAGAAACGCCAGCGCCGCCACAACCCAAGGCGTCACGCTTGGGTTGCGGTTAACCAGCAAAATCCATATTTGCACCAGCAAGAACCCGAGCAGATAAGCACCGCCGTCCCCCAAAAATATCAACCCGCGGGGAAAGTTGACCAGCAAAAAGCCGCCCACGGCCATGCCCAGCACGATGCACAAGTCCACGATCATTTGGTCGCCAAAACGGGCAGCGATCAGGCCAGTGGCGGCAAGCATCAGCACGGCCAACCCACCGGCAAGGCCGTTAAGGCCATCCATGATATTCATGGCATTGGTGAATCCACACACCATCAACAGAGTTATGGCAACCGATACCGGTGCAAATACCAACAAACTGTCGATGCCCGGCACGTCTATTCGCAGTAACCTGCTGTTGAGCAGTGATATGGCCAATGCGCCAGCGGCGGCGGCCCCCAGCATTCTCAGCCGGGGGGATATTTTTTTGGTCACGTCGTCGGCAAAGCCTAGCAGCACCACCGGCAAACTGGCTATGAGCAACAAACCCAAAACACGGGCTGACGACGGCGCAGCCGGTGGCACGGCTGGTGACAAAAAGTAGATACCCAGGCCGAGGCCCATCATCAAAGGCACGATGCCAATACGCGGCGGTGATCCGCGGTGGTGTTTTTGCACCCCGCTGTCTTCAAAATCACCAGTCCACTTGCCATGCCATTTGCGCGTAAAGATCACCAGCAGTGATCCGGCAAATGAAATCAGGCCAATTCCTAGAATTTGCCATGCATTCATTTTTATCATTCCCTAAAGCTTGTAGCTGACACTTTTGAGGCAATCAACAAGGCCCGCACTTTGCCGTTTGTTTCGCGTTCTCGGCCCCCCTGAAACGCGGGGTTGTTGTTGCAAATAAGTGGCACGTTGACCTATGTCACGCGTGTCACATTGCTCGTTTAGGGGCGGTTTGGCCCGTCCACCGTTGCCAGTTCATTTTTTTGGTGCGTGGCAATTGCCCAGTCCCGGCATTGACTTTGGCGCTCCACAGGTGATACCCTGCGGCAAAGTTTTTTTGAACTCTGAAAGGTCGCCAAGTGACTAAATTCAACTTCCTGGTGGTCGCGGCCATGCTGGTGGGCTCATTGGCTGGGCCCGCAGCGGTGCAGGCGGCAGCGGTCAGCGTCACTGTGACGAAGGCCACCACCACTGTGCCACCGCCCGGCCCGCCGCACACGCCGCCATTGCGTCCCCCGCACACCCCACCACCCCGGCCAAGTGGCAGTTAAAACGCCAGCCCAGGCTGTTTCACCCGCCAAGACGGCGCCCGATTGTTCGGCGCCGTTTTTTTGTGTGCGGCTTTTGGCAATGAGCTGTAGGTAGTGGCTAGGCCGGCCGCCCATTGCTGCGGCCCCGATCGGATTTCAAGCTTGACTGACACCAAAAACCACGCTGCCAGCACCCCGCCAGGCCCGTGGTGGGATCGCGTCGCTTTCGGTGGCCTGCTGCTTGCCCTGGTGTGGGCACCGCTGCCATTGGGCAGCAATCGGCCCTGGGCCGTGGGCGTGTTGGCCTCGTTGCTGTGCTTGCTGGTGGCGCTGTATCTGTTGGGTGCTGTGCACGGCGGGCACGCACGCTTTAGGGGGCGCTTGTTGGCCGCTGCCTGGTCACTTGGCCTGATGGGCTGTTTTGCGCTGCTGCTGCTGGGCCAACTGTCGGCCCCAGCGTGGTTGCAGGCCCCTCTACACACCATGGATGCCTTTCAAACCCGCATCTACCTGCTAACCACCCTGGCCTACCTGGCCGCCGCGCTGTTGGTGGCGCTATGCGTTGGCACTGCCCGCCGCGTTACGCTTTTGCTGGTTGCCGTGTTGGCTGCCGGGGTGTTGCAAGCGGTGATTGCCGTAGCGCTTTATTCAGCTGGCGCCAGCTACCAATACCTGTTCACTGATTTCGCCCAGGGTGGCCGTGTCACCGGCACTTTTGTGAACCCTGATCACCTGGCTGGCTATCTTGAGCTGTGCTTGTCTGCCGGCCTGGGCCTGATGCTGGCGCAATTTGGTGGCGGCCAGCAGCAGGTGCGTGGCTGGCGCCAAAAAGTTGTTTCAGCGCTCACATTCATGCTGTCGGCCAAGATGTTGCTGCGCTTGATGTTGGTGGTGATGGTGGTGGCGCTGGTGATGACGCATTCACGCATGGGCAATGGCGCGTTTTTTTTGGCGTTGTTGCTGGTGGGCGGCTTGGTGGCCGTGGTGTCGCGCCGGCTGCGCAGGCCGGCACTTTGGCTGGTGGCCAGCATGGCCCTGGTTGATTTGGTGATCATCGGCCAATGGGTGGGGCTAGACCGGGTGGTTGAGCGGCTGCAAGACACGGCAGAGTCCAGCGTGCTTGATGCGTCAGCGCCTACGGCGCCTGGCATTATTTCGTCTACGGCGCTTGGCGTTATTGCGCCTTTGCACCGTGAGGATTCCATTCAAGAGCGGCTGCGTGTGCCCGTGTTGTCACTGCCGCTGGTGGCTCAGCAGCCGTGGTTTGGCCACGGTGGTGGCACTTATTTTTTAAGCTTGCCGGCCATCAAACCTGCCGGGTTTCCGCACCTGTGGGATCACGCCCACAACGATTACGTTGAGGTGGCTGTTGATACCGGCTGGGTGGGCCTGGCGCTGTTGCTGGCGCTGGCAACGGCCACCGCTTGGCGCGCGCTACGCATGTTGAGTGACTCGGCGCCACGCCTCAATCGGGGGGTGGGCGCTGCGGCATTGACGGCTTTATCCTGCATGGGTTTGCACAGCTTGGTGGATTTCAATTTGCAGATTCCCGCCAACGCCATCACCTTGGTGGTGCTGTTGGCGCTTGTTTGGATCACGCCCATGTCTGCCACATTGCCAGCCGGCGCGGCCGCGCCACGCCGGCGCTAGTGCCTTGGTTTCAGGTTGCCGCACCCCGCTGTTTTTTTTGCTGAATATTCCCTCTCATGACGCTGCCAACCACTTTTAATCCCCTGCTTCCACGGCCAGCCATTGCGCCCGCCAACCTCAGTGTCAGCCCCGAGCAAAAGCTTGAGTTGCTTGAATACTGGCGCAGCATCACCAAACGCAAATGGCTGATTTTGGCGTTGGGCATGGTGGCGGCCTTGCTGGCGGCAGTGGTGGCCATGGCGCTAATACCGGTGTACCAGTCCACCGCCACGCTATTGATTGAGGCCAGCAAGGGCAAGATTTTGTCAATCGAAGACGTTTACACCGTCAGCCCGCAACGCGAGCACTACCAAACCCAGGTTGAAATTCTCAAGTCACGCCAAGTGGCTGACCGCACGGTGCGGGCACTCAAGCTTTGGGATCACCCGTTATTTGACCCGCGCAAGGCCGTGCCGTCGTTGCGCAGCCAGGCCATGGCGACGGTCGGGATGGGTCAAGAGAAAAAAACCTGGTCTGAAGAAGAATTGGTGGCCCAGGCCGTTGGCCAATTGATGGCAGGGATCACGATCGAACCGGTCCGCATGAGCCAGTTGGTGAAGGTCAGCTTTGCCAGCCAAGACCCCAAGCTGGCCGCGCAGGTGGCCAATGCGTTGTCAACCGAGTACATCGATGCTGACCGAGATTCGCGCTTCAAGATATCGCAAGGCATCAGTGGCTTTTTGCAAGAACGCCTGATCTCGCTGCGCGAAAAGTTGTCGCAATCTGAGCAGACCTTGCAGGCATACCGTGAGAAAAAGGGCATTGTCAATTTGGCTGGCTCAGCCCAAACAACTGCCGGGCAGCAGGTGGGCGGCACCTCTGACAAACTGCTGCTGGCGCGCACACGCAGGTTGGAACTTGAAAGCACCTACTTGCAGGTCAAAGCCATCACCAATGGCGACTACTCTGGCGTGCCCGCGATGATGCGTGACCCTGCGGTAGCTGATTCACTCAAGCAAGTAAACGACAGCAAACGTAAGGTGGTTGAGGCAATGGAAACGCTGGGGTCGCAGCATCCGCGCGTGCGGCAGCTTGAGTCGGATCTGGGGCTTTTGACTGCCACCTTGAATCAGCAACGTGCGGCGGCAGTGTCCAGCCTCACACGAGAGTACGAGGCCGCGCGCAGCACCGAGGTATCTCTCGAGCGAGCGCTGGGCTCTGCAAGAAGCGAGGTTCAGGCCGTCAATCGTGAAGAGTTTCAGCTGACGGTGTTAGAGCGTGAAGCGCAGACCAACCGCCAGCTCTATGACATGTTCATGAGCCGCGCGAAAGAAACCAACCTGGCCAGCGATGTGCAAACCTCAGTCGCCAGGGTGATTGATCCCGCCATGCCAGCGGGGTCGCCATTTAAACCAGGCAAGCTTCAAATTGTGGTGGTGGCAACCGTACTGGCTTTGTTTTTCGGCGCTATGGCCTCGCTGCTCGTTGACCGATTGGACAACACCGTCAAAGGTGGTGAAGACGCTGAAACACGCCTCAAACAACCCCTGCTGGCGGCTTTGCCCGAGGTGCTAGACCATGACCGCGCCCGCATGGCCAAGTTGTTTATCGACGACGTCCACTCACACTATGCTGAGGCCATACGCACCGCGCGCACGGGCGTGCTGCTGTCCAACCTGGATGTGGCGCACAAGATTTTGTTGATCACGTCGTCGCTGCCAGGTGAAGGCAAAACCACGGTGGCCGTTAACTTGGCGCTGGCCCACGCCCAAACCAAAAAGACGCTGCTGATTGATTGCGACATGCGGCGCTCACAAGTGGCGCGCAGCCTGGGGATCGCGGCTGGCGCCAAGGGCTTGAGCAATCTGGTGGCGGGCAACAGCCCGGCCAGTGAGTGTTTGTATGGCGTGGCTGATTCCAAGCTCACCGTGCTGCCCGTGGGTGATTTGCCGCCCAACCCGCTGGAGTTGCTGCTGTCGCAGCGCTTCAGAGACACCCTGAAGCAGCTGTCTGAGCAGTATGAAATGGTGATCATTGATTCACCCCCGGTTGAGCTGGTCAGTGAGGCGCTGGTGCTGGCGCCCCTGGCCACCAGCACGGCTTTTGTGGTCAAGGCCATGTCAACGCCGGCGCCGCTGGTGCGCAAGAGCTTGGCGCGGCTGCAGCGTGCGGGCGCCAACATTTTGGGCGTGGTGGTGAACCAGCTCGATTTCAAGCATGCGCGGCTGTATTACGGTGAATATGGCGCGTCCAGCTACAGCTACAACTACGGCGGAGACGGCTACAGCGCCCAGCTCACCTACGGCGCACCCGCCAAAAAGCCCACACCCAAGCCCAAACCCAAGCCCACCGCAGCATGAGCGCACGGCCGTGATTGACATCCACTGCCATATGTTGCCGGGCATTGACGATGGCCCGGCCACGCTGGAGGCCGCCCTGGCCCTGGCCAAGGCCTGTGCCGATGACGGCATCACCCATGCGGTGCTCACGCCACATGTGTTTCCGGGCCGGTTTGAAAACCGCCGGTCCAGCATTGAGCAAGATTTTGAGCACTTTGCCGAGGTGTTGTTGGCATCAGACATCACGCTTGATGTTTCTTGGGCCGGCGAGGTGCGGCTAACGCCTGAAGTGCTGGAGCTATTGGCCCTGGATGAGCTGCCGTTTTTGGGCCACGCTGCGGGCCACAAAAACCTGTTGCTTGAAATGCCTGACGGGCAAATACCGCTGGGCTCAGACCGGCTGGTGGCGCACTTGCTGACGCGCGGCGTGCGGCCCATCCTGGTGCACCCTGAGCGCAACCGCGCAGTGATGGAGCGGCCCGAGCGCCTGCGTGAATTTATTGAGCAAGGTTGTTGCGCGCAAGTTACCGCCGGCTCGTTGGTGGGGCAGTTTGGCGCCAAGGCGCAGGCCACCGCGCGGGCTTTGTTGGACATGGGCCTGGTGCACGCAGTAGCCAGTGACTCGCACAACCTGACCGGGCGCCAACCGCGCATGCGAGAGGCCGCCACCTGGCTGGCCGCCCACTACGGCGCCGCGCTGGCGCAAGAGTTGACGATGAGCGGCCCGGCCAGCCTGTGCGGGTTGGCCCTTGGCGGTGATCTGCAAGACGACGAAGACGATTTGCCGTGCGATTGAACGCCAACACCACCGCCAACGTCCGCGCCGGGCAACTTTGGCGCAACGCCCCGCTGCTGCTGTTGGCCCTGGGTTTGGCCGCCTGGGCCTGCTACGAGGGGCAGCGCTTGATACGCGCCGACGCGCTGGCCATGGGCACCAGCAAACAAGTCAGCAGTTGGGCCAGCGGTGCCACGTTACCGGCCTCACAGCTCGAATGGGACCAGGCGCGGGCCAACTTGCTGGGGGCACTGGAGATAACGCCCGACAACGCCGCGCTGCACGGTGATTTGGGCGATTTGCACGCCGTGGCCGCCAGGCGTGATTGGGCCGATGAGCCCGCGCGCGTGCAGCACTTGCGCGCGGCGCTGGCCCAATACCGCCTGCTGTTGGCACTGCGCCCATCTGACCCCCAAACCTGGGCCAACGTGGCATCGTGCTACCAGGGCATGGGTGAGAACGGTGAGGCCATGCACCAAGCCTGGGCCAAGGCGCTGGCGCTGGGCCCCCATGAGGGTTACGTGCAGCCCACACTGCTTGAAATAACCCTGGCCACCTGGGCCACGGCCACGCTGGCGATGCAAGACTGGGCCAAGGATTTTTATGCCGGCAGCGCAGCACCACAGCGCAAGGCCATCAACGAGATGGCTGATCGTTATGGCTTGCACTTTGATGCAGAGCCCACGGCTGCGGCGGGTTATCAACCCGGTGAGCTACCCCCCAAGTAGGGGGGAACGCTTGAATGCCGCAGACTGTTATCTTTGATACGGATAGCTGGTATTTTTTGGCATGCCATGTGGGCCGATGTGGGCCGATGTAGGCCGATGGCAAAGCAAAAAGCAAGCGACTTAAAAACTTTCACAGAGGTTCCATGAACACAATGATCCGCAAATTGGCTGCTGCCGCAGCCCTGGCTTGTTTGGTCCCCGTGGCCTCAGCCGACGTGCTTAACTTTGACGACATGACGGGCGGCCCTCTGCCTTTCTCGTCGGCTTACCACGGCTTCACATTCACCTACATCACGGGCAGCCGCACCGCAGCTTGCAGCTATTGCGTTGGATCCTGGTATTGGGACGATCACAACGACGTGGCGCCAGACGCCAAAAACTACTTCAAGTCGCCGTCCACCAGCATGTGGACTGACTACGATCAGTTTGCCGTACCGTCGCATAGCGAGTCGAAGGACATCAAGGCAGCGGCCCCGGTGACGTTTGACGGCGCTTATTTCACCAGCGTCTTTGATGGTGGTGACGTCACGTTCAACATGTACCTTGGCGGGTTGCTGGTGCACACGTCCGCCACCTTGTTGAACATGCAGCGGGCTGATGCCCCGGCCTACTTGGCAAGCGGCTACGCGGGCTTGGTGGACACCATCACCGTGACCGGCTGGAACGGCTATTACGCCATGGACAACTTCACCTTCACCACCGTCACCGTGCCCGAACCCAGCAGCTACGCGCTGATCTTGGCGGGTTTGGCTGCACTGCGCCTCACCTACCGTCGTCGCCCGGCCGCCAAAGCCTGAGCTAAAGCGCTGCCGCACGTTCTGCCGCAACAGGCGGCCGTATGCAGCCTTACAACGGGCCAGCACCCTGCTGGCCCGTTTTGCGTTGGTACGCGCACATGCAGTGACACCCGCACGCACGCCCATACACGCACGCCCTCACCCACCAAGGTTGATGTTGATCACCCAGGCGTTGGGGCTTTGCACTGGCCTGCGGTTGGCGCTTCAGACGGTGTTTTATAGTCCCCTGCTCACAACGCCTACTGCCCAAGTGCCTGCTCCCATCGCTCCGCTTTCGATCAGTGCTTTCACCGCCACCACAGCCGCAGGTTCTGGCCTGCAAAGCCTGCAAGACGCCCTGCAAGCCCATCGCAGCGGCCTGAGGCCCAATGACTTTGGCGGCGCACCGCTGGCCACCTGGATTGGCCGGGTTGACGCGATCGAGACCACCGCCCTGCCCGCCGCGCTGTCAACCTGGGACTGCCGCAACAACCGGCTGGCCTGGTTGGGCCTGCAAGCCGACGGTTTTTTTGACGCGGCAATAGCCGTGCGCAAGCGCTATGGCGCCCACCGCGTGGCGCTGGTGCTGGGCACGTCCACGGCCAGCATCGGGGCCACCGAAAACGCCTACACCCGGCTTGACGCCGAGGGCCGGTTTCCGCCAGACACCCGGCTGCCAGCCCTGCACACACCCCACTCGCTGGCTTTGTTTGTGCAAGAGGCGCTGGGGCTGACGGGGCCTTGCGTCACGGTGTCCACCGCTTGCTCATCCAGCGCCAAGGCCTTTGCCGACGCCGAGCGCCTGATCCGCCTGGGCCTGGTGGACGCCGCCGTGGTGGGTGGCGTTGACACCTTGTGCGGCAGCGTGTTGTTTGGCTTCAATTCGCTGGAATTGGTGTCGCCTGAGCCTTGCCGGCCGTTTGACGCGCATCGTGCCGGCATCAGCCTGGGCGAGGCCGCCGGCTATGCGCTGCTGGAGCGCGGCCCCGGCGCCCTGCAATTGCTGGGCTACGGCGAGGCCAGCGACGCGCACCACATGTCAACGCCGCATCCTGAAGGCCTGGGCGCTGAGCGTGCACTCAACGACGCGCTGGCCCGCGCCGGCATCAGCTGTGCCGACATTGACTACATCAACCTGCACGGCACCGCCAGCACCAAAAACGACGAGGTGGAGTCGGCCCTGGTGGCGCGCCGCTTTGGGCCCGAGGTGTTTGCCAGCTCCACCAAGGGTTTTGTGGG
>JAYUED010000148.1:0-3882 GCA_043739385.1 Betaproteobacteria bacterium | reverse complement strand
CCAGCCGTTCGGGTGTTCCCACATCGGGCCATTCGCCAGTGTATAACTCCGCCGTCGGTTGCGCGGCGTCGATCGCCGAACGTGATGCGGCAGTGCCTCACGCCCTCTGGTTACGCAGTTTGTCAAATCCTCGAAGCAGTTGGGTGCGCTTGCCGCCGGATCGGAATTAGCGCGTCCGTCGAACAAAGGAAAAGCAAAGGAAAAGCCGCGCCCGCGTCGCCTGTTATCCACTGTATCCACTGCACCCGCGCTTACATGGTGCTGCCAAACCAAAATCGCCTTTGAGGTTGTGCGGCGAATTGGGTACCAACCCGATATGCGCCAGTATTGCACTGGCGGAAAAGCGTTGCAACGCAGCATCGTTCCGAATCGTCAAGCCTTGAACCTCGCATTCAGGCAACTTTAGCGCGAATCTCGGCCACTCAGGCAAACAAAAAAGGCACCAATATTGGTGCCTTTTCGCATACCCGCTAGACAAGCCAAATACGAGTTGCTCTGTCAGTTACGTAGCTGACCCTTTGCGCCTACGTACAGCCACCATACCGGCAAGGGCCACACCCATCAGAGCAAAAGAACTTGGCTCGGGGGCTGGGTTCGCGTGCGTAACGTCTTTACTTGCCACTGAGAATAACTTGAAGTAGTCAGGAGTGGCATCCAGTGTACCGGCCCCGAAGCTTGAACTGTAGGCACTGACAAGCCACCAACTAGAAACTACATTAGTGGCATTCACGGCGCGAGAACCAGCGACCGCAATACCCCCGACCGTAATACCCGCGTCGTTCTCGACTAGCGCCCAACCCGTCGCAAGGTTGGTAGCGTTCTTGCTCAATATGGTAGGCGTCGTGCCGTTATAGGCCATCAGAGTGATGTCGGAATCACCCGAGACCCAACCTGTTGTTACGGTTGCCAAAGCAACCGCTGATTGGAAATGAAGAAGGACCAAATCCGGCGTGCCGTTTGTCGGCGAGTTGTCGATAGCATGGTTTGGAGATGCAACGCCAGCGATACCACTCGTCGATCCTCCAGCTTCGAACTGGGAAGCTAAGCCAAATCCCAATGCACCCTGAGACGAGAGATTTGCGGTTTGATAACCTGTTAAACCAGTTACGTCGCCACCCCATCCGGTTGCTGTCACGTTATTACCGGCGGCTGAGCCAGCGCAAGACCAGCTATTTCCGAAAGTACCAGCGCCCGTTTGATTAGCGGCAGTACTGTTACAAGTGCTGAAATCCCACGTAGAGGACGCCATGGCCGACGATGCCATGCACACCAGTACACATCCGGCGAACATGTGGCAAAAGCGATTTAAATAAGTAAAGTTCATGGACTACTTCCTTTTAAGCCAACTATTTTCGGCGAATGCGCGCGCTTCAAATTGAAGCCGGCAAGCAGAAGAAGCGAGATTCATGCCACATGCTACTTTTAATTAATTATCAACGACTTAGAGATCGTAGGCTCGAATTTACTTAAGATGCTGTAAACCAAACCGACACCCTGCCGACTGGCTAAATCCACAGATTGGTATTATTTTAACGTTCGAAGGAGCGCTTGAGCATCAGCGGTAAACTCAAAAGAATTTCCGGCTTTGAGTACAGCCTCCAGTTCGTCACGCGCCTCGTTCTTGCGCCCGGTTTGTGCCAGAACCACCGCCAAATGGTAACGAATTTCAGCGTTGTTAGGTACACGCAGGCGCGCATCGCGGAGCATCGTAAGGGCGCGGTCCGTTTGCCCGTTCTGAAACAAAATCCAACCCAGAGTGTCGATTGCATCTGGGTTGCCAGGGTTTTTTGCTAGCGCCTGCTCGGCAATCTTGATCGCTGCTGGATCCTTCTGGCGCAACAGAACATTCGCTAGATTGTTCAGAACGCCAGAGTCATCGGGCGCAAGTTTAACCACACTTTCGTAGTTGCCGCGGGCCAAGGCAAAGTTGCCCGCGCGCGCATAGGCGTCACCGACCACTTTTCGCACGGCGACGTCATTGGGGTGTGTGTTGATCCATTGCTCGCCCAACTGGATGGCAGTCTTCCCGCCGTCTTGCAACGACAACACGCGAAAAAGCCGTAATAACGTTTCCGAGGACGGTTCGATTTGATGACCACGCCGATAGTTGTCAATCGCCGCAGCCGTTTGCCCGCTCGCTCGAGCTATGTCGCCAAGCAAGCTGTAACCGATGGCGCGCTGCGGGTACCTCGCAATAATGTCGCGTGCCCGCTTTTCTGACTTGAGCGGGTCATTCTTGCGCAATTCAATATCAGCCATCAAGGCCATGGCAGGCAGAAAATCGGGCTGGCCCGACAGCGCCTTTTCCAGACTATAGGACGCGCCGTCGAGGTTGTTGGCGGCAAGCTGAAGCATCGCAATTTCGACTTGCTTTGGGGCGTTATAGTCCGCAAAACGGGTCGCACTGGTCAATGAGCTTTTGGCGCCGATGGGGTCGCCCATGGCCAATTGGGCCCGGCCATACGCCATCAACACATGCAGGTTGTCGGGGGCTTTGGAAGACAGCCGTTTGGCGGCTTGCAGCGCCAGATCGGGGTGCCCAGTGCGCAGGAAAAAATCAAGCAAGGCCAGGCCCCAACGCAGTTCCTTGGGGCCCGACAAGTCATTGGCCTTCTCCAGCCAGCGTTGCGCATCCGGCGCTTTGCCACGACGCTCGGATATGACCGCCATCTCGTACATGGCTTCGGCGTTTTTCTCGTCGGTCTTCAATATCGCAGTCAATCTTGCAGTAGCCGCGTCGTAAGCTTTGGTGGCGATTTCAAGGCGTGCAAGGTTAAGCTTGGCTGCAATCAGGCTGTCGTCCAGTTTGAGCGCCTGCTCAAACGCCGTCTTGGCCGCAGCTTCATTGCCGGCCTGCCCTCTGGCCATGCCCAACAAATTGAAAAAACCTGCGTTTTGCGGAAACTGCTTGACTAGATTCTCTGCCACGCTGATCGCTTTGGCTGCCTGCCCCGAGCGCATATACATGTTGATCAAAGTCAGGCCGGCTTGCGTTTGGCCGGGGGTTTTCCGGAACACGGAGTCCAGCTCATTGACACCTTCGACACTTTGCCCGCCCCGGATAAGGCTCACGCCCAGCACCGTGCGCATCTCTGGTGTGTCCTTTCCTTTGAGTGCTTCTTGCATCAGTGCGGTGGCCTTGGCGTTACGTCCCAAGGACATATAGGCGGAGGCCAGCAAGGTCATTGCCTGTGCATCCGCGGGTTGCGCTTTGAGATAACTTTCAAGCACGTCAATAGCACCGGGCACATTGGGCTCGGCCAACAAAATCTGGGCCAGCAACTTTGACGCCGGACTATTGCCTTGAATCCTCTGGAAAGCTACCAGATATTGCTTGGCTTTTTCACGTTGTCCCAACCCGAAGTGCGACAGGCCATTGAGCATCAGCAATTGCGGCCGGTACCGTATGAAGTCCATGGGCACCGGATCGATCAAATCTGTGACCTTTTTCAACGCCGCGTTGGCGGCCGTGAAGTCTTTGTTGCGCTCCGCGAGCAGGGCCCGAAGATACGCGGCGCGCGGTTCGTGAGGTGCAAAATTCAGCAACTCATTGAGGTCTTTCGATGCCTCGTCGGCGCGACCCAGGTCTATGTAGATTCCGGTACGCGAGATGCGTGCCTCAATGTGGCCGCTATCGGACGCCAGCGCCCTGTCATAGGCCGCCAGCGCCCCTTTGAGTTCGCCCATCACATGCAGAATAGACCCCTTTTGATACCAGGCTTCCGCGGCATCCGGTGCGAGCGCCAGACCTCGCTCGGCGGCAGCGGTCGCCTCAGTGAATTGCCGGGTCCGAATACGCACTGGTACCTCGGCCAGCCAGACACCGGGGAACTTGGGGTCTATCGCACGTGCGTCGTCGATGGCCTTCAAAGCCCCGCGCAC
>JAYUED010000147.1:0-3907 GCA_043739385.1 Betaproteobacteria bacterium | reverse complement strand
ACGTTCGAGCCCGCCAATGATTCCCGTGAAGCCAATGCCATGAGCGGCACGATGCGCCAACTCGTGAACAACATGGTGACCGGTGTGACCAAGGGCTTTGAGAAAAAACTCAGCCTGGTGGGTGTGGGTTACAAAGCTGCTGCAGCAGGTACCAAGCTGAATTTGACGGTGGGTTATTCGCACCCTGTCGACTTCGTGATGCCGGCAGGCATCACTGTGGCAACGCCCACGCCAACTGAAATTGTGATCAAGGGTTCTGACCGCCAACGTGTTGGCCAGATCGCCGCTGAAGTTCGTGCTGTACGTCCTCCTGAGCCTTACAAGGGCAAGGGCATCCGTTATTCGGATGAGAAGATCACGATCAAAGAAACCAAGAAGAAATAAGGAGCTGCATCATGTTGACCAAAAAAGCGCAGCGGCTTCGTCGTTCACGTCAAACGCGTATCCGCATCGCCACACAAGGCGTTGCCCGCTTGACGGTAAATCGTACCAACCTGCACATCTACGCCAGCGTTATCTCTGGCGACGGCACCAAAGTGCTGGCTGCTGCATCTACCGCAGAAGTCGAAGTCCGCAAGGAAATCGGCGCGTCCGGTAAAGGTGGAAATGTCGCTGCTGCGCAAGCCATAGGCAAGCGTATTGCTGAAAAAGCAAAAGCAGCAGGCGTAGAAAAAGTAGCGTTTGACCGTGCTGGTTTTGCGTACCATGGCCGCGTCAAAGCGCTGGCTGATGCGGCCCGCGAAGCTGGCCTGCAGTTCTAATCAGACTGGAAATAAACAATGGCCAAGTTTCAAGCTAAATCAGCAAACGATGCTCCAGACGATGGTCTGAAGGAAAAGATGATCGCGGTCAACCGCGTCACCAAAGTGGTGAAGGGTGGCCGTATTCTCGGTTTCGCCGCACTCACGGTGGTTGGCGATGGTGACGGTCGCGTCGGCATGGGCAAGGGCAAATCAAAAGAAGTACCCGCTGCCGTGCAAAAAGCCATGGAAGAAGCCCGGCGCAATTTGAAGAAAGTTTCGTTGAAAAACGGCACGATTCATCACAACGTGTCTGGTCATTGGGGTGCGGCTAACGTCATCATGATGCCTGCTGCCAAAGGTACCGGCATCATTGCTGGTGGCCCAATGCGCGCTGTCTTTGAAGTGATGGGTATCACCGACATCGTGGCAAAAAGCCATGGTTCGAGCAACCCTTACAACATGGTGCGTGCGACTCTGGACGCACTGAACAACTCCACCACGGCTTCTGATATTGCAGCCAAGCGTGGCAAATCAGTCGAAGAAATCTTCGGCTAAGGCGCAGGAGCATTTAAATGACGACAGCAAATAAAGTAAAAGTCCAGCTGATTCGCAGCCCGATTGGTACCAAAGAGTCACACCGCGCTACTGTGCGTGGTCTGGGCTTGCGCGGTATCAACAGCGTTAGCGAACTGGAAGACACGCCCGCAGTGCGCGGCATGATTAACAAGATCAGTTATCTGGTCAAGATCGTCTAAGGACTTGTCATGGAATTAAACGGAATCAAGCCTGGCGTTGGTGCAAAGCACTACAAACGCCGTGTCGGTCGCGGCATTGGCTCTGGCATCGGTAAAACCGCAGGACGCGGCCACAAAGGTCAAAAGTCCCGCGCCGGTGGCTACCATAAGGTCGGTTTTGAGGGCGGTCAAATGCCTATGCAACGCCGCTTGCCAAAGCGCGGTTTCAAATCGCATTTGCTCAAGTTCAATGCCGAAGTCACATTGACTGCTTTGGAGCAGCTCGGTCTGGCTGAAGTGGACTTGCTGGCTTTGAAGACGGCTGGCCTGGTGGGTCAACTGGCTAAAAACGTCAAGATCATCAAGACCGGTGAACTGACGAAAGCTGTCAAGCTCAATGGTATTGGTGCAACTGCTGCTGCCAAGGCCGTCATTGAAGCTGCTGGCGGCTCGGTTGCCTGAGTTTTAAGCACAACAGGACTTATCAGTGGCAACTAACTCGGCTCAATTGGCAAAATCCGGCAAGTTCGGCGATTTGCGGAGCAGGCTTGTGTTTTTGCTATTGGCACTGGTGGTGTATCGCATTGGCGCGCACATTCCAGTACCGGGAATTGATCCGAACCAGCTCAAAGAGTTGTTCAAGGGCCAGCAGGGCGGCATATTGAATTTGTTCAATATGTTCTCCGGTGGGGCCTTGTCGAGATTTACGGTTTTTGCGCTGGGCATCATGCCCTACATCTCTGCATCCATCATCATGCAGTTGCTCACCTATGTCCTGCCGACATTTGAGCAACTGAAAAAAGAGGGTGAAGGCGGACGCCGCAAGATTACCCAGTACACCCGCTACGGCACTTTGGGCCTGGCACTGTTCCAGTCGATGGGCATTGCGATTGCGCTGGAAAGCTCGCCCGGTCTGGTACTGGTTCCTGGTTTCGGTTTCCGCATGACGGCTGTGGTCAGCCTGACAGCGGGCACGATGTTCCTGATGTGGCTGGGTGAACAAATTACCGAGCGTGGTCTGGGTAACGGCATTTCGATTTTGATTTTTGCCGGTATTGCGGCTGGTTTGCCAAGCGCCCTGGGTGGTTTGCTGGAACTGGTGCGTACTGGTGCAATGAGTATTTTGATCGCCATCGTGATTGTCGCGGTGGTCGTGTTGGTAACGTATTTTGTGGTGTTTGTTGAACGCGGTCAGCGAAAGATATTGGTCAACTACGCCAGGCGCCAGGTTGGCAACAAGGTCTACGGCGGCCAGTCATCGCATTTGCCGCTCAAGCTGAACATGGCTGGTGTGATTCCTCCCATTTTTGCGTCGTCGATTATTTTGTTGCCAGCAACCGTGGTCGGCTGGTTTAGCAGTGGTGAAAGCATGCGTTGGCTGAAAGACATTGCCAGCACGCTCACCCCAGGCCAGCCGATTTATGTGATGTTGTACGCCAGTGCGATTGTGTTTTTCTGCTTTTTCTACACGGCGCTGGTATTCAATAGTCGCGAGACGGCAGACAACCTGAAAAAGAGTGGCGCGTTTATTCCTGGTATTCGCCCTGGCGACCAGACGGCTCGCTACATTGACAAGATTCTGGTGCGTTTGACGCTGGCAGGTGCGGTCTACATCACATTCGTGTGCTTGTTGCCCGAGTTTTTGATTTTGAAGTACAACGTGCCGTTTTATTTCGGTGGTACTTCCTTGATGATTATTGTTGTGGTGACCATGGACTTCATGGCCCAGGTTCAGAACTACATGATGTCGCAGCAGTACGAATCCTTGCTTAAAAAAGCAAACTTCAAGACATCGCCCGGCGCGTGATTGTTTAGTCCGCGTTTAACGAGTAATTTAGGAGAATTAAAAATGAGAGTTTCAGCTTCGGTCAAGAAAATTTGCCGTAACTGTAAAGTTATCCGTCGCAAGGGCGTTGTACGCGTGATTTGCACAGACCCACGTCATAAACAGCGTCAAGGCTGATTTCAAGAGTTTTAGAGGACGAACATGGCCCGTATCGCTGGTATCAATATTCCGCCGCAACAGCACGCCGAAATCGGCTTGACTGCAATCTTTGGCATCGGTCGCACCCGTGCTCGCAAAATTTGCGAAGCCTGTGCCATCGCCTATTCAAAGAAAGTCAAAGACCTGACTGACGGTGATCTGGAAAAAATTCGTGATCAGATCGCTCTGTTCACCATTGAGGGTGACTTGCGTCGTGAAACCACGATGAACATCAAGCGCCTGATGGACATCGGCTGCTATCGCGGCTTCCGTCACCGTCGTGGTCTGCCCATGCGTGGCCAGCGTACGCGCACCAATGCCCGCACCCGCAAGGGTCCGCGCAAGGCCGCAGCGTCGTTGAAGAAATAATCAAGAGGTTTTCCTATGGCTAAGTCACCAACCAATACCGCAGCACAACGCGTTCGCAAGAAAGTTCGCAAGAACGT
>JAYUED010000146.1:0-3926 GCA_043739385.1 Betaproteobacteria bacterium | reverse complement strand
TTTTCTCTACGAACGTGGTTTCGTCGAGATCATCGTCATTGAATACTCGACCCGAAAAAAGCAGAAGCTGCGGGACGAATTGCCCGGACCGAATTTGCGTGGCCACATCGCCATACAAGGCGAGTCCTGAGACAAAAGTACCGTGCCCTGCCATATCAGCGGCATCTCTGTTTGGTGCTACGAATCCCTGCGCGTCACCAATGGCGGCAGACAACAAGGGGTGCCCGGCGGCAATGCCGCTGTCAAGCACGGCAATGCGGGGCGCATTGTCGGGAGGCGAAGGAACAAGAGAGAACTGATTTACGTCGGCGGTTAGCAGGTCAAAAGCAAGTCCCATGCGCGGGGGCAGGTCAACGGTCCGAATATCCCGGTGATTCAACAGCAGGTCTGCAATGGTGGCGTTGGCTCGCAGGCGAACCAGAATCAAGGACGGTCGGGACAACTGGTCGGACACGACAAACCCGTGTGTCTCTGCCCAGCGAATGAAGGCTGCCAGTATTTGCGCACGTTCACGCGGATTTTCCATCGGCCAGAGTTCAACATCCAGAAAAAACTCAGGTCGATTTGGAAGGCCATGCGCCACCAGCGCCGCACCTTTCCGGTTTTCCGGTGTCCACCGATCAAAACTTTGAATGGCAAAAAGAATGGCCTCACGGGTGGCTTTGCCTGATTGAGTCAAGCTCACCAGTCGGGACTCAAATTCGGCAAGCCCTGCGGTGGTGGCAAACGCAAGAACAACCAACTTTTCTTCCTGGCTCACCACGGTGATGCCGGGAATATCGCCAAGAGCAGGGGCCATTAGCCCTTCGCGAACGTTTACCTTCAACAATAAGCGAGTGTCAAAACCCCCAACATCATCGGATAACGCCTGTTGTTTTGCCTGCGACAAGCTGGCGCGAATGTTGGTAACGAACGCTGGAATATCGGCTGGTCTGATGTTGGGCGGTATGTATATGCGTGGATGGCGTTCTCTGATGGGTTCGTCACGAGATATTTTTATGTGCTCGTATGGCATTGAATCTCTTCCCTGAAAAATTTAGTTTTTTAGCTTGTGCTCCCGGGCCAGTCCCGCCTCAATGTGTTGTTTCTCAAGAAACTCTTTGCCGGTCAATACCATCTCTTTGACAGCACGCCGTAAAACACGCTCAATATCCGCATGCGACATGCCTTTGAAAAGTGTGGCAATTTTGGTGTCCGTGGGTTCAAAGTTGCGCCGGACTCCCGAAGTTTTGAGGCTCAGCAAGCATTTGATTTGCTCCAGGCTGGGCATTTCAAATTCGATGGTCTCATCAAAACGCCTCCATACTGCTTTATCAAGTAGGGACTCGTAGTTGGTTGTGGCGATCAAGATGCTGCTGCCACGATAGCTGTCCATCATTTGGAGGACAGCATTCACGGAACGTTTTAGCTCGCCATGGTCTGCACTGTCCCCCCTGTCTTTGGTGATTGCATCAAATTCATCAAAGAGCGCGACGGTGGGGTAATCAGAAATGTAGTCAAAGACCTTGCGCAGGTTAGACGCCGTTTCTCCGAGGAACGAGGAAATGACAGAGTCGAGCCGCACAACGACTAGCGGAAGAGACAAGGCGCTGGCAAGAACCTCGGCAGCCAAGGTTTTGCCACAGCCGGGTGGGCCAAAGAATAGGAGTTTTTGTGCTGGCTTTAACCCGAATGAACGCAGCAGGTCAGCACGGTTATGCTCTTGAATTATTTCCTCCAACGCCGACTTGGCGACATCGGCCAGGACGATGTCTTGCTGCTCACGCACAACCGGGCGTAATTCGAGCAAAGCCAAGCCACTGTCTTTGTTGGACGGCATGCTGGACGCCAATGTGAGGTGACCTAATGGCTGCACACCCGACGATTGAGTGCCGTACATAAGCTTTTCCAGATCATTGGCAAGAAGGTGATGTTTTTTTTCACGCTCTTCTGCAATGACTGCCTCTGACGCTGCGCGAAAGTTTGGCAAATCCCCTTGGAGCCCTGAACTGATAAGTTGTCGGAGTAGTTTTCCATTGGCCATAAATGCCCCCTAATTTTCCAAGTGACTGCTTGGACTCCCAAGCGTCAAAATTTTGATCATGTTCCCGTGTCGCCAAAGTAGTATCCGTAAGCACTTTGTAGCTTCACATTTTGACAGGTGAACGGACAGAGCCGCACGCGCTGTAAGCGCTAAATTTGTCTGAATTTGCGAGGGTTTCCCCTAGCCACTTTGACCATATGCCTGAGTCAAACAATCTTTACGCTGGAATCCACTCAGAAAGCTTCGATCCCAGTAGATCAAATGCTTCGGCTTGTTGACCCAGTCTGCGATTGTGGATGTACACCCTGGCTACCTTACTTGCAATCACATGATTTAGGCATTCGTCGATTACGTCAGTGCTGACACCCAGAATTGCCATCGTGGTTGCGGTTGTTCGTCTGAGGTCGTGTGCAGTCCAGTGTCCGCCTTGCAATGTTAGTGCTTCAGTACTGCTGGTCCGGTTAGCCATTTGCTTTTCAGGTGGTCGCTGTCGGTCGCTCAGCTGCTTCCCGAAACTTTTGATGCAGACTGGCCCTTTTTTACTCTTGTTTGGAAACACCCACGGTAGAGGCTTTTCACCTGGCTTTGTATCGCTTGTTCGGAGTTCAACCAGTTGCTGGAACAGTTGCTTTGCGTAGGGCGATAAATGGATCGTGTGCGTTCGTTGATTTTTCGTCTCGGGCAAATGCCATGTCAACGCCTCAAAGTCAACATGTTCCCAATTGGCCCCCATCAATTCGCTGATTCGGCAACCGGTAGCAAGGATAAGTTTTACAGCAATTTCGCTACGGCGAGTCATACCGGCGTTTTTCAGTGCGGCTCCAAGTGCACGGATTTCAGCCTCGTCCAGCACTCTCGACCGTTCGACGTTCGCTCCACCAACTTCGCGTTTGGTGATGGTGTCCAGTGGATTCCTGTCAACAATTTCGCGGGCCAGCGCAAATCGGAACATTTGCTTCAAGTCCGCTAGCAGCATGTTGCCGGTGCGAAGCTTGCCCGCCTTCTTGGTTTCGTCAAGGATCAGGAATATGTCGGCCTTGGTAACTGACTTAGCCTCTTTGTCGCCAAGGGGGCCAAAGACGCGGCGCTCAAACTGTTCTTTGGTGTACTGGCCCCCATCTTTGCGGCCAAGGCGTTTGCCGTCGGCTCTGAAGTGAGGTTGTAACTCGACCGCCGCCCAGCGGGCGAAAAGCGCTTTGACTGTAATTCTTTGCAGGACAGCAAGCTCTTCTGCTGCCTTCGCTGCCGCAACTTCTTCCTTCTTGGTTTCAATGGCGATGGACTTCTGCGCCTCGATTTCGGTGAAGTGCTCTCGCAGATCGCGCACGCCGCTTTGGTAGAGGGTCGATAGTTCCGCCGCCTTTTTGTACGCTTGCGCCAACGTGATTCCACCAGCATTCCCTTTTGGGTGATACTTGCCGATTGGTAGGAACGGGCGACTGCCCTTTGAGTCTGTGTACCTGAAGTAAAAAAGTCTTTCTCCAGTGGGTGTGATTCGACCCAAGAAAACTCCGGTGCCACGCTTAAAGGGTTGCGTTAGCCATTGATCCGCTTCCGTCGTTGTGGCTTGCATGGCTTTGTCGGTGATGGTTGTCATTGGCGTTCGGTTTGGCTGCGGTAGTGCTCATTTTACTTCTTGGTCACCGTTCCGTCACCGTTGTACGCTTGCTTAACCTGGACGTTGATGGATGTCCTTGGATGAAAATATGATGTAAGTTATTGATTTATATGAAGTTGCAGACAAAACGAGGTGTTGTTGGCTATGGTAAATTCATTACCTTTATTGACTACGAACCAAGGGGTAGTGGGTTCAATTCCTGCCAGCCGCACCACTTTTTTAAGTGATTTCAACAGCTTAGAGGCTTGCCCTCTAGGCTGTTTTTCTTTTGGTGGGGACTTTGGG
>JAYUED010000145.1:0-34660 GCA_043739385.1 Betaproteobacteria bacterium | reverse complement strand
CACGGCCAGTACCAGGGCGGCGAGGTAGGGTGTCAGCAGTCTCACATAGCGTTTGGTGATGTCCACCCAGGGCGAGCGAACGGCGGTGTGCGATGCAGACAGCCCTCGGGCTGCCAGATAGCCGCTGACCACCAAAAATACCTGTACGGCCAGCCGCCCGTGCGCGTACAGCCAGGGCACCACATTGGGTAACCAGTTCTGAGCAGCGTGGGACACCGGGCCATAGGCTGCGAAGTGGTGTAGCACGATCAGCTGCGCGGCTATGGCTTTCAGCCAATCAAGCAGAGGGAAGCGGGGGGCTTTGAATGCTTGCTGCGCGCGATGGGGGTTAAGGGTTTTCATTGAGGTCGACATGGGGCGTGGCAGGATACACGATCCTCAATGAGGTCGATATTTCATGCGCGTCTCAGTTCAGTTGAATTCAAACTACAACTGCGCAATCCCCAGCTGGGTGAGACAGGTACATGGGGAGAGATGCGATCATTGGGTGCGACGAGCCCTTATCGTCACACGTTCGCCACGTTAAAGCCACTTCTGTAAAAACACAGCTTGTCCTGCAGTGGGGTCAAGCTGGTAGCCCGCAAAGCCGAAGCGGGCGTAGCTTTTCAGTGCTACGGTATTACCTGACAGCACTTCCAATGTCAGCTTGCAGCAACCGCGCTCTTTGGCATGTTGCGCCACTGCTGCCAGCAAGGCTTGCCCTACGCCTTGACCACGGTGTTCGGGGTGGACCGCGAGGTCGTGGATGTTGAGCAGTGGGCGGGCTTTGAAGGTGGAATAGGCTTCAAAGGCGTTGAGCAGGCCCACAGGTTTGGCATCGCCATTTAAGGCCTCCACCGCATTCGCTGCATTCACCCTATTCCAAGCGATGAAGCTGACGGCGCCGTGGTTGCTGCGTTCTGCGAGGTCGGCGCACAAGCGGGCCTTAACATCCTGTGCGAGTGGCGCGCCACCCCCCATGGGGTCTTGCGCATAGAGGTCGAGCAGTGTGACCAGCGCAGCAGCGTCTTTGGGGTCGCGGTAGTCCACGCGCCGAACCTGGCATGCAGGTGTTGGCGGCATGGCGCTGGGGCTACTGGGGTTAAGGTGACTTATCAAGTGGATCAGGCGTAATCCGCCACCGGTACGCAGCTGCAGAACAAGTTTCTGTCTCCATACACGTTGTCTACCCGTCCCACTGGGGGCCAGTACTTGGCTTGTTTCAACGTTGATAGCGGGAAAGCACCTGTCTCTCGGCTGTACGGGCGATTCCACTCCGTCCCCATCAGACTTGCCGCCGTATGGGGAGCGTGCTTTAGCGGGTTGTTATCTTGGGGCCAAACTCCCGTCTCGATCTGGGCGATTTCCATGCGGATGGCGATCATCGCGGCGATGAAGCGGTCAAGTTCAGCCAGGGTTTCACTCTCAGTGGGCTCCACCATGAGTGTGCCTGGCACGGGGAAGCTGAGGGTGGGGGCGTGGAAGCCGTAATCGGCGAGGCGTTTGGCCACGTCTTCAGCCGTCACGCCGCAGCTGTCTTTGAGGGGGCGCAAGTCCAGAATGCACTCGTGGGCGACATGGCCATTTTCGCTGGCGTAGAGCGTGGGGTAGTGGTCTTTCAGGCGGGCGCTGATGTAGTTGGCCGCGAGGATGGCGGCCTCAGTGGCGTGCTTCAGGCCCTCGGCACCCATCATTCGGCAGTACATCCAGCTGATCGGCAATACCGCAGCATTGCCCAGAGGCGCTGCACTGATTGCGCCAACGCCGTTCACAGGTAGTCCGCCAGTGGCATGGCCAGGCAAGTAGGGCACAAGATCGGCCACCACGCAGACGGGGCCGACGCCGGGGCCGCCACCGCCGTGGGGAATACAGAAGGTTTTGTGCAAATTCAGGTGGCTCACGTCGCCGCCAAATTCACCGGGGGCGGCCACGCCGACAAGGGCATTCATGTTCGCGCCGTCTACGTAGACCCGTCCACCGTGGCTGTGTACCAGAGCGCAGAGCTCTTTTACCTGGGTCTCAAACACGCCGTGCGTGCTGGGGTAGGTAATCATCATCGCTGCCAAGTTGGCGCTGTGCTTTTCGCACTTGGCTTGCAAGTCGGCCATGTCCACATTGCCTTGCGTGTCGCAGGCGGTGACGACCACAGTCATACCCGCCATTTGCGCACTGGCCGGGTTGGTGCCGTGGGCACTGCTGGGGATCAGACAGATATTGCGGTGGCTGTCGCCTCGGGCGTCGTGGTAGGCCTTAATGACCAACAGACCGGCGTATTCGCCCTGGCTACCCGCATTGGGTTGCAGGCTGATACCCGCGTAGCCAGTAGCGGCACACAACCACGCGCGGAGTTGTTCGTCCAGTTCCTTGTAGCCTTGCAATTGATCAGGTGGTGCAAAAGGGTGAATGTTGGCGAACTCGGGCCATGTGATAGGGATCATCTCGCTGGTGGCGTTGAGCTTCATGGTGCAGCTGCCCAGCGGAATCATGCTGCGGTCAAGCGCCAAATCCTTATCGCTCAACGCACGGATGTAGCGCAACATGCCGGTCTCAGAGTGGTGCGTGTTGAACACAGGGTGCATCAGGAAAGGGGTGGTGCGGCGCAGGTTCTCGGGAATCAGGGTCAAGGAGTCAATGCTGTGCGCAAGTGCCTCTACAGCAGGCAGGGTTTGGCCGGCCTTGGCGAAGATCGTCCACAGCAGTGCAATGTCGTCGCGGGTGGTGGTTTCATCCAGTGAGATGCACAGGTATTCATTCCAGGCGATTCTGACGTTGGCTCCCATAGATACAGCTTTAGAAGCTATAGATTGTGTAGCGTCCTCGGTCTTTAGGCACAGGGTATCGAAGGCTTGATCCAGCGTACCGCGATGGGCCAGGGTGTAGCCAAGTTGCTTCAAACCTTGAGCGAGGATGGCGGTGTACGCAGCCACACGCCCAGCGATGCGCTTCAATCCCTCGGGGCCATGGTAAACCGCGTACATGCTGGCTACCACCGCCGGTAGCACTTGTGCCGTGCAGATGTTGGAAGTGGCTTTCTCGCGGCGAATATGCTGTTCGCGGGTTTGTAACGCCAAACGGTAAGCCGGGTTGCCATGCGTATCAATGCTGACGCCGACCAAGCGGCCCGGCATTGAGCGTTTGAATTCATCGCGGCAGGCCATGAACGCGGCGTGCGGCCCCCCTGCGCCCATGGGCATACCGAAGCGCTGGGTGCTGCCAATCACGATGTCAGCACCCCATTCGCCGGGGGGCGTCAGTAGAGTCAGCGCCAGTAAATCGGCCGCGACGATGAAGGCGGCCTGCTTGGCATGTGCCTTGGTGACTTCGCCACGCAAGTCAGCAACGGCACCGCTGGTACTGGGGTACTGGTCCATGACGGCAAAGAAATCCCGGCTTTCCATCCAGTCGTTCCAGTCTTCAACCGAATTGGCCACCAGCACCTCAATGCCCAGTGGCTTGGCGCGGGTTTGGATCACTTCAATGGTTTGCGGATGGCAATCGCCACTGACGATGAAGGTGTTGCTTTTGCTCTTCACACTGCGGCGCGCTAACGTCATCGCCTCGGCGGCAGCGGTGGCCTCGTCCAGCATCGATGCATTGGCGATGGGCATGGCCGTCAGGTCACATACCATGGTCTGGAAGTTGATAAGCGCTTCCATGCGGCCCTGGCTGATTTCAGCCTGGTAGGGCGTGTAAGCGGTGTACCAGGCTGGATTTTCCAGGATGTTGCGCAGGATGACGCCGGGCGTGTGCGTGCCGTAGTAGCCCTGGCCGATGAAGCTTTTGAGTACCTTGTTCTTGCCCGCCATAGCCTTCAATTCTGCCAATGCCGCTGCTTCAGTGATGGGCGCAGGGATAGCCATTGCCGTGCTGCGGGCAATAGAACGGGGCACGATGCCCTCTATCAAATCGCTGCGTGAACTGCTGCCTACAGTTTTCAGCATCAGTGCTTCGTCTGCAGGACTGATGCCGATATGGCGGGCAATGAACTCGCTGGAGTTTTCGAGTTCAGCAAGGGCTGGTAAGGCCGAGAATGCGGTGGTGGCGGCTTGGGCGGTGGGCATCGACATGGTGAATTTTTAGGCTGAACTGTTAAGCGTTAGCGGAGAATTTTTCGTAGTCAGGCGCTTCCATCAGCGCGTCAAAATGGGTGGCATCGTCAATACTCATTTTGAAAAACCAGCCTGTGTTCAGCGGGTCGCTGTTGGCCAGAGATGGGTCAGCACGCAGAGCTTCGTTCACCTCAGTGACGATGCCAGACAGTGGCATGTACACGTCTGCAGCTGCCTTGACTGACTCCACCACGCCCGCTACCTCGCCTTTGCCGTAGGCTTTGCCGACTTCGGGCAGGTCAACAAAAACGACATCGCCCAGCGCGTCTTGCGCGTGGACGGTGATGCCAACAGTGGCAGGCGTGCCGGCGTCAGCGCGGGAAACCCATTCGTGTTCTTCGGTGTATTTGACGGTCATGAGAGGCTCCTGGAAGGGGTAAGTAAAGAAAAAATGGGAAAGGGGAAAAAATGGATGCGGATTTATGCCGCTGGGCCACGGTAGTAGCGCGTTGGCACAAACGGCATGTTACTGACCTCCATTAGCACCGTCTTGCCGCGCACGATAGCGTTGACGCGGGTGCCCAATGTGGCGAATTCGGCGTTGATATAAGCCATGGCAATGGGTTTGTCGAACGTAGGGCCGAGCAGGCCGCTGGTGACTTCGCCGATAGCGTTGCCGTTCAGGTCTTGCACAGTGGTGTGCTCACGCACGGGGATACGCTCCAAGGCGATCAAACCGACACGGCGGCGGCTTAGTTTGGAGTCTTTGGAACCCAATGGCGTAGATGCTTCAGCAGAATAGGCAAGTTGCGCTATTATTTTTGTAGCGCCAGGAAAACCACCTTCTCGCGCACCACCCGCGCGACGCACCTTTTGCATCGCCCAATTCAGACCCGCTTCAACGGGTGTGGTGGTGGTATCCAAGTCTTGGCCGTAAAGGCACAGGCCGGCTTCCAGGCGCAGCGAATTGCGCGCACCCAGGCCAATGGGCTTGACTTCGGGCTGGGCCAATAAGGCGCGGGCCAGAGCATCGGCTTGGGTATCGGGCACCGAGATTTCAAAACCGTCTTCACCGGTGTAACCACTGCGCGTCAAAAAGCACGGGATGCCCGCGACGACAAATTCGCCACCAGTCATGAACACCAGCTTTTCCACGCCGGGCGACAGACGGGAGAGCGCGTCTACGGCTTTGGGACCTTGCAAAGCGAGCAGCGCACGCTCAGGCACTGGAATGACTTGGCAGCGGCTGCCGATACGCTCTTGAATATGTGCAATGTCTGCAACTTTGCACGCGCCGTTCACGATGACGAAGATATCCGCCTCGCGCTTAAAGAACATCAAATCGTCCAGAATGCCGCCCGCGTCGTTGAGCAGGAGACCATAGCGTTGCTTGCCAACCGGCAGGTCAATGACGTCTACAGGCATCAGCGTCTCGAATGCGGCAGCGGCGTCTGGGCCGACTAAGCGCAGCTGGCCCATGTGGGATACATCAAACAAACCTGCTGCGGCGCGGGTGTGCAGGTGCTCGGCCATCAAGCCCATCGGATACTGCACCGGCATGTGGTAGCCCGCGAAAGGCACCATGCGTGCGTTCAGCTCAAGGTGCAGAGCGTGCAGTGGTGTTTTTAGGAGTTGTACAGGAGCGGTAGTGGCCGTGGCAGTGGCAGAAGATGCAGAGGAAGGCGTAGCGGTAGTCATATCAGGGCTCCAAAAGTTAACCCACGGCTCACATTCAGAGGCCGTGTGGGAAACCCTGTTGTCCTGGATACCTGAGAGATTCACCGCTTCACTCGGAAGTTTCGGTTTGCCCCTTCGGTGGGCCGCTCACACGTTGAGGTGATGCAGCCGCTCTCCAACAGAATCAATTCGTACCAGTCCTTTTGCCTGAGCGTTCAGCCTTCGGCGGTTTTCAAGGTGAAAACTCTCTCCTGACACGGTTGGCAGTTTAACCGGCTTTGTTTCGGGTTAGGCCATCGTGTCTGGATGCATTACATTGAACAGACGCAGTTTAAAGTTTATCGACGGTGACTGATGTTGACCGTGCATTGCGTTTTGCTTACCGAAAATGAATGTGAATATTTTTTAATAAAAAGCCACCATGCCTATCAAACACCGCACCGCTTCAGTCTGTTTATTGGTGTTTGGTCTTGGGTTTAGCTTATTGGTCTCTTGCGATAGCCGTGGTGTTGGTCGCGCTATCGCCGAACCTGAACCTAATACCGCTCAGAGTCCTCGCGTCGCAGTCGGCACAGTTGCTGAAGATGCCCTCGCGAATCGCGCAAAAGTTGATCCCGCTGCATCTCCAAACCAGCTGCTGAACCAGCGTCGCGTTGCACTTGCAAAAGCACTCGCTAAACCTACACGGTTATTGATCGGGATTGGGACAACCGATGTAGGGGATGTGACTGCACAGGCACTGAAGCCAGATATTTTTGACCAATACTTGAATGGCGTAGGCACTAATTCATGGATTAGCTGGAATCGCCCCACGGGTGCATATGTTCAAAAAGTTGCCAATGATGCAGCTAGCGTAGGGGCTGTGCCGATGTTCACGCTCTATCAAATGGCGGCGCTTGGGGACGGCAATATGGCCGTTTTGCAAAACCCGTCATTTATGCGCGACTACTGGGACAACGTGCGTATCTTGTTTAAGCAGTTGAAGGCGACAGGTAAACCTTCGCTGGTCAATTTAGAGCCTGATTTTTGGGGCTATACCCAGCGAGTTAGCCGAGACCCGACGCAGCAGTTTGCGCATGTGACCAAGAACAATGCAGATTGTGCAGGTCTGAGTAACGATGTGGTGGGCGTGGGCCGCTGCCTAGTCAAGATGGCACGTACCTATGCACCCCAAGCCTATGTCGGTTTCCCACCCTCTAATTATGGGGATTTGCTCAGCACGGAGCTTAATTACATGAAGCTGATAGGTGCGGGTGACGCTGATTTTGTGGTTATGCAAACGCTGGACCGCGACGTCGGCTGCATTGAAGCCAAGTATGCAACAGCGGGGTGCAATCGAAACTTTCCTGGCCTCACTTTATGGGATGAAAGCAACCGAACCTCACCCAATTTTCGAGAGCACTTTGCGTATGCACGTACCTATGCGGATAGTTTTCAACGTCCACTGATATGGTGGCAAACTCCGATGGGCGTGGCGTCTAACACCCCTGGCGGCAAGGTGAATGCGTGGCGTGACAACCGTGTGCACTACTTCTTGACCCATGCGAAGGAGATTGTGGAAGCAGGGGGCTTGGGCGTGGTCTTTAGCCCCGGGCAGACAGATCAAACCAACATCAAAACTGATGGAGAACAGTTTAAAAAGCTGTCAGCAGCTTACTTGGCTGCACCAGCCGCCTTGCCGTAAACCCTTCAAAGTCAATAGATCCCCGTTGACGAATATGAAGGATGAAGGCGCCTGTCTCAACCCCCTAAGAGGGTCATTGGCACGCCAATGATGGCTTTCAGCACCCATCGGTCGCCCGTAGCCCCTGTGGCCTTGCCTACACCGACGTTGAAATCCCAGCCCTTGACTGCAAAATCTGCCACCGCGTAGGTGCTGTTAGATCGGGTTGATGGGCCTACGGGCTTGGCCCATGGCCCTAGAAAAGCATAGTTTTCAACGCCGATTCGCAAATCACCTTGGTCTTCTGGCCTGAGCCGGTAACTGGCTTTGGTATCGATCTCGAAGGTTGTCGGTAGCTGCGCGTTGCGACGCAAGGCGCGGTCCAGATTCAAGTTAGCGCCGAATACCCACGGGCCGTTGGTGTACATGCCGATGAATTTGATTTCGCCACCAGTCTGGTCTGCAAAAAAACGGTTTGACAGCTGGCCAACTTCAACATTGATAGCACCATACCATGGCGAATCAAGCGAAGGAGCCCGTGGGCGCCACTTAGCCCGGAGTTTGATTCCGTCCGACACGGGACGACCTTGGGCCTGCAATGGCCCCGCAGAGCTGAGCGCGTAGAGGGCGGCTTCCCAGTTATCGTTAATGCCATAACTCAGCTCCGGAGTTACGCGTGCCATCCCTTTTGTGATTGAGCCAGGCTGGGCTGAAGGCACATAGTTGGTGTGAAAGTCCAGACCGAATTTACCTGGCTCGGTGAATTCATCCAGGTAGACCTGAATTTCTTCTGGCGCGGCAATGGCAGGGGCTGCAGTACCAAGAACTGTCATGGCCAGTGTGATGAGGGCAATCGTTTTCATGTGAGCTATCAGACGAAATATCAGAGTGAATATCAGTAAACAGTCAAAAAAAGTCAAAAACTGTCAGAGGCGAAGCTCGTGGGGCAATGGAGCAGGGGGGGATATAGGCGTGGGGTCAATGTGTGTCATTACCGTCAAGACATGATGATGTTGCTGTACGCGCTGGGCTGCTGCAACGGCGATTGCGTGACCTTCGGTCACTGTCAGTGAGCCGTCTACTTCAAGGTGTGCGTCAACGACGATCAGATCGCCCATTTTGCGGGTACGTACTTCGTGAACGCCGCTCACGCCGGGTGTCTCACGCAGGGTTTGACTGATCGCGGCTACCTCTTGTTGGTCGGCGGACTGGTCCACCAGATCGCTCAAGGCACTCCAAGCAAAGGTTAGGCCCATTTTGCCTACCATCAGGCCCACGATGAGGGCAGAAATCGGGTCAAGCAACGGGTAGCCCATCACATTGCCTATGATGCCTACACCAACCACCAGGGACGAGGCTGCATCGGAGCGGGCATGCCAAGCGTTGGCCACCAGTAAGCTGGATTTAAGCTGTTTGGCAACACTGAGCATGTAGCGAAATAGGCCTTCTTTAGCGATCAAAGCGACCCCTGTTACCCAGAGCGCAGAAAGGTGTACGCTGGGAATTTCATGCGGCGCTTGAAGTTTCTCCAGTGCTGAAATCAGTAGCCCAGCGCCCACTGCGACCAGTAACAGTCCCAGCACCAGCGACGCGGCGGTTTCGAAGCGATGATGGCCATAGGGATGACCGTCATCTGCTGCTTTGCTGCTGTGGTGGCTGGCAAATAACACTACAAAATCAGCCACTAAATCCGACAACGAATGCACGCCGTCAGCTACCAAGGCCTGCGAATGTGCCAAGACGCCGACTACAAGCTGGCAAGCGCTCAGCACCACGTTTACACCCACGCTAACCCAGGTACTGCGGCCGGCGGTAGTGGTGCGGGTATCGTCTACCTGAATGTCAGGTTGACTTGTTTGGATGGTTTTGTCAGGAAAAATCATGGGCACACATGCTAAAACACATGTTCAATACATACAAAGACAACGAGCATAAACGGTTTGTCTGACTGCACGATGACCAGTGCTGGCGCACCTACGCACTTACTATATGTACCCAACTATCTTCATTCGCCCGTGAAACGCCTTGCTCCAAACCCTACGCCTGTGCATGCAGCCATTATTTGGCGCGATTTGTGTCTGATCGCTGCCATGGTGCTTGGCTATTTCATGCTAGCCGCAACGCTGCAGTTTTCCGAGGCTATGCTGGGTTTCACCCGGGGCTATGAGCATTGGCAGCTCGACGAGCTTCCATTGACTTTGCTGTGGTTGAGTTTGGGTTTGTCTTGGTTCGCATTTCGCCGCGTCCGTGAAGCCCGTAGTGCGTTAATTGAGCGTATTGCCGCGCAAGCTCAAGTAAGTACGCTGCTGGCGCATAACCGGGATTTGGCGCAGCGATTGATCGTAGTGCAAGAGCAAGAACGCCGGATTTTGGCGCGGGACTTGCACGACGAGGTAGGGCAAAACTGTACCGCTATTCGCGCCGAGGCCAGTTACATCCTGCATAGCGATGCGGCAGAGCGCGAACACGTTACCGCTAGCGCGCAGCGCATCGCTGATGCCGCGCTTACGCTGCACGCCATGGTGCGTGACATGCTCTTGCGCCTGCGCCCCCCAGCACTCGACAGCCTGGGTCTGGAAGCCGCGTTGCAAACACTGTGCGAAAGTTGGGAGACGCAAACCGGAATTGCCTGTGGTTTCTTCCCGAAAAGCGTGCCGCCGCAGGTCAGCGACGCTACGGCGGTTACGGTGTTCCGGCTGGTGCAAGAGTCGTTGACCAATGTGGCGCGTCATGCTGGAGCGACGCAGGTCACGGTCAAACTTAACCCCACAGCAGACGGTACGCATTTGAGCCTGCGTATTCAGGACGATGGTTGTGGCATAGCCTCGTCCAGCGCTGCGCCAATTGGGTTTGGCCAGATAGGGATGCGTGAGCGTGTGGCGGCTCTGCAGGGCGCTATTAAATTCATAAGCCTACCCGGCGCTGGCTTATGTGTTGCCGCCGATTTACCCTTGGTGACGGAGGTAATGGAGGAGCCTCTTGAATCCCTGAAAGCCCTTTCAGCATGATCCGCGTTCTCCTGGTCGATGACCATCCTGTCGTGCGCTCGGGTTACCACCGCTTGCTTGAGCAGGCGGGTGATATCCATGTGGTGGCCGAAGCGGCCAACGCGGATGCGGGATATGAGGCCTTCCTTATCCATACGAAGGCCAATGCCCTAGATATCAGCATCACTGATCTTTCCATGCCCGGTGCCGGTGGGCTGGAGCTGATGCGAAAGATGTTGGTACGTAACCCCCAGGCCAAAGTGCTGGTGTTCAGCATGTATGACTCGCCGCCTTTGGTGCGCCGTGCCTTGGAAGGCGGGGCCTTCGGTTTTGTCAGCAAAAATGCAGCACCCGATAACTTGGTGGCCGCTGTGCGTGCACTGCACATTGGGCAGCGCTATTTGAGTGAGGATCTGTCGCCCGACCTCCTCAGGCACCATGGTGACGGTGAGGCACTGCTGCTGGCCAGCTTGAGTCCGCGCGAATTTGAGATTTTTCGCTTGCTGGCCCAGGGCAGTTCCGCTGCCGATTGTGCTCGGGCTCTGAACCTGAGCACGAAGACGATAGCCAACAATCAGACACTCATTAAGGAAAAGCTGGACGTGACAACCTCGGCGGCGCTGGTACATCTGGCTCTGCGCAACAATATCATTGCATCGCACGTGCCTTGAACTGCCCTGAATTTATTCCTAATATCTGGCCTGATTTACAAAAACTCGTACCGGGCGCCAATCCAGAGCGCACGCGGTGCACCTAGGGTGTAAAAAGTGGTGCTTGTAGTGCCTGAGCTGATGTACCCGCCCGTAGACGTAAATGCATACGGCCCTAGCTGCCCCACGGTAGCGTAACCCCGATTGAACAGGTTGGCTACGTTAGCAAACAGCTTGATTTGCGCTGTAGGCTTGTAGCTGCTTGAGAAATTGATCACCGCATAGCCTGGCACCTGACCTGATCCAAAGGAGGTGATGTTGTCCGCCACATGGCTCGCGTTGTCGTTGCCGCGCACCATGCTGCTGCCGATGGCCACCAGATTCAGGCCTGCTGTCAGATTTGGCTGGAGTTGGTAGTCCGCCCGAATCTTCAAAATCTGTTGAGGTACCAAAGGAATGCGATCGCCGGGGTTGATCGTGATCGCGCTGTTGGCATCAGCGGAGCTGTTGTACTGGCTAGGGACTTGTTCGGTGGTTTGATAGGTGGCGCGCAGGTAGGTGTAGTTCACACTTACGTTGAGTTTGTCTATGGTAGTAGCGATGCCTGCTTCTATGCCTTGACGTCGGGTTTTGCCGAAATTTTTGAAGTAACCGGTTGCTGCTGAGTTAGCGACGAACAATATTTCGTCCGAGTTATCACCCCTGAAAACGCCCATATTCCATTGCGTTTTAGGGTTCAAATTACCGCGAAATCCCGCCTCCCAAGTTTTAGAGACGACTTGATTCAATGCAGGGTCGCCTGCCATCGAGTTTGGCAAACGACAGCCGAATTTAGGGTCAGCGCAGCCGAGTTCGATTGAAGTAGGGGTACGGCTGTTTTCGCTGTAGCTGGCGTAAACGTTCAGTGCGCTGCTGGGTGCGTAGCTCACACCGATGGCAGGGTTGAAGCGCTGAAAACGGTGGTCGCCGTCCAGCGAGCCGCGTTGCTCACCAGTGGTGGTCGCGTTGTTGTATGGGTAGAGGTTGTCGGTGTTTTTCAGACGGGTCTGGTTGTAGCGGCCTGAGATGGTCAGGTGCCACACGTCGCGCAGCGTCAGGGTGTCGGTGCCAAAGAGACTCCAGGTGCGCACTTTTCCGTCAAGGCTGACGCGTTGGTCGAAGGCGTTTTCAGAGTTTTGCGTGCCATCTGCGAACGCCCCTACAGGGGTGATGGAGCGGTCAGCGTTCAGGTAGCCGAATTGGCTGGCTTGTCGGAACGTGGTACGACTGGTGTCAAACGCGGCACCCACCACAGCTTGGTTGCGCTGGCCTGTGCCCTCGCTTAAAAATGTCAGCTGGCCAGAGAATCCGATGTTCTCTTGCTTGGTGTTTGAGGTCGTGATGAGGCCGTTGCATTTTTCATTCGGTTCACTGTTCTGTCCCGCTTGCGCGATACAGCGCCACTTCGGAAACGCGAAGCCGCTGCTGGTTCTGCTGGAAGTGCTCTCAGTTGCGGGAGCACCGTAGCCATGCGCAGCCAGCCAAGCTTTGTCAGCGGCTTGTCCGGTGTAATAGACGGACTCGCCCAAGGCGCCTTGGTTCAAATCACCGTTAGAGGTATCGGTTCGGGTGTTTCGGTAGTAGGCGTTACCCGATAACAGCAGTCCATCAGACAACGCTGTGCGGCCTTGCAGGTTCAAAAAGTCAGCCCGGTTGGCTGTGGTGTCGGGCTTGGTGTAAACACTGGCACGGTTGACAGCCAGTATTTGTGCTTCTTGCATGCCGTTGCCGTTGAGCGTGTTTTCACTGTGTGCATAGCTCAGATTTAACTGGGTGTCGGCATCGTGCCAGCCGAGTTTGCCAAAGAGCTGACCCAAGCGTGAAGGTGAGTTATCACGCCAGCCATTTTCTTTGTAGGCGTTACCGGTGATGAACCAGTCCAAGCCTTTGGTATTGGAGCCGCCATGCTCTAGCTGCAGATTTTTGCGGCCAAAGCTGCCCATACCAACTTCTATGGCGGTTCCAGCATTTTTGAGACCATCTTTGGTTTGCAGCGCCAGCGCACCGCCCAGGGTATTGAGGCCAAAAAGCGGGTTGGAACCGGCCATCAAACTCACCGACGAGATAGCTGATTTAGGAATCAAATCCCACATCACTACGTCGCCAAACGGCTGGTTCATGCGAACGCCGTCTAGGTAGACGGACAAGCCTTGTGGCGTACCGAGCAGCGGTGAAGCGGTATAGCCTCGGTAATTTACATCCGCCATGAAGGGGTTACCCTGCGACTCGTTGATGTAGACACTGCCAAGGCTACGGTTGAGGAAGTCAGAAATATCGAGAGCACCGCTGCTTTCGATATCGGTTGATGTGGCTGTTTGTACAGCAGCAGGTATTTGTGCTTTTGAAAGGCCGATGCCGGGCAGCGGGGTAGTCGCTATAACGGTGACGGTAGGCAGTGCGGCACTGTCAGCATCGGTTGCTCCGTGGGATATCGGTGAATGGAGCATCGTTAGCACTGCAACAGCAATAGATGTCAAAGGCAGAGCTGCGGGTAAATTAGATTTTTTTGGTGTCAACATGTGGCGCAACAGTGTCTCCTCAGTGGGCTATCAAACTGAGAGCAAGTGTGCGTTGCCAAGGTTGCATCATCTAGGGAAAAACTCCCGTTGGCAGGGGAGTCAGGGTAAGCCCTAGAGACGAAGCGCCTATTTACAACGGTAGCTTAATGGCCTGTGGGTTTTCTGCAATGTATTGGCGAAGGATGTCTTCAACACTGTTGTCCGCTTTCAAACCCAACCTGTGGGCGCGAGCGGCATCAAACTTGCCGGGCCAGCTGCGTACCAAGCGCTCAATAGCGGGGTCGGGTGTCCAGTCCAATAAAGCGAAAACTGCACTGCCTGCTACGTTTTCAAGCGCAGCGGCCATCCCACCTACTGTGGTGTGAAAGGCGGGTAAGTTGACCGCAGTGCGAGCACCCCAAGTTACCGCATCCACCTCTGCTGCACGCAAAATTCCTTCAACTGTTCGGGCGGGTGAGGCTATAGCGACAGGCAAATCTCCACCCACCGGAACGCGCGAGCGCACCCCAGCTAAAGGCTCGCGGAACATGCCCGAGAAAAAGCCCGATGCCGCGCCATTGGGCAGGCCAGGGCGCACGCTGACTGTCATTAGCCGCACACTGCGACCTTGCACAAAGCCTTTGCGTGCGTAATCGGCAACCAGTTGTTCGCCTATGAATTTTTGAATGCCATAACTGCCCTGCGGTGTAGGCAGGGTGGTATCGGTAATCACATCGGGCAGCGGCTGCTCAGGCGAGTTACCGAACACGGCAAGCGAACTGGCAAACACAAAATGCAATGCTTTGCCCGAAGCCGTGTGCAGGCTGCGGCAAGCTTCTAGCAGTTGGTGCGTGGCGGCGAGGTTACTGCGCATGCCTAAATCAAAATCGGCCTCGCATTCGGCGCTAACAGCTGCTGCTAAATGGAATACCACGTTGGCATCCACAGGTACGGCTTGCTGGCTTTGCAGCAGCGCGTTCAAATCGCCTACGACACATACCACGCGTGGGTCTGCTGCCAAATCAGCTGGTGGTGCTGCGCGGTCTACAACTGTGATGCGGGTAATGGTGGCAGGCATTGCCCCATTCAGCGCCAAGCTACCTTGTTTTAGCAAAGTGCGAGCGAGCAAAGCACCCAAAAATCCGGCACCGCCGGTGATAACGATATGCATGGGGATAGTCCTGTCTCAGTAGGGGGATTTAGTCTTGTTATCAGTATCAGTATCGGGGCGCACCAATCAAGGTATTGAAAACTGCAGGGTTCTTAATGCGGTAGACCTGCTGCACTTTAGCGTCTACCTTAATTGCCATGCCTGTGGACTGGTACAGCCAACGGTCAACGTTTGACCCCGAGACGATGTCAAAGGTGAACGACCAGTCCTGTACCTCGTCAGAGGTTTGCCCGGTGGCCTGCTTGCTATTCCAGTATTTATAAAACTCCGCCATCTCCGCGTCGGTGCGCAGTTCTTTCATAACCTTCAGTTGCGCATTCCTGACGGTGATCCCCTGGCCAGTGTGGGGAACTGCTTGTGCGGTTGCCGCTGCAAGAAGGCCGAGACAGAAGCTGCGGCGGGGAAGCTGAATTGGATTCACGCGGGACTTTAGGTTGAAATGGACGGCAAAAACTTGATGCTGTCATGAAGTGTAGTCGGCACAAAAAATTCAAGCCCTGAATCAAGGTCAGGTCGAGTACTAGCAAAGACAGCAAAGCAAAATCTAGCAGCTAGACATGGTTCAATACTTGATCGGCGCTAACAACGCTATGGCCTTCACCTTGATATTCGCATGTCCTTTACCCGTCTTACCTTACTTACCTTGTTGACGATGTTGTGTTTTGCTGGCAATTCGGTATTTTGCCGTCTTGCGCTACGACAGACCTCTATCGATGCTGCCAGTTTTACGTCCGTGCGATTGATCTCGGGTGCTTTGATGCTGGCATTGCTAGTCTATGGTCGGCAGCGCTTTCGAGGCTCATTGATCACCTCACAAGGCATATTCTTAAGATCAAGGGGGAGCTGGAAATCTGCTTTGGCGTTGTTTATCTATGCCAGTTTTTTTTCTTTTTCGTATTCAAATATGGCAACTGGAATGGGTGCTTTGCTGCTCTTTGGTTCTGTGCAGGCAACGATGATTTTGACGGGGTTATGGCATGGTGAGCGATTTAACGCACGCCAACTCGGCGGCTTGCTATTGGCGATAGCCGGCATCGTTGCGATCTTGACCCCTCGGCTGGATGCACCACCCTTAGGGAGCGCGTTACTCATGGTGATCTCTGGCGTTGCCTGGGGCGTCTATTCGCTCCGCGGACGTGGAGTTGCAGATCCGATGGGTGACACCGCCGGAAATTTCTTGCGGGCGGCATTTTTGTCGGTGCTACTGAGTGTTGTACTTTTGTCGCGGCAACAGCTCAATGGTTTTGGAGTGCTGTATGCAGTGCTTTCAGGCGCAATCACTTCAGGCATGGGCTACGCAGTTTGGTATGCAGTTTTGCCGAAACTCACAAGAACGCGTGCGGCAGCGGTTCAACTGAGTGTTCCAGTGCTGGCCTCACTGGCTGGTGCTCTGTTTGTCGACGAACCTATCACTTTGGCTCTGATGCTGGCTTCAATCGCAGTACTGGGCGGTATTGCCATGGTGGTGTATGGCAAGCGGAGTGCAATGTAGTGCTTGCCTAGGAAAAGCAACAATATATCGAGGCAAGTTAATCCAATAGACATAGTCACATTTCGATAGAAAAAAGTCATGTCATAGTTTTGTCATAAAAAAAAGATAAGGTTGTTGTGATTTAAATCACAAAAAGTCATCTATGTTCAGCGGGAAATTCAGCGTGACTGATGATTTGGAGGTTGATGTCCTGTCCGTCGTGGGCGGCAGTCAAACTCCTTTGGCGCGTTTGATGCGTAACAAAGCATTGCATGCAGTGTTTCAACCCCTGGGTGATTTGCAGAAAGGAACAGTTTTTGCACATGAGGCCTTGATTCGTGGCCCTGTAGGCTCGCCTTTTCAGTCGCCAGATACGCTCCTCGCAATGGCTGCCACAGAAGATCTGTTGGTTGCTTTTGAGCTTTTTTGTATTACCACGGCACTGTCGCAATGGGGTGCATGCAATGAACCTGGTCGACTGTTTGTCAATATCAGTGCAGAAACACTTGTTCAGATAATTACGCATCGCCCTGTTGGGTTCTTGGCTGGCTTGGCTCAGCGCTATGGCATCGCACCGCGTTTGTTGGTATTTGAGATCACCGAGCACGAGCGTGTCGCAGACATGGCGGTCTTGTGTGAGGTCGTTAAAACGGTGCGCGTAAGCGGGGCGATGTTGGCTTTGGATGATTTTGGAGATGGTCGTTCCAGCCTGCGGTTGTGGTCAGAGATTCGACCCGATTTTGTAAAAATCGACAAATACTTCATTCGCAACATCAGCTTAAACACTGAAAACTTGCAAATGGTGCACGTCATAAAAGGCATTGCCAGCGTATTTCGCACCCAGTTGATTGCAGAGGGCATTGAGACGGTAGAAGAGCTAAGGGTTGTACGCGATTTGGGCCTACCTTTTGGTCAGGGCTATCTTCTCGGGCGACCTAACCAAGTACCGCAAGCAGAAATCCAAGCCTTGGCACTCAAGGTCATGCAAAACAACAAAGTGGCGGTGATGCCCCAGCCACGCGCTACCGGACGACCTGCTGTGTTACACAACATCGTTGTGATTTATGCACCCAGTGTTGATCTGAATACGACTAACGATGCCCTTCATGCCTTGTTCCATAAGTCTGCTGAACTTCACGCTGTCGCGGTAGTTGATGATGGCCGACCTGTCGCCCTGGTCAACCGGCAGCATTTCATGAATCGCTACGCTACCTTGTATTTCAGAGAGGTTAACGGCCGCAAACCCTGTACGCTTTTGGCCAACTTTGAGCCGCGGATTGTGGAGTTGGACTATGACGTGGACGAACTGGTGGGCATCCTTACTTCGCAGGATCAACGCTATTTGACTGATGGTTTCATCGTGACCAACAACGGGCGATATGTAGGCTTGGGCACTGCAGATCAGTTAGTGCGGTCCGTCACAGAGTCCCGCATTGAAGCTGCGCGTCATGCCAATCCACTGACTTTTTTACCGGGCAATATCCCGATCAGTATGCATATTGATCGGTTGCTAAAAAGCGGGACTGAGTTTGTGGCTTGTTACGCTGATTTGAATAACTTTAAGCCGTTTAACGACCACTATGGCTACTGGCGTGGTGACGAGATGATCCGTGTAGTCGCAAAACTTGCCGTAATGCACTGCGATGCCTGCCTCGATTTTGTGGGTCATGTTGGTGGTGATGATTTTTTAATACTGTTCCAAAGTGCTGACTGGCAGCAGCGCTGTAAGCAGATCGTGGCAGATTTTGCGGTGCAGGCTTTTGCACTGTTTGACGACCCAGCCCGTCTGGCAGGTGGCATCCATGCCGAAGACAGGCATGGTGTGTTGCGGTTTTTCCCGTGCACGACTCTTTCAATTGGTGCTGCGCCAGTTCATCCAGGTGAGTTTTTCCACTCAGAGGAGGTCGCCAACGAAGCCGCACTTGCTAAGCACGATGCCAAGTCGAAAGGCGCTGGCCTTTTTGTCAGGCAGCGCCTGCGTACTGCCGCCTTTGCAGAATGATGTCTGCCTAGGTGGCGATACGCTTTTTGCTTTTACGTCTTTTACGTCTTTGACTTATTACATCCCTGAATAATTAGGCCCACCGCCCCCTTCAGGCGTCACCCACACGATATTCTGCGTGGGGTCTTTGATATCGCAGGTCTTGCAATGCACGCAGTTTTGCGCGTTGATTTGCAGCTTGTCTTGTCCGGTATCGGTTTTGATGAATTCATAAACCCCAGCCGGGCAATAGCGTGCCTCAGGCCCTGCGTAGGTAATGAGGTTGGTGTTGACGGGGACCAAGTCGTTCCTCAGAGTCAAGTGCGCGGGCTGGTTTTCGGCGTGGTTGGTGTTGCTGATGAACACGCTTGAGAGCCGGTCGAACGTCAGTTTGCCATCGGGTTTTGGATAGTCGATCTTGGGGCAATCGACAGCAGGCTTCAGATAGGCGTGATCGGGCTTGTCGCGGTGCAGCGTCCAAGGGATACAGCCGCGTAGTGCGAATTGTTCGATGCCGTTCATCAGCGTTGCGACAAACAATCCCTTCTTGAACCAGGCTTTGAAGTTGCGTGCTTTGTTCAACTCGGTGTAGAGCCAGCTTTTCTCGAAGGCTTCAGGGTAGGCGCTTAGCTCATCGTGTTGACGACCGGCTTGCAGTGCGTCAAATGCCGCCTCTGCGGCAAGCATGCCTGTCTTGATTGCGGCGTGGCTGCCCTTGATGCGGCTGACGTTCAGATAACCCGCATCGCAGCCCACCAGCGCGCCGCCAGGGAACACGGTTTTCGGCAGACTCAGTAAACCACCCGCAGTGATCGCGCGCGCGCCGTAGGCGATACGTTTGGCGGGCTTGATGCCTTTTTCAGCGTCGCCTTCCAAGTACCAGCGAATGTTGGGGTGCAGCTTCCAGCGCTGCATCTCTTCAAATGGGCTGAGCCAGGGGTTGCTGTAGTTCAGACCAGTGATGAAGCCCAGTGAGATTTTGTTGTCTTCCATGTGGTACAGGAACGCACCGCCATAGGTGTCGTTGTCCATAGGCCAGCCAGCGGTGTGCAGTACAAAGCCAGGTTGATGGCGCTTAGGGTCGATTTCCCACAGTTCTTTGATGCCCAGGGCGTATGACTGAGGGTCTTTGCCCGCATCCAGCTTAAATTTTTCGATCAGCTGCTTACCCAAATGACCACGTGCACCTTCGGCAAACACAGTGTATTTGCCTAGCAACTCCATACCGAGTTGAAAGTCACCGGTGGGTACGCCATCTTTGCCCACACCCATGTTGCCAGTAGCTACGCCTCTGACCGAAGGTAAGCCACCATTTGCTGCGGCGTCATCGTTGTACAGCACTTCAGCGGCAGCGAAGCCTGGGAAAATCTCGACGCCCAGCGCTTCAGCTTGCTCGGCCAGCCAGCGGGTCACATTGCCCAAGCTGACGATGTAGTTGCCATGGTTTTGGAAGCACTCAGGCAGTACAAAATTTGGTGTGCGCAAAGAAGATTTCTCACCCAGGAACACCATCGCATCATCGGTGACCGGCTGGTTCAGCGGGGCGCCCATTTTCTTCCAGTCAGGGAAGAGTTCGGTTAGCGCGCGGGGATCCATGATGGCCCCTGACAGGATGTGTGCACCGGGCTCAGAGCCTTTTTCCAGCACAACCACCGACACTTCTTTGCCTGACTTGGCTGCCATTTGCTTCAAACGGATGGCAGTCGCGAGGCCTCCAGGGCCACCACCGACCACGACTACGTCGTATTCCATGGCTTCGCGCGGGCCGTGTTGGGCGAGTATTTCTTCGTTTGTCATCGTGTCTCTCGTGGGGAGCTGTTGGTGGGTGTTGTAGTGAAGTACTGCGTGGTCTGCGTGACTTACCGCTAAGGTTACGGTGCAAGTTACATCGAAGCTACACCAAAGATTTTATGCGCAGTGGGTGCGTGGACGCTTAGCGCCGTCGTACCGCATTTTCGCCGTCTTACCTATGGCTTGAAATGCCCATTCAGCCGGTACTTCGCTCCCGGATGAACCTGTCGTGCCAGGGTGATGGGTACATCTGCATTCGCCGTTTTGCGCAATACGATCAAGCAAGGTGTTGCCGCGCTAACGTCTAACAGTACGGCCTCTTGCGCTGTGGGTAGCGCGGCCTCTACTGAATACTGCGCCTCCCAAAGCGGGGCGACAGTACGCAGGTAAACGGTGGGGGTGATCTGGGTGAAATCAGTTTGCAAATAATCTGGGGCGCAGGCGGGGTTCACATAGCGATCTTCGCACTGCATGGCTACACCATTGTCAAAGTGAACTACTAGCGTGTGGAACACAAGCGTACCCTCAGCCAGATGAAACTGCTCTGCCAGCGTAACGCTACACCGTTCTTCTTGCGCAAGATGCACCTGTACGCTGTGGCGGTGGCCATTCGAGGTGATTTCATGTTGCAAATCAGGCAGCGTCAGCGTGGATGACACGAGCCCTAGGTGCGCGGCGAACGTGCCTACGCCTTGCACACGAGTCACGAAGCCTTCTGTCTGCAACTCGCGTAGCGCCCGCGATACCGTCATGCGGCTGACCTGAAATTGCGTGACCAATTCAGGCTCTGATGGCATTACGCTGCCCGGAGGCCAGCGCCCGGTTGACAGCTCTTTCATCAAATAGGCCTTGACCTGCGCAAAGGGAGCCAGACCCGGGGGGGCTGTCGGTGTTTGGTGGGCGGTGCGTCTTGTGAAAACCATTTGTAAATTGTAGGTGTCTATATTTTGCACGGTTCAATGTGGTTGACTAGACAAGTTTAGACAACTAATATTGGAGTGGAGAATTTCAACCCTAAAGTCACCTAAAAGGACACCGATATGCTGCTTTCCCCTGGCCACCTCACTCTCGACCAACTCCAGCAGATCCATACCCAGGTGACTCCGTTGGAGCTGGAACCTGCCTGCCGCTCAGGCATCCGAGCCAGCCAAGCGCTGGTGCAGCGCGCTGCCGATGGCGATGCCCCGGTATACGGCGTGAACACTGGCTTTGGCAAGCTGGCGAACCAGCGCATCAGCAAAGACCAGCTGGCCGTGTTGCAACTTAATTTAATCCGCTCGCACAGCGTTGGTGTGGGCGAACCACTGTCTGCCCCTGTGGTGCGTTTGATGTTGGCTACCAAGGCCGCCAGCTTGGCCCGTGGCTATTCTGGCGTACGGGAGGTAGTGATTGACACCCTGCTGGCAGTCCACAACGCAGGCTTGGTGCCGCATGTACCCTCGCAAGGCTCCGTCGGCGCGTCCGGCGACTTGGCGCCGCTGGCACACATGACGCTTGCTCTGCTCGGTGAGGGTGAAATGTGGGTGGACGGAGTACGCCAGCCTGCGGCCCAAGCATTGAAAGCTGCGGGTATCGCGCCGCTGGTGCTGGGCGCTAAAGAAGGCTTAGCCCTAATTAACGGGACCCAAACCTCCACGGCGCTGGCGCTGCATGGCTTTTTGAGTTTCGAGCCGGTGCTGGAAGCAGCGCTGCTGATTGGTGCCTACACCGTCGAAGCCGCCCGTGGCAGCGACGGCCCGTTCGACCCGCGTATCCACGCCTTGCGTGGTCAGCCTGGCCAGATCGACGTGGCTCAGTACTACCGTGCGCTGATGGCGGGCAGCGAGATCAGGCATTCCCACGAAAGCGGCGACGACCGCGTGCAAGACCCATACTCCCTGCGCTGCCAACCGCAGGTAGTGGGTGCGTGCCTGGACCAACTGCGCCACGCGAGCCGAGTTCTACTGATCGAAGCCAATGCTGTTACTGACAATCCGCTGGTATTTCCTGAAGATGGCGCTATGATTTCAGGAGGGAACTTCCATGCTGAACCGGTTGCTTTGGCGGCTGATGGCATAGCGCTGGCGATTGCCGAAGTCGGTGCTATTGCCGAGCGCCGCATTGCCATGCTTATCGACAGCAGCGTTTCGCGTCTGCCGCCGTTCCTCACCGCAGATGCCGGTTTGCACAGCGGCTTCATGATCTTGCACGTCACTGCCGCTTCGCTTGCCTCCGAGAATAAATCCCTGGCCCACCCCGCCAGCGTAGACAGCCTCCCGACCAGCGCGAATCAGGAAGACCATGTCTCCATGGCCACTTTCGCCGCCCGCCGCTTGCAGCCTATGGTCAGCAATACCGCGCACATCTTGGCGATTGAAATGCTGGCTGCAGCACAGGGTATTGACTTTTTACGCCCCCTAACAAGCTCAGCCCCGTTAGAGTTGCTGCACACCGCCGTGCGCGACGTAATCCCCAACATGAACCAAGACCGCTACTTCGGCAGCGACATCGCCCATGCACTGGAGATGGTAAGAGGCGGGGCACTGTCACGCATCTTCCGCACACTGCCGGGCTTGCCTGCGCTGTGGACACTGGGGTGAGGGGGTATTTAATTGATTAATCCAGCCATCACTTGCGCCCGTAAGCACTGTCATGGTCAGGGGCGACGGTGAGCAAGCGGAGGTGATTGCCTTCGCGGTACGCCGTGCAGCGACGTGCTTGGGGGAAGCGCAGGGAATAAAGCGTGTCAATGCCTTGTGGCGGTTTGACGCTGCTGATTTTTTCCCACTTCAAACCCTGGTCACGGTAAAGCTGGTTCCAGCTCAGTTGCAGGATTTTGCGCAGCGTATCGAGGGCCGCATGGCGCTCTGGTTTTTGCAGATTGAGCAGCTGCTCTTTGAAGACTGGGTTGTTCAAGTCAAGGCGTACCAAGCTGTCGTTCGCGCCCATCAACCACGCTCACTTGGGGTCAAGCTTTCAATCAAGGTGTCCATATAGGTGTCTTGCACCGGATGCTGGATTGACCAAGCCAGCGCACGGTCAAGGTCTGCAGCGGCTTGGGGTTCATGCAGCCAAGCCTCGTTGTCTGGCACGACCTTGGCAGTACGGATGTACCAAACACCCGCCTCTCGCTCTTCAACCAGCACTTGGCGACCTGCGAATTGCTTGCCGAGTGATATTTGGCCATTGGCACCAACGAGCTTCACGGTCGGAGGGGATAGGGTTGCTTGCATCACGTTCCTTTCAGTGCCAAGAGCTTATGTTTTACCAAATTGGTGCGGCACCAATAATTTTAGTCGTTTGCCCCTGCATCAGCTCCACGTAGCTGTTGATGTTTGAACTGATGATAAAAACGCACCAACCATTCAAGTAATCCTGAATTATTAGGTGTTAAAAGTTGTGGGTCGACATTGAATTCGCCCAGGTCGTTAGTTTTTTCTGTGAAGTTTAGGGGCTGCTTTCAAAACATACCCCACAGCATTCTCATCGCCTGGGTGTAGTCCCGTGCCAATGTCTCCCACAGCCCTGCATCATTGAATATAGGCCTCCCCTTCGACACCACCTGGCTTCCCGCCACATACACTGCATCAAACGTGGCGCCCAGTCCGCTGCCGTGACTGGAAAACACCAGTGCGTCCAGCAGATAGTCGTTTGGCACGCCCAGCAGTGCTGATGATTGCCTGTCCAGCGTCACAAAATCGGCACGGCGGCCGACAGCCAAGCCACCCATTTGCTGCCCCGTTGCCACCGACCCACCGGCCAAAGCGCCTTCAAACAGGGCCGCCGCGCTGCTGGGGTGTTCGCCCAAACGTCCTGCGATATTGCGTTGCTTCAAGGTCAGGCGCTGCGAATATTCCAGCAACCGCAATTCTTCGGGCCAGCTGCGTGTGACATGGCTGTCTGAGCCGACAGACCATATCCCCTTGGTTCCCTCATTAGCGCGGCCATAGCTCGGGAAATCGAACACACCATCGCCTAAATTGGCTTCAGTCGTGGGGCAAATCACCACCGATGCGCCTACGGCCTGCACCGCCCGCAATTCTGCCGCTGTGGCTTGGGTGGCGTGAACCAGGTTCCAGCGGTTATCTAGCGCAACATGGCTTTGCAGCCAGTCCATCGGGCTTTGGCCGGTGTGGGCGACGCAATCGGTTACTTCCAGCACCTGTTCCGAGATGTGGATGTGGACGGGTAGGTTTTTGGACTTCGTCCATTCGGCCAAAGTTTGCACGGCCTGCGGGGGGACGGCGCGCAGAGAGTGCAGCGCTACGCCGACATTTATACGCGGGTCGCTGGCCACAGAGTGCTGTAGGTCTTCCACCATCCGCATGAGGGTGTCGGGTGTGCTGGCAAAGCGCTGTTGGTCCGGGCGCAGGCCAGTGGCAGTGAAGCCTGAGCGCATGTAGAGCGTAGGGAGCAGCGTGAGGCCGATGCCTACGCGCTGTGCTGCGCGTACCAGTGCCAGCGACATCTCTGTGGGGGCGGCGTAGGGTTGGCCGTCCAGTCCGTTGTGCAGGTAGTGAAATTCGCAGACCTGGGTATAGCCGCCAGCCAGCATTTCGGCATAGAGCAGGCTGGCAATGGCTTCCAACTGATCGGGGCTGATGCGGTTGGCGGCGCTGTACATGCGGTCGCGCCAAGTCCAAAAATCATCGCCTGACGTCGAGGCACCCACGCTGCGGCGTTCGGTCAAGCCGACGATGGCGCGTTGAAACGCGTGGCTGTGGGCGTTGACGAGACTGGGTAGTACCGGGCCGCTTAGGTAGGTGGCTGCACTGCGATCTTCCTCGCTGGCGTTGGGCTGAATGCTTTGCCATTGGCCGCTCGCGTCCGCAGTCAGCAACACGTTTTTACTCCAAGCGCCGTTAATCCAGGCAAGTTCAGCAAAGAACTTATCTGCTTTGGTTACTTTAGTTTCTTTAATTACTTCACTTTTCATAGCAAACAGTGATGGTTTGTAGTGCACTGTGGATCATTTTTTTCAGTAACGGCTGGATGTGAGAGGCCAGCTTCTCGCTGTAGCCGTAGGGTGGAGTTTCAGCCATGTAGGTGCTTTGGCACATCTCAAGCTGAATGGCATGGACGTGGCTGGCTGGCTGGCCGTAGTGGCGGGTGATGTAGCCGCCCTTGAAGCGGCCATTCAGCGCTGTGGTGTAAACGGTTTGATCTGCACAAGCCCCAAGCACCGCGTCGGCGATGCGTTCGTCTGCTGCTGCGCCGCTGGCTGTGCCCAGGTTCAAATCTGGCAGCTTGCCTTCAAACAACCACGGAATTTGCGAGCGAATGCTGTGGGCATCCCACAAAAGCGCGTAGCCATGAATGGCTTTGATGCGTGCCAGCTCTGTATCCAGCGCTGAGTGGTACGGCTGCCAATAGGTGGTACGCCGCCGCTCGCGTTCACCAGGTGACGGCTCTAAGCCCTCCTGGTACAGCGGCTCGCCGGAGAAAAAGCGGGTAGGGCACAGCTCGGTGTTCGCGGCACCGGGGTACATCGGTGCGTCGTCAGGCGGGCGGTTCAGGTCGATCACATAGCGCGAACAGACTGGCCGCAGCACGCTGGCGCCCAGATCACCCAAGAAGTTGTACAGCTCGCCCAAGTGCCAATCGGTGTCTTCAACGTCCAAGGCACGGGGTACGTAGGCACCGCGCAGCTCGGCAGGGATGTGCGTGCCTGTGTGCGGCATGCTGACCAAGAGTGGGGTACTGCCAGCTTGCAAGGTGTGAAACACGGGTGTGTTGGCGGCAGTTTCTATGGGGCTATTCACAAAAGTATGGGGTGACGAGGTTATGAGGTCAAAAAGTACTTTTAGGGGAGGGGCGTTTCATTGCAACAAGCCTCCTGCGCTCAGGCGCTTTTCGATGCGCCGCAAAGCCAACGCGGTCAGGCCGGTCAGCACGAAATAGATGACAGCAATCACCAGGTAAACCTCCAGCGAGCGGTAGCTGACACTGATAATTTTTTGACCTTCGTGCATCAGGTCATGGATGGTCAGCAGCGACACCAGCGCTGAATTTTTGATCAAGGCTATGAACTCATTGCCCAGTGGCGGGATCATGCGCACCAACGCTTGCGGCACGATGATGGTGCGCATGGCGGTGCTGTAGGTCATCCCGAGTGACTGTGCGGCTGCCATTTGCCCTCGGTCAATCGACTGGATGGCGCCACGCACAATTTCAGACACGTAAGCTCCCGAGTAAATGCCCAGTCCGAGCACGCCGCACACCATGGCAGGCAGCAAAATATCGAACTGTGGCAAGCCAAAAAACAGCAGGAATAACTGCACCAGCAACGGCGTGCCACGGATCACGGCCACATAGCCCGTACAAAGGCCATAAACCACGCGCCTCGCCGGGTGAAGGCGGCCAATGCCCACCAGCAGGCCCAGAACGCAGCCCAAAACCAGCGCGAGCGATGTGATTTTCACCGTTACCAGCGCGCCGCCCAGCAGCGCTTGCCAACCCGCGAAAGCGGGAGAGAAGTCAAGTTCCATGAGGTTAATCAGCTTTGTGAACTTGGGGGCTTATTTGGCAGCAGTGTTACTGAACCATTTCTTCACGATCAGGGCATACGTGCCATCGGCCTTGAGTTTGGCCAGCGCGGAATTGACAGCACGGGTCAGCTCTGGCGTGTCTTTGCGCAGCGCCATGCCGTACTCTTCGGTGGTGAGTTGTTGTTCCAGCACATGCAGTCCACCCCGGGTGCGCACATACTGAAAAGCTGCTGGCTTTCCGGTGACAGCTGCATCAGCGCGGGCAATCTCCACCAAATTGAACATCTCCTGGTTTTTTTCAACCTCAACCAGCTGCACTTGCGGGTAGTTGGTGCCCAGGTAGCTGACGGATTTTGTACCCACTTGAACGGCCACTTTCTTGCCGTTCAGATCAGCCAAGGTTTTGATGGTGGTGTTGCCATCTTTCACCATCGCGACCAAGCCACCGGCGTAGTAAGAGTCTGTGAAGTCCACCACCTTTTTGCGCTCATCGGTGATGTAGATAGCTGATACAGACATGTCGAACCGCTTGGAAACTAGGCCCGGGATCAGGCCTTTGAAGTCAATGTCTATCCATTCGATACGCTTGTTCATGGCCTTGCCCAGAGCCTCTACCAGCTCAATGTCAAAGCCAGTGCGCTTGCCGTTGTCCACGTATTCCATGGGCGGGAAGGTGGCATCGGTGCCGACCCGAAGTGTCTCTTGGGCTTGGGCGCTGACAGATAGCCAGCTCAGGGCAGCGAAGCAGATCAAGGTGCGGCGTAAGGTCATGAGGGTATCTCCAGAGGGTTAAAACGACGGGAACGAAATCAGGGAGTAGGGGTGTAGGGGGGAGGCTAATGCGTACACAAGCTACGCGAAATCCTTGCCGCTGCGACCACGGTCATCTGTATCAGTGGGGATTGCTTGCTCTGCACGCGCACGCTGGGGGCCATCAGCGTCAGCGCGCCCACAGCCCGCTTGTCAACACCAAACAGAGGAGCGCTGATGCCCCAGACGCCTTCGTCCACCTCGCCACTGCTTACGGCATACCCGGCTTTGCGGATCGCGGTCAATTCAGCGAGATCAGCGGATGACGGCGTGGTTGTGGCTGACGTAGCGGCCAGCGTAGCCATCAACGCACTCGGCGGAAGGTGCGCCAGCAGGCACTTGGCCGAGGCGCCTTTTTGCAGGGGCACGCTGCGGCCTTTTTCAAACGAACAGCGCAGGGCTTGGCGACTTTCCACCATGTCGATGCACACCGCCTGGCTGTTCACTGCGACGATCAGGCCTACGCTTTCTTGCGACTGCTGCGCCAGCGCCAGCATGTCGGGGCGAGCCTGCTGGGCTAAGTGTGAGGCCAGGTCGAACCCCAGCGCCAGTTGCAGGCTCAGCGGGCCGGGAGCGTAGCGGCCTTCGACTTCCAGTACAAAGCCCCAGCGTTTTAGGGTGGCCAGTTGGCGGTACAGCGTACTTTGGCTCAAGCCTGTTTTTGCCATCAATTCGATGGCTGTTAACGCCCCGCCGTGCTTGGCTAGCGTAGCCAACACAGCCAGTGCGCGGTCAACAGCGGAAATGGGGTGGGGGCCAGTCAACATGGATAAATGTTGTTGTCAAAGTTACAGCAAAGTTAATCACAAAGTATCAGGGGCGTGCCGTAGCGCATCAATCCGAAATTATCAACCTGTGGGAATGCACTGCTATTTTGTGCCCCAGCTAGGGGATGCCTCTATGCTGGGCGCTAATCTTGCGTGCTTTACTGCGTAGATTGATTATTTCCTCAACCCTTGAAAGAGTTTTGCCATGAAGAAAAACCTGCTTACCCTCACCAAGACCGCTATGACCTTTGCCATAACTGCCGCTGTGTTGGCAAGCACTGCCAGCAACAGTTTTGCGCAAGAAACCAAAGTGGTTATTGCTATCTCGGGTTGGACGGGTTTTGCCCCACTCACACTGGCCAAAGAGGCAGGTATCTACAAGAAGCTAGGCTTGGACGTGACAATCAAAAAAGTGCCGCAAAAAGACCGCCATCTTGTGCTGGCTTCAGGTGATGCCCAGTGCGCGGCTACCACGGTAGAAACCTGGATTGGCTGGAACGCCGCTGGGGTCGCCACCACACAAATCTTTCAATTGGACAAAAGCTATGGCGCTGACGGCCTGGTCGTCAAACCCAATATCACCAAAATCAGCGACCTCAAAGGCAAGACTATCGCGGCAGATGCCCCAGGCACAGCACCGTATTTCGGGTTAGCCTGGATGCTTAAGAAAAATGGTATCTCGATCAAAGACGTGAAGGTGGTCAACCTCTCGCCCCAGGCCGCAGCCAACGCGATGATCGCAGGTACCGACGGTATGGATGCAGGCATGACCTATGAGCCGTATTTGTCCGCTGTCCGCGCCAAGCCCGAGGCTGGAAAAATCATTGCTACAACACTGGACTATCCGATGGTGATGGACACTTTTGGCTGCACGCCCAAGTTCCTGAGCGAACACCCTCAAGCCGCCAAAGCGCTGGCCGATGGCTACTTTGATGCGCTTGACATGATCAAGGCTGAACCCACAAAAAGCTACGAGATCATGGGTGCAGACGTGAAGCAGCCCGGCGAGGCTTTCGCCAAGAGTGCGGCCTACCTGCGCTGGCAAGACCGCGCCGCGAACCAGAAGTTCTTTGCTGGTGAGCACGCGCAGTTCAGCAAAGAGGCCGGGGAGTTGTTGATGGAGATGGGCATCGTTAAGCAACTGCCTGATATGTCGAAATTGGCCGACACCCGCTTTTTGAAGTAAATGAAGTAAAGCACCTAACTTCATTCCTCCGTTGTTGTCCCATCGAATTTGCACCATGACCCCTCTCAAACCCGTTGACCGCACCACCCGCGTGGTGTTGGGAATTTTGTTTTTTGTGCTATTCACTGCTGTTTGGGCGGCGGTCACGTTGGGTGGCATCGTGCCCAAGAACTTCTTGGCCGATCCGTTCACTATGGTCAAGTCGGGCTGGACGCTGCTAACTGAAATGGGTTTCGGGTGGGACATCGGCTGGACGGTATGGCGCGTGCTGGGGGGCTTCCTGATTGCGACGGTGTTAGCGCTGCCGCTGGGAGTGATGATGGGGGCGTACAAACCAGTGGAGGCGTTTTTCGAACCATTTATCTCGTTTGCCCGTTACCTGCCCGCCAGTGCTTTTATCCCGCTGTTGATTTTGTGGGCAGGCATTGGCGAAGCGCAAAAGCTGTCGGTCATCTTCCTAGGCAGCTTCTTTCAGCTGGTGCTGATGATTGCAGTAGCCGTGGGCAACACCCGGCGCGACTTGGTGGAGGCGGCCTACACCTTGGGCTGTACCGATGCGGGCATCGTCAAACGGGTGTTGATTCGTGGCGCAGCCCCTGAGATTTGCGAGATTTTGCGCATGGTGTTGGGGTGGGCCTGGACGTATGTGATCGTGGCTGAGCTGATTGGCGCGTCCACTGGCATCGGCCACATGATCACTGACAGCCAAGCGCTGCTGGCCACCGACCAAATCATCTTTGGGATCATCGTGATTGGCCTGATCGGGCTAGTCAGTGACCTGGGCTTCATGGCGCTGAACCGCAAGCTTTTCCCTTGGGCGCAGTTAGGACGGTAAATGAGCCGGCAATGGGGCCGGTAATTGGACCGTTGCAAGACTGCTCGCGACCATTTACAACAGTTCACAGCTGTGCATCACTGTTCACCAAGGATTTTGACCATGACAACCCCATTTTTAGCCATCAACGGCGTATCCCGCAGCTTTCCGTCCACCACGGGCGGTGCAGCCACCTTGGCGTTGCAAGCTACCAGCTTGAATGTGGCCGAGAACGATTTCATCACCATCCTCGGTCCCTCAGGCTGCGGTAAAAGCTCGTTGCTGCGTATCGTGGCGGGCCTCGACCAGCAAACCTCGGGCGAAGTGCTGTTGGAAGGCAAACGCATCACCGGCCCCGGCGCAGACCGAGGCATGGTGTTCCAGAGCTACACCCTGTTCCCTTGGCTTTCCGTGCGCGACAACGTGTGCTTTGGCCTGAACGAGCGCGGCATGGCGCGCGCTGAACAGCTGGAGATTGCCCAAGGTTTCATCCATAAAGTGGGCTTGACGGGCTTCGAGAACCACTACCCCAAGCAACTTTCAGGCGGCATGCAACAACGCACCGCCATCGCCCGTGCGCTGGCCAACGGCCCACGTATGTTGCTGATGGACGAGCCCTTTGGCGCACTTGACCACCAAACCCGCGAGCTGATGCAAGAGCTGCTGTTAGGGATTTGGGAAGCCGAGCGTAAAACCGTGCTGTTCGTGACCCACGATATCGACGAAGCCGTCTTCATGGGCAGCCGCGTGGTGGTTATGAGCGCCCGCCCTGGCCGCATCAAACTGGACCGCGCCGTGCCCATGCCACACCCCCGCAGCTACGCCATCAAAACCACACCAGAGTTTATGGAACTGAAGGCGGAATTGACTGAGCAGGTGAGGGCGGAAGTGCTGGCTGCGCAGGCGGCGATGGCTTGAAATACCGTGAAAACAGCGGTCAGACGAGATCGTTTATGACAACCTTCCCCTGCCGCACGATGGTGCGTTTGGGCCGCTGGCCTAGCCAGTACACCAGTTCAGCGCTGTCTTGCAAATCCCACAGTACGAAGTTGGCGACTTGGCCAACGGCCAACGTGCCGTGGGTGTCTTGCAAGCCCAGAGCCTTGGCTGCGTGGCGGGTGATGCCAGCCAAGGCTTCAGGGACGGTCAGGTGGAACAGGTTGCACGCCATGTTGGCCATCAGCAGGAGGCTTAGGGCGGGCGAAGTACCTGGGTTGTGGTCGGTGGAGATGGCCATGGGCACGCCCGCGGCGCGCAGGGCTGCTACTGGAGGGGCGTGGGTGTCGCGTAGGGTGAAGTAAGCACCGGGCAGCAGCACGGCGACGGTGCCAGATTTCTTCATGGCGGCGATGCCGTCGTCGCTGAGGTGTTCGATGTGGTCGCACGACAGTGCGCCGTAGCGGGCAGCCAGCGCACTGCCACCCATGTCACTGAGCTGCTCGGCATGCAGCTTGACGGGCAGGTTCAACCGCTGGGCGGCCTGGAATACCTGCTCAGTTTCTGCCAGCGAGAAGGCGATGCGTTCGCAAAACACGTCCACCGCGTCAATCAAATCTTCAGCGGCTAGCGTGGGCATCATGTCGTTGCACACCAAATCGACGTAATCACCGCTGCGCCCTGTGTATTCAGGCGGCAGAGCGTGGGCACCGAGGAAAGTGGTGCGTACCGTCACACCGAAATCCACACCCAGGCGGCGGGCGACGCGCAACATGCGGCGCTCGGGTTCTAGGGCTAAACCGTAGCCAGATTTGACTTCTATGGCGCAGACGCCATCAGCCAACAGTTGCTCCAGACGGGGTACTGCCAAGGCGTAAAGCTGGTCTTCTGAAGCTTCACGGGTGGCCTTAACGGTGGAGACGATGCCACCACCGGCGTGGGCGATGGCTTCGTAGTCTGCGCCGGCCAAGCGCATCGCGTATTCGTTGGCCCGAGTGCCGCCGTATACGAGGTGGGTGTGGCAGTCGACTAAGCCTGGTGTAACCAGTGCGCCTTGGCTGTTGAAGTGGGGTAGGGCTGAGGAAGGAGAAGCAAATACGGCGGGCAGGCTGTTTTTCAGTCCCATCCAGACGATACGGCCTTGCTGAACGACGATGCTGGTGAGGCCCTTCAGTGAGTTGAGGGCGCCATCTGCATAACCAGCTGCATCGCCACCCAACATACCATTTGATGCGCCGGGCATCAACTTGAGGTTGTTCCAAACGCCATCCGCGCTCTTCCTGTTCGTCCCGCTGGTGGGAGTGGTCATGATGTTCATCGTTTTACTGTAATTTTGATAGCTGTTAGTGCTTTTATTGACTGATCTAGAGCCTTATTTAACGCTTAAGACTAAGTTAAAAACATTCGACCTCGCACCCCAAGCATCGCTAGGGTTTGTTGCTTGATCTTTGTTGACTTGAGGCGGAAGAAGTAGAGCTTACGAGCTTGGCGCCAACTACTTCAATAATCAAATCAATCAGGATTTTTTCTAGGACAGCCCCCCAATCCAGCAGGTTTTTCGAACACGTTCGGAGCATTTAAAAACTGAAGACCAGCAGCAGGTTGTTCGCCGGCATGGCTACCCGTTCGCGCAGTTGTAAACCCACTAACTCCGCCTGCTGCACCACATCGTCCAATTGGCGGATGCCCCAAGACGAATCGCGTTTACGCAGGTCAGCATCGAAATTCAGGTTGCCAATCGACGTGGCAACGCCGCGTTCCAAGTAGGGGCCGTAGGTGATGAGCACGCCTTGTGGTTTCAAATGCAGGGCTGCACCTCGCATCAACGCTGCAGTGGTGGCCCACGGGGCAATATGCAGCATGTTGGCGCAATAGATGGCATCGAACATCTGCGCTAACGGCCAGGGGGTCAGCACATCCAGCCGCAGGGGCTGCAAAACATTGGACACACCGGCTTGCGTACACCAATAGGTGATCGAGTCCAAGGCATCGTCTTGCGTGTCGCTGGGCTGCCATGTCCAGTCTGGCAGGCTCTTGGCAAAACCCGCCACATGCTGGCCAGTGCCGCTGGCAATTTCCAATGCCAGACCCTCTGCAGGAAAAATGCGCTGTAAGACTTCAAGAATGGGCGGCAAGTTGCGCTCAGCGGCAGGACTGTGTTGGGGAGAATTCACAAAGCAATCTTTCAAAAAATCAGGTCGGCATCCACGCCGCACAGTGCCAGCACTGCTCAAACCCGCCTTCCACCAGCTCGCCACAGGCGCAAAGCCAGCGGTGCTGAGGCACATTTTGCAGATGGAACAGTAAAGTGCGGGCCTGGGCTTCCTGGCTGTGGTGGTGGATCCACACTTCGGGTTGACACTGGTCAGGCGGCAAATCTCCAGCAATGCCAGCTAGGTATTGGCGCTGCACGCTGGCTGAAATGCCTTCAAGCTGCAGCGCATCAACCCATAGCGTAGCGATAGCAAGGTTAGGGGCATGGGTCAGGCGTTGCATGATGTGGAGCATACGCCGCCAAATCGCAAGGAACTACATTTTTTATAGCAGCTCACGCAGGAATAATATGCACCAGCGGCCTTAAACGAAGTACCGGTGTAATTTGAACCAGTACCAGTTTGGATCGGATCGATTGCGGCGTCATCTGCCAGGGGACAGATGCTTCTTCCTCTACGCCATCCCAGTACAAGCCTGTGCCGGATGGGCATATCCAGCGGTCGCCACCTCGGGTCAGTGTCCACAACCCGCCCCAGGCCAGAATCAGGCCTTGAGGCGCTGCGGTCAAGCTGTGGTCGCGTTCAAGCCGTTGAACCTGCGCTGTGACTTTGCCGCGTCGGGTCATCACGTTGAAGTCCGTGCTGGGGCCGTCCAGCATGGTGCAGTGCAGCGGGGTCTCGCCCGCAAAGCCGTAGGGTGCGCTGGTGGCGGTGATGCGCTCATTGGCCAACTCGTGCGCTCCCTCCGCACTTTGCAGGTGTAGCCCTGTGCCGCTGAGCAGCGTCAGCACCCGGTCGATACCGGGGAAGATGGAGAACGGCCCGTCGCTGGCAATGGTGGCCAGACTGACACGCCAGTCAAAATCATCTAGGCCGCTGTGAGCGGGGAAGCAAGCGATTTCACGGGTGCTACCACCGCCGTTTTTCCAAGGGGTGGGAGCGATGGCGTTGATATCGAAACGGTTTAAAGTCATTTTTTATAGCACGTTAAGCATGCTAAATATGGATATAACGTGTTTTTAAGCGCTGAAAATTACCGGATCATCGGCAGATTTAGCTTTTGCTTTTTGGCGGTTTCAATCGCCAGTTCGTAGCCTGCATCCGCATGGCGCATCACGCCAGAACCTGCATCGTTCACGAGTACACGGGCCAAACGCGCTGCAGCCGCGTCAGTGCCGTCGGCCACGATCACCATGCCTGAGTGCTGCGAATAGCCCATGCCGACGCCGCCGCCGTGGTGCAGGCTGACCCAGGTGGCACCGCCGGCGGTGTTGAGCAGCGCGTTCAGCAGCGGCCAGTCGCTGACCGCGTCGGTGCCGTCCTGCATCGATTCGGTCTCGCGGTTCGGGCTCGCGACCGAGCCGCAATCGAGGTGGTCGCGGCCGATCACGATCGGGCCCTTCAGCTCGCCTGACTTCACCATCTCGTTGAAGGCCAGCCCGGCCTTGTCGCGCTCGCCCAGGCCGAGCCAGCAGATGCGCGCCGGCAGGCCCTGGAAGGCGATGCGGTCG
>JAYUED010000144.1:0-92749 GCA_043739385.1 Betaproteobacteria bacterium | reverse complement strand
AGCCCTCAAAACCCCCCCCTGTGAAAACAGCGGGGGGTTTTGTCTTTGGGGTAACACTTTTAGGCAATGCTTGCGGTAATGCGTTAGCTACGCTTTAGTTTTAGTGAATGATTCGATTAAAAGTAACTTGTTTTAGTCATTCATAACTTCAATTGAATGAAGTAAATCTGCAATTTTTGCAACACTCTACAAGTGCAGGCTCACCTTGGGCTAATTGCTGAGCAGTTGGCATAAGCCATCACTGTATCGTGATGTTTCAGGGATGGCTTATTTAAGTTTTAGGTTTGCCTCTCAAGCATGGCTGGTGATAGCAGTAATGCAGACCTTAAGCAGTAGGTTGTTCTTCCATCTGCTCTGAAAGAGACAGCCAGCGCTCTTCCAGGCTGGCCAATTCATGTTGAATAGTTTTTAGGCGTTTCCCCGATTGCGCCATCCCTTGTGCATCGGCTTTAGCAGCCATGGCAACTTCCAGTGCTGATTTCTCTTGGTTCAGCGTGACCATTTTGATGTCAATATCACTCAACTCGCGCTGTAAAGGCTTGTTACGTTGTGTTTGCTCTTGACGGCGTTGGGCATCAACTTTACGCTGCTCCGCACTGTTATTCGGTAGCGCAGCTGTGAGCGGTATGCTGGCTATAGTTGTAGGTATAGCTGCTGAAACCGCAGTAACCAGAGTTTGTGCAGCACCGTTCCGAGACTCCTCTTTGACCAGTTCGCGCAAGCGTTTGGCTTCGTCCAATAGATATTTTTGGTAATCGTCCAAGTCACCGTCGAAATCGGTAACGCCACCTCGGCCCACCATCCAGAATTCATCACACACAGAGCGCAGGAGTGCGCGGTCATGACTGACCAGCATCAGTGTGCCTTCAAACTCGTTCAAGGCTACGGCTAAAGCTTCACGTGTGGTCAAGTCCAAGTGATTGGTTGGCTCATCCAGTAACAGCAGATTGGGGCGTTGCCAGACCATCATCGCCAACACCAAGCGGGCTTTTTCGCCACCACTCATCGTTCCAACAGCCTGCTTCACCATGTCGCCATTGAAGTTGAAGCTACCTAAAAAGCTGCGTAAGTCCTGCTCACGGCCTGCGCCGCCAGCGCTTCCGCCTGAAGCAGCCACGTCTTTGGCAAGGCGAATCATGTGTTCCAGCGGTGTATCTTGGGGGCGTAATACGTCCAGCTCTTGCTGCGCGAAGTAGCCAATGTTCAGACCCTTACCTTCAGTGATGGTGCCACTGACCAGACCCAAATCGCGGGCGATAGTTTTTACTACCGTCGATTTACCCTGGCCGTTCGCACCCAAAATACCAATGCGTTGACCCGCTAATACGGATCGGCTCACACCTTTAACAATAACCTTTGGTGCCAGAATTTCGCCATTTTCACCCTCCACTGGGTAGCCAAAAGCTGCATCGGTGATGGACAGCATCGGGTTGGGTAGATTGGCTGGTTCTTTGAATTCAAAGTTGAAATCGGCACTCGCCAGCATAGGGGCGACTCTTTCCATGCGCTCCAAGGCTTTGACCCGGCTTTGCGCTTGCTTGGCCTTACTGGCCTTTGCTTTGAAGCGGTCGATGAATTTTTGCAAATGTGCAATTTTGTCTTGCTGCTTTACAAAAGCCGACTGCTGAAGCAGCAGTTGTTGTGATCGCTGTTCTTCAAACGAGCTGTAATTGCCACCATAGCGCGTAAGTTGGGCGTTATCGATGTGCATCGTCACACCAGTCACCGCATCTAAGAATTCACGGTCATGACTGATGACGATCATCGTACCTTCGTATTTCTTTAGCCAAGCTTCCAGCCAGACCAGCGCATCCAAATCCAAGTGGTTGGTTGGCTCATCAAGCAGTAGCAGGTCGGACGGGCACATCAGGGCGCGGGCCAACTGCAAACGCATGCGCCAGCCACCTGAGAAGCTGTTCACAGGGTTATCCAACTCGCTTGTCTTAAACCCCAACCCCAAAATCAGCGCTTGGGCACGGGGTACAGCATCATGCTCGCCTGCGTCTGCTAAATCAGTATAGGCATGGGCAATCGCCATGCCTGTGTCGGCATCATCGGGGTTTTCGGCAAACGCATGCTCTGTGAGTTGCAACGCTGCACGAAGCTCTGCCAAGCGAGTATCGCCATTCACCACAAAATCAGTGGCACCTTCTTCGGTTTCAGGCATGTCCTGGGCAACCTGGGCCATACGCCACTGTTTGGGGTACGAAAAGTCTCCCGAATCCTCGTGCAAACTGCCATTTAGCAAACCAAACAGCGTGGACTTGCCCGCACCGTTACGGCCTACCAAGCCGACTTTCTCGGCGGGGTTGATGATGGCGGACGTGTTGTCAAGGAGCACCTTGACACTGCGGCGGAGGGTGACGTTTTTAAGGGTAATCATGGCTGGGGCGCGCAAACTGCGGCATTGGAGGGCAGAGCGGGCACCAAGGCTCCGCGTAAACCCTCAATTGTCTCACGCTGAGCTACATTTTGGGTCGCTACACTTATCGCAAAGATTCTGATGAGATTAACAAGGACCGTTTTAACTATGCAAAACCATGTTCAACGCCGCAACTTGATGCTCGGTGCGGTGGGTGCCACCTTGATGGTCCCTGTTCTTCCCACCTGGGCACAAACGGCCACTATCAGCCATACGCAAATCTTCCCTAAGCCTGGGACGACTTTGAAATACATCGTGCCCTTCGCTCCGGGTGGCCTGACAGATGTAATGGCCCGTATCGTCGGTCAAAAACTTGGGGATGCTTGGAAGGTGCCGGTCATCATTGAAAACAAAGCTGGTGGTAACGCCCAAATTGGTGCAGAACTGGTCGCTAAAGGCATCTCAGATGGTTCCCAGCTGCTTGCCATTACGTTGACCCATGTGGCGAACGTATCGTTGTTCCCCAACGCGGCCTATAGCTTCGTGAAGGATTTACGTCCTGTCGCCTTGCTAGCGAGCTCGCCCATGTTGATTGTGGTGCCTATCAACAGCCCCATCAAAGATTTCAAAGATCTCATTGCGCTGTCTAAGACCAAGCAGCTCAATGCCGGCTCTAGCGGCAATGGCACACCGCCGCACCTGACAATGGCGATGTTCAATGATCTAAACAAATCGAAGATGACGCATGTGCCTTACAAGGGGGGTACGCCGTCCATGGTTGATTTGATTGGGGGACAGCTGGACGTGGTTTTCTCAAATTTTCCTGAATCAATTGCCCACGTGAAGGGCGGCAAGCTCCGTGCGCTGGCTATCTGCAGTCTGGGGCGCCATCCGCAGGTGCCAGATGTGCCTACGACCATGGAGGCGGGCATGCCTGGATTGTTCGTCGAAAACTGGACCGCAGCGATGGTTCAGGCTAGCACGCCAGACGCAATCGTGGAAAAGTATTCCCGTGAAATGATTAAGATCATGTTCAGCTCCGACGTGGAAGAACGTGCCAAGCAACAAGGCTTTCGTATTTTGCCTAAAGGAACCGACGATTTTTCACGCTTCTTGAAGAGCGAAATTGACCGCTGGAGTCGCTTGATCAAGGTCGCCAATATTAAAGCGACCTGATGTGTTAGGACGTACTCAACGCTGCCAATGCCTCACAAGTGACGAGCAGTACCTGCTCATCACCTGCACTGGTTTCTAACCAAAACACCTCAAGCCTAGGGAAGGCTGCTTCAAAATTTTCGCGCTCGTTGCCAATCTCCAGCACCAGCACCGCCTGTGGCGACATGTGAGCCGGCGCGTCGCGCAGTAGTTGGCGAATGAAACCCATGCCGTCTACACCACCAGCCAGGGCTAAGGTAGGTTCAGCCAAATACTCTGCAGGCAGGGCTGCCATGCTGGTTGCGTTGACGTAGGGCGGATTGCACAAAATCAAGTCATAGGGTCCGCTGACTGTGTTCAAGCCGTCAGACAAACTCAACGTGATGCGGTCTTGCAGGCCGTGTTTCGCTATGTTGATTTTTGCTACGGCGAGGGCATCCGCAGACAAATCAACTGCATCTACATGTACTTCAGGGAAGACCATAGCCGCGATTACGGCCAAGCTGCCATTGCCAGTGCACAAATCAAGTACGCGCCGCGTATCTTCGCGCAACCACGGGTCAAGGTTATCTGCGCCCTCCGCCTGCACCAGCAGTTCAGCGATGAAACTGCGCGGCACGATGGCTCGTTCGTCCACATAGAACGCCACACCTTGCAACCACGCTTCTTGTGTCATGTAAGCAGCAGGTTTACGCAATGTAATCCGTGCGGAGAAAAGTGCAGCTATTGAAACCTGTTGAGATTTGGCTACAGGGCGATTCGCCAAGGAGTCGGCATCTTCTTGCGTTGGTGCGAGTGATGAATCTAGTGGTAAGCCCAGTTTCCATAAGACCAGCCAAGCTGCTTCGTCAAACGAGTTGGTTGTGCCATGACCATAGGCTACGCCCGCAGCATCCAGTTGTGCTGCATGGTGTTCTATGAGTTCAAGGATGGTCATATCCTTCGTACCTGATTGAGTCGTCATAGCGTGCTCAGGTTTTCCAGCACGCGTCGGTAGATGTTTTTCAGCGGTTCTATGTCTACTACAGCGAGGTTTTCGTCTATTTTGTGGATGGTGGCATTAGGGGGGCCAAATTCAATCACTTGGCTGCAAATTTGCGCCATGAAGCGGCCATCGCTAGTGCCGCCCGTAGTGGAGAGTTGGGTCTCGATACCGGTTTCCGCCTTGATAGCGGATTGAACAGCGCCCACCAACGTTCCTGGCGTTGTCAAAAACGGCAAGCCGCCGAGCGTCCAATTCAGCTCGTATTTGAGGTTATGGCGGTCAAGCACCGCGTGCAGTCGAGTTTTCAAGCTTTCCGCGGTGGATTCGGTAGAAAAGCGGAAGTTGAAATCTACCGTCACCGTTCCGGGTATCACATTGCTAGCACCCGTGCCGCCGTGGATATTGCTCACCTGCCAGCTGGTAGCAGGGAAAAAGGCGTTGCCTTTGTCCCACTCGATCGCTATCAGTTCGGCAAGCACAGGGCCCAGCGAGTGGATTGGATTTTCTGCCAAGTGCGGGTAGGCGATGTGACCTTGGATTCCCTTGACAACCCATTTGCCACTGAGCGTTCCCCGTCGGCCGTTCTTAATCATGTCACCGGTACGCTCAACGGAAGTAGGTTCGCCAACGATGCAGTAGTCCAGCACCTCACCACGTTCTTGCAGCAGCTTGCATACCACCACGGTGCCATCAGTGGCTGGGCCTTCCTCGTCGCTGGTCAGCAGCAGTGCAATGGTTAACGCTGGGTCAGGATTGAGCGCGATGAATTCTTCCAGCGCCACTACAAAAGCTGCAATGGAGGTTTTCATATCGCTACTACCGCGCCCATACAAGCGGCCATCGCGGTGCGTGGGCGTGAAGGGGTGACTCGTCCATTGGTCAAGTGGGCCGGTAGGCACGACATCGGTATGGCCGACGAAGACTAATGTTTTAACTTGAGATGAGGATTTCTCACCTTGCGTTCCTACCCGTTTTGCCCATAAATTGGTGACACGCATATGCTCTGGGCCACTCACCAAGGTTTCGCAGGCAAAACCTAGCGGTTCTAGCCGCGCAATCAGGATGCGCTGGCAGCCAGCGTCGTCGGGCGTAACCGAGGCCCGTGATATCAGTTGCTCGGTAAGTTGCAGAGTACGGGTCATAGGGCAGAGGTCGGGGTAGGGTGCGGGTTTAGCTGGGGTTGAAGTCCAGCGTGAACTCGGAAAATTTTGGTTCGTCGTCTGCAGTCAGTTGGGGTAACGCGGACTTGGTGGCTTTGGAGAAGTCGTTTTGTAGCCTCCACATCAGATTAGTGGGCGAATCGGCGTAGGCGAGACCTTCTTTGCGGTCAATCGTACCTTCGTTGATCAAGCGCGCAATGTCTTGCTCAAAGGTTTGGGAGCCTTCAGCCATGGACTTTTCCATCGCGTCCTGTACTCCGGCTAAATTGCCTTTATCGATCAACTCGGACACCAAGTGCGTGTTCAGCAGTACCTCAACAGCTGGCACTCGCTGGCCCACCGAGGTACGCAGCAGGCGCTGGGACACGATAGCCTTGAGTGCAGCTGATAAATCACCCAACAGGGTAGGGCGAACTTCGACCGGGTAGAAATTCAAAATACGGTTCAGCGCCTGGTAGCTGTTGCTGGCGTGCATCGTGGCGAGGCACAAGTGGCCTGATTGGGCGTAGGCGAGGGCTGCAGACATGGTTTCGCGGTCGCGGATTTCACCAATCAAAATTACATCAGGCGCTTGGCGAAGCGCATTGCGCAGGGCAGTTTGCAGGTCTTGCGTATCGGTGCCCACTTCACGCTGATTGACGATAGATTTCTTGTTGCGGAACAAAAATTCAATAGGATCTTCAATCGTCAAGATATGACCGGCCAGTCGCTCATTGCGATAGTCGATCATTGACGCCAGCGTTGTGCTTTTGCCCGCTCCAGTGGCCCCCACCATCAATATCAAGCCTCGTTTTTCCATGATGAGGTTGGACAAAATCGGCGGTACCTGGAGTGACTCCAGCTGAGGGATGTCTTTGGTGATGAAACGAATTACCGCTGCATAGCTACCACGTTGGCGCATCGCAGAAAAGCGAAAATTGCCAATGCCTTCCACCCCTGCCGCCATGTTCAGCTCACCCGTTTCTTCCAGTTCTTCAATGCGGTTTGCTGGCAGCACCTCCGCCAAGAGCGAGCGAATCGCCTCAGCGGGTAGCAACTGGTTGTTGATAGGGATGCAGAGGCCATTGATTTTGATTAGCACCGGCGAGCGGGCTGAAAGGTAAACGTCTGAGGCCTTTTTCTCCGCCATCAAGCGAAGAATGCGTTCCATCGTACTCATTGCTTACCTTTTTTAATCAAAATAACTAAAACAGCTTTTCAGGCAATTTTGGTATGAACAGTTTGCTATTAAATTTGATTTAATCGCGCAGCAGATCATTGAGGCTGGTGGTCGCGCGGGTTTTGGCATCCACGCGCTTCACAATTACCGCGCAGTACAGGCTGTACTTGCCACCGGGCTTGGGCATGCTGCCGCTCACGACCACAGAGCCTGCGGGGATACGGCCATAGCTGACGGTATCGGTAGCACGGTCGTAAATGGGGGTGCTTTGACCGAGGTAGACGCCCATCGAGATGACCGAGTTTTCTTCGACGATGACGCCTTCCACCACTTCAGAGCGTGCACCGATGAAGCAGTTGTCTTCAATGATGGTGGGGTTGGCTTGCAAAGGCTCCAGCACACCACCCAGGCCTACACCACCAGAGAGGTGAACGTTCTTGCCAACTTGTGCGCAAGAACCCACTGTGGCCCAAGTGTCGACCATAGTGCCTTCGTCAACATAAGCGCCGATATTCACGTAGGAAGGCATCAAAATCGCACCCTTGGCGATATAGCTGCCGCGGCGGGCAACAGCGGGCGGCACCACGCGTACGCCAGTGGCCTTCATTTCGGCTTCGCTCAGGTGGGCGAATTTGGTTTGTACCTTGTCAAAAAAGCCCAGGCTACCGGCCTTCATCAGCTCGTTGTCTTTCAGGCGGAAGCTCAACAGCACAGCTTTTTTGATCCACTGGTGCGTCGTCCACTGGCCCACAGCCTCGCGGGTGGCAACGCGCAAACGGCCACTGTTTAGCTCTGTGATGACTTGAGCGACGGCTTCGCCCACTTCTTTGGGGTGGGACTGGGGCGAGAGCGTGGCGCGGGCTTCCCACGCTTCGTCGATGGTTTTTTGCAGGGCGGCGTTGGTGTCAGACATGGTGTAACTCAGTTAGTTGGTTTGAATAAATTGAACAATGCGCTGGGCTGCCTCAAGGCATTCTGCAGTTGGTGCGACCAGCGCCATGCGAATACGGCCTAGTCCGGGATTGAAGCCATGAGCTTCACGCGCCAAGTAGCTGCCCGGTAGGACGGTTACATTGTATTGAGCCAGCAGCGCTTTGGCGAAGGCAGTATCTGAGCCGCCACAGACTTTGGCGGGAACACCCGCCCATAAGTAGAACGCTGCGTCTGGCAAGCGCACATCCAGCACGGTTGCGAGTACTGGCGTTACTTGTGCAAATTTCTCACGGTACTGGGTGCGGTTGTCTTGCACGTGAGTTTCGTTGTTCCAAGCCGCAAGGCTAGCGGCTTGAACGACTGGATTCATCGCATTGCCATGGTAAGTTCGGTAGAGTAAGAATGCTTTCAAAATGTCCGCATCGCCCGCTACAAAACCACTGCGCAGTCCGGGTACGTTGCTGCGTTTAGACAGACTCGTCAGCATTAGCAGATTTTTAAAGTCACTTCGCCCCAAACTGGTCGCGGCTTGTAGCGCTCCAAGTGGGGGCTCATCGCGAAAGTAGATCTCGCTGTAGCACTCGTCAGAGGCGATCACAAAGCCGTATTTGTCGCTCAGCGCAAACAATTTTTGCCATTCGGCCAGGGGCATCACGGCGCCAGTGGGGTTGCCGGGTGAGCAGACGAACAGCAGACGAGTTTTGGCCCACACGGACTCGGGCACGCTGTCCCAGTCCACCGCAAAATTGCGGGCCGGATCGCTGGCAACAAAATACGGTTGTGCACCGCCCAGCAGGGCTGCACCTTCGTAAATTTGATAAAAAGGATTGGGGCACACCACCAACGCATCACGCTCGCTGGGGTCAAGCACTGTCTGCGCTAGGGCAAACAAGGCTTCGCGTGAGCCGTTCACCGTCAAAATTTGGGTGGCAGGATTAACGGTCAAGCCGTAACGCCGTTGTAGCCACTGGGCCATACCTTCGCGCAAACGCGGCTCGCCCGCGGTGGCTGGGTAGGCGGATAAACCCGCTAAATTGGCGCACAGGGCCTCGTTGACCAGGGCTGGTGTGGGATGTTTGGGTTCACCAATGCCCAGGCTGATCGGACGGTAAGCGGGGTTGGGGGTGACATCGGCAAAAAGTGCTTTAAGCCGCTCAAATGGGTAGGGCTGTAAGCCTAGTAGCAAGGGATTCATTGGCTTATTATCGAGCGAAACCTTGTTGTACTGGCTAAACTCGAAAGTGACACCAGACGTCCCTTTGCCGTATCTCACAGCCCCGTTCCAGTGAACTGCATCATGCCAAAGCTCCCTTCAGGCCTCGCCGCCGCCTTGTCCCCTTCCCCGCGAGGTGCTGGCGGCAGGGCTGCGGTATGGAAGATGACTGACTTGCGCTTTTTGGTGTTGCTGCTAGTACCGATATCAGTGCTGTTGTCGGTATGGCTCAATCCCGCAGGCGCGGCTTGGAAGTCGGTTGCGATTTACCTGCTCGTGGCGGCAGTTGATGCTTTGTGGCCTGGCGCGCAGCGGTCACCTCGAACGGCATACACATCGCGCTACTTTATCTGGATTCTTCGCTTGTATGTGCCATTGCAATTGGTGGTACAGGTCAGTGCAGCATGGGTAGCATGGCATTCCAACTGGCCGACCGTAGTGAGTTTGGCGCTGTCGGTAGGTATTTTATCGGGGGCGCTGGGCATCACTATTGCACATGAATTGGGCCATTCGCCACGCCGTTTTGACCGCATCCTGGCTTGGGTGCTGATGACCAGTGTGTTCTATGCGCATTTCATGGTGGAGCATTACCGGGGTCACCATCCCCGCGCCGCCACATTTGATGACCCCGCCACCGCACGAAAAGGGGAAAGCCTGTGGCGCTTTTTGGTGCGCTCGCTTCGGTACAGCTTGGTTCACGCTTGGCAGCTGGAGGATCGGCGCTTGCATCAGCTCAAGCGCGGATGGGTGCGCAGCCCCTTGGTATGGGCGTTTGCCATCGAAGCCGCGTTTTTATGGGTGCTAACGCTGTCCACGGCTTTGCCACTTTTGGTTTTTTGTGTGCTGCAGTCAATAGTCGCTGTGGTTCTGCTTGAGGCTGTGAACTACATCGAGCATTACGGTTTGCTGCGCCGAGGCAAAGACAGCCGCAGAATCCGCCAATCGGACAACGAACGTACCGACTGGCGCCTGGGGCGCCGTGAGCCCTTTGGCCCTATGCACGCCTGGAATGCTGACCATATATTTACCAATAGTCTGCTGATTAACCTGCAACGCCATTCTGACCACCACATGAATTCCTGGAAGCCTTACGCTGACCTTGTCCACCTGAGCGCCAGTCCTCAACTGCCCACAGGCTATGCTGGGTGTATTCTGCTGGCCATGGTGCCCCCACTGTGGTTCGCGGTAATGAACCCTCGCCTAGGCCAAGCCAAAGCACACTTTCATCCCGATGATGTACTCACACAGCCTGGCGTGGTTGGTGGCATCCCCTGACAGGCGAGGCTTTTTAGGCCTCAGGTAACATCAGTATCCCTTTCTTGTGCGCTTGCCAGTGCGTGAGAAGTAACGGGTTTACCCTTAAGTTAACCGCAAGCCGTGCGCCTCAATTCGATCAAACTGTCAGGATTCAAGTCATTCGCTGAACCCACCAACTTCATGCTGCCCGGCCAACTGGTGGGCGTGGTGGGGCCGAACGGCTGTGGTAAATCCAACATCATGGACGCCGTGCGTTGGGTGTTGGGTGAGTCCAAGGCCAGTGAATTGCGTGGCGAGTCCATGCAAGATGTGATCTTCAACGGCACCACCACCCGTAAACCCGCCAGTCGAGCTAGCGTCGAACTGGTGTTTGACAACGCCGACCACCGTGCCGGTGGCCAATGGAACCAGTTTGAAGACATTGCTGTCAAGCGCGTACTGACCCGTGACGGCACCAGCAGCTACTACATCAACAACCAGCTGGTACGCCGGCGTGATGTGCAAGACGTGTTCTTGGGTACTGGCCTTGGCCCCCGAGCCTACGCCATCATCGGACAGGGCACGATCAGCCGCATCATCGAATCCAGACCCGAAGATTTGCGCTTGTTTCTCGAAGAAGCTGCCGGTGTCTCCAAATACAAAGAACGCCGCCGCGAAACAGAAAACCGCCTTTCCGATACGCGTGAGAACCTGACTCGCGTCGAAGACATCCTGCTCGAGCTGAACGCCAACTTGGAAAAGCTTGAAAAGCAAGCTGAAGTCGCCCAGCGCTACAACCGCCTGAACAGTGACGCCACGCTCAAGCAGCACCAGTTGTGGTTCTTAAAGCGCAGTGAAAGCGAGGCCGATCAAAGCAAAGTGAAAGCCGAATCCGATGCCGCTGTCAACGCATTGGAATCTCGCATGGCCGATTTGCGCAGCACCGAATCAGATCTGGAAACCCTGCGCCAAGCCCATTACGCTGCAGGCGATCAAGTCAACTCAGGGCAAGGTCTGCTCTACGAGGCCAGCGCCGAAGTGGGGCGATTAGAGGCCGAAATCCGCTTCGTCGTGGAAGGCCGCCAGCGTGTGGAGCAGCGTCTCGTGCAGCTCGCTGAGCAAACCGCCCAATGGGCCACCCGTAAAGACGATGCATTGGCCGAGACCGAAAATTTGGCCGAACTGTCAGAACACGGTGCCGAAAAAACCGAGTTGCTCGCAGCCCAGGCCGAAGAGCAGGCTATGCAAATGCCCGATCTGGAAGACGCCCTGCGCAGCTCACAAGCCGCCGCGAACGCGCAACGTAACAGTGTGACGCAGGTGCAACAGCAAATTCAGGTGTTGGCCGCCGATCAGCGCAACATAGAAGAGCAATCCCGCCAGTTCAACCAGCGCCGAGAGCGCCTGCTGACCGACCGGAACGCCCTGACTTCACCGGACGAAGAGCGCCTGACCAACCTGCAAGTGCAGTACGCAATGGCGACAGAAGATGCCAGTGAGGCCGACGCGCGGTTGCAAGAGTTGCAAGAACAAGTCCCCCAGCTCGACGACGATCGCCGCAGCCGTCAGCAAGCCGTCAACACTGAATCGGGACGTTTAGCAGACTATTCCGCCCGGCTGGATGCGCTCAAAGCCCTGCAAGACAAAGTTAAAACCGATGGCAAATTACGCCCCTGGCTGGCCAAACACGGCTTAGACAGTTTGCAAGGGCTGTGGAGCCGACTGAACATAGAGCAAGGCTGGGAAAACGCCTTGGAAGCTGCCTTGCGCGAACGCTTGGGCGCGCTCGAAGTCAGCCGTCTGGAGATGGTGCGCGGCTTTGCGGGTAGCCATGGTGCCGATAATTCAGCCCACAACACTTCCCCTCCAGCCAAGTTATCGTTCTACGCCAACCCTGCCACGCCCGGTTCCGTCACGCAAAATCCACCGACGAACACGCAACCGTTGCTGGATTTACTGCGTTTCAACGACGCCGCCCAGCGCTCGCTCCTGGCCGATTGGCTGCATGGGGGCTACACGGCGACAAGTATGGAAGACGCTTTAGCCGCACGCGAGCAATTGCGTCCTGGCGAAGTAATTTATTTGTCCAGCGGCCACGCCATCACAGCCCACAGCGTGAGCTTCTATGCACCAGATTCTGAACAAGCCGGTTTACTGGCCCGTGCGCAAGAAATCGAGAATTTAGAAAAACAGCTCCGTGCTCAAACCTTGATCTTTGAAGAGGCGCGTACCGCGCAGGTACGCGCCGAAGCCGCTTATGCTGAAGCCTCACAGCGGTTAGTGATCGCCCGGCGAGAGGCCTCAGAGAACCAAACTCGCGCCCACAATTTGCAGGTCGAAACCTTGCGTTTGACGCAGCTCGCCGAGCAGACCCGCGCCCGCAGCCAGCAGCTTGCTGGCGATTTGGCCGAGGTGGAGGCCCAGTTAGGTGATCTGCAAGAGCGCCGCGTTACTGCCGAAGCCCGTTTTGAAGAGCTGGACATGCAGCTAGCTGACAGCCAAGAACGCCACGCCCAGCTTGAAGACCACGGTACCGCTGCTGAGCGTCGCCTGAACGAATGCCGCGAGCAGCAGCGCAGCTTGGAACGCCAAGCGCAGGAGGCCACGTTCTCGCTGCGGACCCTGCAAGCGCGTCAGGCAGAGCTAAGTCGTGCTATTGAAACCGCAGCGCAACAAACAGACGGGTTGCGCGCTGAGACTCAAAGAGCTGTGGATGAACTGGCCCGCCTGAACGATGCTGCTGCGCAAGGGGGTCTGCAAGATGCGCTGGCTCTGAAGTTGGAGCGAGAGCATGTTTTAGGTTCCCTGCGTAGCGCGTACGACGACCTGAGCCTGCGCCTGCGCGCCAGCGACGACAAGCGACAAACCTTTGAGCGCGAACTTGATCCGCTGCGCCAGAGCATCACCGATTTCCAGCTCAAAGAACAGGCTGCCCGTCTCGGTTTTGAGCAGTTCGCCCAGTTGCTGCTTGAGGCCCAGGCCGACTTGGAAGCTGTGGCCAAATCCATACTTGACGGCAATGTGCGCGTCCATGGTCTGCAAAGTGAGATTGACCGCCTGAGTCGAGAAATCACCGCGCTCGGAGCCGTCAACTTGGCCGCACTGGACGAACTGGCCTCGGCCCGCGAACGTAAGGAGTTCCTTGATGCGCAAACTGCCGACCTGGTCGAAGCCATGACCACACTGGAAGACGCCATCAAGAAAATCGATGGCGAAACTCGTGAGCTGCTGTCGGGCACCTTCAACGCCGTTAACGAACACTTCGGGCGTATGTTCCCTGAGTTGTTTGGAGGCGGCAATGCCCGCTTGGTAATTACTGGCGATGAAATTCTCGATTCTGGTGTGCAGGTAGTTGCCCAACCGCCCGGTAAAAAGAACCAAACTATTCATTTGCTTAGCGGCGGCGAAAAAGCCTTGACGGCTATCGCGCTGGTGTTTGCCATCTTCATGCTCAATCCAGCACCGTTTTGTTTGCTTGACGAGGTAGACGCGCCGTTAGACGACGCCAATACCGAGCGTTATGCCAAATTAGTCACCAAAATGAGCCAACAAACCCAGTTTCTGTTCATTAGTCATAACAAAATCGCGATGGAAATGGCCAAGCAGCTGATTGGTGTCACCATGCAAGAGCAGGGCGTCTCGCGCATCGTCGCGGTCGACATGGACGCCGCCGTCTCGCTGGCTGAACTCGCCTGACCCACTGACCCAACAATTCAAGCCATGCTACAAACACAACCATGAGTACTCTACAAATCAGCTTGGCCATTGCTGGAGGCATTGTGTTGGCCGGTATCGTCGCCCACAGCGCGTGGTCATCCCGGAAAAACACCCCCAGACAGGCTGATCCTGAAGCACCACTCACGCCCTCTGCATCCTCAAGCGACACGGGCGAAACAAGTGAGCAGCGTGAGCCTGTGTTTGATGCTATGAGTTTTGATGCTGAGGCACTTTCTGGGCTTTCTGGATTACCCAGCCTGCCCACTGCCGACAGGCGTCTGGGTCTGGATGCCTTGATTGATGTGATTGCGCCACTCGCTTTGGAAGCGCCCATTTACGGCGAAGCTGCGCTAACCGCCATGCCCGCAACCCGCCGAGCAGGTAGCAAGCCTTTCGCTATTGAGGGCCAAAACACCGTCACCCAGCGCTGGGAAAGCCCACTCGCCGGACAGCGCTACAGCGGTTTCCAGGCCGGAGTCCAAATGGCAAACCGTACAGGGGCGCTGAACGAGATTGAATACTCCGAGTTCGTGATGAAGGCCCAAACTTTTGCTGATGCCATCAATGCGGCCCCCGACTTCCCCGAGATGCTTGAAGCCGTGGCCCACGCTCGCGAACTGGATCAGTTCGCGAGCAGTCACGATGCCCATTTGGGCTTCAGCTTGCGCGCCTTGCATGCCGCCTGGAGCCCTGGGTACATCCAGCAATGCGCCGCTCGCCAGGGTTTTGTACTGGGTGCTATTCCTGGTCGTATGGTGCTGCCTGCCGACATAGCTGGCTTGCCCCCTGTGCTCAATTTGGTGTTTGATCCCCAAGCCGCCTTGGCACAAGACCCCGCACAGTCTGCCGTGCGCGAAATCACGCTGAACCTCGAAGTCCCCCACGTTGACCGAAGCGAAACCCCCTTCGTGCGTTTGCGCGAAATCACCCAGCTACTGGCTGAAGCCATGGATGGCGTGGTGACTGATGACAATGGCCAACCTTTGCAGTCCGAGGCGATGGATCAAATTGGCTCCGAACTCGAGCAGCTCTACGACGCACTCGATGCCCGGGATTTCTCCGCAGGATCAGGCCTGGCACGGCGGCTTTTCAGTTAAGGCCTCCTTGCCTTTTCGTTAGTTTTCGTTAATCTTCGGTAATCTTTGCCAACCCTGTTTTAACGGTATTTCATATGCAAGCGCAAATTTCGCCTGCGCAGACAGCTATCGAAATTGAAGCACTGCGCCCCCAACTTCAGCGTATCAAACAGCTTCACAGCCAACTTCACGACCACGCCCATCGTTACCACGTGTTGGACGATCCGCAAATCCCTGATGCGGAATACGACAAGCTGTTCCAGGAACTCCAAGCGCTGGAGGCCGCGTCTCCCGAACTGCTGACGGTAGATTCCCCCACGCAGCGTGTCGGCGCCAAGCCTTTGGCGTCCGCCACTACTGTGCGCCATGCCGTGCCCATGCTTAGCATCCGTACTGAGACTGATACCGAGGCCACTGGTGCGCAAGCCTTTGATGCCCGCATCCGCCGCGAGCTGAGCCTGAAGGACACCGATCCACCGATTGAGTACGTAGCCGAACTCAAGTTTGATGGCTTGGCGATGAGCCTGCGCTTTGAGGCAGGCGTGCTGGTGCAAGCCGCCACCCGAGGCGACGGCGAAGCGGGCGAAGTCGTCACGCAAAACATCCGTACGATGGGCCAAATCCCCTTGAGGCTGAAAACTGGTATCGATATCTTGCCCGTGCCTGCTGTGCTGGAAGTGCGTGGTGAGGTTTACATGCGCCGTGACCATTTCGAAGCCTTGAACGAACGCCAGCGCCAAAAAATCGCGTCCGGGACCAAGGGCGAACGTACTTTTGTTAACCCGCGCAATGCTGCTGCGGGTGCCGTACGCCAGCTCGACCCAGCCATTGCTGCGCAACGCCCCTTGAGCTTTTTCGCCTACGGCCTGGGCGATATCACGCCTGTGGACCAAGGTGGCCCCGATTTTCAAACCCATTACGAACTGCTGCAAACGCTTAAAGCTTGGGGTTTTCCGGTGGCAGCCCAGACGAAAATTGCATCAGGTGCTGCGGAATTAATAGCATTCCACCAAGCTATCGCAACCACCCGCGACAGTCTTCCGTTTGATATCGACGGCGTAGTCTACAAAGTCAACAGCTTGGCGCTGCAGCGCCAACTCGGTTTCGTCAGCCGCGAACCACGATGGGCCGTGGCGCACAAATACCCAGCGCAAGAGCAGCTCACCACCGTGCTTGCCATCGATATTCAGGTGGGCCGTACGGGCAAACTCACACCCGTCGCCAAGCTGGCACCAGTGTTCGTCGGTGGCGTTACCGTCACTAACGCCACGCTGCACAACGAGGATGAAGCCCGTCGTAAAGACGTGCGTGTTGGTGACACCGTGATCGTGCGCCGTGCCGGGGACGTGATTCCTGAAGTGGTCAGCGTGCTGCTGGAGAAGCGAACAGACGATCTCTTGCAGGCTCCCCAATTCACCATGCCCCATGTGTGTCCTGTTTGCGCCAGCGTGGCGGTACGTGAAGAGGGTGAGGCGGATTACCGCTGCACAGGAGGGTTGTTCTGCGGTGCCCAGCGAAAGCAAGCCATCCTGCATTTCGCACAACGCCGTGCAGTAGAGGTAGAGGGCTTAGGCGACAAATTGGTCGAGCAATTGGTGGACGCTGACATCATTAAAACTGTGCCCGATTTGTACCGTTTGGGACTGCCAGAGCTAGCTAATTTGGATCGAATGGCTGTTAAGTCAGCGCAAAATCTTCTGGATGCGCTACAAAAATCGAAGCAAACTACGTTGCCCCGCTTTCTTTTTGGCTTGGGTATTCGCCATGTTGGCGAAGCCACGGCTAAAGCTTTAGCGCGTCATTTTGGCAAGCTCGACAGCATCATGGACGCGAGCATTGAGCACCTACTGGAGGTCGCCGATGTTGGCCCCATCGTCGCTCAAAGCCTACGAACCTTTTTTGACCAACCGCACAATCGCGAAGTGCTAGATCAACTCCGAAAACCTGAGCCTGAAGGGTGCGGTGTCACCTGGGAGGAAGGCGAGCCTGCCCCTCGCACTCCCAAGCCGTTGACCGGAAAAACTTTTGTGCTTACCGGCACTTTCCCAACGCTCAGCCGCGACGAGGCCAAAGACCTGCTGGAAGCCGCCGGGGCAAAGGTGGCGGGTTCTGTCAGCAAGAAGACGGATTTTGTGGTGGCGGGCGCCGAGGCTGGCAGCAAGCTGGAAAAAGCCCAGACACTGGGCTTGGCAGTGCTGGACGAGGCGGGGATGCTAGCGATGCTGGCAGACCCCGCAGTGGTTCTTGTTACGGTTGTTACGGATCAAGCACCGTAAAAAAACCGCTCTTCCACAATTTCCCTGCCCCGTACCGTGTACAGCGCATGTTCGTCCATCGTCATGCGCTGGCCGTCTTTGGGTGTTACATCCATCGTAAAGCGCACCGTAAACTGGTCGCCATTGACGTAGGGACCTTCGACCTTCACGCTGTGGATCTCGTGGTTGGCGTACCACCAAGCGCCCTTTGCATCCACGGCGGCGCGGCCTGTGACGCGGGCCATGGGACCGTCCATAGCCTCGCACGAGACAATATCATCTGACCAGTAAATTTGACCCGCTTTTTCAAACTCGCCACTGGCGCACAGGGCGGTGAATGCTTTGGCTAGTTCCGAGGTTGTCATGGGGTTTTTCCTTTCAAAGGTAGAGTGAAAATTTGCCATTTGGCCCCTAAATTTTGACCTAAATAGGCAAGTGACAATAGGTAGCTTTCCCTGTTCCCAATTTTTTTATTCGCCACCGCCACACTATTACGCACTACTAAGCACTACCTAGCACTATTACCATGACTGTTCGTGAAATCCTCAAAATGGGCGACCCGCGCTTGTTGCGTATTGCCCAGCCTGTGACTGAATTTGATACCGACGGGCTGCACCTGTTGCTGTCTGACATGCTCGACACGATGGCGGCTGCCAACGGTGCTGGCTTGGCTGCACCGCAAATCGGTGTGGACTTACAGCTGGTTATTTTTGGCACTGACACACTCAACCCACGCTACCCCGCCGCGCCGCCGGTGCCTCGAACCGTGTTGCTGAACCCAGTCATCACCCCCTTATCGGACGCTGAAGAGTCTGACTGGGAAGGCTGTCTTTCTGTGCCCGGTTTGCGTGCCGTAGTGCCGCGCTTTGCTCGCATTCGCTATACCGGGTTTGACCAATTTGGTGACCCGATTGACCGTGTTGCCGAGGGCTTCCATGCCCGTGTGGTTCAGCACGAGTGCGATCACCTCATTGGCAAGCTGTACCCGATGCGGGTGCGGGACTTCGCACAGTTTGGTTTCACAGAAGTGCTGTTCCCAGGGCTCGATGCCAGCGTAGACGACTGAAGCGACAGGTATAACGCCTGCTTTGCGACTGAAATAGCACTGAAATAGCAACTGATACAGCGATTGATACAACAATAAATAACCCATGGTTTTCAGCTCCAATATTTTCATATTTGCCTTTTTACCGATCTTTTTGGCATGCTATTACCTGATGCCATTTCGCGGGCGATCCGCCTTGGTCTTGGCGTTCAGCTACGCGTTTTACGCTTGGTGGCGGCCTGACTTTTTGGGGTTGCTTGTAGGGGTGAGTGTGGTGTCATATGGCTTTGCCTTGGCGATTGAGGCGGCAAAGGATGAAGTGCGGCGCTACCGGATGCTCGCCATAGGCGTGACGCTGAATTTGATGGCGCTGGCCTACTTCAAGTATGCAAACTTCGGTGTCGCAACTATGAACAGCCTGCTCAACGGCCTAGGCTTTGGCAACATCTCGTTTACCCATGTGCTACTGCCAATCGGCTTGTCGTTCTATATCTTCCACGCCATCAGTTACTTGGTTGATATTTACCGCCGTGAGGCACCACCTGCCAGCAATTTGATTGACTTTGCGGCCTTCATTGCCCTGTTCCCGCATTTGGTTGCCGGGCCGGTGCTTCGGTACAACCTGCTGGCCTCACAGTTCAAAAGTCGGGTGCATTCTTGGGAGCGCTTCAGCCGAGGAACCATCGTTTTCATGGTTGGTTTTTGTAAAAAAGTGCTAATCGCCGACACCGTGGCTCCGCTGGCCGATGCCGCTTTCAACGCCCACAGCCCCACGCTGGCGGATGCGTGGCTGGGAAGCTTTGCTTACACCATACAACTGTTTTTTGACTTCAGCGGCTACACCGACATGGCGATCGGTCTCGCGCTGATGATCGGCTTTGTATTCCCTGAGAACTTCAACGATCCCTATACCTCCAAGTCGATCACCGAATTCTGGAAGCGTTGGCACATGTCGCTCTCCAGCTGGTTGCGCGAATACCTCTATATTGCACTCGGTGGCAACCGCCACGGCGTGGTGCGCACCTACCTGAACCTGTTTTTGACGATGCTGCTGGGGGGGCTGTGGCACGGCGCAAACTGGACGTTTATCGTCTGGGGCGCGTGGCACGGTGGCATTTTGGCGTTGGAGCGGTATTGGAAAGAGCGCTTTGTGCAGCCGGTCTTCCCAGCCTGGGTGTCCGGCTGGTTCGCCGTTGTTTGGACCATGCTTCTGGTGATGATCGGTTGGGTGCTGTTCCGCGCCGCAGACATTACCAGTGCCGGGCGTATGTTTGCTGGGATGTTGGGAATGAACGGCGTGCCGCTCAGTGATGCGGTAGTCTGGCAAGTCACGCCGGACAGGCTGGGCGTGCTGCTGTTCGGTATTGCGCTGGTCTACGCCATGCCATGGCTCAAACGCACTGGTGGCGGGTTTCTGCGCTATTTGCTGATCCCCCTTTTCCTGTGGGCGCTGGCCACGCTGTCGTCGCAGGCATTCACGCCATTTTTATATTTTCAATTTTGAAGTGAGGCTGTTTATTTATGACTAAAAAACTACTAACCCCTGAGCCGACCGAAGCCGAGTTGAAAGCTTTGCGCCCCAGTGTCTACACCGCCAGCGCTGCTGTCACATTGATTGCCGTGATGGCCTTTGGCGTGTGGCAAGTGACCGCTGCCGTACGCTCAGGTCTGGAGTTCCCGCCCACGTTTCTCGATTTTCGCGAAGGCCGCATGACCGGTGCGATTGAGAAGCAGATCGACCAAAAACTGCCTGCCCGCCCGTGGCTGATCGCCGTTGCCAACAGCTTGCGCTATAAGCTCACCCACGGCGGCGGTGACCAAGTGCGCTTAGGGGTGAACGATTGGCTCTACCTGGCGGATGAGGTGCGCTACTACCCTGATGCTGACACTAACCAAGCCGCCCGCATCGCCTTGCTGAGCCAAACGTCCAAAGCGCTGGACAAACTCGGCGTGAAATTGGTTGTTGCCCTGGTACCCGACAAAGCGCGGATTTACCCCCAGTATCTGGCTGAAGGCCACATTCCTGGTTTTACCCAAAACCGCTACACCCAAGCTCTGCAAGACTTGCGAGCTCAGGGCGTCATCACTGCAGATTTACTAGCGCCTTTCACACGAGGCGCTAGCGCGAGCGCGGGTGCAAGTGCAAATGCAGGTATTGATGCTATTTACTACCGTACCGACACCCATTGGAATACCCAAGGTGCCCAATTCGCCGCCCAGGCCCTTGCAGCCACCGTTGCGACAGCTGGCCTGTCTGCCAGTCTGGCTGATGACGCCACCACCTTTGCGACGCAATCCAGTGGCGCAGCTGCAGAGCGTCCCGGCGATTTGATCCGGTTGATGGGCCTGTCTGATGTGCCTAACTTCTGGCGTCCTCACCCCGACAGTGAGGTCCCCGTCACCACAAAACAGACCAGCGTTGATAAGGCAGGTGGTGGTTTATTAGGGGACGCCGAGGTAATCCCCGTCACATTGGTAGGCACGTCCTACTCGCTACGTGGCAATTTCCATGGCTACTTGCAGCAGGCGCTGTCGGTCAAAGTGCTGAACACTGCTAAAGATGGCGGTGGCTTCTTGCAAGCGGCGACGGACTATTTCAAAGACGATGCTTTCAAAACCAGCAAACCCAAAGTGCTGGTGTGGGAGCTACCTGAGCGGTTTTTGCCAGCGCCGTTGGACAAAGAAGGTGAGTGGCTCAAGTCCGTAGGGTTGACACCTTGATCGAGTACGTCAGAAGCCCTGTCCCCTAATTCTTATTGACAGGTACAGTGCGCCCTGTATTGATCAACGGAAAAACTTTGCAATGACCTCAACGATGCTGACAGAAGCTCCTCAAACCCTGCACTTCCATCCCACCGCTACCAAGCGCCAAAGCGTACCAGCCCCAGCTACCGACACCCCCGAGCGCTGGCCCGTTGCAGCCATTGAGGCGCTGTTCGACCTTCCGTTTACCGAGCTGCTATTCCATGCCCAAACGGCGCATCGCCAGCATTTCGATCCCACCCAGGTTGAGCTGGCTACGCTTTTGTCCATTAAAACCGGTGGTTGCCCGGAAGATTGCGGCTACTGCCCGCAGTCCGTGCATTACGACACGGGTGTCGAAGCCTCCAAGCTGCTCGATGTGGCTGCTGTGATCGAAGCTGCAGAGCGTGCCAAAGCGGCAGGTGCCACCCGGTTTTGTATGGGTGCTGCGTGGCGAGCCCCCAAAGACCGCGATGTGGAGGCTGTAGCCGAATTGGTTAAAAGCGTTAAAGCCATGGGACTCGAAGCCTGCGCGACTTTAGGCATGTTGACCGAGGCCCACGCCAACACCCTGCACGATGCCGGGCTGGATTACTACAACCACAATCTCGATAGCGCCCCCGATTTCTACGGTGACATTATCCAAACTCGAGACTACCAAGACCGGTTGGATACCTTGGCTCATGTACGTGCCTCAGGCGTCAAGGTATGCAGCGGCGGTATTGTTGGCATGGGCGAAACCCGAGCCCAGCGTGCGGGTTTGATAGGGCAATTGGCCAACCTGGCGCCATACCCTGAATCCGTGCCCATTAACAATTTGGTGAAAGTACCCGGTACGCCCCTGGCTAATCAGGCTGATTTGGATCCGCTGGAGTTTGTGCGCACCATTGCTGTTGCCCGTATCACCATGCCTTTGGCCCGCGTGCGTTTGTCCGCTGGCCGACAAGCCATGAGCGACGCGGTGCAAGCGCTGTGTTTCGCAGCGGGCGCGAACTCGATCTTTTACGGCGAAAAACTACTGACTACCGGCAACCCAGACGTATCAGCGGACAAGGCTCTGCTCGAGCGCCTGGGTATGAAGCCCGGGCATGTTGCGAGTCACGGGCATTGAAGCGACCGTGATGCAATGGGCTGTCAACAGTGCGGCCTTCATGGCCGCCCTTTTGGTGGCCTTGGTGGTGGACTGGCGCTTGGGCGAGCCACCCGCCCGCTGGCACCCCGTGGTCTGGATGGGCAATTTTCTCGGCTGGGCAGGCAAGCAGATTGCCCCCAAAGCCGAGGCGATTGCGGAAACTCCTGATACCTTTAATACCCCTGACTTCAAGTCTTTTACCCTTGGCGTGCTTTGTTGGTCTGCAGGTGCAGCTACTGTTTTTGCAGCGCTCTGGGCACTGCAAGCCATCGTTATCGCCTGCACTGACGGCCTGGGCGGTGTTTACGGTGGCTTTTTGGCCGCATTGCTGTTGGGCTTTGCCCTCAAACCCTTGCTCGCTTGGGCCATGCTCAAGAGCGAAGTCCAAGCTGTGGAAGCAGCCTTGGGTATATCGTTGGAAGCCGGTCGCGCCCGTTTGGCATGGCTGGTTAGCCGCGACGTCACCACTTTGACCGAAGCGCAGGTGCGCGAAAGTGCCATTGAATCCCTCGCTGAAAATCTGAACGATTCCGTGGTGGCACCGATTTTTTGGTTCGTGTTGCTGGGCCTGCCGGGTGCTGCGCTTTACCGCTTTGCCAACACCGCCGACGCCATGTGGGGCTACCGGGGCGTGCGCAATGGTCAAGTGTGGGAATGGGCTGGCAAATGGGCGGCGTGGGCCGATGATGTGTTGTCATGGTTGCCTGCCCGCCTGACTGCGGTATTACTGATGGCTGTGGCAGGCTGTGGACGTTGGCGTGAATTGGTAAAACAAGCGCGCCTTACACCCTCACCCAACAGTGGATGGCCAATGGCGGCGATGGCCTTGGCCGTAGGTATCCGCTTGGGAAAGCCCGGTGTGTACACGCTTAACGAACCAGGCTGCGCTCCACAGACTGCGGACACGGTTATCGCGTTAAGTTTTGCACGAAATGCACTGGTAGCGCTTGTATTATTTGCGCTGGTAGCTCTATTGTTGATAGCAAAATGAATCCCCAAATCAACAGCATGACCCACGGTGGCCCCGACGCCTTGGGTGTGCCGCTGTACGATTTTTCGACCAACAGCAACGCCTGTGGCCCGTGTCCCCATGCCATCCTTGCGGTGCAGCAGGCCGATGCCACCCGTTACCCCGATCCCCAATACGCTGTGCTACGGGGCGAATTGGCTGCTTTTCACAACGTAGACGCTATGCGTATCGTGCTGGCTGCCAGCGCCAGCGAATTCATCCACCGCATCAGTGCCTGGGCGGCGCGTTCAGATGAAACTGGTCAAAGTAAAAACAGCAATGGCAGTGCCTCGGTCTGCTTTCCCACTCACCACTACGGTGACTACGCCCAGGCTGCACACGCCTGGGGTTTGTCTGTCACTTCCGAGCCATCCTGTGCGGCTTTGCTGTGGTGCTGCGAGCCGTCAAGCCCTTTAGGTCAGCCGCAAGCAGGCTTAGGTGCATGGGTGGACGGTTTAGCGCTGCACCAGCACGCGGTACTCGACTGCGCTTATGCCCCAATGCGCCTGTCTGGTACGCCTAGCCTTAATCTGACACAAATAAACCAAGTCTGGCAACTCTGGACGCCTAACAAAGCGCTGGGCCTCACCGGCATCCGCGCGGCCTATGCCATCGCACCACTGGGTGCTGAGCAGGCGGTGAGGGCGTTGACCGCACTGTCACCGTCCTGGCCCATCGGCGCACACGGTGTTGCGCTGCTGCAGGCCTGGTGCAGTGTTACCAGTCAACAATGGTTAGCACAGACGCTACTCACCCTGAGGACGTGGAAGGCGCAGCAAGTAGCACAATGCGCGTCCTGGGGCTGGCAGGTGCTGCCCAGTGAAGCGAATTTCTTCGTAGCACGGCCTGGGGTTGCTGATATTTCTCTGTGGCTTCACACCTTGCGTAGCCACGGTATCAAGCTCCGTGACGCTAAATCGTTCGGCTTGCCCGGGCATGTGCGTCTGGGGGTGTTGCCGCCAGTGGCGTTGGAGGCGTTGGCAAAGTGTTGGAATTCTTTGGAGTCAGTTGTATGAAAAAAGCCGTGTGCATCATGGTGCTTGGCACCACCAGCGGCGCAGGCAAAAGCTGGCTCACTACGGCGCTGTGCCGTTACTACGCCCGCCAAGGCCTGCGCGTAGCGCCGTTCAAAGCGCAAAACATGAGCAACAACGCGAGGGTGGTTGAGCGGGGTGAAATCGGCTCTGCCCAGTATTTTCAATCTCTCGCGGCAAATGCTGTCCCTGAAGTTCGCATGAACCCGCTGTTGCTCAAGCCCGAGCGCGACACCCACAGCCAGGTTGTCCTCCTTGGTCAAGTAAACACGGAGCTCACGCAGATGGACTGGCGTGGACGCTCCAAGTATGTCTGGCCTGTTATCTCCCAAGCACTGGACGATTTACGTGCTGAATACGACGTCGTAGTGATTGAGGGCGCAGGTTCGCCCGCCGAGATCAACCTGATGGACAGCGACATCGTGAACCTCCGCGTGGCCCGCCATGCTGGGGCCCGCTGCCTGCTCGTCACCGACATTGACCGGGGTGGCGCTTTCGCCCACCTTTACGGCACTTGGGCGCTGATGCCGGAGGCGGACAGGGCGCTGATTCACGGTTTTGTGTTGAACAAGTTCCGGGGCGATGCTGCCTTGCTGGCCCCCGGCCCGGCGCAGTTGCAGGGGCTGACAGGTATTCCTACAGTGGCGACATTGCCGATGTGGTGGCAGCATGGTTTGCCGGAGGAAGACGGTGTTTTTGACGACCGTAGCCGCGCCTCTGGTGTAGTCACAGTGACGATTGCTGTTATCGCCTATCCCCGTATCAGCAATCTGGATGAGTTCCAGCCGCTTAAAAATGTGCCCGGTGTGCGCCTGCTGTGGGTGCGCAGTCCGGCGGAATTGGCGGGGCTGAATGCCGCGACGGATTGGATCATCCTGCCCGGCTCCAAACACACCAGCGGCGATTTGGCGTGGTTGCGCTCGCAGGGGCTGGACGCCGCTATTGCAAACCATGCAGGGCAGGGCGGTGCGGTTTTGGGCGTGTGCGGTGGTTTGCAAATGCTGGGCGAAGCGCTGATCGACCCGTTTGGCGTGGACGGTAATGCGCCAGGTTTGGGGCTGCTGCCGCTGGTGACGGTGTTTGCGCAAGACAAAACTGTGCAGCGCACCCAGGCAAAATTCAATGCTGTCATTGGCCCTTGGCAGACTCTGTCCGGTGTAGCTGTACAGGGCTACGAAATCCACCACGGGCAGACCGCTGCCCACGCCGCGATGGCTGCGGTGGGCGATGTGGCTACTGAAGTGCTGCAATCGACCACCCATCCGTTGGGCTGGCAAAACTGCACGGGCAATGTCCTTGGTCTCTACCTGCATGGTTTGTTTGAGGATCCTGCGGTGCTTCATGCCCTGTTTGGCATCACAGTTCCGACCCTAGACGCCGTGTTTAACGGTCTGGCCGATTACATTGGAACCCACTTCACCCCCGGTGTGCTAACCGCACTTTTAGAACCTCACGCTCAACATGCTCGACATGCTCAACACCCCCATGATGACCGATCTGACTATTTCCGATTTGTTCGACGCAGCCCTCACCCAGCGCCTTCAACATAAGCTGGATAACAAAACCAAGCCCCAAGGCTCACTGGGCCGTTTGGAGGCTCTCGCCTTGCAGTTGGGTCAAATCCTGGGCACCGAAACACCACAGTTAGACCAACCCCAAATGCTGGTTTGCGCGGGTGACCACGGTTTGGTGGCACGTGGCGTATCGGCTTACCCTAGCGATGTGACCTGGCAGATGGTGGAAAACTTCCTCGCCGGTGGCGCAGCGGTCAGCGTGCTGGCGCGTGAAATGGGACTGACGCTTACGGTGGTGGACTGCGGCGTGCGGCATGACTTTGCTTCACGTGCGAAGGTAGCAGGCCAGCCGCAGTTGCTTGTTCACAAAATTGCCCCTGGCACGGCGGATTCGTCGACTCAAGCCGCAATGACCGACGCGCAATGCCAGCAGGCCATCGCCAATGGCCGTGCCATCGTCAAAGCGCTGCCGGGCAATGCGGTGCTGTTGGGCGAGATGGGCATTGGCAATACGTCGAGTGCGTCGCTTTTATTGGCGCGGCTGGCTGGCTTAGATGTCGCCGATTGCACGGGCGCTGGCACCGGCCTTGACCCAGCGGGCGTGCAGCGCAAAGTCGGCATTCTGCGTGAGGTATTGGCTCGGCACGCGCAGGCAAGTACGCCGCTGCAAGCACTGGCCGCCTTTGGCGGGTTCGAGATTGCTACGCTGGTGGGCGCTGTCCAGCAAGCCGCGCTAGAGCGCCGGGTGATCGTGATCGATGGTTTTATCGTCACATCCGCCTTGCTGGTGGCGCAGGCGCTGCAACCTGCGGTGATGCAACGTTGCGTGTTCGCGCACCGCTCGGGTGAGCCGGGGCATGGGTTGATGTTGGCGCATTTGGAAAAAATCAGTGCGCCCTCTGTACAGCCAGTTCAGTCCGCACAGCCTTTACTGGACTTGGGGCTGCGTTTGGGCGAAGGCTCCGGCGCGGCGCTGGCGTGGCCCTTGCTGCGTGCGGCGTGCCGGGTGATGAGCGACATGGCCAGCTTTGAGCAGGCTGGTGTGTCAGAAAAATCGGCTTGATTGCGCTGACGTTCCCTTAAGCGCTTGATGCACAACGCCCTACGCCCCTCTCTGCACTTTCGTCACTTCCTCCTCGCCCTCCAGTTTTTTACCCGCGTGCCCGTCACTGGGCGGCTGGCGAATTGGGTCGGCTACAGCCCAGAGATGCTCAGGGCCAGTGCTGGACATTTCCCCGGCATTGGCTGGTTGGTGGGCGGCGTGGCTGCGGGCGTGTTTGGGTTGACGTGGTACGTGTTGACGTTGGCCGGTCACAGCAGCCAGGCAAGCGCGTGGGTGGCAGCCGTGCTCAGCACCATCACCACCGTGCTGATGACGGGTGGTTTTCATGAAGACGGCTTGGCTGATGTGGCAGATGGGCTGGGGGGCAGCTTGCAGCGCGAGCGGGCGCTGGTCATCATGAAGGATTCTCGGGTGGGGGCTTTTGGCGTGCTGGCATTGGTACTGGTGTTGGCACTCAAATTTGCCCTGTTGGTGCTTTTAACAGGGCAGAGCATCCAGGGGGATTTACGCGGCGTGACCACCGCCGTTGTCGTCCCGCTCATTGCCGGCCATGTGCTGTCACGCTTTGCTCCGCTGTGGCTGATCCGCTGGTTGCCGCATGTGGGAGATGACGCTACCTCCAAATCAAAACCTCTGGCCGACCAAATCAGCGCTGGGGCAATGGGTGTGGCATTTTTATGGTCAATACCGGCTATAGCCCTTGCTTGTATTGCATTAGGTGCTATTAAAACTGTAGTTTCTTCGGCCATGCTGTTGCTCGCACTCACGTGGATGTACCGCTGGTTTCGACACCGTCTGCAAGGCTTCACCGGGGATTGCCTTGGTGCTACTCAGCAGGTGGGTGAACTGGCGTTTTACCTTGGATTGGCCATAGCACCCGCCGTTTCGCCCGCTGTTTTACAAGCGTTTTCGCAATCATTCTTGGCGGTTGCGAGGTGAGGCTCTGGTTGGTTCGCCATGCCCAGCCGCTGGTCGCACCGGGGGTGTGCTACGGCGCTACCGATATGCCTGCGGACGTTGATGCCACCTCCCAAGCGGCGCAAGCGCTGGTGTCCAACTTGCCGATGTACCTGCCCATCTGCTGCTCTCCGCTGCAAAGATGTGAGCAAATGGCCAGGGCGATATCAGCGCTAAGACCTGATTTAATCAGTAAAACTGAGCCCCGTATCGCGGAGATGAACTTTGGCCAGTGGGAAGGCCAACTCTGGAGCGCCATTCCCAAAGCTGAAATCGACGTGTGGACGGCTGACTTTGCCGACCTGCGTGTTGGTCTCAACGGTGAAAGCGTGCGCAGCTTCATGCAGCGCGTGGACGGCGCTCTGTCGCAATGGCGTACCAGCGGGCAAGATGCACTGTGGGTCACCCACGCAGGTGTGGTTCGTGCAGCTCGCTTGCTGTTGGCCGGTGTAGCGTGCCCCGTGCGGGCTGACCAGTGGCCGCAGCAGGGGCCAGGGTTTGGCGAGTTAGAGGTACTAACATTAGGGACTTTATCAGGGGCTTTAAACTGAGCCTATGTCTTTTCAAGCTGCCAGCGCTACGGTTCACCAGACCCACCACGCGCACCACCCAACGCCCCACCACACCATAGCCATCCCCCAAGTCCTCCAGATTTTGCAGGGCGTGCGCCAGCGAGGTGGCAACATAAACGCTATCGTCCAGCGCGCAGGTATCACACCTGCTTTGCTCGACTCGCCGCTGGCCCGTGTCACCCAAGCGCAGTACGCGGCCCTCACCTTTGTGTTGCGGCGCGTGACCCGTGACGAGCTGTGGGGGCTATGTAGCCAGCCATTGCGAGTAGGTAGTTTTGTGCAGGCGTGTCGCGTTCTTGTGCATTGCCAAACGCTGGGGGAGGCGCTGCGCATTGGCTGCCAGTTTTTTCACCTGCAATTGCATGACTTTGTGCCGCGCCTCGTCGTGGAGCAGGGTTTTGCGCATTACCGGCTGGTTAGCCGGGGGCCGCGTGACCGGGCGCAGAGTTATGCCGAACGGGTGTTTGCGTTTTTCACCTATGGGCTGATCTCATGGTTGGTTGCGCGGCGCATTCCCTTGCTGGACGTGACCTATCCCGAGGCCGACATAGCCTACAACACTGATGCTGAATTGCTGTTTCACGCCCCAATGCATTACGCTAAAGCACATGTGGGATTTCGGTTCGAAGCGCGGTGGCTCGAGTTGCCCGTAGTGCAAAACAGCCAAAGTTTGACCGAATTTTTACTGCAAGCGCCTGCCAGTTTGTTGGTCAGGTACCGCGACCAAACTACCTTGACTGAACGCATTCGCCGCCTGCTACGCAAGCACCTAGACGGCGACATGCCGACACTTGAAGCCGTGAGCCAGACGCTGGCGATGACGCCGCAAACCCTGCGCCGTCGCTTGGTGGAAGAAGGGCGAGGCTACCAAGCTATCAAAGACGATTTGCGCCGCGATGCTGCCATCGAGTATTTGGCCAAAGCCGATCTCACCTTGCTGGACATAGCTAACCGCCTTGGGTTCTCCGAGGCCAGCACCTTTCACCGCGCTTTCAAAGGCTGGACAGGCTTAGCGCCAGGCATATACCGGCAGACACATTTGCATTCGTAATTACCAGTTGTTTTCCTTGCGTCTAGTTTTTAACGGTGGGCATGGATTACTCCACGAAAAGAACGAGACCCACACTAATACGCAGTGAAAAACTGCGTAGGATGAACGATCAAACAAGCACCTGTAGAACAGATACTGCATGACAAAGAATTTTCATATCTGGAACACTCGCAAACCTTTCAGGACAGTGCTTTGTCTGGCACTGGTGCCCTTGGTCCCGTTTCTGATCGCCAGTTGTAGCAAACCGCCGTCATGGGAAAAACTGCTCACTGAAAAAATCACCGACCAGTACCCGGCCTACACCGTTACCCAAACCGATGATGGTGTGCTGCTGGTTGCCAGACCGGCGCAGGATGCCAAACGTATCGATGCAAAAGCCATCGGAGAGTTTTGCCGCCGTGGTCCACGGGATTGCAACTATGCCGTTGACCAGGCACTACTGGAGTTGGCGCCGGTCAAACCGTAAGCGCTCAGAGCAGTGCAACATCCGCTCAACTTAGGGAAAACCTAGGTCAACTGCGGGCTGTTGACCATTTTTGCCAATCATTTTGAGCCAATTCGTCATTGGTTTAACCCGCGTTGACGCCCACACTTGGCACCCAACACAACAAGTTTGGAGACCAGCATGGGTGCAATGAAACGAGCCGTCCACGTCGTAGGCGTAGGCATGATTCCCTTCACCAAGCCTGGGGCCAGTGACCCCTACACCGTGATGGGCGCACGAGCTGCCCAGCTGGCTCTGGACGATGCTGGCGTGCCGTACAGCGAAGTGCAGCAGGCCTATGTGGGCTACGTGTACGGCGACTCCACCTCGGGTCAAGCCGCCATCTACGGCGTGGGGCTGACGGGCATCCCGGTGGTCAACGTTAACAACAACTGTTCTTCTGGCTCTAGTGCACTGTTTCTGGCGCGTCAAGCGGTGGAAAGTGGCATGGTCGAGTGCGCCATCGCTTTGGGGTTCGATCAGATGGTGCCCGGCGCGCTCAAAGGCGCTTACAGCGACCGGCCTGCGCCTTTGGCACGGTTTGCGCAAGTGATGGACGCCTACCAAGGCACGGAACCGGCCTTACCTCGAGCTGCCCAGTTTTTTGGTGGGGCAGGGCGTGACTACATCAAGGAATACGGCATTCGCCCCGACACCTTTGGCCGCATCTCGGTCAAAGCCCGGCAGCACGCGGCGCGCAACCCGCTGGCCGTGTTTCGCCAAACCCTGACGCTGGACGAGGTGATGGCCTCGCCTACCGTGTTTGCGCCGCTGACGCGCTACCAATGCTGCCCGCCTACATGCGGTGCTGCGGCAGCCATCGTCTGCTCTGCCGACTTCGCTAAAAAACACAATTTGGACCGCCGCGTGGTGATTGCCGCTCAGGCCATGACCACCGACACCCCCAGCACCTTCGAGAGTCGCGACATGCGCCAACTGGTGGGCTACGACATGACCGCTGCTGCGGCCCAGCAGGTTTACGAGGCTGCAGGCATAGGCCCGGACGATCTGGACGTGGTTGAGCTGCATGACTGCTTTACAGCCAACGAACTCATTACCTACGAAGGTCTAGGTTTGACACCCGAGGGCACCGCTGAAAAATTCATTCTGGACGGAGACAACACCTACGGCGGGCGTATCGTCACCAACCCTTCCGGCGGGCTGTTGTCCAAGGGCCACCCACTGGGTGCTACCGGTTTAGCGCAGTGCGCTGAGCTGGTCTGGCAGCTGCGTGGGCAGGCAGACCAGCGGCAGGTGGAAGGTGCACGGCTGGCCTTGCAGCACAACTTAGGTCTTGGCGGTGCGTGCGTGGTGACGCTGTACCAAGCTGTAGACACCGTAGCCTGACTGGGGTTTGCGCGATGATTGACCGACGCTACATAGGGCACAGCATGCCCGCATTCAGTGTGCCTGTAGAGGCAGGCCGTTTACAGTTCTTTGCCAAAGCCACGGGCCAAGCTGACCCGGTTTACAGCGACGAAGCGGCCGCCCGTGCGGCTGGCCACCCGGCGCTGCCCGTACCCCCGACGTTTTTGTTCTGCCTGGAAATGGCTTCGCCTGACCCTTCGGCTATCCGCAATTTGCTGGGCTTGGACTACACCCGCTTGCTTCACGGCGAGCAGGCTTTTACCTACCATGCCATGGCCTATGCGGGAGACGTGCTCCATTTTTCGCAGCGCATTGAGGATATTTACGACAAAAAAAATGGCGCACTGGAGTTCGTAGTGCGCAAAACTCAGGTCACCAACCAGCATGGCGTGCTGATCGCTGAGCTGCGTGGTGTGACGGTGTTGCGATGAACTTTTACCTACCCATGGATGGATTCAACCCATGACTAAGAACGCTCCTGACAAAACCCCTGAAAACGCTCCTTTGCGCTTTGACAGCGTTCAGGTGGGCGACGTGCTGCCTGCTTTTGATGCACCCCCCGTTTCCCGTCTGGCTTTGGCGCTGTACTGTGGTGCTTCTGGTGACCACAATCCTATCCACGTGGACAGCGATTTCGCCAAATCTGCGGGCCAGCCTGATGTGTTTGCGCATGGCATGTTGTCCATGGCGTGGCTCGGCCGCTTGCTGACGGACTGGGTGCCACAAACCGCCGTGCGTGAGTTCAGCGTGCGGTTTGCCGCTATAACTCAGTTGCATGAGCGCATCAGCTGCACGGGTCGCGTTGACGAGAAATTTGAGCGGAATGTGGGTAGCCATAGCGAACGCTGTGTGCGCGTCACGCTGACCACGATGAACCAAGACGGTCAGGTTAAGCTGTCCGGTGAGGCTGTGCTGGCCTTGCCGTAAGCCTTCCTCTGCCTATCTTGTGCCCGCCCTTAACTCACCTAAAAATACAAAGAGACCAACATCATGACCATGGACAGCGTTTTAACTTTCCCCCGTACCGTGTTCCGAGAAGACCACGAGGCTTACAGAGATACCGTGCGTCGCTTCATTGAGCGCGAATGTAAGCCTTTGCAAGCCCAGTGGGACAAGGACGGCCGCGTAGACCGGGAGACATGGCTAAAAGCTGGGCGTGAGGGATTGCTCTGTACAGCCCAGTCGGAAGAGTGGGGCGGCGCGGGGGGCGATTTTGGCCATTGCGCAGTGTTGATTGAGGAAATAGCCAAATCGGGTATCAGCGGGCCGGGGTTTTATTTGCATTCGGACATCATTGCGCCTTACATAGAGCGCTTGGGTACGGACGCGCAGAAAAAGCGCTGGCTGGTATCCTGCGCACGCGGCGAGACGATTCTGGCTATTGCCATGAGCGAGCCGGGTGCAGGCAGCGACCTGAAAGCCATCCGAACCACGGCGGTGCGCGATGGCGATGAGTACGTCATCAATGGCTCTAAAACCTTCATCTCCAACGGTTTGAACTGTGATTTGGTGGTGCTGGTAGTGAAGACCCAGCCCGAGTTAGGCTCCAAAGGTGTATCGCTGATTTTGGTGGAAGCTGACCGTCCCGGCTTTCGTAAAGGTGCCAAGCTGGAGAAGATGGGCCAAGAGGCCGCCGACACGGCGGAACTGTTTTTTGACGATATGCGAGTGCCGGTGAGCAATTTGCTGGGCGAGGAGGGCAAAGGCTTTGCCTACCTGATGACCGAGCTGGCGCAAGAGCGCTTCATCATCGCCATCAGCTGCGCGGCCAAGCTCGAAGCCATGCTGACCGAGACCATTCGCTACACCAAAGAGCGCGTGGTGTTTGGCAAGCCACTGTTTGATTTTCAGAACACGCGCTTCAAGCTGGCCGACATCAAATCCCGTGCCACGGCCATGCGCATGATGGTTGACATGTACTTGGCCGAGCACCTGCGCCGCAAACTGACGGTGGAAGAAGCCGCCATCGCCAAACTTTACTGCACCGAAGAACTGGGCAGTGCGCTGGACGAACTGCTGCAACTTTACGGCGGCTACGGCTACATGATGGCGTACCCGATTTGCCGCGCTTTCGTAGATTCACGCGTAAGCCGCATTTACGGCGGTACCAGCGAGGTAATGAAGGAGTTGATTTCGCGTAATTTGTAGACCACTGATAACACTGACACCACTGCACCCGAAGAGTTCAAAAACCACAGGAGACAACAGCGTGATCACAACTACAAAACCTAATCCAAGCCCGAATCCGAATACCTTCCATCCCTGCTACCACGCCAAAATTACCCCCCACAAGCCAGCCTACACCATGGCTGACAGTGGCGAGGTGGTAACGTACCAGCAGCTCGATGAGCGCTCCAACCAGTTCGCCCATCTGTTGCGTGACGCGGGCCTGAAGGCGGGGGATCACATCGCTGTGATGCTCGAGAACCACGCCCGGTTTTTTGAAATTTGCTGGGGTGCTCAGCGCGCAGGCATTATTTTTACGGCTATCAGCACCCGGCTTAAGGCTGGTGAAGCCGCCTACATCATTGAGAACTGCGCTGCCAAACTGTTGGTTACCTCGCACGCCCTGGGCACGTTGGCACAGGCGCTGCTGCCGTCGATGTCCAAGGTGAGTACCCGCCTGATGGTGGACGGTGCTGATGCGGGTTACGACGCCTTGGAAGCGCGGCTTGCCAAGCAGCCCATCACGCCGATAACTGACCAAACGGCCGGCGGTGACATGCTGTATTCCTCGGGCACCACGGGCAACCCCAAGGGAGTGTTTTTGCCGCCAGATTCGCCTGAGATTGACGTGAGTAATTCCCTCACCAGTATTTGCAGCGCTTATTTTGGCTTTGGGCCGTCCATGGTGTACCTGTCACCTGCACCGCTCTACCACGCTGCACCCATGCGCTTTTGCATGAACGCGATGCGCCTAGGTGCCAGCATTGTCATCATGGAGCACTTCGAGCCAGAAGCCTTTTTGGCACAACTGCAAAAGCACCAAGCGACCCACACCCAGCTGGTGCCGACGATGTTTGTGCGGATGTTGAAGCTTGACCCTGAACGCCGTGCCGCGTACGACGTGTCCTCGCTCAAATTTGCCATCCATGCTGCAGCACCCTGCCCGATACCCATCAAGGAGCAGATGATCGCTTGGTGGGGCCCTTTGATTTGGGAGTATTACGCGGGCACCGAAGGCAACGGCATGACGCTGGTGCAAAGCCCTGAGTGGTTGACGCATAAAGGCACAGTGGGCAAGGCGGTGATTGGTAAGCTCAAAATTTGCGGTGTGTTTGGCGAAGAGCTGCCCACGCGTGAGATTGGCAACATCTACTTCGCTGACGGCAAGGTTTTTGAATACCACAACGATGTTGCCAAAACTCAGGAAGCCAAAAACGCTCAAGGCTGGACGACGCTGGGAGACGTGGGCTATGTGGACGAGGAGGGCTATCTCTACCTCACCGACCGCAAGTCCTACATGATTATTTCGGGCGGGGTCAACATCTACCCGCAAGAAGTTGAAAACCTGCTTGTCACCCACCCCAAGGTGTTGGATGTAGCCGTGTTGGGTGTACCCAGCGAAGACTTTGGCGAAGCTGTCAAAGCCGTGGTCGAGCCGCGTAATTTGCATGAGGCTGGCCCAGAACTGGAGGCCGAATTGATCGCCTTTTGCCGTGAGCACTTGGCTGATTTCAAATGTCCCAGGTCTGTTGATTTCACGGCGGAACTGCCACGTCATCCCACCGGCAAGCTGTACAAACGCCTGTTGCGTGACAAGTACTGGGTGGGCCACAGCTCGCACCTGGTTTAAGTTTAAGGGGTTCGGAATGTCAAATTCCTTTTCACATTACCGCTTCTGGCCCAAGGGCGTACCGCACGAGGTGCGTGTCCCTCAAGTCGGTTTGCCGCATTTCCTAGCGGTTAACGCAGCGCGTTACCCCGACAAAGCAGCCATCATTTTTAACGATGAGGTGCTGACCTATGGTCAGCTGCACCAGCGCGTTGAATCCCTGGCGGTCTACATGGCTGGCGTACTGGGCGTACAACCGGGTGACAGGGTGTTGCTGCTTAGCCAGAACTGCCCGCAGTTCGTCATCGCCTATTACGCCACGCTGCGCGTGCGTGCCGCTGTGGTGCCGGTGAGCGCGATGTGCACCACTGCTGAGATTCGCTTCACACTGGCCGACAGCGGCGCACGGGTGGCGTTTGTGGCGTCTGAGTTGTTGCCGCAAGTGACGCCTTTTCTTGGCGCCGCCGAAGGTGAATCGCTGGACGCGGTGGTGGTCTATGACTACAGTGGCCAAGCGGCGGTGCCGTTATCGTTGTCGCCCAAAGGCTTGGTCGTGCCGCATGACTTCGACGCTGCCTGTTCGGTTGATGTGTCGGATGCGCAGCTTCTGCCTCAACCGCAGTCCAATGACCTTGCCGTCATTCCCTATACGTCGGGTACCACCGGCCATCCCAAGGGCTGCATGCACACCCATGCTACGGTGCTGGCATCCAGCATGGCGTCACAACTGTGGCGTGGCTTCACGGTGGAATCGGTGTTTCTCTGCGTGGCACCTCTTTTTCACATGCTCGGGATGCAAAACGGCATGAATTTGCCCATGACACTGGGGGCTACTGTGGTGATGATGTCGCGCTGGAATCCGGTCGTTGCAGCCACCCTTATCGCGCGCTACCGCATCACTGTTTGGACTGCCCCGCCTGCCATGGTGATTGATTTCTTCGCCCAGCCGCAAGCCTTGACACAAGATTTATCGAGCCTAAGCACACTCTCTGGCGGGGGTGCCGCTATGCCCGAGGCCGTAGCCACCATGCTCAGCGAGCGCTTTGACCTGTCGTACAACGAGGCCTATGGACTGTCAGAAACCGCGGCATTTCTCCATGCCAACCCTATTTCACGCGGCAAACGCCAGTGTCTGGGCATGCCGACGCAAAGTGTTGAATCTCGCATCATCGATCCAGTGACCTTAGCTGAAATGCCGCAAGGTGAGGTGGGTGAATTGGTCACATGCGGCCCGCAAGTGATGACGGGCTATTGGCGCAACGACGCGGCCAACGCCAGCGCGTTCATCCTGCTGGGCGGTAAGCGTTTCTTTCGCACAGGCGATTTGGCCCACATTGACGATGAAGGCTATTTCTTCATGCGTGACCGCCTCAAACGCATGATTAACGCCTCCGGCTACAAAGTCTGGCCCGCAGAGGTAGAAAGCGCTTTGTACGAGCACCCCGCCATCCATGAAGCCTGCGTGATTGCTATTGACGACGCCAAACGTGGCGAAAGCGTCAAAGCCCTGGTAGTGCTGAAACCCAGCTACCGGGGTCAGGTGAGTGTTGATGACATCGTGACCTGGGGTCGCGAACGCATGGCGGTTTACAAAGCGCCGCGTGCCGTCGCGTTTGTAGACCAATTGCCCAAATCTAACACCGGAAAAATTCTGTGGCGTGAACTGCAAGAAGCGGAGCGCAAGGCTTCTTTATCTGCAACGTCCCCCTGAGCTCTGCCCCCTTATATCTGACAACCTGAAGGCATCCGTATGAACTCAATTTCTGAATTTCAAGGCAAAAACGTCTTTGTGGCCGGTGGCAGCAGCGGCATCAATTTGGGCATTGCCAAAGCTTTTGCCGCTGCAGGTGCCAATGTTGCCATCGCCAGCCGTTTGCAAGAGCGGGTAGACGGTGCGGTGACCGAGCTGAAAGCCATCAGCGCCAAGTTGGGCACGCAAGTCCACGGCTACAGCGCTGATGTGCGCAACGCTGAGTCCATCGCTGCGGCGTTGGCGCAAGCCCACGCCGCGATGGGGGCGTTTGACGTGCTGGTGTCCGGTGCGGCGGGCAACTTTGTCGCACCTGCTTTGGGTATGTCCGCGAATGGTTTTCGCACCGTCGTGGACATTGACTTGAACGGCAGCTTCAACGTAATGCGCAACGCCCATCAATATATGGTGCGCCCCGGTGGCTCCCTCATCAGTATCTCGGCCCCGCAGGCGCTTAACCCGACGATGTTGCAAGCCCATGTGTGCGCGGCCAAAGCCGGGGTGGACATGCTAATCCGCGTGCTGGCGATGGAGTGGGGGCCAGACGGCCTGCGCGTGAACTCCATCATCCCCGGTCCTATTGACGGCACCGAAGGTATTCGACGTCTTGCGCCCACACCTGAAGCACGGGCGCTGATGATCTCCAGCGTGCCGCTGGGCCGCATGGGCACGTTGGAAGACGTGGCTGAGTTGGCACTGTTCCTGGGTTCGAGCAAGTCCAAATATGTAACCGGTGCGATCATTCCTGTGGACGGCGGCAGCTCGCTGGGTGGTGGACGCAACCTGGGGCTGGCCATGCCCGCAGTCGCCTGAAACACCCGTCTGAAACACCCCCAAATTTCCCTTTATTTTTCGGAGAACCCTTATGAAACTCACCCAATTTGAAATCAAAAACCAAGTCGCAACGCTGACACTGGACAGCCCTGCTAACCGCAATGCGTTGAGCGTCGCCATGCGCGATGAGATCGTCGATGCCTTGGCGCAGGTGCGCGAAGACCGCAGCATCCGCGCGCTGGTGCTGGCCGGTGCTGGTGGGCATTTCAGCGGCGGCGGCGATTTGCGCGGCATTGCGGCGAGTGCCGATTTGGGCAACCAGGGCTGGCGCGACCGCTTTCACGATTTGCACCACTGGCTGCAAGACCTGCTGACGCTGGACCGTCCTGTCATTGCGGCGGTGGATGGCGTGGCCTATGGCGCGGGGTTCAGCTTCGCATTGGCCGCTGACTTTGTGCTGGCTACACCTAAAGCCCGCTTTTGTATGTCGTTCATGCGGGTGGGCTTGGTGCCGGACTTCGGCGCTTTCCATACCTTGCCTCGCATCGTGGGTGTGCAGCGGGCCAAAGAAATCATGCTGTCGGCGCGTGAAGTGTCGGCGGTTGAAGCGCTGCAACTCGGCATTGTGATGGAGCTGCACGAACCGGATGCCTTGATGGCCCGTGCGCAGACGCTGGCGGCCAGCTTTGTGAATGCGTCCCCGGTGGCGGTGAGCCTGGTTAAGCGGGCTTTGGGTGGTGCCATGGGTTCGGATTTGCCGGCGATGCTGGACATCGAGAGCAACGCGCAGGCGATAGCCGCGTGTACGAAAGAGCACAGCATTGCAGTGAACCGCTTTTTGAACAAGGAGCCGGCGCTGTTCCAGTGGCCGGCCAAGTCTTAAAAACATTAATTTTTAGTTTTAGTTAATTTTTTCAATAAGTTACAGGAGAATTTCATGGGCAATATGGTGCAAGGTAAAGTCGTCGTCGTGACCGGTTCGGGTGGTGGTATTGGGCGTGATATCGCGCTGGCGATGGTGCGCGAAGGCGCGAAAGTGGTGGTCAACGACCTCGGCGCTTCTGTATCTGGTGAAGGCAACGATACTGGCCCGGCGCAGTCGGTAGTCAATGAAATCAAAGCGCTGGGCGGCGAGGCGGTGGCGAATATCGACAGCGTGTCCGATGCTGCAGGCGCGGGTCGCATCATTCAGACCGCGCTCGATGCCTTTGGCCGTATCGACGTGGTGGTGAATAACGCGGGCATTCTGCGGGATCGTTTCTTTCACAAAATGAGCGTGGACGAATGGGATGCCGTCATCAAGGTGCATCTCTACGGTGCGTACTACGTGAGCCGCGCCGCAGCCACGCATTTCAAGGAGCAAGGCAGCGGCAACTACATCCACATGACATCCACGTCTGGGCTGGTGGGCAACTTTGGACAGGCCAACTACTCGGCGGCCAAACTGGGGGTGATGGCGCTCTCGAAATCCATCGCGCTGGACATGCTGAAATTCAATGTGCGCTCTAATTGCATCGCCCCGTTTGCCTGGAGCCGCATGATCGGCTCTATCCCTACCGACACGCCCGCAGAGCAGGCCCGCGTAGACCGCATCAAGCAAATGACGCCCGCCAAGATCGCGCCGCTGGCGGTGTGTTTGGCCAGCGACACAGCGTCTGACGCCAATGGTCAGGTCTTTGCAGTGCGCAACAACGAAATATTCTTGATGAGCCAGCCACGGCCTATCCGATCCGTCCATCGCAGCGAAGGCTGGACGCCCGAATCTGTCGCCGCTCACGCGTTGCCAGCATTGAAGGCCAGTTTTTACCCACTAGATCGCTCTGGTGACGTTTTCTCTTGGGATCCCGTATGAGCACAGGGATTCAAAACCAGCACCAAGCAGCGCTTGACCAAGGTAATTTCCTCATTCAGCATTGCGGCGCGTGCAGCAAGCATGTTTACTTTCCCCGCGAAAGCTGCCCGCACTGTGGCGCCGTGGACTTGGCTTGGGTGGCCCCTAGCGGCTACGGTACGGTGTATTCCGTCACGACCGTGCGGCGCAAGCCCGATGCGGGTGGCGACTACAACGTCTCGCTGATCGATTTGGACGAGGGCGTTCGCCTGATGAGCCGCGTGGTGGACCTGTTGCCCGATGCGGTGCATATCGGCCAGCGCGTGATAGCCAGCGTGCAACTGATCGAAGGAATAAACGAAGGAAAGAACGAGAAAAAAGGATTAATTGTGTTTCATGCCCATGCTCTTCCTTCACACCTTGCTATTGAAAAGGAAGCGGTATGAGCGCTGCAATTTCTACCTCCCCAGGCCTTAAAGCCTTGCGTGGCAGCGCCGCCATCGTCGGTGCAGCCACTTTCGGCTGTGGCGAAGCGCCCGGCTTCACCGACATGGAGCTGCTGGCCCGCTCTGCCCGTGCTGCGGTGGCTGATGCTGGTTTGAAGATGAGTGATATCGACGGCCTGTGTACCGCCAGTGTGCTGTCAACCATGTGGCCGATGCCTGTGGTTGAGTACTTGGGCCTGAACCCGCGCTACGTCAATGGCACGATGGTTGGTGGCTCCAGCTTTATCGCCCACCTGCTGCCCGCGATGATGGCGCTGCAAGCGGGTCAGTGCAATGCGGTGCTGGTCTGCTATGGCAGCACGCAACGCACGGCCACTTTCAGCCGTGCGGATGTGGCCAAGGCCCGTCGCGCGATGGACCCGCAGCCCTACGAGACACCGTACGAGCCAATGCAACCGCTCTCCGCCTATGCGCTGGCCGCTGCCCGCCATATGCACGAGTTTGGCACCACCCGCCGCCATCTGGCCGAAGTGGCTGTGGCGGCACGCGGTTGGGCGCAGCTCAACCCTGAAGCCTTTAGCCGCGACCCGCTCAGCATTGACGACGTGCTGAAGGCCCGCATGGTGTCAGATCCTTTGAGCGTGCGTGACTGCTGCTTGGTGACTGACGGCGGCGGTGCCTTCGTGCTGGTGCGCGCCGACCGGGCCAAGCACTTGGCCCAAAAACCAGTTTATGTGTTGGGCAATGCCACGGCTTTGTGGAACCGACAAATATCGTCCATGCCAGACTTGACCGTCACCGCAGCCAGCCAGTCGGGTCGCGAGGCCTATGCGATGGCGGGCCTGTCGGCGAAGGACATGGGCGTGGTGCAGCTCTATGACGCTTTCACCATCAACACGCTGCTGTTCTTGGAAGACTTGGGGTTTTGTAAAAAAGGCGAGTCTGGAGCGTTTGTCGAAGGCGGCGCGATTGCACCTGGGGGCCGGTTGCCGGTGAACACCAACGGCGGTGGCTTGTCGTGCGTTCACCCGGGCATGTACGGCATCTTTGCGCTGATTGAGGCGGTACGTCAGTTGCGCGGTAGCTGTGGCGATCGCCAAGTGCCAGGCGTCCATACGGCGCTGGCCCATGGCAATGGCGGCACACTGTCCAGCCAATCTACGGCGATATTGGGGACAGCAGAGGCCCTTTAAGCTGTCTGTTTTATTAAAAATGATAGCTGCTACAGCTTATTAAGTGTGCTTTAGGGCTTGCTTTGAAGGATAAATAATGATCCGTGACTCCGAAACCCTCAACGCGTTGCTCGACACCGTCAACCGTTTCGTGCGCGAGCGCCTCGTGCCCATCGAGGCGCAGGTCGCTGACACCGATGAAATCCCACCGGAAATCGTCACGGCGATGAAAGAGATGGGTTTGTTCGGCCTTACCGTGCCCGAAGAGTTCGGTGGCTTTGCGCTGACCATGGAAGAAGAGGTGATGGTGATGCTAGCCATGGGCCAAACCTCGCCGTGCTTCCGTTCGCTTTTTGGCACCACGGTGGGCATTGGCTCGCAAGGCATTGTGTTTGACGGCACGCCCGCACAAAAAGCCAAGTACCTGCCTAAATTGGCCACCGGTGAGCTGATTGCCTCGTTCGCGCTGACCGAGCCGGATGCCGGTTCTGACGCGGCTTCGCTGCGCACTACCGCGATCAAAGGCGTGGATGCGGATGGCGAGCATTACATCGTCAACGGCACCAAACGCTACATCACCAATTCGCCACAAGCTGGCATCTTTACGCTGATGGCCCGCACCAACCCGGCCGACAAGGGCGCCAGTGGCGTATCTGCTTTTATTGTGGAAGCCAACACGCCAGGCATCACCATTGGCAAAGTCGATAAAAAGATGGGCCAGCGGGGTGCGCACACGGCGGATGTGATTTTCGAAAACTGCCGCGTCCCCGCTAGCCAGCTGATGGGCGGCGTGGAAGGGCAGGGCTTTAAAACAGCGATGAAGGTGCTGGAAAAAGGCCGCATCCACATTGCCGCCATCTGCGTGGGCGTGGCCGAACGGATGCAGCGTGATGCCCTGCACTACGCGATGGAACGCAAGCAGTTTGGGCAGCCCATTGCTGAGTTCCAGTTGGTGCAAGCCATGTTGGCCGACAGCCAAGCTGAAATTTACGCTTCGCGCTGCATGGTGATCGATGCCGCCCGCAAGCGTGATGACGGGCTGAATGTGTCCACCGAGGCTTCGTGCTGCAAGCTTTTTGCGTCTGAAATGTGTGGCCGCGTGGCTGACCGTGCAGTGCAGATTTTTGGTGGTGCCGGGTATTTAAGCGACTACGGCATCGAGCGTTTTTACCGGGATGTACGGCTATTCCGTTTGTACGAGGGAACCAGCCAGATCCAGCAAATCGTTATCGCCCGCAATCTGGTGCGTGAGGCGAAGCGCTGAAATGCTTAAGTGCTGAATCGCTCCATTAGAGAGTAGAGGGCTCAGTGCCCTTGCAGCGCGCATGGAACAACAAAACTGGAGACAAGATGACAACGACCCAATCACACCTTTCCCGACGCACCTTGCTGGCCTCTGGCACGGCACTGGCCAGTAGCGCGGTGTGGGCACAAACGCCCGCCAGCGCTGCCTACCCCAGCCAAAGCATCAAGCTCATCGTGCCCTATCCCGCAGGCGGTGCGACCGATTCGCTGGGTCGCATGATGGCGCAAAAGCTGGGTGAGGCCTGGAACATCACTGTGGTGGTGGACAACCGCACGGGTGCGGGCGGCACCATTGGCAACCACTTGGTCGTCAAAGCTGCACCAGATGGCTACACCCTGTTGATGGGGATCACCTCCATCAGCCAGCAGCCTACGCTGATGTCCTTGCCTTATGACGCCTTGAAAGATTTGGCCCCTGTCATCCAGATTGCTAAAAGCCCCAACGTTTTCGTAGTTCCACCCGATTCGCCCGCCAACAGCGTGAAAGAGTTCGTCGCGTTGGTTAAGGCCAATCCTGGCAAGTACAACTATGGCAGCTACGGCGCGGGCACGTCGTCGCATATTCAGGGAGCCTTATTCAACTTACAAGCGGGATTGGACATGGTGCATGTGCCCTTCGCTGGGGCGGCACCGCTTATCAACAACATGATGGGTGGGCAGTTGTCGTGCGCGTTCATCGACATGGGTTCTGTACGCGCACACCTCAAATCGCTCAAAGTGCTGGCCGTCAGTGGCACCCAGCGGCTGTCCAACTACCCTGAGGTGCTGACGTTTGAGCAACTGGGTTACCAGTCGTTCGAGCAGTATGGCTGGTTTGGTCTGTTTTTACCCGCCGCCACGCCCACCGCCATCGTCACCAAAATGGCCGAAGAGTCCAGCCGTATCCTGCGCCTGCCCGAGGTTGTAGCGCGTATCGAAGGTATGGGGTTGTGGGTGGGTGGTGCCAAGCAAGACGAGTTTGCCAAAATCGTGAAGACCGATACAGCGTTGTACGCCAAGATCATCAAAGACGCAAACATCAAGCTGAACTCCTAAGAAGAAACCTGCATGACCACGAACCCTTTATTGCCCTACACCGGTCTGCGTATTCTGGACATCAGCCAAGGTATTGCCGGGCCGTACTGCGCCCACATTCTCTGGCAGCAAGGGGCTGACGTGACCAAGGTGGAGCCACCCAGTGGGGACTGGGGGCGGTTTGTCGGCGTGGTGCGGGGTGAGCACAGCGCACTGTCTATCCAGTACAACGCGGGTAAACGCAGCATTGCTATTGATGGCAAAGTAGCAGCGGGCAGGGCGTTGCTGCGCCAGTTGGCTTTGCAGGCTGACATCGTTGTGCAGAACTTTCGCCCTGGTGTGGCTGAGCGCATGGGTGTGGGCTACGCAGAATTGGCGGCACTCAAGCCCGATTTGCTTTACGTGTCCATCAGCGGCTATGGCCCCGATGGCCCGTATGCAGATGCTCCAGCGTCTGATTCGGTCATGCAGGCGGACAGTGGATTGATGGTGACTAACCAAGACCAGCACGGTGCGCCGCGCCGCATCGGGATGCTGATGGCCGATGTGGCCACGGGGTTGTACGCCGCGCAGGCGGCATCGGCGGCGCTTTACCAGCGCTTGGCACGCGGTACGGGTAGCCATGTGGAGGTGAGTTTGTTTGAGGCTTGCGCGTCGTTTCAGGGCATCAACTTTCTGGAACATGCTATGGCGGGTCAACGCCCGTTTGGGGCTGTCAGTGCGCCAAATGGTGTGTTTGAAACCGCAGATGGTCAACTTACCTTGCTGGCGCTCAATAACGACCAGTTTGTGCGTGTGTGCCGTGCGCTAGGCCGTGAGGAATGGTTGACCGATGTTCGCTTCACCGACAACGCGAGCCGCATGGTGCATTGCGATGTGTTGCATGCCGCTATCAATACGTTGCTGAAGCATCAGTCCACAGCCTTTTGGATGACACAGTTGCAAGCGCATGACGTGTTGCATGCACCGGTGCGCGGCTATGACGCGGTGATGGCGCACCCTCAGGCGGCGCATGTGCAGATGTTTCAGCCACTGGCGCAGCCGGGGTTGGGCACTTCGCTCGCGGCCCTCTCGCCGTTGCCTTACTTGGGTCTACCGGCCACACCTTTTCGTCGCCAAGTGGGGGTTGCGCCCCGTATTGGCGAGCATTCGCTACAAATCTTGGCAGATGCAGGCTTTGATGCGGCGCACATTGAACAATGGACAGCGACTGGCGTGGTGTGCCAAGCCGCTGCAGCCGTGTGATGCGGGCTTTGCAGTGCGCGCAGTTCGGTGCGCCGTCTGACGTGGTTCGCGTGGTGGAAATTCCCTTGCCTTATGCCCCTGATACGCACCAGGTGACGATTGCCGTGGCCTATGCCAGCGTCAGTCATGCCACCAGTTTGCTGATCGAAGGGCGCTACCAGAGCAAGCCACCGATGCCCTTTGTGCCGGGCACCGAGGCGGTTGGACATGTGGTGGCCTGCGGCGCTGCGGTAACGCGCTTGAAGGTGGGCGATGCCGTTATGGCATTGGCACGCTGGGGTTGCTATGCCGAGCACATCACGGTGTCTGAACACACGGTATATCCGCTGCCCGAGGGTTTGTCGCTGCTGAAGGCGCTGCCGCTGCCACTGTCGTATGGCACGGCCTACACAGGTTTGCTCTGGCGTTGTGCGCTGCAACCCGATGAAACCGTTCTGGTGCTGGGCGCTGGCGCCGGTGTGGGGCTGGCCGCGGTCGAGCTGGCAGTGCTGCTGGGTGCCGAGGTAATTGCCTGTGCGAGTACACCCACCAAGCGCGCTGAGGCTTTGGCGAGGGGTGCGCGTTATGCGGTCGCCCCGGATGATGATTTTGTACAAAACATCAAGGCCATGACGGCAGGGCGGGGTGCTGACGTGGTGGTTGATCCGGTGGGGGGTGATTTGTTTGACCGCTCGATCAGGGCTGCGGCGCAGAACGCCCGAATTTTGAGCGTGGGTTTTGCCAGCGGGCGGGTGCCACAAGCACCGCTGAACCTGTTGCTGGTCAAAAACATCACTCTGAACGGCTTCTTTTTTGGACGCTACCTAGGCTGGACGCCCTACGACGAGCGTGTGGCTTTCGCCCCTGCGCTACAGAAGGCCATGAACGAGCTAGGGCATTGGGCGCTGCAAGAGCGTATCCGTCCCACTGTGTCGGCGGTGTACCCGCTCACCGGGCTGAGCGATGCTTTGGCTGCGCTGGAAAGCCGCCAGATCGTGGGCAAGATTGCCTTGCAAATGACGCCTGAGAGCGCCTGAATTTCTTTTTTGGTTAATTTCGAAAACCAAAAAACCAAAAAACCAAAAAACCAAAAACCGAGAAATCGGAAAATCGGAAAATCGAGAACTTGATTTATGAATACCTTTTCCCCCTATGGGCTGATGCGCCGTGTTTCTTGCGCGGTTATTGTCGCGGTGGTCGCTCCTGTAATGGGGCTGCTGGCTGCCGAAGGCGTACAGGCTGAGCCTGTCAGTTCGTTCCCCAGCAAGACCATCCGTTTGATCGTCCCCTATCCACCGGGTGGCCCTACCGATTTGACGGCGCGCCTGGTGGCCGTGGAGATGGGCAACAGCCTAGGGCAGACGATTTTTGTGGACAACCGCCCTGGTGCCAGCGGCATGCTGGGTGCAGAGGTTGTGGCCCGGGCCGAGCCGGATGGCTACACATTTTTGGCTAACGCTTCACTGCACGTCATCAACTCAAGCATCTACCCTGAAATGCGGTTTGATGCGTTGAAAGATTTTGTCCCCATCACCCAGCTAGCCGCTGTGCCGCTGGTCTTGGTCGTACCGGCCAGCTCACCCATCAAATCCCTCAAAGAGCTGGTGGACTACGGCAAGAAGAATCCAGGCAAGCTGAATTTTGGGTCAGCGGGAAATGCGTCGTCGCAACAGTTGGCCGGTGAATCATTTAAAACTTTGGCAGGGCTGGACATGCAGCATGTGCCGTACAAAGGTAGTGCCCCCGCATTGACTGATCTGGTTGGGGCGCAAATCCAGCTGATGTTTGATTCCATGCCGTCCGCCATGCCGTTTATCAAATCAGGCAAGCTGCGTGCCTTGGCCGTCACCACCGAAAAGCGTGCGCAGGCCTTGCCTGAGACTCCCACCATCGCCGAGTCGGGTTACCCCGGTTTTGAGATCAGTACTTGGTACGGCTTTTGGGCACCCAAAGGTACTCCTGCGCCCCTGGTTGCCAAGCTGGCTGAGGCCGCAGCGCGTGCGCTCAAACAGCCCCAAGTAGTGGCGCAATACAGCACCATGGGCGCGGAGCCAGTGGGGTCCACTCCAGCCGAATTTGCCAAGTACAACGTCAGCGAAAGCATCAAATGGGCTGAAATTGTGCGCAAATCGGGCGCTAAAGCCAACTGAACGCTGTTAACCCAAGCCTAAGCGCAGCCTAGAAGGGCTGTCCGCATTCCACCGAATCTCGGTAGCCCCCTCACTGTGAAGTCACTGACACTATGCGCAACACCAAATTTCAATTTTCACGCCCTACAGTCCGTCGCTTAGCGATGTCGCTTCTGGCTCTGGGCTGGCTGGCACCGCTGATGGCTGCTGCCCAGCCATCCACCTCGGGCCAAGTCGTCAAACTCATTGTGGGTTACGCGGCCGGTGGCCCGGTGGACTCTACTGCACGCTTGTTTGCCCCCGCCTTAGCGAAAGAGCTGGGTCAAACGGTGGTGGTGGAGAACCGCCCTGGCGCTGGTGGCGCGATGGGCGGCGATGCGGTGGCCAAAGCCATACCCAATGGTTTAGTGATGTATTTTGCCGCCAGCCCGACCATCACCATCAGCCCGCATATTCTCAAATCCATGCCGTTTGATCCGGCCAAAGATTTGACCGCTGTAGCCCCCATTCTCAGCTACACCAATGTGCTGGTCATCAACAAAGACCAGCCCTTCAGCACGGTGCCCGAGCTGGTGGCTTACGCCAAAGCCAATCCTGGCAAGGTGGCCTACGGCTCAGCCGGGATGGGCGCGTCCAACCACCTGAGTGGTGAGCTGTTCGCGCTGCGCACAGGCATCCAGCTTAACCACATCCCCTACAAAGGCAACGCACCGGCAATGACGGATGTGATTGGTGGCCAGCTCAGCATGATGTTCGACATCATCGGCGGCGCCCGTAGCTACATTGCAGCAGGCCGTGTTCGGCCTTTGGCGGTGACGTCCATCACGCGCAATGCGTCGTTGCCTGACATACCAACGATGAAGGAAGTGGGGATTGCTGACTATGACGTGGGCGGCTGGTACGGCCTGTACGGCCCGGCTAAACTGCCCGCTGACATCGTTGCCCGCTTTAACGAGGCCACCCGCAAGGCGCTGGCCAGCGAAGATCTGAAGGCCCGGTTGATCGAGCAGGGCTACGACCTGTGGACCGGCGCACCCAAACTGCTCAGTGACCGCGCTGCCCGCGATTTGGCGCTGTGGAGTACCGTCACCAAAGGCATTCAAATCCAATAACGCGAACAACTTCAACAACACCAATAACACCAATAACACCAATAACGCCAATAACGCCAATAACCAACTTCCGTGGCTTTAAGATGAACCTGACCCGCATTCACCATGTCTTTGAGCAGCGCCTTGCCGCTGCGCCCGATCAGACGTTTTTACTGACCCCTAACGCCACCTTGACGTTGGCTGACTTGAGCGCGCAAATTGCCCTCTTGGTACAAGAGTTGCGGACCAGCGGCGTGCAGCCTGGCGACCGTGTGCTGATCGTCGCCGAGAACTGCCCTGAGCATGTCGCGCTGATTTTGGCGTGTAGCCAACTGGGCGCATGGTCGTGCGGCGTTAACGCCCGTATGTCGCGCGGCGAGGTGGCAGGGTTTGTAGCCAAAGCGGATCCTCGGGTGGTGTATTTCACCAGCAGCGTTTCCAGCGCTGCACACGAGCATGGTGTTCAAGCGGGTGCTGTCGCCAGCTGTTTGGCGGGACTGTCACGCAGCCCGGTTTACAGCAAAGCGGTAGCCGAGCAGGGCGATGCAGCTGAACAAGTCGCCGCCATCATCTTTACCTCGGGTACTACGGGTGCACCCAAAGGCGTGTTGGTTAGCCACGCTGGGTTGTTGCAGTACGCCCGAGTGTCCAGCGCTTCGCGAGAGCTGGGTACGCAAGACCGTGCCTACGCTTATCTGCCGATGACGCATATTTTTGGTCTCGCCACGGTGCTTATGGCATCGCTGTATGCCGGCTCAGTGCTGGTGATGCGTAGCAAGTTCGATCCCGCTGATCTGTTCGACGCGCTAGCACACCAGGGTGTCTCCAACTTGCAAGGTCCGCCAGCCATGTTCACGCGGCTCTTGGCATGGCTTGATGAACAAGGCATTGCCAAGCCTGTTGCACCCGCCCTACGCTATCTCTACGCCGGAGCTGCGCCGCTGGACATGCCGCTAAAGCACGCAGTTGAGTCCCGTTTCGGTCAGCCGCTGCACCATGGCTATGGCCTGTCGGAATACGCAGGTGCTTTGTGCCTTGTACCTTGTGGCATACAGCGCGACGACACCGCAGCAGGCTATTTGGTGGAAGGCGCGGCCCTGCGCATCGTTAACTCCGAAGGACAAGATATCGCGTCCCCCGAGCGCGGAGAAATCTGGATGCGTGGCCCCGGCCTGATGCCTGGCTACTTCCGTGACGCAGACGCCACTGCCCAGGTCATGCGCCCCGGTGGTTGGTATGCGAGCGGGGACATTGGCTACGTCGCTGCAGACGGTGCCCTGTTTGTGGTGGGGCGATTGAAGGAAATGATTATTCGCTCGGGGTTCAATGTTTATCCCGGCGAAGTAGAGGCCGTATTGAGTACCTTTCCCGGCATCCAACGCGCTGCGGTGGTGGGGCGTTTGGCTGCGGACGGCAACGAAGAAGTTCTGGCGTTCGTTGAAACCGTGGGCGGTGCACCGCTGGATTTGGCCGCCCTGAATGCGTTTGTGGCTGAGAACTTAGCACCCTATAAGCGACCTGCAAAGGTGGTGTGCGTGGCTGCACTGCCGATGACGCTGAGCGGAAAGGTGCTTAAGCGGGCACTGTTGGCTGACGTTGACATTGACGTTGACGTTGGCAGTGGTAGTGGTAGTGGTAGGTAGCAGTACTCGTAGCGGTTGTAGTGGTCGTAGGATTTATGAACCCTGATCGCCCGTAGTGCTTAGGGGGTTAAAAGGCAAGCGCCAGCAGATCTGGCCGCTCTGGTGATAAAGTAATTTCTTAGGTGTTAACTTTACTCGCCACCTTTTTCACCGCTGGGAACTGGCCTAATGTGGAATTTATTTCAGTGGCAGTCGCTCAAAACGCGCATTACGCTCTACTGCCTTGGTATTTTTTTAGTTGGCCTTTGGTCGTTGGCTTTTTATGCCAGCGGGGTGCTGCGTGGCGACATGCAGCGCCTGCTGGGTGATCAGCAGTTTTCTACTGTTTCATTCATGGTTGCGCAGGTCAACCAAGATTTGGAAGACCGTTTGCAGATGCTGGAGAAGATAGCCTCAAAAACAAGCCCTGCCTTGATCTTCCAACCGGCTGACTTACAGGATTTTTTGAGTGACCGCCTGCTGCTACAAGACTCGTTCAATGGAGGGGTCATCGCCTATAACCTTGAGGGTAAGGCGCTTGCTGAGGTTCCTCTTTCCGCTGGGCGGGTAGGTGTGAACCACGGCGAGCGCGACTACCTTGTCAGCGCGCTTCAACACGACAAAGCCATGGTGGGCCAAACGGTCATTAGCACGGCTCCTTCAGCGAAGTTTTTTGCCATAGCGGTACCTGTTCACGATGAGCAGGGCAAGGTGATTGGCACCATCGCGGGTGTTACAGATCTGGAGATCCCCAGCTTTCTGACAAAAATAACTAATCACACTTACGGTCAAACCGGTAATTATTATTTGATGGTTTCGCGTTATCGGACGATTGTGGCCACCTCGGATCCGGATCGTTTGATGGAGGTGCTACCTGCACCTGGCATCAGCCCGTGGATTGATCGCTTCGTTCAAGGGTTTAACGGCTCGGTAGTGGTTGTTAATCCCCACGGTTTGGAAGTGTTGGTTTCGGTCAAGCAAATCCCTTTGGCAGGTTGGTATGCCTCGGTTACGCTGGCCAGCGACGAAGCCTTTGAGCCGATTCTTGCGATGCAGTTGCGCATGTTAGTGGCCACAGTGTTGTTAACTTTTCTCGCAGGAGGCGCTACGTGGTGGATGTTGCGAATACAACTCTCACCGATGCTCACCGCTGTCAACACACTGGCCAGCCTGTCAAGCTCTACGCAGCCGGTGCAACGATTGGCCATTACCCGCAACGATGAGATTGGTGACCTGATTGGTAGCTTTAACCACCTCTTGGATACCTTGGGGCAGCGGGAGGAACAGGTTCTCCAGTTGGCGTTTTACGACCCGCTGACACAGTTGTCTAACCGCCGCCTGCTCAACGATCGCTTGAGCCAAGCCATGGCCGCTACACGGCGTAACGGGTGCCATGGGGCGCTCATGTTTTTAGATTTAGATAATTTCAAGCCACTGAACGATGCCCACGGTCATGCAGTGGGTGACTTGCTGTTGATCGAAACGGCTGCCCGGCTCAAGCAATGCGTGCGTGAAATAGACACGGTATCGCGCTTTGGCGGAGATGAATTTATTGTGATGCTCAGCAATTTGAGTGCTGATGCCGCTACCGCGAAAGCCGAGACTCTGAGCATTGCCGAGAAAATCCACACCGCGCTGGCTGCCCCTTACCTGTTGAGTCTTCCCTCGAAAGCATCTACAGCTGATGTCGCTGCCAGTAACCAAGTGAACCAAGTGATTGAACACCGATGCACGGCAAGTATTGGTGTGGTGATGTTCAGCAGCCTCGATACCCATCAGGATGAGATTCTCAAGTCTGCGGATACCGCCATGTACCAGGCGAAAGATGCAGGACGCAATCTGATTCGATTTTTTGTAGCGCCCGCCTGATTTGTCACCTGCGAGGCACGGCATCTCGTCTGGCGCTCCGATACTTCCGGTCATAAGGAGTATTCAATGGACATTCGGAACAAAGTTGCCATCGTTACCGGTGGCGCCAGCGGGATCGGCGCAGGCATTGCCAAGCGTTTTGCGGCTGAGGGCGCACGCGGTATCGTCGTGGCAGATATCAACCTGGAGCGTGCCCAAGGAGTAGCCCGTGAAATTGGTGATGCCGCTATGGCTGTGCGCTGCGATGTGAGTCAAGAGGCTGATATTCAGGCACTGGTAGTGGCCACCCGTGAGCGCTTTGGGCAGGTAGATATTTACATCTCCAACGCCGGCATCCTTGGGCGTGTGGGTGGCTTTGAGCTTGAAGATCCGCTGTGGGAAAGCATGTGGCATATCCACGGCATGGCCCATGTGTGGGCCGCGCGGGCTGTCGTGCCTGAGATGGCGGCACGCGGCGAGGGCTACTTTCTGGTCACGGCCTCGGCCGCTGGCCTGCTGACTATTGTGGAATCTGCGCCCTATGCCGTGACCAAACACGCCGCTGTCGCATTTGCCGAGTGGTTGCGTGTGGCCTATGGCCGTAAAGGCGTGCGGGTGTCATGCCTGTGTCCGCAGTCGGTGCAGACCGATATGGTCACCGGTGACGGCGGCTCAGCTGGGCATGACGGCATTCTGACGCCAGAGCAGGTGGCGGCCGAAGTGGTCAGCACGATGGCGGAAGAGAAGTTCTTGGTACTGCCGCATCCTGAGGTCCTGGGGTATTTTCGTAATAAGGGTCAGGACTATGACCGCTGGATTGGTGGGCTGCAAAAGATGTACGCCAAGCATTCGCAGTAAATTCAGGTTTTAAACTGGGTATTGGCTGGTTGTTGGCTGGTTGTTGGCTTGAGGTGTGTAGTAGCTGCACAGCGTCTCTATTAAGCTCTGCGCATAGCCCGGCAACGTGGCTTGCTCCCGTACCAAAATGTAGCGTTCCCGTACGCTCCATGTATCGGTGAGCCTCACTAAGGCCAAGTTCATGCTCTGGCGGTAACGACCTGCTGCGCTTTCGGGCACGATGCCAATGCCAACGCCAGCGCCAATCATCCGGCACATGGCGTCAAAGCTGCTGAGCTGAATGCGCAGCTTCAGCGGCTTACCCAGCTTTTCGGTGACCTGTGCCAGAAACGTTTGGAGTGTGCTGCCCTGGTTCATGCCTACGGCGTCCTCGTCCAGCGTATCAGTAAAGGCGATGGTGGCGCGGCTGGCAAAGGGGTGATTCATCGCTGTGACGAGCACAAGTCTGTCGGTACTGAAGTGGATGGACTGTAAGCCCAGCGTGTCCACTTGGCCTGCCACGATGCCTATATCTGCGCGGCCCTCAAGCACTCCCCTTGCGATCTCAGCGTTCGGTTTTTCCTGAAGATCAATGTTGACCCGTGGGTTTGCCGTGAGAAAGGGCGGAAGGATGTCGGGCAAAAAATCAGTCACAGCCGTGGTGTTGGCAAGCACCCGCAGGTGGCCCCGCAAACCGTCACTGTAGTCCTGTAAATCGATGTGCAACTGGTCTACTTGGCGCAACACTCCACGTGCATGGTGTAAAAAGGCTTCACCGGGCGGTGTGAGACGCACTCCACGGGCTTCGCGGAACAACAGCGGCAGGCCAGACTGGGCTTCCAGTGCCTTAATACGGGCACTGGCCGCCGCCAGAGACAGATGCTGGGCTGCAGCGGCACGGGTCAGGTTGCGCTCTTCTGCGGTGCGTACGAAAAGGCGCAAGTCGTTGAGATTGAAATTCATCCCGGAATATTAGAGCAAGGGTCTAGCAAGGTGTCGCAAGCGTTCGGAATTATCGAAGTCTTTGTATTGAAATATGTGATTGCCCAAAGGCGCGTCCACGGCGAAGATAGACGGTTAGCAATGGAGACAACAGATGTTCAAATGGATTCGAATTCGACGGGCTTGCCTTGCTGTCGTCTTGGCAGCACCACTTGCTGCGCTCGCGCAGGGCGCCTACCCTAGTCGTCCCATCGTGATGGTCGTGCCGCAGACGGCTGGTGGCACCAATGACATCGTTGGAAGACTGGTCAGTCAGAAACTGGGCGAAATGCTCAGCGCCAGTGTAGTGGTTGAAAATCGTCCAGGTGCAGGTGGCAACATTGGTACCCAGGCGGTAGCCAAGGCGCCTAAGGACGGGTACACCTTGTTGATGACTATCAGCAGTAGCCAAGCGATCAACCCGGCTCTTTATAAGAATGCAGGCTTCGACCCTGTCAAAGATTTTCGCCCCATCAGTCTGATTGGCGCTGTGCCTAATGTGCTCTTGGTGAACCCTAGCTTTCCAGCGAAGAATTTATCTGAGTTAATGGCGCTGGCGAAGAGTAAGCCTGGTCATTACCAGTACGCCTCAGCAGGTAACGGCACCTTGAACCACCTATTGGGTGAAATGCTCAACAGCATGGCAGGCATCGACTTGCAGCATGTGCCTTACAAAGGGGTGGCGCCCGCGCTTAATGATGTGCTGGGCGGGCAATTGCCCATTGTGTTTGCCAGCATGCCGTCTTCATTGGCTTACATCAAGGCGGGCAAGCTACGTGCATTGGCTGTCAGCGGTGCAGTACGATCCCCTGCGCTGCCAGATGTGCCGACCATCGCTGAATCGGTGCCCGGCTACAACGTAACACTGTGGATTGGTCTTTTTGCCCCCGCCGGTGTTCCTGTGGATGTAGTTGCCCGGCTGCAAGATGGCATGAACAGGGCGTTGGCAGCCAAAGATTTACGAGAAAAACTGGAGCGTCAGGGCGTAGAGATCGCAGGTTCGCCTGATAAGCCCGTAACGCCTGATCAATTTGCCGCTGTTCTCAATGATGACATCGTCAAATGGGCACGGATTGTTAAAGCCTCTGGCGCCAACGTGGACTGATGATGAACCTTACCTCCGATCTGACGAGCCGAACTTTAACCCCCGCCACGCTTGCCCACCTGCAGACCTGGGTAGGCAAAACCGAAACGCTGACCGACACGATCACCTCAGCTCCTTTGCGCGGCCTGAGTGCTACGCTAGACCGCGACGACACTGTACCGGTCCCCGGCTCGCCGCTGCCTCCGCTGTGGCACTGGCTGTATTTTTTACCGCAGAACCGTCAAAGCGAAATTGGCGCTGATGGCCATCCCACACGCGGTGGATTTTTGCCGCCCGTGCCGCTGCCTCGCCGTATGTGGGCCGGTGGGCGGCTGCGCTGGGAGACAGAAAACTCGTTGCGGGTGGGGGACTCTGTACGGCGCACCTCCACTATCTCCTCGGTCACTCACAAAGCGGGGCGCACTGGCGACTTGTTGTTTGTGTTAGTCAAACATGAGGTCCACAACGTCAATGGCCTTGCGCTTACCGAAGAACATGACATCGTCTACCGTGCCGCAGCATTGCCCGGCGATCCTGTACCGCAGCCTGAAGCTGCCAAGAAAAATGCTGCTTGGCAGCGCGAGTTGGTGCCCGATGACGTGCTGCTGTTCCGTTACTCGGCCCTGACTTTCAATGGCCACCGCATTCACTACGACCGCCATTACGTGACCGAGGTTGAAGGCTATCCAGGTCTTATCGTCCATGGCCCGCTGATCGCCACGTTATTGGTGGACTTGGCCCGCCGCCATATGCCAGGGGCGACGCTCCAAAAGTTTGACTTCAAGGCTGTACGCCCCACCTTTGCCGCTTTAGATGCACAGCCTTTGCGCGTTAACGGTCAACCCGAAGCGCCGCGTCTGAACGCCACTACAGACGGAAAAACCACCGTCAAGTTGTGGGCCGAAGACCATGAAGGTTGGTTGACGATGCAGGCTACTGCCGAATTGATCTGAGCCGAATCTGAATTGACTTACATCCTGCATCTTATTTTTTGGAGACAAAACACGTGATCAAAACTACCCCCGATAAGTACCAAGACATTCGCGATGCTGTGCGCGATCTGTGCAAGGCTTTCCCTGACGAATACCATCGCAAAATCGACCAAGAGCGCGCCTACCCCGAAGCTTTCGTTGATGCACTCACCAAAGCGGGTTGGTTGGCAGCGCTGATTCCGCAGGCCTACGGTGGATCAGGCCTGGGCCTTACCGAGGCCTCGGTCATCATGGAAGAAATCAACCGGGCTGGTGGTAATTCCGGTGCTTGCCACGGCCAGATGTACAACATGGGCACGCTGTTGCGCCACGGCTCCGAAGCGCAAAAAGAGCGGTACCTGCCCAAAATTGCCTCTGGCGAATGGCGTTTGCAGTCCATGGGCGTGACTGAACCCAGTACTGGCACTGACACTACCAAAATCAAAACTACGGCAGTCAAAAAGGACGGCCGCTACGTCATCAATGGCCAAAAGGTGTGGATTTCCCGAGTCCAGCATTCTGACTGGATGATCTTGCTTGCCCGCACCACGCCACTGGCTGAGGTCACTAAAAAAACTGAAGGCATGTCCATCTTTATGGTGGACTTGCGGGCTGCCGAAAAATCTGGCCTCACTGTGCGCCCCATCCTCAACATGGTGAACCATGAGACGAACGAGCTTTTCTTTGAAAACTTGGAAATTCCCGAAGAAAACCTCATCGGCAAAGAAGGCCAAGGCTTCAAATACATCCTTGATGGTCTGAATGCCGAACGTACGCTGATCGCTGCCGAATGCATTGGCGACGGCTACTGGTTCCTCGACCGGGTCACAGCCTACGTCAAAGACCGTGTTGTCTTTGGCCGTCCTATCGGGCAAAACCAGGGTGTTCAGTTTCCGATTGCCGATGCCTATATCGAGGTAGAAGCGGCCAACTTGATGCGCTACAAAGCCTGCGAGTTGTTTGATGCCCACCAGCCCTGCGGCGCGCAAGCCAACATGGCGAAATACCTGGCCGCCAAAGCCAGCTGGGAAGCCGCGAACGCCTGTATCCAGTTTCACGGCGGGTTTGGCTTTGCCTGCGAATACGACGTGGAACGCAAGTTCCGCGAGACACGGCTTTATCAGGTGGCACCGGTGTCCACGAACATGATTTATTCGTACATCGCCGAACACATTCTTGAGCTGCCCCGTTCCTTTTAAAAGAGAGAGAAAGACAACATGATCCGTAGAAAAATCTTGTCTGTAATGCCCGTGACGATTGTCGCTGGTGCTGCACTTGCTCACATGGCAACGGCCAACGCACAGCCGAATACCAATGCCCGAACCTTCGTTCTCGTACATGGCGCCTGGCACGGTGGTTGGTGCTGGCGTGCTGTGGCCGACAGGCTGCGAGCAGCAGGCCATCTCGTCTTCGCGCCCACACAAACCGGGCTCGGCGAGCGGGCGCACCTGCTTGCCAAGAGCAACACGCTTGATGTTTTTGTAGAAGACATCGTGAACGTGATCCGGATGGAGCAACTTGAAGATGTCGTGCTTGTCGGTCACAGTTTCGGCGGGATTGCGATCAGTGGAGTCGCTGATCGGATGCCAAAGCAACTGCGTCATCTCGTTTACCTCGATGCACTGATCCTGCAGAACGGGCAAACCGCTTTCAGTCAACTGCCAGATGATGTGGTTGCAGCGCGCATCAAGGCGGCCGATGAATCCAGCGGCGGGTTGAGTCTGCCACCACCGCCGGCAGCCGCATTCGGCCTGACCCTGGAAGTCGATCAAAAGATGATTACCTCCCGGCTAACACCGCACCCGCTCGCCACCTATAACTCACCGCTGAAACTGCAAAATCCAGTTGGCAACGGCGTGCCGCGCACCTATATCACCTGTACTGCACCTATGTACCCGGCCTTGGCCAAAACACGAACGTGGGTCAAAGAGCAAGGCTGGCCGATGCAGACCATTGCGACTGGCCATGACGCGATGGTTGCCGCTCCCGAGCTGCTGACTGCGATGCTTACAAAGCTCGCGGGCTGAGGAAGGACTGACATGACACGACCACTCGATGGCATTACCGTCGTCTCTCTTGAACACGCTATTGCTGCGCCTTTTTGCACTCGTCAACTCGCGGATCTTGGTGCTCGCGTCATCAAAGTCGAGCGTCCAGGCGTCGGTGACTTTGCCCGTGCCTACGACCAACGGGTGCGCGGCGAGGCTTCTCATTTCGTTTGGGTCAATCGCTCCAAAGAAAGTCTAACGCTGGACTTGAAGCAGCCGGCTGCTCTGGCTGTGTTGCTGGACATCATCGCTAGCGCCGATGTCCTAGTGCAAAACCTCGCTCCCGGTGCCGCATCACGTATGGGCCTGGGTTACGAGGCTTTGAAAGTTGACCACCCCAAGCTCATCGTCTGCGATATTTCTGGTTATGGCGAAGACGGCCCTTACCGCGACAAAAAAGCTTATGACCTGTTAATTCAGAGTGAAGCGGGTTTTCTGAGCGTCACTGGCACGCCCGATGACCCCAGCAAAGCTGGTAACTCGATTGCAGACATTGCTGCGGGCATGTACGCCTATACGAACATCCTCTCGGCCTTGCTGCTGCGCGGGCGTACCGGGGAGGGTAGTCACATTGACGTGTCGATGCTGGAATCGCTGGGGGAGTGGATGGGCTACCCGATGTACTACGCCTTCGAAGGTGCGGCTCCGCCACCCCGCTCGGCTGCTGCTCACGCCACCATCTATCCCTATGGTCCGTTCCAAGCGGGCGATGGCGGCACGGTGATGTTGGGGCTGCAAAACGAACGCGAATGGCGTGTGTTTTGCGACGTGGTATTGCTGGATTCAGCCCTCGCTACGGATGTTCGCTTCGACAGCAACGCCCGCCGCAACGCGAACCGCGAACCCCTTAAAGCGCAAATCATCGCCACCTTCAGCCAGCTCACTACCGCCGAAGTGTTGGCTCGCCTGGATGCAGCCCAAATCGCTAACGCCCGGATGAATGACATGGCCGGCTTGTGGGCTCACCCCCAACTGCAAGCCCGTGGCCGTTGGCAGACGGTAAGTAGCCCCGCCGGTGATATTCCGGCGCTGCTGCCTCCAGGGCGCAACAGTGGGTTTGAGTACCGCATGGACGCCGTACCCGCCGTAGGTCAGCACACCGAGACGATTCTTCGAGAGTTTGGGCGCGATACGCCTGCGATTGCGGCACTGCGAGCGACTGAGGCCATTTGAGTCTGTTTGAGCCCGTTGGCAAGGTGTACCTCAATTTGCTATTTATTTCATAGCTTCTTACGCATATTCAGTAAGCGCAAGAAGCACTTTTTACTTGAAAGATGACACCTGTGAACCTGTCTTCCACACCCACGGCCCAACTCGCCACCTTCGCAGCGCAACTGCGCTTTGCCGACATCCCCACCCCCGTCGTCCGTAAAACAGAGGATTTGCTGGTGGACTGGTTTGGCTCTGCGTTAGCTGGCAAGGGTGCACGCCCTGTCGAGACTATCGCCCGCTTCGCTGCCAGCATGGGCCCAGCGTATGCGGTAGACCACCCCGGCGCGGCTGAGGTGCTTATCAACCGGAGCTTCACCAGTCCGTATTTCGCTGCCATGGCCAACGCCGCCGCCTCACACGTGGCTGAGCAGGACGATGTTCACAACGGCTCGGTGTTCCACCCTGCGACGGTGGTGTTTCCGGTTGCCGTCGCGCTGGCGCAGTCGCTGGGACGTAGCGGAGCTGAGTTGCTGACGGCGGCTGTGGCAGGCTACGAGGTGGGCATTCGCGTGGGGGAGTTTCTGGGGCGCTCACACTACAAAGTGTTTCACACTACCGGTACGGCTGGCACCTTGGCTGCAGCAGCCACCGCGGGCAGCTTGCTGCGCCTTGATGCAGCTCAAATGCAGCACGCACTGGGTTCGGCGGGTACGCAATCGGCAGGATTGTGGGAGTTTTTGCGCACAGCCGCCGACAGCAAACAGCTCCACACGGCCCATGCCGCCGCTGCCGGACTAATGTCCGCCATGCTGGCCCAAGACGGCTTTACTGGCGCTGCGCAAATCCTGGAGGGCCCGCAAGGCATGGGTGCAGGTATGTCCAGCGATGCAGACGCCACCAAGTTGACTGCAGGCTTGGGCGAACGCTGGGCGACTGTGGAAACCTCGTTCAAGTTCCATGCCTCGTGCCGTCACACCCATCCAGCGGCTGACGCTCTTCTGAGTGTGATGCTGGCCCACAACCTGAAGCCGGACGACTTGGAGCGCGTCGTCACCCATGTTCACCAGGGTGCCATCGACGTTCTGGGGCCAGTGACGCACCCATCCACGGTTCATCAGAGCAAGTTTTCCATGGGCACTGTGCTGGCTTTGGTAGCGCGCTTTGGTCACGCGGGATTGGTAGAGTTTGACCAGCATTTCGCCGATTCCAGCACCCAAAATTTACGTGACCGCATTAGTATGGTGTTGGACGCTGAGGTTGACGGGGCGTACCCCCAGCGTTGGATTGGCAAGGTCACAGTGCATACCCGCGATGGCCGTGTCTTGGCGGGGCGGGTAGACGAACCCAAGGGCGACCCTGGCAATACGTTGAACCGTGAGGAGTTGACTGCCAAGGCTCAGCGTTTGGCGGCGTTCAGCCAAGCTGCCATGCCTGCTGAAGTCGATACTGCTTTGGCCAATCTGTGGCACATTGCGCAGATAAACAGGGTAGGAGCCTTGGTCAAGCCTTAAACCAATTCAACGATTGCTGGAATTATGGGAGCTATTGGAGTTGCATCAATTGCTGCAATTTCTCGATGCTTCACAATCCTTACAAAGCTCCAATAAACCATTCAACACAAAAAGATACAAAGAGACAAAACTATGACCCTATTTCCCAAACGAATTTTGATAGCATCCAGTGCCCTATTGGCTTGCGCTTTAACCACTTTAAGCCCCGTACAGGCTCAAGCGGTCTATCCTGACAGGCCAATTACCCTTGTAGTCCCCTTTGCGGCCGGCGGTCCCACCGACGTGGTGGCCCGCATGATTGCCATCCCCATGGGGAAATCACTGGGTCAAACCGTGTTGGTAGAAAACACGGTAGGCGCGGGCGGCACGATAGCGGCTAACAAGGTGGCCAAATCGACCCCCAACGGGTACACCATCTTTATCCATCACATGGGTATGGCAACAGCGCCTGCGCTGTACAAAAAGCTCAGTTTTGACCCGTTACATGATTTTGAATACATTGGGCAAGTGGTCGATGTGCCGATGACGCTGTTGGCCCGCAAAGATTTTCCGGCAGCCAACTTTGCGGAACTCCAGACATACCTCAAAGCAAACAAAGACAAAGTGTCGCTGGCCAATGCGGGCCTGGGTGCGGTATCGCACCTTTGTGGACTGTTGTTCCAAAGCCAGATTGGTGTCGAGCTGAACACCATCCCCTACAAAGGCACCGGCCCAGCAATGAACGATTTGCTGGGTGGGCAGGTAGATTTGCTGTGCGACCAGACCACCCAAACTGTGCCCATGATTAAGGAAGGCCGTATCAAGGTGTATGGCGTGACCACACTGAACCGCCTTGCTGCATTGCCTAATGTACCTACGCTGGACGAGCAGGGATTGAAGGGTTTTGAGGTGAAAGTCTGGCACGGTATGTACGCTGCCAAAGGCACACCTAAACCTATCTTGGACAAGCTCAACACAGCTCTGCGTGCGGCTATGCAAGACGCTAACGTCAAGCAGCGGCTGGCTGATTTGAGCTGCGACATTGCCCCGCTGGATAAAATCACGCCCGCTGGGCTCAAAAATCATCTAGAAGCGGAAATTGCCAAATGGACGCCTGTGATCAAGAAGGCCGGTATTTACGCTGACTGAACGCGCCCACTGTGGCGCAAGCTGAAGTGACGGGGTTCATAGCCCAAGCTTTGCACGGTCTTTGCTGCAGTGGCAGACTGTGTAAATGACAACGCCACTTCAGTTTTCCCTCCCCACCATCCCCGATTTGGGCGATGCTGCCCTTGCCATGGACTTGCAGCACATTCTTGACTGTAAAACAAAACCCCAAGGTGCGCTGGGTCAGTTGGAGGCACTGGCGGTTCAACTAGGTTTGATCTTGGGTACCGAAACGCCCCACCTTGTTGCGCCGCAATTGCTGGTGTTTGCAGGTGACCACGGCCTTGCCAACCAGGGCGTGTCGGCTTACACCAGCGATGCCACTCGGCAGACCGTGGACAACATCCTTGCTGGCGGTGCCGCCGTCAGCGTGTTGGCACGCCAACACAGCTTGGCGTTGACGGTGGTTGATTGTGGCGTGCAGCATGATTTTTTACCCACTGGGCAAACCGAGCGTGCTGGCGCTAATGGTCTGCCTAACTTGCTCGTGCGCAAAATCGCAGCAGGTACGGCGGATTCCTCCCAGCAGCCTGCAATGACTGTCGAGCAATGTCAACAGGCTATGGCACAAGGCTTGGCACTGGTGCAGTCTTTGCCGGGCAATTCGCTGCTTTTTGGGGATACGGGTATCGGTAACAGTTCCTCTGCTTCGCTACTGCTGGCCCGTTTGGCTGAGCTAGATATCTCGGTTTGTACCGGCACAAATACAGGGCTTGATGAGGACGCGGTATCACGTAAAACAACAATTTTGGCGCGCGTATTGCAGCGCCATGCACACGCGGCAGGCCCCATGGCGGCGCTGGCGGCGTTTGGGGGTTATGAGATCGCGACGATGGTCGGTGCGGTGTTGCAAGCCGCCCACGAGCGCAGGGTGATGCTGATTGACGGCTTTACGGCCAGCTCAGCGGTGATGGTGGCGCAGGCCTTTGCACCCCACGTGGTGCAGCGCTGTGTCTTTGCGCACCACTCGGGGGAGCGCAATCATGCGCTGATGATGAACAAGTTGGGTGTAGAGCCACTGCTCAGCATGGGGCTGCGACTGGGCGAAGGTTCCGGCGCGGCGCTCGCTTGGCCGCTATTGGAATCGGCCTGTCGGGTGCTCAACGAGATGGCGACACGGGATTAAGAGAGTAGTTGAAGAGGTGCATAAGCGCACAGTGATTGATTCGACGGTGGAGAGTGCGGCGTTAAAACCAGCGACAATCAAAGTCCTTATAAAAGTTATATGTTTAGCCGATTTTCCGTATGTCCGTTTACACCCTGAGACCCGCAACGCTTCGCGATGCCAAAGTTATTTCTGAAATCCATTCCGCCTCCGTGCGCGCGGCTTACGAGGGATTAGTCCCCGATGAGCATCTGAAGGCCATGACGCCTGAAAAGCGGCTGGGCTACTGGCGCGAAGCCATTGAGTACGGTGAACCACAAGTTCATGTAGCGATGGACATGGACACCGTGGTCGGCTTTGTTGGATATGACCGATCCCGTGACAAGAGCACACCACCGACAACCGGTGAAATTTGGTCTATCTATGCCTTGCCCGCGTACTGGTCACTGGGTGTAGGTTTGGCCTTGTGGGATGCCGCCCGTGAAGGCTTGCAAGAAGAAGGTTGCACCAAGGTGTCGGTGTGGGTGCCGCTGCGCAATGAGCGTGCGCTGCGTTTCCATGATTTAGCCGGTTTCAAGCGCGAGCTGACCACAGCCAAGACCGTGCTGCTGGGTGACTTCAAAATTGAAGAAATGCGCTTGTCGCGTCCACTGCAAGGTTAAAACACGTCATCCGTTAGTACGACATCGCTGAGCGGATAGGCGACGCAAGGCAGGATGTAGCTTTCGGCCTTTTCTTCCAAACTCAAACCTGGCCATGCGATGCGGTAGGCCACTTTGCCGCTGCGTAGGCGGCAAAGGCAGGTGCGGCAAGTACCGTTGCGACAAGAGCTTAAAGGGGCGTGGCCTGCTTGCTCTGCGGCTACCAGCAGGGGTAAATCGCTTGGTGCGGTAAACCCAGTGCCGTCGTTTTCGTAACGAGCGGTAAAAACCAGGGGCTCACTCTTCGCCATAGAAACAGGTGGCACGTTTAGAGGCACGTTGATAACCACCTGGATGGCGTATTCGATTTAGTTAGCGATTAGCCGCGCGCTATGGTCACGCCACCATCGACGATCAGCGTAGTTCCCACCACATAGTCGCCTGCCCGTGAAGCCAAGAAAATCGCTGCACCAGCCATATCTTCGTCTCGGCCAATGCGTTTTGCAGGGATGCGATTTTTTACCGCTTCGCCATGGTCACGGGCATCTTTGTTCATGTCTGACGCAAAGGCACCGGGTGCGATGGCGGTAACGACAATGTTGTCTTCAACCAAGCGCAGCGCCATGCGCTTGGTGAGGTGAATCAGCCCTGACTTGCTGGCGGCGTATGAGTAGGTTTCCAACGGGTTAACCGAGACACCATCAACCGACGCAATATTAATGACCTTAGCCGGGTGGGCACCTGCGTTGGCAGAAGCAGCTTTACGCAAAGGCGTGGCCAGGGCTTGGGTCAGGAAAAATGGGGCTTTGAGGTTCAAATCGACCACTTTATCCCAGCCAGATTCAGGAAACTCATCAAACGGCGCACCCCAGGCAGCACCCGCGTTGTTGACCAGAATATCCAGCGAGGTTTCACGTTCAGCGAATGCGGCAGCGAGCGCTTTGGCACCGGCCACGGTAGATACATCAATGGGTAGCGAGATGCATTCACCGCCCAAGGCAGAGAGCTCTTTCGCTGTCTGATCGCACACATCTGCTTTGCGAGCCGTGATGTAGACCTTGGCACCTTGGGCTAAAAAACCCGCTGCAATCATGCGGCCAATGCCGCGAGAGCCGCCAGTCACGAGTGCAGTGCGGCCTTTGAGGGTGAAGAGTTCGCTGGTGTTCATAGTTGTTGTCCTGAGGTTGGTGTTGACAGGTGTTTGAGAGTCCGCGTGTAGCGTAGCGACAAGCGGCCCGTAGAGCCGTCGCTTAGGTGCCAGCCTTGGTATCGTTTGTTTCGCTAGTTATTCTTCCGCTCAAAACTTTAGGCCGAAATCGCCCGCCCAATCTCTGGCCAGCGACGGTGCAGAACTACCCAGGCCAGCAAACCTACGCTCATCATTGCCAGCGAGGTAAAGGCTAACCAGCGGGTGGAATACATCACCAGCGGTACCAGTACTCCTGCCACCAGACCATTCGCTGACGACCCAATAAAGGCCTGCAACGAGGACGCCATGCCACGTCGTTCCGGATGTAAGTCCAGCACCAGCAGCGTAACCACCGGTACCATCATGGCCCAACCAAAAGCGTATACCGCAATAGGTAACAGCGACCATATGGGGTGTGGTGTCCAAAGCCAATTTGCCGCGAGGTTGATAACGCCTGTGCTCAGCATGATTACAAAACCATGGCGAATTTGCCGTTTGGGGGCCACTTTGCCCGCCATACGGCCACTGGCCCAGGCCCCAAGCATGATGCCGCTGATGGTGAGCGAAAAAAACCAAAAAAACTGGGTCGGTTGCAGCCCAAGGTGCTCACCCAAAAAAACGGGTGCTGCCAGCACATACATAAACATGCCGTTGAACGGGATACCGCTTGCCAGTGCTAACAGCAAAAATCGCGGGTTTGAGCCGAGTTGCCAATAGCCTTGCAGCAAATGCCGCGCATCGAACGGCTGTCGTTGGCCTACCGCCAAGGTTTCGGGCAAGAGTTTGAAGTTGGTCAGCCACAGCATTGCGCCCACCATTGTCAGGAACCAAAATATGCTGTGCCAACCTAAAAATACAAATAACCAGCCGCCCACAATGGGCGCAATAGCAGGCGCCACACCAAAGTAGATGGTGACTTGGCTCATCACCTTTTGAGCTTGCGCAGGAGGGAATAAATCGCGGATCACGGCCCGTGAAACCACAATTCCTGCGCCCGTGGAAAGACCCTGCAAGGCGCGAAACAGCACAAGCTGTCCAATAGTTTGCGATAGTGCGCAGCCCGCAGAGGCGATGGTAAATACAGCAATTCCCCAAAGCACCACGGGCCTGCGGCCAAAGCTATCGGCCATTGCGCCGTGGAACAGGTTCATAAACGCAAAGCCAAAGAGGTAGGCCGATAACGTTTGCTGCATCTCAACGGGTGTAGCACCTAGCGTGTGGGCGATGCCGGTAAAGGCGGGCAGGTAGGTGTCAATTGAAAACGGCCCTAGCATTCCAAGGAGTGCAAGCAGGGCCGATAACGCCCACGCGGGGCCACGCCACAGCGTGTTCAGGTTAGGGTTCATACGGAGACAGTTTACAGACGGTACGCTAACAAACTGAAACAAATAGACGCTGTGAAGAAAAGATGTCTCACTTCTTTCCCCGCACGATAGAGCCTTCAACAACTTAGAAAGTCGCTCATGCTTCGTTGTCTCGAACTCATCAGAAACTAGAGTTTTACATACGCTAAAGGTGACGATGATCACATCATACTCAAACGTATGTTTAAATATTAACAAATAATAAGAATCATTTTTTATTGGAATTTAAGGGTAAGTTACCTATATATTTCAACAACATCAATGTTGACTTGATTTATTTTTGAATAGATACTAGACAGTATGTTTTTTGTCAAAATTGTAAAAAATATTTGGCTAAAAGGGTTTCTCGAACTACTGGGTTCTCATCATGAATAAGATACGTTGGACGGTCCGGCCCGAAGGGTCGAATTGGGGCGATTTTGGTGCTGACGATCAACTGGGGCGGCTCAATTTGTTGACGCCTGAAAAGGTGTGCCAGGGAGTAGCCGAGGTTCGTGATGGGCTGGTTTTTAGCCTCAGTTTGCCTCTTGATGTTCCAGGCGGTAATGCGCTGAATCCGAACCGCTATCCGCCGGTTCTAAGGCCCACGCTGCGCCACGGGCGAGTCAATTTCAACTGCTTGCTAGGTGACCTTGAGCCCGGACGTACCGATGTGCTGAGTGACGATCTCGTCACGTTGTACCTCCAATACTCGACCCAATGGGATGGACTGGCGCATGTGGGGTCTATGTTCGACGTCAGAGGCAATGGGATTCCTGAGCCGGTCTACTACAACGGCTATGCTGCCGGCCAGCACATCGTGGGGCCAAGCAACGTCTCGGGAGCGGGTCTGAGTAAGGATGGCAGCAGGGAAAGTACATCGGCTGCGCGCGCCTTGGGTATTGAGAATATGGCGCAGCACGGGGTGCAAGGGCGTGCTGTGATGGTGGATCTCCACGCGCATTTCGGTGGTGCGCGGTCGCTCGTCGGCTATGACGCTTTGATGCAGGTGATACAGGTGGACGAATTGCTGATCGAATCTGGTGACATCCTGTGTTTGCACACGGGTTTTGCAGACGTCTTGCTGGGCATGAATCGATCGCCTGATATTGAATTGCTGTCGCGTACCGGTTGCGTACTCGATGGACGTGATGCGCGATTGTTGCAATGGATCACGGACAGCGGTATTGCGGCCATCGCCGCCGACAACTATGCCGTCGAAGCGCATCCCGCTCGAATTGAGACCGTGTGTTGCGCGGCACTGCCGTTGCATGAGCATTGCCTGTTCAAGCTCGGAGTGCACCTGGGGGAACTGTGGCATCTCACGCCGTTGGCAACCTACTTGCGAAAGGTCGGGCGGACGCGCTTCCTTTTGACAGCGCCACCTCTGCGACTCCCAGGCGCTATCGCTTCACCGCTCAATCCCATCGCAACGGTCTAAACCGGAAGCGCTCATCAGTTGCGGCTAAAGCGTGCTGACCGTGTGGATGGTGTTACCAGTGGGTGCCGATCCTGAGACATACATAAATCAGTTTGGCGCAATGCGAAGCGTACGCGCCGTGCTTGCCATACATCAATAAAGTTAAGGACTTCCGATGAGAGTAGTAGTGTTTGGTGCGACCGGATTCATTGGTTCGCGCCTTGTCTCGCGGCTTTTGGGGTCTACGAGCTCTTTATTGACGGCCGGTGATCAACTTGTCCTAAGTGATCTCAATCCACCACGTATTCCATGCACGGATCCTGAGGGCCGCAACGTGCTGTCTGAGGTGGAGGTCGAAGCGGTGGTGGGAGATCTGAGTGACTCTGAACTGCTTGCAAACATCTTCGTGCGCCCCGTCGATGTGGTGTTTCATCTGGCTGCTGCGCTGACCTTGGACGCCGAGTTGGACTTCGCCCGGGGCATGGAGGTCAATGTCCACGCACTGATGCGTCTGCTAGAGCAGTGCCGCACTCAGGCGCAGCCGCCGCGGTTTATTTTTTCCAGTTCTATCTCGACTTTCGGAGGTGCCTTGCCTTCGGTTGTGGATGACGATGTATTTCAGGCGCCACAGACGTCGTACGGTATCCATAAAGTCATTGCAGAGCATCTGATCAACGACTACTCGCGTCGTGGATTTATTGATGGTCGGGTGCTGCGCTTCCCGATCATCCTGACCAATCCAGGTGCGCCCAATGACAGCGTTTCGGACAGGCTCGCTGGTTTGATACGTGAGCCGCTGAGTGGACGTGGCGTGGTGTCGCCGCTCGCGCCACAAACACGATTTGCAGTAGCCTCCGTCGACAAGGCTGTGGCGGGCCTGTTGAAAGTAGCCATGCTGCCAGCTTCAGCGTTCGGCGCCACACGAGCACTGAACCTGCCGGCACTCACCACCTGCGGGGCGGATATAGAGGCAGCAATTCGGCGCCAGACACAGGTCGTCGCACCAGGTGCAATCACATGGCAGCCGGATGAAAGGGTGCGAAGCGTCGTGGAGGGCTGGCCTGCGGCATTCACTTCCAAGACCGCGCTGCGTCTGGGCATCGAGAGGGACGAATCGATCGATACTGTCGTCGCAGCCTTTCTCGGGGCCAAAAAATGAAGATCGATGATCTGCCCGTTTGCATTATTGGCGCTGGGTCATCAGGCCTCACCACAGCCAAGTCATTGAAAGAACGTGGCGTTGCATTCGATTGCTTCGAGATTGGTTCCGACATTGGAGGCATGTGGCGTTACGAGAACGACAACGGCCTGTCCTCCGCCTACAGAAGCCTTCACATCGACACCAGCCGGGACAACTTGGGATACTCGGATTTTCCGATTCCGTCTACGTATCCGGACTTCCTGTCGCATTTTCAGGTGATCGCGTATCTTGAGGCCTATGCCTCGAATTTCGACTTGCGCCGTCATATTCAACTCAACAAGCGTGTGGAGAAGGTCGAACGCGACGCCAAGGACAATTCCTGGTCGGTGCGCTTGGCCAGCGGTGAAAGCCATCGCTACCGCGCAGTTATCTTGGCCAATGGTCATCTCTGGGATCCTCGTTGGCCAGACTTTCCGGGCACCTTTGATGGCGAGCAGATACATTCGCACCACTATCGCACTGCAGAACCGTTTCTTGGCAAGAACGTGCTGGTGGTCGGCATCGGCAACTCGGCGGTAGATGTAGCCGTCGATGTGTGCAAGCAGGCACGGAGCACGATTCTCTCAACTCGCCGCAGTGCCTGGATCATGCCCAAATACATCATGGGCCGGCCCACCGACAAGTGGTCGTCATTCCTGGCTCGCAAGCTCGGACTGTCGACACGGTGGACTCGTACGGTGATGCGTTTTCTGATGTACCTAGCGCTCGGTGACCAGCGGCGCTTTGGGGTCCCGTTGCCGAAGCATCCCATCTGGCGCGAGCATGCAACCTTGAGTCAGGAGCTGCTGCCGTTCGTTGGTCACGGCTGGATCGGAGTCAAGCCCAACATCAAGGAATTATGTGGCACCGAGGTGCAGTTCGATGATGGTTCAAAAGCACCGGTCGACGCCATCATCTACGCTACGGGTTACCGACCCACCTTTCCGTTTTTTGACCCTGAGCTGTTCAAGGTGGAGGATGGCAAAGTCGATCTCTATCGGCGCATGCTGGTGCCTCACCTGCCGGGACTTTTTGCTGTAGGTCTGATCCAGCCGATCGGGCCCACTATCCCTTTAGTCGAGATTCAAGCCCAATGGCTGGGCGAAGTGCTTGCCGGCAGGCTGCGTTTGCCAGCGCGGGATCGCATGGAGGTGGAAGTCGACCGGCATCGTCGCAAGCTTCAAAAGCAATATGTAGGGTCGGCGCGCTACACGTTGGAAGTGGACTTTCGCGAATATGCGGCCCAGTTGCGCGCCGATATGCACGCTGGTCAAGCAGGAGTTTGACACTGGCTAGGCAATCATGCAGCGATGGCTGATGCAGATCTGTTTGACCTTGATAGTCATGTTTGTAGCGATCACGTCTAGGTGATTTCGGTCGGTGCTAACTAGAGCGATTGAGACGTTAAACTTGTTCAGCGTGCAGCCTATGTTGGATCGACTGAGGTGGTGGGTTCTGCGACATTGCACAGAGTCTGGATTGAAAGTCGAAGCGCCCTAAATTATTTTTCCTGTTTGTTGTCCAAAGTGCCTGATTAACCCATGTCGAACGCCACTGCACCGCAACTCGAAATTCTGCAAAAGGCCGCGGAGTGCTTCATGGAGCAGGGCTTCCATGCAACAAGCATTGACGACGTCGCCCGGCGTCTTGGCGCGACCAAGGGGCGCATTTATCACTACTACGCATCAAAGATGGATCTTTTCTTTGATTTACATCACGAAGGGATGTCGCGCCTTTTCGCTGCGGTAGAACCCTTGTGCGGCGGTCCAGGTGACGGGGTCGACGTACTCACCGCAATGCTGCGCGCGCACGCCCTGGCACTCTTCGAGCACTATGCCTTCGAAACGGTGGTGGTGCAGGGCGTGCAGCTGCACCGCTTTGGCGCCTTGACGCCCGGACAGCGACAGGCTCTGGATGGGTTGATCGAGAGTCGCGACCGCTTTGAAGGGCTGTTCAAGGCGCAGGCGCTAATTGCCCAAGCCGATGGCTCATTGGGTGACGTAGACACCTCCATTGCCGTGAAAACTATCCTTGGCGGTCTACAGTGGGCGCTGATCTGGTATCGGCCGCAGGTGGAGAACAACTTGCAGTCGCGTCACCTTTTAGCCGAAAAGATGGTCAGAACCTTGGTGCTAGGCCTGCAAAGAAGGTCCTGAGCTGCGGTAGCTCCGCGATGTCGGCGTAGATCGATTCGCCGATGAGGGTGCTGTCGCAGCAAGTGCTAATTGCTCACAGCCTGGCACGGCGTGCGCGGTATGCTTACGGCATGATGCACCCCTCATTGATATACAGTTTTCCTCGCCGTTCTGCGCTTGCTTTTGCAAGCTCGTTTCTGCTGGCCGCTTGTGCTACCGCTACCGGGCCACAACCTTTGGCCACAGCGCCACCTGCCAAGCCTAAACTTATTGTCTTTATGGTCGTCGACGGCCTGCCGCAACGCCAAATCGTGGACTACCGCGACCAGCTTGCGCCCGACGGACTGGCCCGCTTCCTGGACCGTGGCGCATGGTTCGCCAATGCCCATTATGGCCACGCTTTTACCGTTACTGCCGCGGGCCACGCGACCATGTTGACGGGTGCCTACCCCAACCGAACGGGCATCATCGGTAACGATTGGCGCGACCCGGCAACTGGTGTTCCGGTTTACAACACCCAAGACACGCGCTACACCTATATTGGCAACAAAACCAACGCCTTTGACGGCACAAGTCCGAATAACTTGAAAGTTGAGACAGTGGGCGATGTGTTGAAACGTTCAGACAGCCGTTCCAAAGTCATTGCCATCTCGGGCAAAGACAGGGGTTCGATTCTGCCTGCTGGTAAAACGGGTACTGCCTACATGTACATGGGGCAAAGCGGTGAATTCGCATCCACCACTTTTTATATGCCCCAACACCCCGCCTGGGTAAACGCGTTCAACGCGGCGAAACCCGCTGACCGCTACTTCAAAACTTCGTGGAAACCGTTGTTGCCAGAAGCAGCCTATGCGCGCTCGCTGCCCGATTTGCAGCCTTGGTATGCCGCAGGTGGCCAATTGCCGATGGTGCTTGGGGAGGGGGTATTACCGGATCCCAACTTCTACCGCTCGCTGCTACGCAGTCCTGTAGTTGACGCCCTGACGCTGGACTTCGCCCGCGCCGCCATTGCTGGTGAGGGTTTGGGGCAAGACGATGCACCAGATATCCTGTCCATCAGCTTGTCGGGTCATGATTACGTGAACCACGCCTTCAGCGCCGAGTCGCGCTTGTCGCACGATCATTTGCTGCAACTCGATCGCCAGTTCCAGGACTTTTTTCGTGACCTGGACACCCAAGTCGGTAAAGACAACTACCTTGCCGTTTTGACGGCTGACCATGGCTTTACGCCAGCGTCAGAAACGCTGAAAGCACGCGGTTTAATTGCAGGGCGACAAAGCCTGACCTTGGCCCTTGCCAATACAAACGCCGGTTTGGTTAAGCGCTTTGGTGAAGGCAAATGGGCACTGGGCTTTTCAGCATCCACGTTGCTGTTTGATAAAAAGCTGCTGGCTCAAAGAGGTATAGCCCAGAATGATATGGCCGAAGAGGCCCGTAAGTTGTTGCTGCTTGAACCGGGTATCGGGGGGGTCTATACCCGCCAAGAGTTGGACAACAACAGCCGAGCTGGTGCGCCATTTTTCGATCAAATGCGTAATTCATGGAGCACCGAGGTGTCGGGCGATTTGCAATTTGTGGTCAAGCTGAACTGGATGATCCCGGGCAACGCCGCAGCCACCCACGGTTCACCCCACGAGTTCGACACCCATGTCCCACTGTTGGTGTACGGCCCAAAGTGGATCAAGCCAGGGCGGGTGGACACACCAGTGGAGATCGTAGGTCTTGCACCGACACTAGCGCAGTGGTTGGGTGTCGCAAGGCCTCAAGCGGCTGAGGGGAAGCTTCTACCGATTCCCAAGCCGTGACAGCCGTACAACTATGAACTATGCCTTCACCGTTTTCGGCTTGAAGTCACAAAATTCCGCCACACTGCAATCCCAGCACAGGGGTTTGCGCGCTTGGCACACGTAGCGTCCATGCAATATCAGCCAGTGGTGTGCATCCACCAAGTAGGCCGCCGGAATACGCTTTAGCAGCTTGAGTTCCACCTCCAGCGGCGTTTTTCCAGGGGCCAATCCCGTGCGGTTGCCCATGCGAAAAATATGCGTGTCAACGGCCATTGTGGCTTCACCAAATGCCGAGTTCAGCACCACATTTGCCGTCTTTCGCCCCACGCCGGGCAGGGCTTCAAGTGCTTCGCGGGTGCGGGGAACCAGGCCTCCATGCAGCGTCACCAGCATCTCGCAGGTTTGCAACAGGTGCTTGGCTTTTGAGTGGTACAGGCCAATCGTTTTGATATAACTTTCTAAGTTCTCCAGTCCCAATGCCAAGATTTTTGACGGAGTGTTGGCAACTGGGAACAGCATGCGTGTAGCTTTGTTGACGCTGACATCAGTGGCTTGGGCGGACAGCAGCACCGCAGTTAGCAGCTCGAACACCGAGGTATAGGCTAACTCGGTGACGGGCTTTGGGTTGGCGGTTTGGAGGGTGGCGAAGAAGGGGGCGATGAAAGCGGTTTTCACAGGCACGGGCCAAAGTATTGGCAGATGAGTTGGAGTATGCGTTTGGACACAGTTGCCACCTGAGTTTGGACTCAGGTGGGGCAAGTTGCAGTGTAGCGATGGGCACGCTGTAACTTGCCTTTATGCGAGATATCCATGCCCGTTCTCCATACCCGATCTCTATGCCTGATTACGCATCACGCCAAATGCCGCAATTCCCGCAACGCCACCGATACGGGGGCTAAATCCGCAGCCTGGGTGCTGATCGCTGCCAGTAAATTGCGCAGGCGCTCAATCGCCGTGGCGTGCTGGGCGTGCCAGGTCGCAACATCCTCCTTACGCGTCAACAAGCCCTTGGTAATTTGGCTGGCAATGGAGTACACATCGTCACGGGCGCTGCCGCGTGCCTGGGTTTGCCACAGGGTATCGGTGGGCAAGCGGTTGATCTGGGTTCGCCAGGCGGTAAGACCCAGTTGTGCATCGACGCCGAAGTAGGCCTTGGCAGATTGCTCCAAGCCACCCAAACCATTTGCGGCAGAGGTATCTGCACTTTGGGCCAACGCCACCAAATCTACTAAATCTAACGCGGGGAAAATGAATTCCAGCGCGCTTAGGTTTTGTGCCAGCATGGTTTCTACCCCTGCGCTAACGAGTTTGTCTGCAGCCTGCTGCCAATCGGCGTTCGCCGCTGCGGGCAGCCACTCGGCCAAGTGGCTGCGCAGTTCGCGGGCTGCCGGTTGGTAGCGCTGGATCAGGGTTGGTAAATCGGCGTTTTGGGCGCGTACGCGCAGCATCCATCGCGAGGCGCGTTGAGCGATGGCGGTAAGCTTGGTGAGTAAATCGAGTTGCAGTGTGGTGTCCACCTTGTAGTCCAACGCATCGATTTGATCCCACAGGGGTTCCAGATCGAAAATCTCGCGGGCTAGGGTGAAGGCTCGGATCACGTCAGCGGCAGAGGCGCCAGCTTCGGACGCAATGAAGTTGACAAACGTAGCACCCGTGCGGTTCACCACGGTGTTGGTCACAAAAGTGGCGATGATTTCGCGCTTCAACGGGTGGGATGCAATTGCGGTGGCAAATTTTTCGCTAAGCAGCTTGGGAAAGTAGGCTTTGAGCGCACGGCCAAAAAACGGATCATCAGGAAAATTGCTGGCCAATAATTCGTCGAATATGCTCATCTTGGCATAGGCCAGCACTACCGCGCTCTCTGGTGCGGTCAAGCCTTTTTTCGCAGCCTTGCGCCGGGCGATTTCGTCGTCAGTGGGCAGAAATTCGATGGCACGGTTCAGTCGGCCTTGGCTCTCCAGCAACTGCATTAGGCGCTGTTGGCCATCCAGCAGATACAGGGGGCGGTGAGCGGCGATGTCCAGTGCCTGGCTCTGGTAGTAGTTGTCGGTCAGCACCAGCAAGCCCACCTCATCGGTCATCGAGGCCAGTACATCGTTACGCTGCTTGAGCGTCAAATCCCCGGCTTCCACCACACTGCCCAGCAAGATTTTGATGTTGACCTCGTGGTCAGAGCAGTCAACGCCAGCAGAATTGTCGATAGCGTCGGTGTATATCAAGCCGCCTGTTTGGGCGAACTCGATGCGGCCATTTTGCGTACACCCAAGGTTTCCGCCCTCAGCCAAAACTTTGCAGCGTAATTGGTTGCCGTTGACGCGGAAAGCGTCGCTGGATTTGTCGCCCACTTGGGCGTGCGTCTCGTAACTGGCTTTGACGTAGGTGCCGATGCCGCCGTTGTACAGGAGATCAACGGGTGCTTGCAGGATGGCGTAGAGCAGATCAACCGGTGTCAGCTCGGTCACTGTGATGCCCAATATTTCGCGTGCTTCAGGGCTTAAAGTGATTGATTTGGCCCCGCGTGCGTACAGGCCGCCACCCGCAGATATCAGGCTTTTATCGTAATCGTCCCAGCTGGAGCGGGGCAGGGCGAACAGGCGGGCACGTTCAGCGAACGACTTGGCCACGTCCGGCGTCGGGTCGATGAAGATATGGCGGTGGTCGAACGCGACGACCAGCTTGATGTGTTCTGAGAGCAGCATACCGTTGCCAAACACATCGCCGGACATGTCACCAATACCGGCCACGGTGAACGCAGTGGTTTGCGTGTTGACACCCAAAGCACGGAAGTGGCGTTTCACCGACTCCCAAGCGCCACGTGCGGTGATACCCATCTTTTTGTGGTCATAACCTACCGAGCCACCCGAGGCGAATGCGTCTCCCAGCCAAAACCCATAATCTGCCGATACGCCGTTCGCGTAATCAGAGAACGTAGCCGTTCCCTTATCGGCAGCCACGACGAGATAAGGATCGTCCTCGTCATGGCGCACCACACGGGTGGGGGGTACGACGCCGCCTTTCGCCACGTTGTCCGTCACGTCCAGCAGGCCACAAAGGAACAGCTTGTAGCAGGCCACACCCTCAGCCATGTAGGCTTCGCGGTCGCTGGCAGGAGGTGCATTTTTGAGTACAAATCCTCCTTTGGAGCCGACGGGCACGATTACCGTGTTCTTCACCTGTTGGGCTTTGACGAGGCCCAGAATCTCAGTTCGGAAGTCTTCACGACGGTCAGACCAGCGCAGACCACCGCGGGCTACTTTGCCACCCCGCAAATGCACGCCTTCGACGCGGGGCGAGTAGACCCAGATTTCAAACAGGGGCTTGGGCTCTGGCACGCCGGGGATCTCGCGCGGGTTGAGTTTGAAGCTTATATAGGGTTTTGCTGCAAAAGTCGTAGCTACTTGCCAAGCATTGGTGCGCAATGTGGCCGTAATAGTCGATAAAAACTGGCGCAGAATGCGGTCTTCGTCCAGGCTAGCGACTTGGCTCAGCTGGGCTTCGATGGCTTGGGTGATCTGCTGTTGCGCACTTGCTCGGTCGTCGTTAAGCGAGGGGTTGAAGCGGGCGTTGAACAGCGCTGCCATGGCTTGCGCAATGGCAGCGTTCTTATTTAACGTCGCTTCAATGTAGCTTTGGCTGAAGGCAAAACCCAGTTGCTTGAAATAGCGGGTGTAGGCCCGCAGCACTGCGATAGTACGAGCGTCCAAGGCAGTCGTCAGTACCAAGCGGTTCAGGTCGTCGCTTTCGACTTCGCCGCGCCATGCTTGGGCGAACAGCGCTTCAAAGCGGACTTTGACGGTGGCCAGATCGGTGCTGATGGGCAGTTGCAGACCTAGATCGTGAATCCACAAGGCACTCGACCCAGTGCCAATGCTGTAAGGGTGTTCGTCCATTACACGTGCACCCATGCGTTCCAGCACCGGTAACGAGTCGGAAAGCGCGACTTTCGCAGTGTTGTAAATCTTGAAGCGCAGCGTGCCTGCTGCTGCGTCCAGTGGGCGGTAGAGCTTGACCGCTAGCGGTGCGGCGGCTGACAAACTGGCCAGCATATCGGCGTCCTCCGCGGCCATAGGGGCAGAAAAATCTTCCCGGTAAGCGGTAGGGAAGGCGTTCGCAAAGCGATGTGCCAGTGCCAGACCCTGGCCTTCGCCGTGGGCGCGCAGCAGCTCGGTGGTGCAATCGTCTTCCCAGCGCTGGGCCAGTTTGGTGATGCGGGCTTCGAGCGCAGTAATGTTGAGGTTGTGCGGTGTTTTGTTTTTTGCTCTCACTAGGTAGTGAATACGGGCCAATGGGCTGTCGGTCAGCATGGGGGTGAATTCGATGGACTGGCCGTCCAGCGCTTTCATTAATTCCATGCTAATTTTGACGCGCAGCTCGGTGGTGTAGCGGTCGCGTGGCACGAACACCAGGGCCGAGGTGAAGCGGCCAAATGGGTCGCCGCGCAGAAATAAGCGGGTGCGCTGGCGCTCTTGCAGCCGCAAGATACCCATGGCATGCTCGGTCAGTGTGGCTGTGTCGATCTGGAAGAGTTCGTCGCGCGGGTAGTCGTCCAGAATGGTTTGCAGCGATTTAGCGGCGTGGCTATCGGGCACGACGCCAGAGATCGTCATCACATCGGCGGCGCGTTGGCGAACCTGGGGAATGGAGTCGACCGAAGCGGAATATGCGGTCGAGGTATACAAGCCCAAAAAGAGAGTTTCACCCGCCACTTTGCCCGTGCCGTCAAATCGCTTGACGGCGATGTAGTCCAGCCATGCAGGACGGTGGACGGTGGAGCGCGTCATGGCTTTGGTGACGAGCACCAGTTCACTTGATTCCATCAGCGACACGGCTTCAGGCGGTAGCACGGTATCTGCTGTTTCTGTTGTTTGCGAGGCACCGCGCAAAAGGCCCAGGCCTGAGTCCTTACGGGCAATCAGGGTGACGATATCAGTTTCACGGTGCAGGTCGTATTCACGGGCACCCAAGAATGTGAAGTGCTTGTTCTCCAGCCAGCGCAAAAAAGCGATACCTTCTTCGCGATTGGAAGGCGTCAGCGGAGCGTGGCTAGACTCGGCAATCACTGTTTGCACGCGCGCCAGCATGGCGGGCCAGTCCAATACCGTGCTGCGCACATCACCCAGCACACGGGTGAGTTCATCGGCCAGTGTCTGCTGGTCAGCGACACCGACGATCCGGTCGCACTCCACCAAAATCAGCGATTCAACGGGATGGGTTTGGCCTGCACTGGTCGCCGCAGTGACGGTGCTGACGTTGGTAATTCGTCCCTGCGTATCGCGTGTCACGCTCACCAGCGGATGGACCATCCAGTGCGCAGTCCGGCCTGTTCGATTGATCGCCATCGTTACCGAATCGACCAAAAACGGCATGTTGTCGTTGACGATTTGCACAACCGTGTGCTCGCACACAAATCCGTCTTCAGCCAGCGTTGGATTGAATACGCGCACCTTGGCGCTATGTTTGGCGCTGTGGGCTGCACGGGGAGTGTCCAGCAGTCGCCAGTGTGCGTTAGCGACGGCAAACAGAGTAGCTGAGCCGCGAGAAACCATCTCTTCAGGGTCGGTATTCTCGAAATAAGCCGAGATAAAACCGTTTTGATTGGCTCCAGCAGGGCCTGCGTGCTCGGTGCTGTAAGTAAGAAGCTCCAAGAGTGGGACGCTGGGGTTTGATGATTGAGTCATGCGTTTGCCTTGTGTCGATCAGTGAGATTGAATGTCAGTGTGAGTGTCGGAAATTCTAGGGATACAAACCTGTTTTGAGTAGGTTTGCAAGGTGCATTCATGGCCTTATGCTGGAGTTGCATGAGAGACAATAGGTATCAGAAAGTGAGAAAAACCATGTCCCAGTCTCTTCCTTTGCCTGCATCTCTTGAGTTTGCAGACCGTCTTCGTAATGTTGAAACTTCTGCTATCCGTGAGCTTTTCAAGCTTCTTGGCAAGCCCGGCATCATCAGTTTCGCTGGGGGCTTCCCTGACAGCGCAATGTTTGATGTTGAAGGTATTCGCGAAGCGATTAACGCAGCTTTAATGCAAGAACCCGGTGCTGCGCTTCAGTACGGTGCCACCGAAGGCTACAACCCGCTGCGTGAACAATTGGCAGCGTTCATGACCAGCAAAGGCGTCAAGAACTTGGCTCCTGAAGGCTTGATCGTTACCACTGGTAGCCAGCAGGGCCTGGATTTGTTGGGCAAGACGCTCATTAATCCTGGGGACAAAGTTATCGTTGAAGGCCCTACCTTTCTCGCCACCATCCAATGCTTTCGTCTCTATGGGGCTGAACTCATCAGCGCACCGATTGATGACCACGGGGTGAACACTGATGCGTTGGAGCGACTCATTGCCGAGCACAAGCCTAAATTCGTATACCTGATTCCCACCTTCGGTAACCCTAGTGGCGCACTCCTGAGCCTAGAGCGGCGCAAACGTGTGCTGGCACTGGCGGTGAAGTACAACACCTTGATTGTTGAAGATGACCCTTATGGGGACTTGTACTTTGGCGAGGCTCCGCCACCCTCCATGTTGGCCTTGAGTGACAGCGTGCCCGGCAGCCGTGAGTTGCTTGCGCATTGCGGTAGTTTGAGCAAAGTTCTCAGCCCCGGCCTGCGGGTGGGTTGGATGATCGCACCGCCAGCGCTGCTGGCCAATGCCACCATGTGCAAGCAGTTCAGCGATGCCCACACCAGCACCTTTGCGCAAGCTACGGCGGCGCAGTACCTTAAGTCAGGTCGTATGCCCGGTACGCTGGACAAGGTACGCCGCGTCTATGCCGAACGCGCCCAAGCCATGGGCGACAGTCTGCGCCAGCATCTGGGCGACGCAATTGAGTTTGTTCAGCCGCAGGGTGGCCTGTTTGTCTGGGCACGGCTAACAGGGGCTGGCGGAAAACTGGCCAATGGCAATGACTTGGCCAAACGGGCGATTGAAAAAGGTGTGGCCTTTGTGCCAGGCGCACCGTTCTACTGCGCAAACCCCGACTTGGCGACGCTCCGGCTCAGCTTTGCGACGGCAGATGTGGCGAAAATTACTGAAGGTATAGCGCGCCTTGGGGCTGCGCTGTGAACATAAAACACGGTGATTAATCAATCTGGCGCGTATATTGCTAAATGTTGGCATGAACGCTTCAATCACCTCCACCTTCATTCGTGCCAATGAAATCTGGGTTCCTACTACCGACGGCTCTCTGCTGGAATTTGGCGGCGGTCTTTACCGTGAAGCGCCACGACTTGGTGCTGTCAGCGCGCCGTTGTGCTTTGGCCGTGGGGAAGGTCTTCCCGGACAAGCCTGGGAACAGGGCGTACCGGTACTTATCAGTCAATGGGAAGGCAGTGGCTTTCGCCGTACGGCAGCAGCCAAGGCCGCAGGTTTGTGCTGCGCGCTGGCGATTCCGATTTTTGCAAATGAGGAATTGCGTGCCGTTGTAGTGTTGTTTTGCGGCTCGCCTCAGGCGCATGCAGGTGCGATTGAGTTGTGGCGCAACAAAGCCCGAGTTACCCCCGATATGACTTTGGTGGACGGCTATTACGGCACGCCGACCGGCGAGCCTGCCAGCACACTTGAAGCTCTTTCGCGTGAGGCCTTTTTGCCCAGAGGCTTTGGACTCCCCGGCATGGCGTGGCAGCAGGACGCTACAGTGTTCATGGAAGACTTGACGCAATCCACCCACTTTTTACGGGCCCAAGCGGCAGCTGAATCGGGCATTACCCGTGGTTTGGCAATGCCTTGCGCGGTCACCACGCACGATAACTATGTGGTGGCATTCCTGTCTGCGCTAACAACGCCAATTGCTCGCCGGGTGGAAATTTGGGCCCCTGATGCTTCTATGGAGCGTATGGCGCGGCGTTTTGGCTTCTGTGAAGCGTCTGGTCAGCTGCCGTTACTCACGGAGGGTTTGGCGCTGGGGGCCTACAAAGCAACGATGAGCAGCAGCGATCGGACGAGCAGGGCTGCCACCTGGGGGGTGATCGCCAGTGCATTTATGAGTGGGGTGCCACAAATCACTGAACATGCGTTCGATGAGCCGGGGGTTGGTACCTCGGCAAAGGCAGCAGGCTTGCAATCCATGCTGACCATACCTGTGATGAGTGAAGGTGCAGTAGCCGAAGTGCTGGTGCTTTACTTTTAATTAATTAGCCAAGTATGTAATTAAGTGCGGCATGTTTGTGCGGTACAGCCTACGGTTTAGCGCCGCGCAGGGTAAACCCAGACCATCACGCCATATACCGCACTGCCAGCAATTAGCGTGGTCGCGGCAATTTCAAGTGACAGGGTGAATCCGGCCCCAGCGCCGCTGCGCTGAATCAGCCATGAGGTCAGTGGTGGCCCTGCAATTTGTCCCAGGCCGTAAATTGCAGTTAGCAGGCCCATAAAACTGGGTGCAGCCCAAGGGCGAATGCGGCGTACCTCTTGCATGGCGAAAAACGTGATGGCCGTGAAGGGTAGACCCAGTAACAAGCTGCCAACCGCAAAGCCGGGTAATGTCGGCCAAAGCACACTGGTGATAACGCCCAGCGCTTGCAGTACGTAGCAAAAGGCCAGCAGCTTACGCCGATCACCCCCGGCAGGAATGCGCGAGGCCACCAGTGCGCCAATGATGACCCCTAGACCTAAGATGGGCCAAAACAGGTCTAGCCACGCCGAACCAGGTAAGGCGGAGCGGGCGATCACCGGTAAAAAAGTGGCAGTGATGATGTAGCCAAAACCGGCCAGACCGTAAGCTAGCGCCAGTAGAGCGACTTCGGTGTGGCCTGCAGTTACTACCGGCGTGCTGGCTGTAGTCACTGAAGGGGCTTGTGGACTGTCGTCTGCATGGTGTTTGAAAATAGGCCACACCCCAACAGTCAGTACCACTGCCAGTGTGCCAAAAATGAGCCAACCAGCAGCCGAAGTCCATTGCACCGCCACCATCGCAGTCGCGATCAAACCACTCAAAACAATACCGCCCCCCGGGCCGGTGTAGATCATCCCGCCCATGGAGGGAACGTTCAACCGTGACAAGCGCGCTAAGCACCACCCTGATGTGTACACAAATACCAGTGCGCTGGCCACACCCGCAGCAAACCGGAGTACCGGCCACAGTACAGGCAGAGGGATTGCCATACCTAGCGTTAGCAAGCATGTTGCGACCAGTCCTGCACGCACGCAGCGGGCGGGCTGCACGGGCGCAAGAAAACTGAATTTACGCCAAATCAAGGGCTGAAACGTACACAGCAATGCACCCACCAAATAACCCACGTAGTTGGCGCTGGCGAGCCAACTGGCTGCGTGCAGATCGATTACCTGATCGTGCAGCATCATGGGTAGCAACGGGGTGAATGCAAAGCGGCCAATGCCCATGGCCACTGCGAGTGCTGCGAGGCCTGCGATCGCGACGGCCCAACGTCCTTGGGGTGCTATCCTGCCCCCGCCAGCACTGTTGTGCGTCAAAGGGGTCGTTGTTATGGGTTTTGTAATGGATGTCATGTTGTGGGGAATTGTGCCTGCACCTGCTGCGCTTGCTGAGTTTGCCAAGCTTGCCGAGCTTGTCGTTACCAAGGTGCTCCTATGAGAGCGCCAGTTTACGTAGCCAACCGCCATGAGTTTGACACGGTGATCGATGCCCGTTCACCCGCTGAATTTGCCATTGACCATATTCCTGGTGCTATCAATTGCCCTGTGCTCGATGATGATCAGCGCCATACCGTTGGCACGATGTACAAGCAGGTCAGCTCATTTGATGCCCGCCGCATCGGTGGTGCCATGGCGGCCGAAAACATTGCACGCCATCTGCGCGAGACTTTTGCCGATAAGCCTGCGAAATGGAAGCCCCTGGTGTACTGCTGGCGTGGCGGTATGCGCAGCGGCTCCATGACGACGGTGCTGCGTATGGTGGGGTGGGATGCGCAGCAGCTTTCGGGGGGGTACAAAGGCTGGCGCCGCCATGTGATTGACCAGCTGGAGGCACTCAGTCCTCAGCTTCAATTGCACGTCATTGCCGGTGCCACAGGCAGCGCCAAGACCCGAGTACTGCAAGCCTTGGCACTGTTAGGGCAGCAGGTGCTTGATTTGGAAGACTTGGCGAACCACAAAGGCTCGCTGCTAGGGAATGTGCCGGGCTCACCGCAACCGTCGCAAACCGGGTTTGAGACTCATGTCGCAGCGGCGCTAGAGAAATTTGATTTGACGCGACCTGTCTACGTAGAAGCTGAAAGCCGAAAAATTGGTCGCCTTCAGGTGCCCGAGCCGCTGCTGATGCGTCTGCGCGCCAGTCCCTGCATTGAGATTGACGCTACCCCCGCTGCGCGCCAAGCTTACCTTCTGCGCGACTATGCTTACGTTGGCGATGACCGGGAGGCCTTGGCCCGGCAAATCGGTTTTTTAAAAGCGCTGCACAGTACTGAGGTCATGGAGCGCTGGCAGGGTTGGGCACGGTCAGGCGATTTTGCTGCGCTGGTGCCAGAATTGCTGACGCTTCACTATGACTTGCAGTACGCCCGTTCGCAGAGTAAAAACTTTGTGTCCTGGACGCAGCGACAGACGCTGCCCAGTGACGATTTATCTCCTGATGGGATAGCCGCTTTAGCGCAGGCCGTGGTGGCCTTACCTTTGTCTTAGGCGGGTTCAACCGTCGCTGTAGATTCGGCGGCGATTTCAGCAACGATCTCATACGACCGCAGTCGCGCTGTATGGTCAAAAATACCGCTGGTCAACATCAGTTCATCGGCACCGGTGTGGGCGATAAATGCCTGCATCGTCTCGCGTACGGTATCGATGGCTCCAATGGCAGAGCAAGACAACACGCTTTGCAGCAGAGCATGTTCTTGCGGGCCCACGCTTTGCGCATACCCATGAACCGGCGGGGGTAGTTTGCCTGGGCGACCGCTGCGCAGGTTCACAAACGCCTGTTGCCATGAGGTCGCACGGAAGGCTGCTTCTTCATCGGTATCAGCTGCAAACACATTAAAGCCCAACATAACGTGAGGTTTGCTCATCCGCTGGTATTGATTCGCTTGTTGAGCTGGCTTGAAGTTGGCGCGGTAAATGGCAATAGCTTGCATCATTTGCTGGGGCGCAAAGTGCGAGGCGAAGGCAAATGGCAGACCGAGGGCTGCAGCGAGCTGTGCGCCAAAGAGGCTGGAACCCAGTATCCAAAGTGGGACCTTCAGACCTGTGCCTGGCACAGCGCGCACGCCTTGCTGCGGGGTGTCAGAGAAATAGTCTTGCAATTCAATCACATCACGCGGGAATTCGTCTGCGTCAGATTCCAGATTGCGGCGCAGTGCACGGGCGGTAATTTGATCGGACCCTGGGGCGCGACCCAGGCCCAAATCAATGCGGCCTGGATGTAAGGATTCCAGCGTACCAAATTGCTCGGCAATTACCAGCGGTGAATGGTTGGGCAACATGATGCCGCCCGCACCCACGCGAATCGTTTGAGTGCCCGCAGCCACATGGGCTATCAACACAGCAGTAGCCGCGCTGGCAATACCCGGCATACCGTGGTGCTCAGCCAGCCAGTAGCGTTGATAGCCCCATTTTTCAGCATGTTGGGCCAAGCTCAGGCTATTACGGAAGGATTGGGCTGCATCACTGCCCGCCAAAATAGGGGAGAGGTCGAGTACGGAGAGTGGAATCATGGCGGTGGGGTGTGCATGGTTGTAGTGTCATGAGAGGTGGCGCTTTTCGGGCCATTTTCAATGGTATACGCCTTGTCATTGGTGTTGCTGGCCGCCCAGATTTGGTCCAGCGGTGCGGGGCGGCCAAACAGGTAGCCTTGTGCATAGGCGCAGCCAAAATCCCGTAGCATTTGCGCTTGCTCACGGGTTTCTATGCCCTCGGCAACCGCCTCTAGGCCTAGGCCCCGTGTGATGTCTACGACTGCCTTCAAGATAGTCTGGCTACGCTCACTTTTTTCAGCTGCAACAATAAAACTGCGGTCGATTTTTAGCGAGTGAAAATGGAACTGGTTCAGATAAGACAGCGACGAATAGCCAGTGCCAAAGTCGTCTAGCGCAATGCGTACGCCCAAGGCGCGTATATCAGCAATAGTCTTGAGGGTGGATGAGTCCTCTTTCATCAGCACGCTTTCGGTGATTTCCACCATCAGGGACCTGGCTGGTATGCCACTGCGTGCAATGGCTTGGGCTACTGTTTTGGCAAAGTCAGCCTGAACCAGTTGCCGCACTGATACGTTGACGTGCAGGGTGAAGTGATCATCAAGGCCATTGTCTTGAATGAGTTGGGCGACTTCGGTGGTGGCTTGCAACATGACCCAGTTGCCCAGTTCCACAATCTGGCCTGATTCTTCGGCGATAGGGATGAAGTCACACGGATTGATCATGCCACGGGTGTTGCTTTGCCAGCGCACCAGCGCTTCAAGACCGCAGATTTTTTCAGTTTTCAGGTCAATGATGGGCTGAAAATAGACTCTCAATTCACTCTGTGCAAGTGCAATTTTAAGGTCGGCAACCATGTGCGCCGTAGCAAGGGCTTGGTTCAACAGTGCTGACTCATAGTTTACGCGTTGGCTATGGCCTCGTGCTTTGGCAGTGCGCAGTGCGAGACTGGCCTGTTGGAGCAAATCAGTATCGACTTCTTTGCCTGTCGCGCAGGTCGAAACCACGCCCATGCTGGCGCGCAGCGTGACTTCGTCCGTGGCGGTCTGAAACGGCGTGGAAAACACCGCACACACGCTCTGTATCAGACTTTCGCGGTGCACGGCTAAATGCACATCGGGCAGCAGCACCATGAATTCGTCTCCGCTGATTCGGGCTAGCAGGCTCGTCTGTGGGCAATGTGCATGCAGACGGTTAGCGATTTGACGCAGCAGATAGTCACCAGTTTTGGGGCCTAGCGAGGAGTTAACCATTTTGAAATTATCAATACCTAACAACACCAGTACCAGGTCGCGTGGGATATCCCATTGGGCGGCGGCCAGCAGGCCTTGGTGGTTGAGTAAGCCGGTAGTAGTGTCATTCATTGCTAGATCGTGCAAATTACGAAGCTGCTTTTGAATACGTTGTGACATTGCATTGAAAGCATTTGTCAGCATGGCCGTTTCCAAAATGCTGCTGGGGCGCATGTTGATGAGGCCCGTGTCCGACTCACTCGCCACGCGGCTGGCGGCTTCAGCAGTCTCTTGAATCGGCAAGGCAATGCGTTTGACGATCCAAAAACCAACGCCCAAACCAAAGGTAGTAAGGGCTAACGCGGCCAACAGTCCAAGGTTTGCGCTTTGGCGTGCATCGCCTGAGAGTTCATTCTCAGAAACCAGAGCGACCAAGCGCCAATTCAAGCCTCTGGGGTCGGTGTAGGCGATGTACTGACCGAAATAGTGTTCGTCACCTTGCTCTAGCTTGAAGCTCAGCGGAGCTTTAGATGCATTCGAACCTAATATTGACGCTGTTGTTTTTGGTGACGCTGACCATGAGGGCGATATCGGTGGCAGTTGTGCATAGCTGGCGCGTACCAAAGGTGAGTTGCTATGGTCCGCCATCAGTATGGTTTGGGATTTTCCAGTCTCTGAGGCGCTGATTGCATCAGCATCTATGGTTTGCGCGATTAGCTGGCCCTTTTCATCAACAATGTAGATCAGTGCACTTTTATACTTTTCATACAAAGGTGTTGCCTTCAAAAATTCGGCCATGGCTGTCAGTGACACATCGGTGCTGATCACGCCCAGTAACTCACCCGTTGGTGTCAATACGGGTGCAGTTGCTGAAATAGCGACGATACCGTTAAGCCCCTTGCTCATATACAACGAAGACCAGCGAGGCTGAAGACTTTGCGCGACGGGACGGTACCATGGGCGCACGCGAGGGTCATACTTGTCTATGGTTTCACGCACCTCAGTGCTTTCTGTCTGGTAGTACACCAGCTTGTCATCGGTGCGGTTGTCTTTCAAAGACAAAGACGTAGCCCCTTGAGGTTCGCGGTGAATACCCGAAAATTCACCACTCTTCGTACCAATTTGCAGCATCTCAAACTGCTTGAAATTCGGGATATAGACCGCCTTAAAGATATCATTCAGATAGGTCTGAATGCGACTGATGTCACCGGGTTCATACATTTTTTGGCGAACAATGCAGTCCGTCAGCAGTGTTTGCAGCTGGAAAGGCAGTTCCAGGTACTGTTTGAGGCGGCCATGGACATGGTCGCTGCTGGCATTCAGTAGATTAGCACCTGCTTCGTCAATTAACCGGGTCACACTTCTCTGGTGCGATGCCATCAAAATAGCAAACACCAGCATTAACACCACTGCAAACGGCAGAGAGAGTGCAAGCCACAGTGGCAGACATATCTTGGACATATTATTGATTGTTCAGTTTGTCCTGCATTATTCACATATTGTCATACCAACTATGAAAAGCCTTAGCCGTCGCCGTCTTCTTGAGCTTGCCACAGCTGCTACGGCACCTCTGTGGCAGCCGCGAAGCGCCTGGAGCCAAGGCAAACTGCTTTCTGGCTTCACTGAAAATCTATTCAAACTTGGCGTTGCCAGTGGGTCACCAACGCATGATGGTTTGGTACTTTGGACGCGTTTGGTGAGTTTTGATTTGCTAGGACAATCTGTTTTGTCTGCCTTGCCTGTGGCTGTGCAATGGGAGTTGGCCCACGACGAAGGATTCGTGCGTATGGCTCAGCGTGGTCAAGCCCAGGCGCTGCCTGAATTAGCGCATTCAGTGCATGTGGAGTTGCAAGGTTTAGATCCAGATCGCTGGTATTTTTACCGCTTCATAGCGGGTGGCGTGGCGAGCCCAGTAGGTCGAACCCGTACTTTCCCTGCACCTGGCATGCAAGCATCGATGTTGCGCTTGGCTTACGCTTCGTGCCAAAAATGGGAGGATGGCTATTTCAGCGCATACACGCACATGTTGCGAGAAAATTTGGATGTTGTGCTGTTTCTGGGAGATTACCTCTACGAAACCCCGGGCACTACCAGTCGTATCCGCCGCCCTAACCCTACCCCCAGCGGTGGTTGGTTGCTGACCCTGGACGACTACCGTGCACGCTATGCCCTGTACAAAGCCGAGCCCGAGTTGCAAGCCATGCACGCCGCCTGCCCCTGGTTGATGACTTGGGATGACCATGAGGTGCAAAACGACTACGCGGGCCTTACCCCTGGCCATAGCGGTAAAAGCAGTTCTGGCGTGACCGATTTCGCCGCCCGCCGCGCAGCAGCCTACCAAGCCTATTACGAACATATGCCTCTGCGTGCCAGCGTGCTCACGCAAGCCCCGAAAGGATTGAGTGCCGGGGCTGAAATGCGCCTCTACAGCCATGTTTCCTTTGGGAATTTAGCCAATATAACCATGCTGGACAGTCGCCAGTACCGCTCGCCTCAAGCCTGTACACCTGATGGAAAACTGGGCTCTGGCGCACTTGATCCACGAACCTGTCCTAGCTGGAGCGACCCTACCCGCAGTCTGCTTGGCTCAGTTCAAGAGCAGTGGCTAGAGCGTAAATTGCAAGCCGCTGGGACCGCTATTTGGAACATCATGGGTCAGCAAACCCTGTTTGGCCAGCGTGACTTTCGTCCTGGCCCCGAACAATTTTTCTGGAATGACGGCTGGGACGGCTATGCACCAGCCCGCCAGCGGTTGACTCATTCATTACAGCATTACCATGTACCTAATCCTGTATTTCTGGGCGGTGATGTGCATGAAAACTGGGTTGGTCATGTCAAAGCCGATTACAACAATCCCAACAGTGAAAGCCTGGGTGTAGAGTTCTGTGGCACCAGCATCACCTCGCGCTCCAGCGGCAGCACCAAAACAGCTGCTTGGCTGGCTGAGAATCCCCATTTTGTATTTGCCAACACCGAGCGCAAAGGTTACGGTGTGGTCGAATTCACACCCAAGCGTTTGACAACGACCCTGCGGGTGGTGGACCAAGTGACTGAGCACAACAGTCAGATTGAAACATTGGAAAAGTTTGAGGTGGCAGCAGGCCATGCCGTTATTTCTACGGTTGTGGTGTAGTCGTACGTGTAAAACGTTTTGACCGCTGCTATGGCTTTCTCGATGTCGGGATAGGCTGCCATCGCGTGTTTGTATGATAAAAAATACCAACTAACTTTTTTGGAGAGCTTACTGTGAATTTAGTTTCTCAATGGTTATCAAACCGAATTCGCAGCATCAGTTTGCTACCTCAATGGCTACTCCGACGCTCTTTCCTTCGATCTCGATTTGCTGATCTGGCGCCTGTCGACGCGTCTGCGAAACCCCCTCAGCAACTCACGCTTTCGGCTTGTGTGACGGTGGTGATTCCAGCGCTCAATGAAGCTAAGCGTATCGCCCAGGTTGTGGCTTATGCGCTGGCAGACCCAGTCACAGCTGAAGTCATCGTGGTTGACGACAGTTCCATAGACGACACCGTCGCGTTGGCAAGACTGGCCGGTGCGCGGGTCGTGACGAGCAGCATGTTGGGCAAAGGTTGCTCGATGCAGGATGGGGTTGGTGAGGCGAGTTGCGAAGTGTTGATGTACCTGGACGGCGATTTGTCTGGCCTGCGCGATGGCATCATCACCGATATGTGCCGACCTCTTTTGGCCCATGAGGCTGATTTTGTTAAAGCGCGTTTTGGCAGGGGTGGTGGCCGCGTCACTGTACTGACTGCCAAGCCGATGCTGCACATTTTTTTCCCCGAGATTGCCCACTTTGCTCAGCCCTTGGGCGGCATCATCGCTGCCCGCAAAAGTCTGTTGCAGTCACTGCGGTTTGAGGATGGCTATGGTGTGGATGTGGCCTTGTTGATCGACGCCTCCCTCGCAGGGGCCAGACTGGTTGAGGTGGACATTGGCTCGCTTGAAAACGACAGCCAACCCCTGCTTGATTTGGGTCATATGGCGAACGAAGTGGGCCGGGTGATTTTCAGCCGCGCCAAAGAGGTAGGGAGGCTGAATGTGGATCAGATTGCTGCCATGTACGAATCGCAGCGTCAGGCAGTGGCCACCATTGAGTATGTATTGACCCGCAGAAAGGGTCGTCAGCGGTTACTTTTACTGGACATGGATGGCACGATCACGCCTTCTCGCTTTGTGGTTGAGTTGGCCCGTACTTCAGGTCTGGAAGACGGGTTGAAGGCTTTGTTAGACCGTCCAGACCATGACCATGATGATGACGGCGATGCCGCCACGCGCAGCGACCGCATTGCCAAGTTGTTTCGTTTTATCCACAAGCAAAAGTTTGAGCAAGTGGCGCGTGCGCTCGACATTCGGCCAGGGGTCATTGAATTCGTTAACCAAATGCGGCGACGTGGCTTTATGGTGGGTGTTGTGAGTGACAGTTATTTCATCGCTGCGGAAATCATGCGTCGCCGTATTTTTGCCGACTTTGCTATGGCGCACACCATTCAGTTCGATAGCGACGTGTGCAATGGTTTGGTACGCCTTAACCCGGCCTTTTTGCCTTTCGGGGCGGACGCGGGGAAGGGTTTGTGCAAGAGCAATGTGTTACGGCACTTTCAGGCTGATATCACGCCTTCGGCTGCAGCTTCTTCTTCTGTCTCTTCTAATGCTATGACTGTGCAAAGCTGGGTGGTTGGGGACAACCTCAATGATCTGGCCTTAATGCGTTTAGCAGACCGTGCGTTTGTGATTGATCCGAAATCGCCCGTTTTTCGCGATGAACCTGCTATCACAGAGATTGCTTCTTTCACGGAGCTGCTGGAACTTTTAACGGAACCCGCACCCGTTCCCCAGCTTGAGCAGCATGATTTTTCTGAGGAATTTTAGATTTTTTCTAGGTTTCAAATGGGGGTAGACATTGTGGAGACCCCCCTACTAACGAAAAATCAGCCGCTTTTCAGCTAAAGCCGTAAAATCAGGGATTCCCCCTAGCAAGCTCCCCATGACCGCAATATCCAGCGTCTTCACTGACGTGTCTCTTTTTCCGCGCCCTGCCAAACCGTTGACCAGCTACCGTAAGTACTGGGCTGCTCGCTTTGGCACAGCCAAATTCTTGCCCACAACCCGGGCAGAAATGACCGCTTTGGGCTGGGACAGCTGCGATATCGTCTTGGTGACGGGCGACGCCTATGTCGATCACCCCAGTTTTGGCATGGCGGTCATTGGCCGAATGCTGGAGTCGCAAGGCTTTCGCGTGGGCATCATTGCGCAACCCGAGTGGCAAAGCGCTGAGCCATTCCGGAGCCTAGGGCGACCTAATTTGTTCTACGGCGTGACGTCGGGCAACATGGATTCCATGATTAACCGGTACACAGCGGATCGCAAAATTCGCAGTGATGACGCGTACACCCCAGGGGATATTGGTGGTAAGCGGCCTGACCGTGCCGCTATCGTCTACAGCCAGCGCTGCCGCGAGGCCTATAGTGAAGTGCCGATCGTGTTGGGCGGCATTGAAGGGTCGTTGCGCCGCATAGCGCATTACGACTACTGGTCAGACAAAGTACGCCGCTCCATCGTGGTGGACGCCAAATGTGACTTGCTGCTGTATGGCAATGCCGAGCGTGCGATTGTGGAGATCGCCCACCGTCTGGCGGCTAAAGAGCCCGTGCAAAAAATCACTGACGTGCGAGGCACTGCCTTTGTTCGCCGCTCTGACGACGAAACCGGCCAAGGTTGGTTCGAGATCGACTCCACCAGTGTTGATGCCCCAGGCCGTGTGGAAGCGCATGTCAACCCGTACATGACCACCTCAGACCAGGCCAAAGCGCAGGGCGCCACCTGTTCCAAAGAAGATGCGGCCAACGATGTCGCAGCAAAAGCGCAAGCAGCGGGCGGTGACGGAGCTTCTGCATTCACCGTGAAGCCGCTCACCTTCATGCCCAACCCCGCCTTGCAGGCCAAGGCCAAGCTCAAAGTCCCCCCGCGTGAACGCTCTGTTATTCGCTTGCCGTCTTACGAGCAGGTTAAAAGCGACCCGGTGCTTTACGCCCACGCCAACCGCGTGTTGCACCTGGAAACCAACCCCGGCAACGCCCGTGCTTTGGTGCAGGCCCATGGCGAAGGCGTAACCGCTCGCGACGTGTGGATTAACCCGCCGCCCATTCCACTGACCACACCAGAAATGGATTTCGTGTTCGACTTGGCTTATGCCCGCAGTCCGCACCCTAGCTATGCGGACGACAACGGTAGCCACGACCACACCACCAAAATTCCCGCCTGGGAGATGATCCGCCTGAGCGTCAACATCATGCGCGGTTGCTTTGGAGGCTGTACCTTTTGTTCGATCACCGAACACGAAGGCCGCATCATCCAGAGTCGCTCAGAGGACTCGGTCATCAAAGAAATCGAAGCTATTCGTGACAGCGTTAAAGGCTTCACCGGCACCATTTCCGACCTGGGTGGCCCCACGGCCAACATGTACCGCATTGGCTGTAAAAGCCCCGAGATTGAAGCCGCTTGCCGCAAGCCCTCGTGCGTTTATCCCGGAATTTGCTCCAATCTCAATACCGACCACTCGCCGCTCATCAAGATGTACCGCCGGGCGCGTGCGCTTAAAGGCGTCAAAAAGATTCTTATCAGCAGCGGACTGCGCTACGACTTGGCTGTGCAATCGCCGGAGTATGTAAAGGAACTGGTCACGCACCACGTCGGTGGCTACCTCAAAATTGCCCCTGAACACACCGAACAAGGCCCCCTCACCAAGATGATGAAGCCGGGCATCGGCAGCTACGACAAGTTCAAAACCCTGTTCGAGAAGTACAGCGCCGAGGCCGGTAAGAAGCAATACCTCATCCCTTACTTCATCGCTGCTCACCCAGGCACCAGCGACGAGGACATGATGAACCTGGCTATTTGGCTGAAGAAAAATGGCTTCCGTGCTGACCAGGTACAGACGTTTTACCCGTCCCCCATGGCCACGGCCACGACGATGTACCACACCAACCGCAATCCACTGCGCAAAATCACCCGTGACAGTGAGACGGTAGATATCGTTCGCGGCGATAAGCGCCGCCGCTTGCACAAAGCCTTCTTGCGTTACCACGATGCCAACAACTGGCCGCTGCTGCGCGAAGCCCTGAAGGCGATGGGTCGCAATGATTTGATCGGTAACGGCAAGCACCACTTGATCCCCACCTATCAGCCGCTGACTGATGGCAGCTACCAGAGCGCACGTAAGAAGAATTCAACGTCGGTGGGGGGAAGTGCAGTACCCGTTAGTTCAAAAACGGTTGCCATGAAGGTGAAAGCCCAACCTGGTCGCCTGTTGACCCAGCACACCGGCCTGCCACCTCGGGACAATGGCAGCGTGAAGAAGAAACCATCTAAACGTGCTACAGATATTCGCCAGTAGCTATTGATATTGATATTGATATTGATATTGAATTAAGAGCGTAATAAGGAGCGCAAAGCCAATTGTGGCCAGCGCGCCCAGCGCCAAGGTGCGTCTGGAGACTCTATCCAGCGGTGAAATGCCGCTGCAGCCCAAAGACTCAAGCCCCAGCCCGCAACTGCAAAGCACAGCGCCAGCCCAGGCTGGGTCAAGCCCAGGCGAGCGAACAGAGTATTGACAAGCAACAGAACCGAGAAGTGAATCAAATACAGCGCGTAAGACGTTTGACTTAGTTGCTGCACGGCGGCACCCAACCGGCATGCCACCCATTCCCGAAGATAGTTGCGGGTGTTATTTTGGGTTTTAGTCGGGGAACTATGGCCCCAGGCCACCAACACCAGTGCTACTCCTGAGGCCAGCGCGATGCGTGGCCTGAAATCCAGTTCCAGTGCTGCAACGCCTAATAGCACCGCCAGCAAAAATAGCGTTTGCGCACTGCGCGAAGCGTCCTCCCTCAGCCGTGCCCACCATGCCAATGCACCCAGGCCGTAGGCCCCAAAAAAGTAAACTGCCCAGTTGTCAAGGGCCGCAAACCTGTTGAACCCCAGCAAAGAGGCCGCGCATAACGCCGCAACCAACGTTTGTGTCCGCTTGGTCGCTCCACGCCCAGCCCACACCAAGATGGTCAGTACGGCAAACAGTTGGAAGTCCATCGCCACATACCATATGCCAGCAGACAGGGCTTCATAGCCCAGCAGACCTTGCACCAACCCTGCATGTGCCAGCCACTGTGCCCAAGTCGGCGCA
>JAYUED010000143.1:0-34708 GCA_043739385.1 Betaproteobacteria bacterium | reverse complement strand
TTTTCAGCAACAGTTCCTAGCAGCGAAGCCCTCGATCATAGCACCTACTTCCACTCTTATCAACGTCAATTTGTGAAAAAGTACAAATACTTCGCGTGCTGAGGCTAATCACGCTGGGCAAGCAGCCTCGGCAAGCGAGAAAAATCAGTCAGCCTGCTTCCGTAAAAATGCAGGAATGTCCAGATCGTCCATCCCACCGCTAGAAAGTGCATCCACCTTAGCAGCCGCCTGTACACGGTTGGTATGCCAAACGCGCGGCGCCGTAACGGCCAAACCACTGTAATCAGGCGCACTCATGTTGCTCCCCATTCCCGCACTAACGCCAGTAGCACTGCCTGCAGGCATGTGAAATGGAATATTGTCTGTACCTGTGCGCTGAATTACTTGCAACGGCACTGCGGCGCGACGAGCTGGTTGACGGCTGAGTCCGGTAGCAACTACCGTCACGCGAATGTTGTCTTCAAGGCTATCGTCATACGCGGTCCCGTAAATCACATGCGCACCTTCCGAGGCAATGGCGCGGATAGTATTCATAGCGAGTTTGGATTCACTCAACTTCAGCGAACCCTTGGCAGCAGAAATCAGTACAAGCACGCCTTTTGCACCAGAGAGATCAATACCTTCTAGTAATGGGCAGGCCACGGCCTGTTCAGCAGCAAGGCGAGCGCGATCTGGGCCAGAAGCAACTGCGGTACCCATCATGGCCTTGCCAGGTTCGCCCATTACGGTACGAACGTCTTCAAAGTCCACATTCACATTGCCGGGCACAGTGATAATTTCGGCGATGCCACCTACAGCGTTTTTCAACACATCGTTTGCATGGGAAAAAGCAGCTTCTTCGCTGATATCGTCACCCAGCACTTCGAGCAGCTTTTCATTTAGCACCACAATCAATGAGTCAACGTTGGCCTCAAGTTCTGCCAACCCTGTGTCTGCATTCGACATGCGACGCCCCCCCTCAAACTCAAACGGTTTGGTGACTACGCCCACGGTCAATATACCCATCTCTTTGGCGATACGCGCAATGACGGGCGCAGCCCCGGTCCCTGTGCCCCCACCCATACCAGCGGTGATGAACAACATATGTGCGCCGGCAATCGATGCACGAATATCGGCTTCTGCCGCGTCAGCCGCTTCACGACCTTTATCAGGCTTGCTGCCAGCGCCCAAACCGCTTTGACCTAATTGAATCGTACGGTGTGCAGAACTGCGCGCCAGAGCCTGGGCATCGGTATTGGCACAAATGAACTCAACGCCCTGCACTTGGCAGGCAATCATGTGCTCGACAGCATTGCCGCCGCCGCCGCCAACACCAATTACCTTGATCTGTGTGCCTTGGTTGAATTCTTCGATTTCAATCATTTCGATAGACATGGTGTACTCCTGAAAACTGTGGAAAAAACTGTGAAAACTTTGCTTGTAGGAAACTGTTGTGCAGGAGTAGCCGGCGGGCCTGCACACGCGGTGTACGGCGGGTATGGGCAAGAGGCAAAACCGAGGGAGTAGAGCAGGCGCTTCATGATCAGAAGTTTCCTAAGAACCAGTCTTTGACATTGCCTATTGCGTTCTTCATAGAGCCACTGCGTTGCGCAACACGGTGACCAACCATGCGGGCTTTGGCCGCCTCTTCCAATAAACCCATCACGGTGGCAGCACGCGGCTGCGACACCATGTCGGCAAGCGCGTTGGAATACTTGGGAACGCCTCGACGCACAGGTTTCAAGAAAATGTCTTCGGCGAGCTCCACCATGCCGGGCATCACCGCGCTTCCACCAGTGAGCACAATGCCGGACGACAGCACCTCCTCGAACCCCGACTCGCGAACAATCTGGTGCGCCAGCGCAAAAATCTCTTCCACGCGCGGCTCAATAACACCTGCCAGCGCTTGGCGGCTCAACATGCGCGGTCCACGGTCACCCAAGCCTGGAACTTCTACCTGTGTATCCGGATCGGCCAGAAGTTGTTTGGCAAAACCGTTTTCCACCTTGATATCTTCAGCATCTTTAGTAGGCGTGCGCAAAGCCATGGCAATGTCACTGGTAATCAGGTCGCCGGCAATCGGAATCACGGCAGTGTGGCGAATAGCGCCATTCGTGAAAATCGCTACGTCGGTCGTGCCTGCGCCGATGTCCACCAGCACGACACCCAATTCGCGCTCATCGTCGGTCAATACAGAAAGACTAGATGCCATTGGGTTGAGCATCAAATGTTCGACTTCCAATCCACAACGCCGTACACATTTAATAATGTTTTCCGCGGCACTCTGAGCGCCTGTCACGATGTGCACTTTGGCCTCCAAGCGGATACCACTCATGCCAATCGGCTCTTTCACATCATGGCCGTCAATCACGAACTCTTGCGGTTGCACCAGCAGCAAGCGCTGATCGGTCGAAATATTGATGGCTTTAGCAGTCTCCAACACCCGCGTCACGTCGGCAGCAGAAACCTCACGGTCTTTGATCGCCACCATACCGCTGGAATTGATACCACGTATATGGCTGCCAGTGATGCCCGTGTACACCTTGCTGATTTTGCAATCGGCCATCAGTTCGGCTTCTTTCAGCGCGTGCTGGATGCTTTGTACCGTGGCGTCAATGTTCACCACCACGCCGCGTTTCAAACCATGACTGGGCGATACGCCAAAGCCGACCAGTCGAAGTTCGCCACCAGGCAACACCTCCGCAACCGCAGCCATCACCTTGGAAGTGCCGATATCCAAACCAACGATCAAATCTTTGTATTCTTTTGCCATAGTTCTACCTCTTACCCGGCGCATTCGCGAGCGCCTCCGCAGTGACCGTACCCACGCCGCGCAGGCGCAGGGCATAACCTTCGGGGTAGCGCAGATCGGCAGCCAATAAGGCATCGACCCGGCGACCATATTTGGCGCTGACCTGCGTCAGCGTCTGCACAAAGCGCTGGGTGCGCTTCAGCACTTCGTCGGTGGTACCAGAACCTAGCTCCACCACAGCCCCTGAATCCAACTGGGCACGCCAACCACCTCGGGAAGTGAGTTTTAACTCGTCTAACCCAGCGTCTAGCAGTTCGAACGGCGCTTTAAGCAAGCGGTACATAGCCAATACCTGTGCTGATTGCTGCACGGGGCCGTTTAAATGTGGTAAATCGTCTTGCTCGATATCGCCCACATTAGCTTCGAACACCTCACCAAAACTGTTCACCAAACGAGGAGCATCTTCATCGCCCCAGTAAGCGACGGCTTGGTGTTCTTGCAACGTCACCTTCAAACGATCAGGGAATTCGCGCTGCACCACCGCTTTGCGCACCCAAGGGACAGCCTCAAAGGCGGTCCGCGCCTGGGTCAAATCCAGCGTGTAAAAATTTCCAGCCATTTTCGGCGTGACATTGGCCCGAAGTGTTGCAACACTGTTGTGCGTGGTGTCACCGACAACCGTGATCCGTGTCACAGCGAACATAGGGTTCCTCACTAGCCACCATGCGGCCACCCACATTGCCGTCAGCAATGCTAAGACGAGCAAAACCGCACTGGCCTTGTTCATCAGGCGAACATCGACTGGCAAATCGGACGGGTGCAAGGCTGAGGTCATAGCGCGGCTAGGCTTTCAGCACAAGGTTGGCGTTGTAATCCAGCGCCGCATCGGCCAACAACTGCAAACACAGCACCTCATAGCTGATACCCGCAGCACGTGCGGACATCGGAACCAGCGAATGCCCGGTCATGCCAGGCGAAGTGTTCAGTTCCAGCAAATACGGCAGGCGCGTCGATGCGTCGATCATCACGTCAATACGGCCCCAGCCTCGGCTACCCAATACGCGGTAGGCCTTGAGTACCATCGCCTGAATTGCGTCTTCCTCTCCTGCCGGCAGGCCACAAGGCACAAGGTACTTGGTGTCATCAGTGAAATACTTGTTTTGGTAGTCGTAATTGCCATCAGGCGCGACGATACGAATCACCGGTAAAGCACGGGCGTTGTCACCACTGCCCAGCACGGGGCAAGTCACCTCGTCACCAGCAATGAACTGCTCACACAAAACATCAGCGTCCAATTGCACCGCTTTTTCTACCGCCTCAGCCATACCAGACGCAGCCAGTACCTTGGTCAAGCCCAATGACGAACCTTCACGGGCTGGCTTGACGATGAGTGGTAAGCCCAAAGCGTCAGGCACAGCAGCAACTTGCTGCGCATCAAAACTACCTCGCTGTAGCAAGGTGTATCGCGGTGTCGGTAGCCCTTCTGCCATCCATACCCGCTTGGTCATAATTTTGTCGATGGCGATACTGGACGCCATCACGCCAGAACCGGTGTAAGGAATACCCAGTAATTCCAATGCACCCTGCACTGTGCCGTCTTCACCATAGCGGCCATGCAACGCAACAAAGCAACGTTGAAAACCTTTACGTTTGAGTTCGGACAGATCTCGCTCAGCCGGATCGAAAGCGTGGGCATCCACGCCCTGCCCTTGCAGCGCCTTCAACACGCCAGCGCCAGACATTAGCGATACCTCGCGCTCCGCAGAGCGGCCGCCCATTAGCACCGCAACTTTTCCGAACTCTGTCGTCATATCGACACTCCCAAGGTCACCACTTTGCCCGATACAGCCCCAATCGACCCCGCGCCCATGCACATCACTACGTCCCCAGCACGAGCGTTGTCCAAAATAGCTTGCGGCATCCCGGCGATATCGTCCACAAATATCGGCTCCACCTTGCCTGCCACCCGCAGCGCACGGGCTAACGAACGTCCATCCGCAGCCACAATAGGCGCTTCCCCGGCAGCGTAAACCTCGGCAAGAAGTACCGAGTCCGCCGTGCCAATCACCTTGATGAAATCCTCAAAACAATCCCGTGTGCGGGTGAAACGGTGCGGCTGAAACGCTAAAACCAAGCGCCGCCCGGGGAAGGCCCCACGTGCTGCCTCAATCGTCGCAGCCATCTCGACCGGGTGATGGCCATAATCGTCAATCACCTCAAACGTGCCGCTGCCATGCTCAGCGGGCACAGCCACCTGCCCATAACGTTGAAAGCGCCGCCCAACGCCTTTGAACTCGGCCAGCGCCGTTTGAACAGCGACATCGGGCACATTCAGTTCAACGGCTATGGCAATAGCAGACAGCGCGTTCAGCACGTTGTGTCGACCAGGTAAATTCAACACTACATCTAAATCAGCTAGCGTGACACCATTGCGCCGCTGCGCAGTGAAGTGCATTTGCCCATCCACCGCCCGCACATTGACTGCCCTCACCTGTGCCCCCTCTTCGAACCCATAGCTGGTGATGGGGCAGGTCACTTGCGCAATGATGTCGCGAATCGCCGCATCGTCTGTGCACAAAATCGCCACACCGTAGAACGGCATACGGTGTAAAAAATCAACAAACGCCTTCTTCAGGTTGTTGAAATCATGCCCGTAGGTTTCCATGTGATCGGCGTCAATATTTGTCACCACCGCCATCACTGGCAACAGGTTCAGGAAAGACGCATCCGATTCGTCCGCTTCCACTACGATGTAGTCACCGCTACCCAGGCGGGCATTGGCTCCGGCACTGTTCAAGCGGCCACCAATCACAAACGTCGGGTCAAGACCTGCAGCAGCAAGAACACTGGCGACCAAGCTGGTAGTGGTAGTTTTACCGTGGGTTCCCGCAATCGCGATGCCTTGCTTGAGGCGCATCAGCTCAGCCAGCATGAGTGCGCGCGGCACCACAGGGATGCGTTTGGCGCGAGCAGCAATGACTTCCGGGTTGTCCGCTTTGACCGCAGTTGAGGTCACAACAGCATCCGCATCGGCAATATGACTGGCCTCATGGCCGAGGTAGGTCTTGATACCCAAACCAGCCAAGCGCTGCAAGGTTGCGCTATCGGCCAAGTCAGAACCCGAAATAACATACCCTAGGTTAGACAGCACTTCGGCGATACCGGACATGCCGGAGCCACCGATACCGATGAAGTGAATGTGTTTAACAGCGTGTTTCATGGTTATTTTTGGGCCAAAGCCTCACAAGCAGCAACCACTTGGGCTGTTGCATCTATTTTTTTCATTTTTTGGGCCTGTTGTGCATACTGCATAAGGTTAGCACGCTCTATTTTTTGTAGCATTTCGGCCAAGAATTGAGGTGTCAAGTCGCGCTGAGCGACCAACCAGCCACCGCCTTGATCGACGAGAAACTTGGCATTAATAGTTTGGTGATCATCCACCGCAAACGGAAATGGAACGAACACCGCAGCGGCACCGACAGCGGCAATCTCCGTCACCGTGCTAGCCCCTGAACGACAAATAATGAGGTCAGCCTCGGCAAACGCCTTGGCTGTATCGTCAATGAAAGGCGTGAGCTGGGCAGAAACACCCGCTTTGGCATAGTTGCCACGTACCGCATCAATCTGTTTGGCGCCACTTTGGTGAAGCACATCAGGGCGAGCAGCGACAGGAAGTAAGGCCAAGGCCTGCGGCACGATGTCGTTCAACGCTTTGGCACCCAAACTGCCACCGACGACCAACAGCTTGAGCGGCTGATCTTGCAGACTCCCCCGGGCAGCAAAGCGCTCAGCAGGTGTGGCTTGCTGAGTGAACGCGGTACGCAGCGGGTTACCTATCCATTCCGCTTTTTTCAGCACATTCGGAAAAGCGGTGAATACACGACTCGCTACAGCAGCCAACACTTTGTTGGCCATGCCGGCAATGGCGTTTTGCTCATGCAGTACCAGAGGTTTACCGCACAGTACGCTCATCAACCCGGCAGGAAAAGTGATGTAGCCCCCCAAGCCCACGACCACATCCGGCTTGACTCGCTTCACGATAGCAATACTTTGGGCACAGGCTTTAAGCAGACGGATTGGCAGCATCAGCAGGGTTTTGAGTCCCTTGCCTCGTACTCCCGAAAAATCCAATACCTCGAATGGGAACCCACGTGGAGGCACCAGTTGGCTTTCCATGCTGCTCGGGCCACCCAGCCAATGCACGCGCCATCCTTTGTCCCGCAGCGCTTCGGCGACAGCCAAGCCTGGGAAAATATGCCCTCCCGTGCCCCCCGCCATGACCAAAGCAACCGGTGCATTCGGTGAAGGACTCATGATCGCACCCCACGCATCAGTTGCTTACTTTCAAGGTCGATGCGCAGCACCACCGCAAGCGAGACAAGGTTCATCAAAATTGCAGATCCGCCATAGCTCATCAGCGGCAGCGTCAGCCCTTTGGTGGGCAGCGCACCCAGGTTAACGCCCATATTGATGAATGACTGAAAACCGATCCAAATGCCAACACCTTGCGCGGTCAACCCTGCGAACAAACGGTCAAGTGCGATGGCTTGACGACCTATGTGCATGACGCGGCGAGTCAACCATAAGAAAAGGCCAATGACCGTCAATACGCCAATCAACCCAAACTCTTCACCAATCACTGCCAGTAAAAAGTCGGTGTGCGCCTCAGGAAGCCAGTGCAGTTTTTCGATACTTCCGCCTAACCCTACGCCAAAAATCTCACCTCGACCAATCGCAATCAACGAATGCGAAAGCTGGTAGCCCTTGCCCAGTGCGTGCTTTTCACTCCAGGGATCAAGGTACGCAAAAATACGCTCACGTCGCCAGTCGGACAGCGCAATCATCAAGCTGAAGGCAATCACCAGCACCAGCGCAATCAAAAAGAACATGCGGGCGTTAACGCCGCCCAAGAACAAAATACCCATGGCGATGACCGCGATCACCATGAACGCACCCATGTCTGGCTCGGCAAGTAAGAGCAAACCGACCACCGCCACCGCCACACCCATGGGCAATACGGCACGGAAGAAGCGCTCTTTGACCTCCATCTTGCGCACCATGTAGTCAGCGGCGTACAACAGCACAGCGAACTTGGCCAACTCAGACGGCTGAAAGCCCAACCCTGCCACGGCCAACCAGCGACGGGCACCGTTCACGACCTTGCCCACATGCGGAATCAGCACCGCCATAAGCGTGGCCAGAGAAAAGACGAATAACCAAGGTGCCACCCGCTCCCACGTAGACATCGGTATCTGAAAAGCCACCAGCGCGGCAAGGGATGCAATCGTCAACTGCACCATGTGACGCAGCAGAAAATGGGTATGCGCGTAGTTCGCAAACCTGGGGTTGTCCGGCATCGCAATCGACGCGGAATACACCATGACCAAGCCAAACGCCAGCAAAGACGCGGTGACCCAGATTAAGGATTGATCCAAACCCAACAGGTTCGCAGGCGTTTTCCCGCTGCCATGGCTGTAATTGGCATCGCCACCCAGGGCAACCGGCAAAATCACTGGGGCTGCCCCGCTATCGGAATCTCGGCGACTGCGCACACGGGCAACCACGCCCCCCCAGAAACTTGCTATAAAACCGCCCTTACCTCGACGCTGAACACTGCTGGCGCTGTTCATGACGCCGCACCCAACGTTAATGTGGTCTGCCCGGCGTCCAAAGCAAGCGCTAAATCCAATCCATTCACTGCCTCGCAAAACACGTGAGCGCGGTGAACGTAGTTGTCAAACATGTCTAAACTGGCGCAAGCGGGCGACAGCAATACTGCATCACCTGCGTGGGCAAGCTGACTGGCAAGTTGCACCGCTTGGGGCAAAGACTCAACATCAACCAAAGTAACACCTGTTTGCGCCAAGACATTGCGAATCTGCAAGGCATCACGTCCTATCAGCAGCACGGTACGGACATACTGCGAGACTGGGGCCACGAGTGGTGAAAAATCTTGGCCTTTGCCGTCACCACCCAAAATGACGAGCAAACGGCGTTGCCCTGAAAAACCTTCACCCAAGCCCTTGAGCGCCGCGACCGTAGCACCTACATTGGTCCCTTTGCTGTCATCGAAATACTCCACGTCATGAACGAAGGCAACAGATTCAACCCGATGCGGCTCACCACGGTACTCACGCAGGGCGTACAGCGCGGGGCCAAGAGCGCAACCCGCGGCAGTGATGAGCGCCAGCGCAGCCAGCGCGTTCACAGCGTTATGACGACCACGAATGCGCAGAGCGTCAGCCGGCATGAGACGCTGGAAGGTCACGTCATCGGCCGCGTCTTTACGGCGGCGGCGGGTTTCATCAGCCTCATGTGCGCGCACCAGCCATGCCATGCCATTAACTACTTCGATACCAAAGTCACCTGGGCGCTGAGGCATATCACCGCCAAAACACAACACAGAACGGGGTAATACGCCCTTCGCCAGCTTGACTGCTGCAGGCTGCATCGCCATGACCAATGGGTCTTCGCGATTCAGCAGCATTACCCCAGTTTGTCCAAAAACACGGCCCTTGTCTGCCGCGTAGGCCACCATGTCGCCATGCCAATCCAAATGGTCTTGCGTCACGTTCAGCACGGCACCCGCAGTAGGCTCAAAATTAATCACACCGTGGAGTTGGAAGCTAGACAGCTCCAGCACCCAGACTTCGGGCAAGGTACATCCATATATATTGGCCGTCAATGTATCTAACAGCGTGGGGCCAATGTTGCCGGCCACCGCCACGGTTTTGCCAGAACGAGCGATCAGCAGACCGGTCAGCGTAGTCACCGTGGTCTTCCCGTTGGTACCTGTAATAGCCAGCACTTTGGGGTTGTAAGCTTGGGTGATAGCCAAATCAGCCAAAGCCTGTGAAAACAAACCTAACTCACCGCTTATGCATATATCGCGATCATTTGCAGCTATTAAAACAGGAGCAACCGTAGCAGGCGTCAATCCTGGACTGACATAGACGGCGCGAATGCCAGAAGCGCTAGCAAGGGCGTTATCGATGCCACTGTCCAGTGCCAGCAAACCTGCATCCAGCGACCCACTGATAAAACGTGCCCCAGGCACCTGAGTCATCAAGGCCTCAAGCTGTGGCGGCGATTCACGGGTATCCGCCACTGTGACCTGTGCGCCGTTTCGCGCGCACCAGCGCGCCATAGCCAACCCGGAGTCACCGAGGCCAAGGATCAAAACGGGTTGGTCTTTCAAGTGCAACATGGTGGTGGTTATGGTGGCGTCAACTTCTGACTGTTTGCGCCTTAGCGCAGTTTCATGGTGGACAAGCCCACCAGACACAGCAGCATGGTGATGATCCAAAAACGCACAACGACCTGCGTTTCCTTCCAGCCGCTTTTCTCAAAATGGTGGTGTAAGGGGGCCATCTTCAGCACGCGACGGCCTTCGCCATATTTTTTCTTGGTGTATTTGAAGTAGCTGACCTGCACCATCACTGATAAAGCTTCCACTACAAAAATACCGCCCATGATGGACAGCACCACTTCTTGGCGAACAATCACCGCAACCGTACCCAAAGCGGCGCCCAGCGCCAGCGCGCCCACATCACCCATAAAGACTTGCGCAGGATGGGTGTTGAACCACAAAAACGCCAGCCCAGCACCGGCCATCGCCGCACAAAACACCAGTAGCTCGCCCGCGCCAGGAATGTGGGGGAAAAACAGGTATTTGGAGTAGACCGAACTGCCTGTGACGTAAGCGAAGACACCCAAGGCAGAGCCCACCATCACCACCGGCATGATGGCCAGACCATCCAAGCCATCAGTCAAATTGACAGCGTTGCTGGAACCCACGATCACCAAGTACGTCATGATCACAAAGCCAAACACACCCAATGGGTAGCTCACTTCTTTGAAGAATGGGAGCATCAAACCAGCTTTCGGGGGCAAGTTCACATCAAACCCCGACTGCACCCAGCTGAAGAACAGCTCTAGCACCTTGAGGTTAGAGCTTTCAGAAATACTGAACACCAAATAGAGTGCGGCCAGTAGACCAATCACCGATTGCCAAAAATACTTCTCACGCGAACGCATGCCTTCGGGATCTTTATGCACAACCTTGCGCCAATCGTCCACCCAACCAATGCCCCCAAAACCCAAGGTGACAATCAATACGATCCAGACAAAGCGGTTGCTCCAGTCGAACCAAAGCAAGGTAGATACCGTAATCGACATCAAAATAAGCACCCCCCCCATAGTGGGCGTGCCTTGCTTAGCCAGATGACTTTCCATGCCGTAGCCACGAATCGGCTGACCAATTTTGAGGGCAGTGAGACGACGTATCACTGCTGGGCCTGCGAGTAAACCGATCGTCAATGCCGTCAACGCGGCCATCACGGCTCGGAAGGTAAGGTACTGAAAAACGCGGAAAAACCCAAAATCGGGCGACAACGTGGTGAGCCATTGGGCAAGGCTAACTAGCATGAGGGAACCTTTGACTGGAGGGCAACTACAGCCCGCTCCATCTTCATAAAACGAGAACCTTTGATGACGATGCTGCAGACTTGTGCGTTAACACAGGTCAGAACAGCCTCATTCAAAACATCAATATGGTTGAAATGTTGGCCTTGACCTGTACCGTTATGTGCTGAGTTGAATGCACTCACCGTATGCTGTGTCAAATCGCCCAAGGCAAGCAAAGCACCAATACCGCGTTCTTGGGCATAGCGGCCCACTTCGGCGTGAAACTGAGGCCCAAGGTCACCTACTTCGCCCATGTCACCCAGCACCAACAGGCGCGGGCCAGGCAACTCGGCAAGCACTTCAATGGCTGCACGCACGGAATCGGGATTGGCGTTGTAGGTGTCGTCCACCAACGTAACAGGGCGGCCACTCCAATTCAGACTCAGTGCGCGGGAACGACCTTTGACGGGCACAAAAGTACTCAGTCCTTGCGAGATCGCCACCAAACTCACGCCTGCAGCCAAGGCACAGGCCAACGCAGCAAGGGAGTTTTTGACGTTATGGCGGCCTGCGATTTGCAAGCGATAGCTGATGGTGCCTTGAGGGGTATGGGCGCGCACTGCCCAAGCCCCGTCGCGCCATTCAGGTTCATCGGCATGCACCTCTCCGGTGGTCAAGCCAAATTGGAGGGTCTTGTGGCGCGATGCGAGCGCCATCCACACACGGGTATAGTCATTATCTGCGGGAAACACTGCCACACCGTCAGCAGGTAACGAGGTGATCACTGCGCCGTTTTCTTGCGCCACGGCTTGTACCGTTGCCATGAATTCGAGGTGCTCGCGCTGGGCGTTGTTTACCAACGCAACAGTTGGCTGGGCCAAATTTGACAAGTAAGCGATTTCGCCGGGATGGTTCATGCCCAACTCCACCACAGCCAGTTCGTGCTCAGCGCGCAGACGCAGCAGCGTCAAGGGCACGCCTATGTCGTTGTTGAAATTGCCTACCGTGGCCAAAGTACGACTCGGCTTGTCGGCCTGTAAAACTGCAGCGAGCATCTGCGTGACCGTAGTTTTGCCGTTAGAACCCGTCACGGCAATCAAGGGCAGACTGAATTGCGCACGCCAACCCGCCGCCAAGGCTCCCAACGCGAAGGTAGTGTTGGGCACTTCAATGCCACTTAAGCCTGCATCAGTTAAACCGCTGTGGGCGATGGCCGCTAGCGCGCCACTGGCTTTGGCATCAGCCAGAAAATCATTGGCATCGAAATGCTCGCCCTTGAGCGCGATGAACAAATCACCGCTTTGCAGTGTGCGGGAATCGGTGTGAACGCGGTGTATGGACAGATTGCCGTCGCCTACCAGTCGTGCGGAGGGTATTTGGGGAAGCAGCCATTGCAAGGCTTGGTGCAGCGTCATCATGACGCTGGCTTGAGTGTGGGCTTGACTCATACAGCCCCTCCTTTGGATTCGCGTTGTAGCTGTTGTTCGTGTTCGTGGTGCTGTTGTAGCTTTGTTGACTGACCTGCTCTGCGACGGGCAAGTGCCGCCACCGCATGGGCCTGGTCGCTGAAGGCATGCTTCACGCCAGCGATCTCTTGGTAATCTTCGTGGCCTTTGCCCGCAATCAGTACCACGTCGTGCGGGGCCGCTTGCTGCAAGACCTGGGCGATAGCGAGGGCACGCCGGGGTTCCACATGAACATGGTCGTGCGCCCCATGACCATGACTCAGGCCCAGCAAAATTTGGCTAATGATTGCCTCAGGCTTTTCGGAGCGCGGATTATCGCTGGTTACCATCACCTGATCTGCATTCTTTTCTGCCACTGCCGCCATGAGTGGGCGCTTACTTTGGTCGCGATCACCGCCGCAGCCGAACACGCACCACAACTGGCCACCACGTGCTTGAACCAGTGGGCGAAGACCGGCCAAAGCCTTGTCTAGCGCATCAGGCGTATGGGCGTAATCCACCACAGCCAATGGCTCATCCGGCTGGCTTAGGCACTCCATGCGACCCGGCACAGCAGTGAGGTGACAGCAGGCTCTCGTTGCATCCTGCAACGGTATGTCCAAAGCCCGCATCATGCCGATGACGCCGAGCAGGTTGGACACGTTGTACTGACCGATCAGGCTGGTATAAACCGTGTGGACTTTTTCGCCGGCATTTTCATTGGTGTCAATGACATCAAAGCACAGCCCATAACGCTCGCCCCAGGCAGAGTCGCTGTGGCGGGCATAGTGAATCTGCTTCGCCTGCAAGCGCGGTTGCAGGCAAGCGGCTGAACGAGCCGGGTCAGCAAAGCCGTAAGTCCACAGCGCTAAGTCTGGCTGCTGCGTAGCCAAATTGGCAGCCAACTCAACGCCTTGAGGGTCATCCAAATTAATCACTGCAGCTTGTAAACCGGGCCAAGCAAACAGCTCGACCTTGGCCTGCCAATAGGCTTCCATGCTGCCGTGGTAGTCCAAGTGGTCATGGGTGAAATTGGTGAACATGGCGACACGGATGTCACAGCCGTCCAATCGCCGCTCGGCAATACCAATAGAGGAGGCTTCAATGGCGCAGGCTTGGACGCCTTGGGCGACCAGTTCGCGCAGATGGTGTTGCAGCGTGACGGGGTCCGGCGTTGTCAAGCCGGTGTAAGTAAGTTGCGGTGGTTTCCCAATACCTAAAGTACCAACAACAGCACACGGAATGGGCGTCGATCGCTCTGAGTTTGATAGCGCCTGCGCCAGCCACCACGCACTAGAGGTCTTTCCGTTGGTACCCGTGATCGCCAGCAGCACCAGCTCCCTGCTGGGATAAGCATAGAACGCGGCAGCAATGGGGCCAGTCGCCGCTTTGAGCTGAGCGTAAACAGCAACAGATGGATTTAGCAGCGCGGTATCAACGCCATCCTGTTCTACCAGACATGCAGCAGCACCTTGAGCTAATGCATTGGGGACAAAGCGACGACCATCAGTGGCAGCACCGGGCCAAGCAATGAAGCCATCTCCCGCGCCAACTTGACGGCTGTCGCTGTGAAGGCGACCTGTCACTGTGGAACGCAGCCACTGGGCCACCTGCGCGGGCGACGCAAACGCAGGCGAAGTCTCCGAGGTCCAGGCGTTCGGCAACATTAGAACGACTCCTCCACCGCTTGCACCACAGTTTGTGACTTGACGGCAATGTCAGGCGTCACACCCAACATACGCAGCGACTGCTGAACCACCTCGCTGAACACAGGAGCGGCCACCATCCCGCCGAAGTACTGCCCCGCAGAAGGCTCGTCCACCATTACCGCGACGATGATGCGCGGCTTGTCGATGGGCGCCATGCCCGTGAACCATGAACGGTATTTGTTAGTGGCGTAGCCCTTGCCGACCTGTTTGTGTGCCGTACCGGATTTACCCCCCACTGAATAACCTACGGTCTGAGCCAGTGGGCCAGTCCCGCCAGGGCCAGCGGCCATTTGCAGCATCTTACGCACGGCAGCCGCCGTTTTTGGCGAAAACACTTGCACCCCCACAGGGGGCACATCACTCTTGAGAATCGTCACAGGAATGATCTGCCCGTCATGACCAAACGAGGTGTAGGAATGCGCCATCTGGAACAGCGAAGCCGACAAGCCATATCCGTAAGCCATAGTGGCCTGCTCCACCGGCTTCCAGCTTTTCCAAGGGCGTAAGCGGCCAGTGACAGCACCCGGAAACTGAATCTGCGGCTTCTGGCCGTAGCCGAGAGCGGTGTAGGTGTCCCACATTTCATGAGGAGTCATCCGTTGCGCGATTTTCAAGGCACCCACATTACTTGACTTCTGAATCACCCCTTCTACCGTCAAAGCCCCATAGTTATGGGTGTCATTGATGGTGAAGCCACCGATCTGATAACGGCCCGGTGCGGTATCGATGATGGTTTGTGGTGTGATTCGACCCGCTTCGAGTGCCATACCCACAGTGATGGGCTTCATCGTAGAGCCGGGCTCAAAGGTATCGGTCATCGCACGGTTGCGCAATTGCTCGCCCGTCATGTTTTTGCGCTTATCGGGCACATAGCTAGGGTAGTTGGCGATGGCCAGAACCTCACCGGTCACTGCATCCAACACCACAACACTGCCCGCCTTGGCTTTGTTGCTAACAACAGCATCACGCAATTTTTGGTACGCAAAGAACTGAATTTTGCTGTCTACGCTCAGTGTCAGGTCTTTGCCATCGACAGGAGGCACCTGCTCGCCGATATCCTCTACGACTCGACCAAAGCGGTCTTTGATAACGCGGCGCGAACCGGCCTTACCACCGAGTTCTTTGTTGAACGTCAGCTCAACACCTTCTTGACCTTTGTCTTCCACATTGGTAAAGCCCACCACATGCGCAATCGCTTCGCCCTCGGGGTACTGGCGCTTGTATTCTTTACGGGCGTAAATACCTTTGATGCCCAGTGCCGTAATTTGCTGGGCTACAGGCTCATCAACTTGACGCTTAAGCCAGACGAAGGATTTGTCTTCGTCCAATTTTTTGTTCAACTCCGATAAAGGCATGTCGAGCAACTTGGCGAGTTGCTGCAACTTGCCTTTATCGGCATCAACATCGTCAGGAATCGCCCAAAAACTGGGGGCAGGTACGCTGGACGCGAGAATCAAGCCGTTGCGGTCGAGGATCCGGCCCCGGTTGGCTGGTAGCTCCAGCGTGCGCATGAACCGCACTTCACCCTGGTGCTGAAAAAATGCATTGCCAATCACCTGAATATAGGCCGCGCGTGCCGCTAGCCCCACAAAAGCCAGTGCAATGGCGGCCACTACAAACTTGCTGCGCCATACTGGCGTACGGCTTGCCAGCAAGGGACTGGAGGTGTATTGGACGCTGCGGGTCATTTGGGCTCACCGTAAGTCACGTACTGCGTAATAGCTGGTGTAGCAGTGCGCATTTGCAACTTGTCTTTAGCCAGTTTTTCAACACGCAGAGGCGTGGCTTGTGCCCGGCGCTGAACTTCCAAACGGTCGTTGTCCACCTCAATTTTACGAGCCTCGGAATTGGCTATTTCCAAAGATTGAAACAGGCGACGTGATTCGTACTGCGTGTGCACCAAGTACATGGCACTGGCGATAACAGCCAACAGCAGTACGAGGTTCAGCCTGGTCATACCGCAGTCCGTTCCGCCACGCGCATCACGGCGCTACGCGAACGCGGGTTCCCCGCGATCTCGGCGGTACTGGGCTTGGTACGTCCCATTGCCATCAGTTTCATCGCTGATGGCTTGGCCAACATCCAATCGGGGGAACGCTTGTCCACGGTCTCACGGGTGTGACGGGCAATGAACTGCTTCACGATGCGGTCTTCCAGCGAATGAAAGCTGATAACCACCAAGCGACCACCAGGTTGCAGCACATTCAGGCTGGACTCCAACGCCTGCGCGAGCTCTTCAAGCTCTCCATTGATGAAAATCCGAAAAGCCTGAAAGGTACGCGTGGCAGGGTTTTGCCCATATTCGCGGGTTTTGACCGCACCAGCCACGATGTCGGCCAACTCCAGGGTTGTGGTGGGCAAGCGCCCTGCTTCTCGGCGCGCAACAATCGCCTTTGCAACGGCGACAGCAAACCGTTCTTCGCCGTAATCACGCACCACCTCGGCAATATGCTGTTGATCGGCGACGGCCAGCCATTGCGCCACACTTTGCCCTCGGGTACTGTCCATGCGCATGTCGAGCGGGCCGTCGTTGCGAAACGAGAAACCCCGCTCGGGATTGTCGATTTGAGGGGAACTGATCCCTAAATCCATCAGTACCCCAGCGACTTTCTCGTTCAAATTGCCCAATTGGGCAAAGCCCTCGTGCCGAATTGAGAGCCTCGAATCGATTTCCGACATGGCAAGCGCGGTACGCACAGCCTCTGGATCTTTGTCGAATGCGATCAAGCGACCTTGAGGCCCCAGCTGGGACAAGATCAAGCGTGAGTGACCGCCGCGCCCAAAGGTCGCATCCACATAAGTGAAGTCGGGTTGAATCTGAAGCGCGTCGACCGCTTCGTTCAACAAGACTGTGGTGTGTTGCCATGTCGTATCCACTGAGTCAACTTAAAAAGAAAAATCTTTGAAAACGTCGGGCATTTGCTGCTTCAACGCGGCTGCTTCTTTAGCTTGGTAAATCGCTTTGTCCCATAGCTCAAAATGGGTGCCCATACCCATCAGGATCACCTCTTTGGTTAACCCGGCGGACTCCCGTAGCTCAGGCGAAATCAACACGCGCCCTGTACCGTCCAGCTCTACATCCATAGCACTGCCCAAGAAAATGCGCTTCCACCACTGCGCATCCATCGCCAATCCAGCCACACGCTGGCTAAAGCGCTCCCACTCGGTACGGGGAAACAGCAAAAGACAACCTTCAGGGTGGCGTGTAACGGTTAGCTGACCTTCATTCGTCGCCGTCAAGACGTCGCGATACCGAGTCGGCATGGACAGCCGACCCTTGACATCGAGACTAATGGACGAAGCGCCTTTAAACACGAGCACGCTACCTTTTCAAAAACTGATGGAGACAATGGGGTGATGGGAGTAAATTCATGGAAATAAGGCCTGCAAAACACGTAGAAAATACACGTTTCACCACTTACATCCACTTTTTTGCACTGTAACAGGAAATACTGAGCGCGTAAGAGGACTTACGCGAATTTCAGCAATGGAATCAAGGACTTAGCTGAGCATTTAAATGCGGGCTTAAGAAAAAATCTTTTAAAACAAGGCACTTAGCGCAAGCTCTCGAAGTGAAACTTGAGCATAGACAGTTTTAGCAAGATCTAGAAATACCTCGAAACGGTGCAGAACGCCACAGGTTGCGTTCGAGCATGGCCAGCAACACAAACAACTACACGCCAAACACCATCAACAGTGTTTGCTTGCGGTCATATTTACCGTTAGGTGTGCGAGGAAAATCTGTAGTGACAATCTTAAAACGCGTGGGCACCATGTAGCCTGGCAAGTGTGCCTGTAATGCAGTACGCAATGCGCTCAAATCCCAGCCTTCATTCAGGTTCACCAACGCACCGAGTTCACCCTCTTCGCCATTGACGCCATGCTTGAAGACAACCACACCTTCATGCACACCCTCTATGCCAACCAATGAGGCCTCCACCTCGCCTAGCTCAATGCGATAGCCTAGAAACTTGATTTGATCGTCAGCTCGCCCTAAAAACAGGAAATCAGCTCGCTCGTCAATCCGTACCAAATCGCCTGTGCAATACAGTGGGTCGTGAAAGAACTTGTTATTAGGATTCTGGATAAACGCTTTCGCAGTACGCTCCTCATCGCCCAGATAGCCGTACGCAACCGAAGTACCCCTCACCAGTAACTCACCCTCAGCACCAACAGCCTGACTTAAATCGCCAGAAGGCAGCCGGACAAACAGCTCCATGTTGTTACGTGCTTTGCCAATCGGAATGGAAAGCAGATCTTTGCTCGGTGGCTCATGAATGATGTGGTACGTGCAGTCCACCGTGATCTCGGTAGGGCCATACATGTTGGTGAACTGAATATGCGGATAAATTGCCATCCATTCGGCCAAAATATCGCGCGGCAGCACTTCACCTGCGGCTAGCACATGGCGTAACTTGGGGAAGCTGTCGGGCTTGAGCCGGCGCGAACGCAGCAACAAGGTCAGCACCGAAGGGACACAAAAGAACGTGGTGATCTCGCGCTCAGACAACCATTTGACCAAGCGCGGCAGCACAGCGTTCAGATCATCATGTACCAAATGCAGCGTAGCGCCAGCTTTGAAAGCACAGTAAATATCAAATGTGGAGTTATCAAAGTACAGCGGCGCATGCTGCGAGACTACGTCGTCAGAGGTCAGCGCGTAAGTCTCCGCACACCAATCAATGTAATCAATGATTGCTTTATGCGGAATCATCACTCCCTTGGGAACCCCCGTAGAACCCGAAGTAAACAACACGTAGGCGATATCAATCGACAAATTGCGAGCTACGATGGGTGCCACATCAACAGGTTGAAACTGGCTGATATTGAGCAATACCGGACGCACTCCTTCAGGAATAAGTTGTTCAAACAGCGCTTGGCTTTCATCGTCAACCACCACAACTTTCGCCTCAGCCGCTTGCAAAATCGACGTCAATCGCTGAGCAGGGGACTTCACGTCTATCGGCACATAGGCACAATCCGCCTTCAAAATGCTAAGAATTGACAGTATCGAGCGAGGGCTTTTCTTCATAAAGAACGGCACTAGCTGACCACGCTGAGCACCGGCAGCCTGCAAAGCCCGAGCAAACGCATTAGAGAATTCGTCCACGCTACGAAAGCTCAAGGATTCGTCTTCGCAGCATACGGCTGCTTTGTCAGGGAAGCGTGCAGCCGATGCACTGAAATATTGCTGAACTAGTGCGATCATGGTGACTCTTAGAGCGATTCGTTATTGGTTTACAAGATGTAGCGCGACAAATCTTCGTCATGGCTAAGTTCTTTGAGCCGCCCGTCTACATAGGTGGCATCCACCTTCACGGTTTGACCTACAAGGTTAACGGCGTCAAAACTTACCTCGTCAAGAAGGCGCTCCATTACTGTCGATAAGCGGCGTGCACCAATGTTTTCAGTCCGTTCATTCACGCCAAATGCAATGCTGGCTAGGCGAGTAATGCCCTCCTCGGTAAATTCAAGTGTCACGCCCTCGGTACTGAGCAAAGCTTGGTATTGCTTGACCAAGGACGCATGGGTCTGCGTCAGAATGGCTTCAAAGTCTTTCACTGAGAGTGATTGCAACTCAACCCGAATCGGAAAGCGCCCTTGCAACTCGGGAATCAAATCGCTGGGCTTGCTGAGGTGGAACGCGCCTGACGCAATAAACAAAATATGGTCAGTTTTGACCATGCCGTACTTGGTTGACACCGTCGTACCCTCTACCAGTGGTAACAGGTCGCGCTGCACGCCCTGTCGCGATATCTCGGCACCGCTGCCTTCCGAACGGGAGGTAACCTTATCGATTTCGTCAATGAACACAATGCCGTTTTGCTCAAGCATCTGCAAGGCTTGCGTTTTCATTTCCTCATCGTTGACAAGTTTGGCGGCTTCTTCATCAATCAACAGCTTCAGCGCCTCACCGACTTTGACCTTGCGCAGCTTGCGCCGGTCTTTGCCCATCTGGCTGAACATGCCGCGCAGCTGCTCGGTCATTTCCTCCATACCTGCCGGCCCCGTCACTTCAAGCTGCTGACGTGGTTGATCAACTTCAATCTCGATTTCTTTGTCGTTCAACGCACCTTCGCGCAATTTTTTGCGAAAAACTTGGCGAGCGGTGCTTTCGGTCTCAGGGGTGGCAAGCACAGCATCTTCGATATCAATCTCAGCACGGCGAGCAGGTGGCACTAGCACGTCCAGCACACGCTCTTCTGCGGCAGACTCTGCTCGTGGGCGCATTTTTCGCATCTCGGTTTCACGAGCCTGCTTGACGGCTACATCGGCAAGGTCGCGGATGATGGCGTCCACGTCCTTGCCGACATAGCCCACCTCGGTAAACTTGGTGGCTTCGACCTTAATGAACGGTGCATCAGCCAATCGCGCCAAGCGGCGGGCGATCTCGGTTTTACCTACACCAGTGGGACCAATCATCAGAATATTTTTGGGTGTAATCTCTTGACGCAGGGTACCCTCCACCTGCTGACGACGCCAACGGTTACGTAGCGCAATCGCGACGGCACGCTTGGCCTGGGCTTGGCCAACAATGTGTTTGTCGAGCTCAGAGACGATTTCTTGCGGGGTCATGGAGGACATAGCTGCTTCAGTCCAAAGTTTCGATAATGTGGTTCATGTTGGTATAGATACACAGCTCACCTGCGATTTCCAACGATTTTTTGACAATTTCAGCTGCCGACAACGTAGTGTTGTCCAGCAAAGCTTTGGCTGCAGATTGGGCATAGGCACCACCTGATCCGATCGCCACAATGCCATTTTCAGGCTCGAGCACATCGCCGTTACCCGTAATGATGAGCGAGGCCTCTTTGTCAGCCACCGCCAACATAGCTTCCAAACGGCGCAGGACGCGGTCTGTCCGCCAGTCTTTGGTCAGTTCGATCGCCGCGCGCACCAAGTGGCCTTGGTGTTTTTCCAGCTTGGCTTCAAAGCGCTCAAACAACGTGAAAGCATCCGCAGTAGCGCCTGCAAAACCAGCAATCACTTTCCCATGGTGCAAGCGCCTCACCTTGCGCGCAGTACCTTTAATGATGATGTGGCCAAGCGTAACTTGCCCATCACCCCCAATAGCCACTTGCACACCCGTAGGCGTATTGCGACGCACACTGACAATTGTGGTGCCGTGAAACTGTTCCATAGAATTCCTTGAAAAAGCGAGGTGCGGGACACTCAAAGTCCCTCCGTATAAATAGGGCAGTGCGCGGCCACTTCATGGGTGAAGTTACCGGCCGAAACGATCAGTCAGTGCGCGCTATCACCTTGGCATGTTCATTGATGCCGATGACGTTGAAGAATATCGCCACCAAACGGTGCAGGTCTTTAAACTGGACTTGTCGTCCTTCCGCTTGCTGTGTGGACACCCAATTGAGCAAGGTACCAGCAGCCAAGAAATCCAAACGAATCAGGCGCGAACAAAGCACAATGATGAGGTCGGTGCCTTCCAGCTTGGCATTCAGCATGTCCAGCATTTCGACCGCATCTCCCATGATGTGGCCCGACAAATCGACCGCGCTCACATGCGAGCCTAAAGCGGCAATAGCGGTACGCTCCGTGTCGGTAAACTCCTCGGGCGGCAGAGAAGACAGCGCACCATCGTACGCCGACTCAGCCACAATCGTGGGCGCTGCAATTAAGGTGTGCTGCTGTTCGTCCATGGATTTGAAATTACACAGCGCGCTGTCCCATGATGGCGGCGAAACTTCGTAAGTCACACAGTAATCTAAGGCAACCACCTCGAACTCATCAGGGTGATGCATGATGCGCAGAACCTGCATCCGAATCTGCCACCACAATGGACTAACTTTTGGATCCCCCGAGGGAGTGCCCGTTTTCAGTACAGCCAGCAAATGCTCGGCACCAAAGAAACGGAGCTTCACGGATTCGTCCGTCCAGTGCGTGAACAAACCGTACAACACATCAAGCGCAGGTGTGTCAATGGAGGCTAGCGCAGTCCAACTTAGACACCAAGGTTGCGGAGCCTTTTCCAAAGAGGCCTTCATCAAGGCCAAAGACTGCAGATCCAGGACGGCAGGGCTTTTCCAATGCGGTTTGAGTTCAGCCGATGACTCAGTAAACACAGGCACGTGCTGACGTATCTTGCCAGGTATAGAAAACCATAAGGGCGCAGTACGGCCAAAGCGATTGGCAAAATCCAATGAGACATTCTCAAAGGACTCCTGCTGGCCTGTGGCTCGATAGAGGTCAAAAAGCGTCATCCAGATCGCCACATTGCCATTCACTGTTGGATCTGGGTTCGCTAACGCTTCGCACAGTGCCGCTTCAGCACCTTCGTCATCGCCATTGGCAAAACGAATGGCGGCCTCTTCAAGTTGAGGGTCATGCACAAACTCACTGACCTGTAGCGCATTAAGTTTAGATGCGGTGAAGCCACTAGGTTGCCCGTCATAACCAGCGACTAGCCCTCCGTTTTGAGAGGCATGCACAGCACCCAAACCCAAAAGCCTAGCGTCTTGGGCAGCGCGCCTAGGATCTTCAGTGGTGGACTGAAAATTGGACGCAGCCCCTGGAGGCGCTCTCATAGGAACTGCAGCAGACGGCTGGCGCGCTAGCTGTTTAGAACGAAGCCCCGACACTGTTTGTGATGGATAGTCGGTTTGGCCCATCTGGTCAGGAAACGAAACAGAGAAATCGGTGTTGGGGTTATCTACCCCGTCGTGCGCAGCAGCGGGATCTGCCTCACCATGTTTAGTCTTCCACCACTGTTGGGACATTTGAGCTTCAATTTCATCAATTTTCTTGATGGTCTTGGCCCGCTCGTCAGGTTTATTTGGATTGCTAACGGGGAAAAAAGAGGGACGTGCAGCATCTTGTGCACCGGCCAAGTTATCGCACCTAAGCTTGCGAAGCATGTCGAACTCGCGCTTGCGCACAAAGTCATTGCGCCTGCGCCGCTCAATCATGTCTTTGAGCATCTGTTTGCTGTAGCGGCTTTCAGGATCAAGGTCTGACTGATCCAAGTCAGACCAACTCACCGATGGGTTACGGACAAACCGCACCATCCGAGACAACAATCCACGATCTTCTTCTTTGGTCATGATGCCTAGTGTGTCAGAAAACCCTTATCGCACGGCCTGCAAACGGCTTCGGCAAACTCAATCCCCAAACATTTTTTGCTTGAGTTCGCGACGTTGTTGCGCTTCCAGCGACAAACTTGCAGTCGGCCGAGCCAGCAAACGGCCGACACCAATAGCCTCACCGGTTTCATCACAAAAGCCATAATCGCCTGAGTCGATGCGATTGATAGATTGTTCGATCTTTTTCAACAACTTACGCTCGCGGTCACGGGTGCGCAACTCCAAGGCATGCTCCTCTTCAATAGTCGCACGGTCAGCGGGGTCAGGCACGACCACCGTATCTTCACGTAAGTGCTCAGTAGTTTCACCGGCACTGTTCAAGATTTCCATCTTCAAGTGCACCAACTTCAGGCGAAAGAACGCCAACTGCGCGTCGTTCATGTAGTCGTCGTCAGCCATGGCCAGCACTTCAGCGTCGACCAGCTCAGCAACAAGCTTGCTCTTCCAATTATTGGCCAGCTTAGGATCTTTTTTCGGCGCAGCATGCGGCGGTGCGACATACGCAGGCGTACTCTGAGTATGGGTATAGCTGGCTTTTGCAGCCGTTGACGCCACAGCCTGGGCCATGGAAGGCACAGTAAGTTGCGCCAGACGAGAACCCCGCGCAGCGCGAGGTACCGGCTGTGGCTTAGAGGCATCAACAACAGGTGGTGCAACAACTGCAGCCTGTGTTTTACCGGGCAATGGGGCGTCTACCGCAGACTTTGGCACCGATGAAGCCGGGACCTTTACGGCTTTAGCTGCGGGCTTGGGTGCGGGCACAGCGACTGGCTCAACAACCTTCGCAGCCTCGAGCATCCCAGCGGGTTTTACCAAGGTTTTTTTGGCTTTCACTGTCACCACAACGGCATTCGGTGACACAGCAACGGCAGCAGCGTCAATCGACTTAGCGCTGGCGCTTGGCTTTTCGTCACTACCAGAGGGCGCAACAACAGATTCGGACTTCATTTGACCCAACCCCATCTTTTTAAACATTGAAACCACCATGTCGCTTCTCGCTCCCACAAAACACAACGAACCGGTCTGCACATCAGACCTCACCAAAGACGTAAAGCGTAAAGATACTTACGAAGACAAATACGTCAAACCAAGCATTGCTCTAGGCCTTGCAAGAAGATATCTTTAGGCAATTCAAGACCAATGAAAACCATTTTGCTGTTGCGCGTTTCGCCTTCAGCCCAAGCGGGCCCCAGGTCGCTGCCCATCAGCTGATGAACGCCTTGGAAAATTACTTTCCGCTCGGTACCTTGCATGTTCAATACGCCTTTATAGCGGAGCATCCGAGGGCCATAAATATTAACGATAGCCCCTAGAAAGTCTTCCAGCTTAGCGGCATCAAACGGGCGCTCAGATTTGTAGACAAAGCTCTTCACGTCATCGTCATGATGGTGATGGTGCCCGTGACCCTGATGCCCAGCATCAGACTGATGGGAAGGGTGGTCGCAATGCTCACCATGCTCATGCTCGCCGTCATGATCGTGACTACCGTGGTCATGAACTTCGGACTCCTCTTTCAAGAAGTCTGGGTCAATATCCAACTTTGCATTCAAATTGAAACCACGCAAATCGAACACATCTGACAGTGCAACTTCACCAAAATGCACCGCTTTTTGCGGTGCACGCGGATTCATGTGCTTCAGACGGTGCATCAGTGCATCCACATCCTCCTTAGCCACCAAATCCGTTTTACTGATAAATAGCTGGTCAGCAAATCCGACTTGGCGACGCGCTTCTTGGCGATCGTTCAGCTGCTGAGCGGCGTGTTTGGCATCGACCAGCGTCAAAATCGAATCCAGCAAATAACTTTCGGCGATCTCATCGTCCATAAAGAAAGTTTGCGCTACAGGGCCAGGGTCAGCAAGACCGGTAGTTTCGATCACAACACGCTCGAAATCGAGCTCACCTTTGCGTTTTTTCTCGGCCAAATCACGCAGTGTGGCGCGCAGGTCTTCGCGGATGGTGCAGCAGACGCATCCGTTGCTCATCTGGATGATGTTTTCGGTAGTGTCGGACACCAAGATATCAGCGTCGATGTTCTCTTCGCCAAACTCGTTTTCGATGACCGCAATTTTTTGACCGTGCGCCTCTGTCAACACGCGTTTTAACAGCGTGGTTTTACCTGAACCGAGAAAGCCGGTAAGGATGGTGGCGGGAATAAGGCTCATGGTGCTCCTAGGGAATCGAGGGCCTCTGGACTGCCATGTGACAGCCCCGAGCAACCCTAAATTCAGCAGGTGGGGAGTGTAGCGGTCTTGTTCAAGACAATGGACAAAATCATGAACAATCCTTCGATATTTGTCACTTTTTGACCACCACTAGGCCCTTTAGGTACTCGCCTTCAGGGAAATTCACTGTCATCGGGTGATCCGGGGCGGCTCCCAGCCGCTCGCAGATATAGCCATCCACTCCTGCGTCGATGCCTGCACCTGCTACGATTTTGTGGAACAAGTCGGCATTGATGCCACCAGAGCACGAATAAGTAAACAGCACACCACCAGGTCGAAGCAGCCCCAAGGCCAGGCGGTTAATGTCTTTGTAAGCCCGAGCTGCCCGATCCGCATGGGCCACGGTAGGCGCAAATTTGGGCGGGTCAAGCACGATGGCATCGAACTGACGACCTTGGTCGCGGAACTGGCGCAGCGTTGCATTCACATCCGCGTCGAGCCATGTAGCGCGCTCGGGCGCGAAACCGTTCAAGGCGACATTGGCCTTCGCCCGCTCCAGCGCAGGACCCGAAGAATCAATCGATGTGACCTCTGCAGCCCCCCCCACCAACGCAGCCACGGTGAAGCCACCGGTGTAGCAAAAGCAGTTCAGTACTTGTTGCGCGCCAATTTGCTTGACCCATTCTGAAAACCGCTTACGGCTGTCGCGCTGATCGAGGTAAAAGCCAGTTTTATGGCCGTCGGCAATGCTCAGTGACAAGTTCCAGCCATGCTCGCGCAATGTGATGTCTGTCGCACAGCCCGCCCCGCCCCGCAGCCAACCGGCCACACTGGGCAAGCCTTCCAGTTCGCGGCTGTTGGCGTCTGAGCGCTCATAGAGTTGGGTAAGCCCGGTAGCAGACTGCAAAGCGTCACTCAACACCGTCTTCCAGCGCTCTACACCGCACGACAAAAACTGCGCAACCAGCGTGTCGCCGTAGCGGTCAACAATCAAACCGGGTAAGCCGTCTGATTCACCATGCACCAGACGCATCCCATCGCTTTGAATTCCAAATAGGGCTCTAGCACTTACAGCACGCTCTACAGCAGCACTGAAAAATGAAGCATCAATGCGTTGCTCTGGGTCAAAACTCCAAGCCCGTGCCCGAATTTTGGAAGTGGGGCTGAATGCCGCCCAAGCCAAAAATTGACCAGCGTGCGATTCCACCCGCACGGTTTCGCCTGCGTCTGCGCCGCCGCTGGCGATAGCTGATTCAAAAATCCAAGGGTGGCGACGCTGCAAGGAGCGCTCTTTGCCGTCGCGCAGGCGGATAGTTTTCATGGGGATGTTATTTCAAAGGAGGCAAAGGGGCGCAAGGATACACAAGGTGTTCAACAAGGGGGACGGCGGGACTTTTGCGAGACTTCAATTTAGCCCGAGGGTGCGCGGCGTCATAGGCCTGCGCCAAATGCTGAAAATCCAGCCGGGTATACGCTTGCGTAGTACTGATATCAGCGTGACCCAAAAGCTCTTGTACCGCGCGGATATCGCCACTGGACTGCAGCAGGTGGCTGGCGAAGGAGTGTCGCAGCATATGCGGATGCACTGGTGTCGCCATACCTGCGCTTAGGCTGCGTCTTTGCAGACGCTGCCAAATGGACTGGGAGGTCAAGCGCGTGCCGTTGCGTCCGATAAACAGTGCCATCGGGTCGGCATCTACGCCTAAATCTTGGCTGGCGCCAGGCACTTGGCTACGCAGCAGCGTGCGCACCGACACCCAGTGGTGCAGGGCATCCCGCGCTTTCGCGCCAATCGGCACGCTGCGCCGTTTAGCGCCTTTACCAAGCACATGCGCCTCACTGCTTTCCAAATCCAGCCAGCCCCGCGCCGTGGCGCTGGCACGCACGTCAAGCCCTGTCAGCTCAGCCACACGCAAGCCACAGCTGTAGAGCAGCTCGACAATGGCAGCATCACGCGCTTCCAACCAAGGGTGGGTGTCCACAGCCGGTGACAGACTGCCGCTTGTGGCGGCAGCAAAGTCAGCAAACCGCACGGCATCATCCACGCTGAGCGCTTTGGGCACAGGCTTGGAAACTTTGGGCGTACGCACATCCTGCACAGGGTTGCTGTTGACCAGCCCCGCGCGGCCCAGCCAGACGTAAAAACCACGCCAACCCGACAGAATTAACGCGATACCTCGCCCACTGCGCCCTCCACTGTGCATCTGTACCACCCAGCGACGAATATGGGCGTGCGTGACGGAGGTCAACGCCACGTCAGCGACAAGGGCATTCGCCTGGAGTTTTTCCAGATCCAGCGTGTAAAGCGCTAACGTACGCACTGCCAGCCGTTTCTCGACCCACACGTAAGTCAAATACTGCTCAATGAGGTCAGCTCCGTTCATCTGACCGCCACGTCACATTCAGCGCAACCGCGACAAGGCCGCGCTAGACAACTCGCCTATACGGTCTAAAAAGTCCGTCCCCATCCCGCTGTGAAAACGCTGCGGGTCAGAGGACGCCAGCACCAACATACCGAACGCTGGCGTGGCGTAGTGAACCAACCCAGTCCGCAACGGAATCATGACCAGCGACATTGCTGCCGCGGGATCGTCAAGCCAACCGACAGACTCAAACCCTGCATTCACCCCGCAATAAGGCGCCGTGAGAGATGAAGCAAAAGTCTTAGCGTCGTCACTTACGCCCATTGCAAAATTCTCACCTGCGTAAGCGCTGGCAACGTCCCACACCTTGATGGCAACTTGCGGCACCACGAATTCCGATTTGATTTCATTCACGAGCAAATCAGGTAAATCGCTGGGGTTGGTGCTCAGGAACAGCTGGCAGGCCCATCGGTGCAGCTTGTCGGCAATCAGCACATTCTCATTGCCGTTGCGGATCATGTCCATGATGCGGTGCTCTACCACTTTGATTTTGTCGCGCAGCATCTCGGCTTGACGCTCTTGCAGGCTGACTGCACGGTTGCCGTGCGGGCTGCTGAGCTGTACGCTGGCCAGGAGCTCGGCATGGCGCTCGAAAAAGTCAGGTGAATTGACCAAGTAATTGGCGATGTCGTCTTCGGTAATGGGATTCATGGGGTACTCGGTCAAAAGAAGCTTTAAAGGGTACTTGAGGCGCTGGGAATATCGATTTCGCCCTCAAACACGGTGGTGGCGGGGCCAGTCATGGTGACCTTGTAACCCAAACCTGCCCAGTCGATGCGCAGTGGCCCACCACGCGTGTCCACGGTAACGCTGGCGTCCAGCAGGCCTTGCAGAATACCGGTCACTACGGCCGCACAAGCCCCGCTGCCGCAAGCCAGCGTCTCGCCCGCGCCGCGCTCGTAAACACGCAAACGAATGCGCGTGCGACTAACCACCTGCATGAATCCCACATTAACCCCATTGGGGAAGGCACTTTGCTGCTGCACCCAAGGGCCAAGGGACGCGACCGGCGCACGGTCCACATCAGGCACTTGCAGCACGGCATGGGGATTGCCCATCGACACCACAGCGACTTCAATAGCAGCATCTACGGCATCTTCAAAATTTGCTACTGAATTTATAGCTAACAACGAAGAATCAGCATGCACAAACGACCACTTCTGCGTCAGTCCTGCTGATTGCGCTTGTAAGCCTGTTGCATTAAACGGCACCAACGGCAAATCCAGCACCGGCAAACCCATGTCAACCGTGACTTGGCCGTCTGGATTCAATCGCGGCTCCAGCACACCAGCCTTGGTTTGTACCTTGATGGCGTGCTTGGTGGTCAGACCCTTGTCAACCACAAAGCGCACAAAGCAGCGCGAGCCGTTACCGCACTGCTCCACCTCACCGCCGTCAGCGTTGTGGATGACATATTCAAAATCGACATGCGGGTTAGGCGCGGGGCGCACGGTGAGAATTTGGTCGGCACCAACGCCGAAATGCCGGTCTGCCAGAAAGCGGTAGTCAGCACCCGCCAACCCCAAGCGGGCTTGAGTTTCGTCAAGTACTACGAAATCGTTGCCTGCGCCTTGCATTTTGGTGAAGCGCACGCGCTTGAAACCTGGGATTTTTTCTTTGGTTGGCATGTGCCGGATTATCTCTGTTCCGCCCCAACTACTGAATCTGGCCTCATTTGGCTTGAGGCTTGACCTCCAACGGGATGAACATAACCTTGCTTACACGTGCATCCATGGCCAGTGCCGAGTATTCAGCGGCAATATTGGCCGCATCGACGCCAATGTCGCCATATAGCGGGTTGGCAAAAAGCCGTGTCACATTGCTCCGGGATCGAATGAAGTCTTCGTAATCCTGCCCAGCATTCAAAACGAACCGCAAGGCAGACTGACGGTAATCTAGCTGACCACTCGCCTCATCACGCAGCACAAGCACCGTCTGTTTGCCGCTGGTGTTCACCACCTCCCGTGAGCCTAAAACGCGCCACGCGCGATCGCCAATTTTCAAAGCCACCCCCTCATCAGGCAGGCGACGGGTCAATTCGGTCATCTCGAATACTCTACGCACGACAACAGTGGGGGTTGGCAGGTAGGGTGTAGCGATCGGCATAGAGGGGCTTACAGCTTGGACTGTGGCGTCGCTGAGATTAGGTTTCGGCAGCGACGCTACCGCCAATGGGCTGGCAAGAGTGGCGACAGGCACGGACGCATCGGAATTACGGTTCACTTGAGTGAACACCAGCGCCATCGCCACGATCAAGCCAATAATAAGCATCAGTCTTTTCAATTTTTGTGCGCCTTACCTCTACAGAATTACAAGCTGAATGAGGTCAATGTAGGTGTGAAGCTCAGCGTTTTCCCCTTGATAGCAGAAGCCCCAGAAAAATCCAACACATAGACCTTGTAAACACCCACTATAACTTCACCATAAAAAGCATTGGTCTGAAATCGAAATTGCTGCTGTCCTCCGGCTTTAATCGGAAAGTCCTTGCCGCCGACGTACCACGAGGTGAAAGCGGGTAATACTATGGACTTGGTGCCCGTTGAGACGTTTTCCACTATGAATTGCAAAAAACCAGGATTGACATCCACGCCAGTATTGTTGCCAACGGTCAAATCCAGCCGCAAAGGCCCTGAAACAGCGCCAGTGCCAGTAAACGTTACGGATGAAACATTCAACCCGACGGCACCAACGATATCCGTTGTGGAGGGCGTGCCCGTTGCCATCAGAGGCATTGCTCGACGCCCCACAGGTGAGGTATACGAAACAGCAAGTTGTACTGCTGCGTTGGCATCTACCAAACCAAACCCATAGCGGTTTTGGAAGTTAAAGCCCGCCGCATTACTAATCCACGGGTCTTCGATGTTCCAAGCCCCAGAGCCACCCGACGGGAGAAAGTTAACTTTGTTAACGCCTGTCGCGATGGTGGCGTCCACCTTGCGAGCGGTCTTGGCCAAAATAAAGCCTACGTCCTGCCACGTTAGCTTGGGGTTGGCCTCCAACATCAGCGCGACGACGCCGGACACGCTTGGGGCGGCAGCGGAGGTGCCGTTAAACTGACCGGTATAGTTGCAGTTCACATCGTTAGAAGAAGCACTGCCAAACAAGTCAGCCACCAGCTTGTTCAAGACATTCCCTAACTTGGCCAGCAAAGTGTCACGGTTACCGGCGTTATTAGTACCGCTGGCGCAGGTGCTGTTGTCGGTGGTGATGATGGCAGCCTCGGCAACACCGTTTTCGCCGCCCAATCCAGTGATCCAATTCGATGCTCCAGCGCTTGAATACGAAGACGCTCGACCGGTATTGTGGGCCGCAGCGACTTGGTAGAAATAGGGTTTTCCGCTAGGTTCATGGTTGGGGCTACCGCAAGTCATGCCCTTCAGATTGGACAACTCACCACCCAATGCTGCTGCTTCAGACTCAAAAAAGGAAGGACAGTCCACGGCCATGGACATCCCGTTAGGCAAGGCACCCTTAGCCATGGACTCGAATTCATTGCCGGCCGATTGAAAGTACACCGCGCCCAAGCCTGAGCGCAGATTGGTTGCGCCATATTTTGCAGCCAACTCCGTGGCGGACAAATCACTCACGACAGGCGGTGCCGCATAGTCAGAACCGGCGCTGAAGTTGAAGATGGACGCCGTGTCCGCGCGGTTACCAAACAAGGCAACCACGTTGTGGCTGGCATCCGCAAGCACCTTGGCACCGAACGACAAATAGTTCATGTCGCTCTGGGTAGTGCCGGGTGCCGGGTCGCCATCGGCAATCAGTGGAAAACCCAGCAAAGACGCGTTCGGAGCCGTACCTCGCGAACCTTTGCCGTTCCAGCCACGCGCAGCGGCCACACCCGCCACACCGGTGCCGTGGTCAACTTCGGTGGTATTTAACGCCGGGCTGGGGTCGCTGGTATTTTTGATGAAATTCCAGGATTTGCCCACCAGCACATTGTCCACGAGGTCTTCGTGCGCGAGCTCAAGGCCCGAGTCCACAATGGCCATCGTCACACCTTTACCTGTACACCCCCTACCCGCTTTATGAACGCTCTCCACATTCACATCGGTACCCATCACACTATTATTGGCCGCAGCTGAAACAATCTGGTTCGGGCCAATGTTTTTCAAATGCCATGCGTTGGCATAAAACGGATCATCGGCACCCACGGTATTGGCAACACTACCGTCATAGCAAGTGGTCGTCGCGACCGGGGTGGGCGCCACAGGCGTAGCAATGAGGGAGGCGGCACCATCCCCACCGCCACCACAGGCGCTCAACGCAGCCAGCATGACCAGCGAAACACCCCACAATTTACCGTTTTGTTGAACTCTCAGGAAGTTATTCATGACCACATCCTTACATACTGAACGATGTCAAGGTGGGCGTGAAGCTCAGCGTTTTGTCTGCAGCTCCGGAGGCTCCTGAAAAATCCACCACATAGACTTTGTAGTTGCCCGCTAACGCTTCGCCATAGAACGCGTTCGTCTGGAATCGAAACTGCTGCTGCCCCCCGGCCTTGATAGGAAACTGCTTGCCGCCGACGTACCACGAAGAAAAAGCGGGCAATACGATGGACTTGGTACCCGTCACCGTGTTTTCCACGATGAACTGTAAGAAACCAGGGTTGATATCCACGCCAGTGTTGTTGGTCACGGTCAAATCCAGGCGCAGGGGACCAGAAGTGCCCGCTGCCGCAGGAAAGGCGATGGTGGCCACATTGAGACCCACCGTGTTGTCTGCGCGGGATGTGGCGGACAACGTGCCTGTTGCCGTCAGCGGTGCAGCACGCCGACCAGCAGGTGCGGTGTAGGCCACGGCCAACTGCACCGCCGCGTCGGCATCGATCATGCCAAAGCCATACCGATTCTGAAAGTTAAAGCCTGCAGCGTTAGTAAGCCACGCGTCTTCCACGTTCCAAGGTGCTTTGGCTCCCGTCGGGAGGTAGGTCACGGCATTCGTACCAGTGGCAATCGTCGAGTCGACCTTGCGAGCGGTCTTGGCCAAGATGAAGCCCACATCCTGCCAAGTAAGCGCGGGGTTCGCTTCCAACAGCAATGCAGTTACGCCGGATACGCTGGGTGTAGCCGCCGAAGTGCCATTCATACGCCCGGTGTAGTTGCAGTTCACATCTTTGGAGGCTGGATCCCCGAACAGGTCAGCAATCAGTTTGCTCAGAACTTCCCCCACTTGTGCCGCAAGATTGGCCTTGTTAGACAAATTATTTGAACCACTTGCACAGCCACTGTTGTCGGTGGAAATCATGGCGACTTCGTCGGTGCCAAATTCACCCCCAAACCCCGCGATCCAGTTTGAAGCTCCAGCATTCGAGTACGACGAAGCCTTTCCCGTGTTGTGCATGGAGGCCACCATGTAGAAGTAAGGCTTCATCCCTGGCTCTTGATTTGGGTTCCCGCAGGACATGCCTCTTATGTTGGACAGCTCGCCGCCCAACAATTTAGCATCCGTGGTCAAGGTCGCAGGGCAATTGACAACCAGCACCGTCGAATCGGGCAAAGACCCTTGCATTGACGTGAATTCATTGCCAGACGCTTGAAAATAAACGGCCCCCAGTCCACCGCGCAAATTGGCAGTGCCCCATTTCGCCGCCAAATCCGATGTCGAAAAATCGCTGACTGACGGCGGCGCCGCATAGTCAGCCCCAGCGCTGAAATTAAAGATGGCTGTAGCGTCGGCCCGTGCACCAAATAACCCAACCACTGCCGCTGAGGCATCTGCCAAGGCTTTGGCACCGAACGCAAGGTAAGTCATATCGGCGAAGTTGGTCGATGCGAGACGCGTCACGCCTACGGTTGGGTAGCCCACCAGCGAAGCCAGTGGCCCTGTACCTCGCGAACCTTTGCCATTCCAGCCTCGTGCCGCAGCCACACCTGCGACTCCCGTGCCATGATCTACATTCGCTTGGTTAGCGCTAGGGCTGGGGTCGTTGGTGTTATTGGCAAAGTTCCAAGATTTACCTGCCACCACGTTGTCGACCAGATCTTCATGCCCAATTTCAAGCGCTGAATCTACGATAGCAATCGTCACGCCTTTGCCGGTGCAGCCTTTACCTGCCTTATGGACGTTCTCGACGTTGGAGTCTATGCCCGCCACGCCGTTGTTGACAGGAGCGGAAACAACCTGATTTGGGCCCGTATTTTTAAGCGCCCAAGTATTAACGTAAAACGGATCATCATCGCCAACTGCATTGGCTACAGCGCCGTTGTAACAGGTGATGGGCACTGCCGACAGGGCCCCTACAGCACTTACTGCTGCAGTCGCAGCTGAAGTAGGCGCTCTCACCGGACTATCCACTGCAATAGGTGTAGTGGCGCTCCCAGCACTTCCACTTCCACTTCCGCCACCACCGCAAGCACTAAGGGCAGCGAGCATGAGTGTCGACAAACACAGCCCCCCAACAAACCGCATAGTACCCGTACAAAGGATAGCGTGACAGGTAGAAAAATGGGTTTGAATCGCCATTGAGAAACTCCTAGTGTGAACACATGGTTTGCGCACTACCCCCAACGATGCATTGACGGTACAACACAGTAATTTATCGTAAAACATCGATTTATGCACGTTTTAAAACTTAATTTTAATCTCAGGGATGGTCTGAATAACTCGTTGCCAGTTGCTGTAGCGAGTCGGTAGTTTTCAAATGGCAGGATTTCACGCGCAATCTTTCAAAGTAGCGCCATTTTTTGCGCCCGTTGGGCAGCTTTTCAGCTCTTCCACGGCTT
>JAYUED010000142.1:0-11969 GCA_043739385.1 Betaproteobacteria bacterium | reverse complement strand
TGAAACGATGGTGAGTTGTCATGCTGCCACTACCTTGGCCTGTGCATATCTGGCGAGGCGCGTGGGCAGTCGTCCACGAAGAACAACCACTTTGGTCAGGGCGTCGGCCAGCAGACAGTTTCGAGCGATAACTGAAACACTGCCAGCCATAGGGACGCGTCGCCCACGTTCAGTATCCACAATCGCGCTGGTCGCCACAGTGGTCGATTTGCGGTCTTCAATGAAGTAAGACCCAGAGGTCGCTACTGCGCCATTCGCCAGCGTTCCAAGCAATCGTGATTTCGATGGGCTCTCTGGGTCACGAGCCCACACCGGTTGCGGATCTTCTCCGAATACGCGCAAGTCACCACCGGCATTGACCAGTCCCTGCACTAAGCCGTGCGCTTGCATCACAGCGACTGCCTTATCGACGGCAAAGCCCTTGGCGATACCACCGAGATCAAGTGTCACTCGGGAATTAAGCCTGATCGAGTGGTTACGCTGCAACCTAACCGCATCCCCAAAGCGGCCTCGGTGTGCGTGGCCTCGCACCATTTTTGGCAGCAAACCAGCGCGTATCAGCGCGGTGCCAACATTGCAGTCAAACGCTCCGCCACTCCAGCGCCAGAGCTTGATGGCTTCGGTCAGCACGTGGAAAGTCCAGGCGTGTACGCGCAGGATTGAGCCGGTTCGCGCTCGGTTCAAGCGGCTGACGTCGCTTCTGCATCGGTGAAAACTCATCAATCGGTCAACGCGGGTAATCGCTCGGAATGCGGACTCGACAGCCGCTTCAACCTGGCGCGAAGCGAGCGCCGCATTACCCTCCGCCCATATTGTCACGAATGTCCCTAGCAAGGGGCGCATTCGCTCAATGGCCGGCATCTGATTGTCCCTTCAGGACCATGTCATACACAAGCAGCACCCGACGTACACCATCCGTGATGTGCTTTGACGAAAGCGTCGCACCCGTGATGTTCGTAATGTCATTGTTGAGTTTTACCGGTGAGGCAGAGGTCTTACCGACGAATTGTTTGCGCCAAGTGAGATCCCGGACTTGCGAGCCGTACGTTTCCCTATATTCCAGAATCTCCAATTGCTTGACACTACCGTCGCGGTTAAGACCGACGGCATAAGTGATCATTTCGTGCTTGCCAACCACTTGGTCGATGATGAACAAGCCTTGTCCCTCTACTGCCCAGACACGATTTTCTTGAAAAGGCTCATAGACGCCCGAACGAGCTCTCAACGTGTCGCGTTGCTCTTGGGTCAGGGCCAAATGCAGCTGCGTGAATTGAGCGCCAGGAAACATGGCCTGCTGAGCTTGCTCCGCCGAGAAGTAGACACTGCCCCAACTGGCCGTGGAAAGGACGACTAACGGCACCGACAAAAAAGGTTCCCAGCGCATGGCTAGAACGGCACGCCGACTTTGACGATGAACTGATTCATCGTGTGCTCGTCGCCGAAAATACGTCCGTTGGTGATGACCGCTCTCTGGTCATCCGTGAAACCGGTGGCTGCTTTGAGTTGATGTCGTATCGCAACGGTGACCCACCAGTCTTTGTTCGCATAGTGAATATTAGGCCCGAGGAACCACGCGGTGTGCTGCGGAGTTTGCCAGCGATAGCCCGCGAACTCGCGGTGATTGCGAAGCTCCAAGCCGGCAGACCAGTTGTTTATGAAACGGTACGAGGTGCCGAACTGAAGGTTGATCTCGCTGGCGCGCTCAACATCGATTCCTCGATTGTTCTTTTCGCTCGAAAGATCAAGATTGGCGGCAGTGATCAGACGGTCATCAAGAAAGTTCTTCTGTAGCAGTAACTTGAACTCCAGTTCCTTTTTGCGTGGCCCCCACGCTGGCTCAAAGTAAAGTGCAAGCCCGATGGGGTCCACCAAAGGATTCATGAGTTGGTAGATGTTTTCCCACGAAACGGATTCGACGCGATGCATCTTGTAGCGGTCGGTTGGATTGAAGCCGTCAGGGATGTCAGTGTTCGGTCCTCCTGTTGTCCCATCTGTACCGTTTCGACTCGCACTGATGAATCTTGAGTTCAGGTAAATGGAGGTTTGGTACTTTGGGGTAATGCCAAATTCGAGCTCTGAGCGCAATAGGGTGTTGGTGTAGTCGCCTTTCGTCTGAGTACGCTGTACATCGATATGTTGTTCAAACTCCCTTGTTCCAGGAGGATGAATATCTGTCAGGTAAATCCAGCCAAAGGGCGACTCTCCCGCCGAGGCCGTCTGCGACAAGACACCAACTAATGCAGCCGAGGCTAAGAACCTGATGTATTTCTTCAATTGAATCTATTTAATAATAAGAATGAGAATTACTATTATTCGTAATTTTAGATATGTGTCAATTTTCAGGGTTATGCAACAAGATAATTTCGTCAGTTTGTTGGCATCAAACAACGGTTTTGAGTGACGCTATAAGCGGCGAACGAACGTAAACGGTACTTTGCCTGAGGTCCCCAGTTAATTCATTTCATACAATTACTGCCACCCTATGACTGTAAAAATCCTGTGTCACCGTCCGTCAAGTCTGCGCTGAGCCTCGTTCCCTTGCCTGCCTTCGAGCGTATCAAACGCCATGTTCTGGCGCAGATTCAGTCGGGTACGTGGCGTGAAGGGGACGTTATTCCGGGGGAGGAGAGCCTAGCCAAGAGTTTTGGTGTGTCGCGGATGACCGTGAACCGTGCGTTGCGTGAGTTAAGCAGCGACCGTACGCTGGTGCGGGTGCAAGGCTCTGGTACCTTTGTAGCGCAGCAAAAATACCAAGCCACGCTGGTGGAGATTCGTAACATCGCCGAAGAAGTGGCGTCCCGTGGGCATGAGCACAGCAGCGAGCTTCATGTGGCTGAACGCTGCCAGGCCGATAGCCTGCTGTCTCCTCAGTTCGAATTGCCGCTGCTGCACCTGCTGTTTCATACCATCGTGGTTCACTTCGAAAATGGCGTGGCGATCCAGGCGGAGGACCGGTATGTCAATCCGTTGGTTGCCCCGGATTATTTAGACCAGGATTTTCGCACCCACACGCCCAATGAGTACCTGATGCGGGTGGCTCCGCTGCAAGGCGTGCGCTTTGAGATAGAGGCTTGTGTGGCGTCCATACCTGTTAGCGAGATGCTGCACATGAACCCGCTTGAGCCATGCTTGGTGCTGCGCCGCCGCACCTATTCGCAGGGTCAAGTGGCATCGGTGGCGACGATGTGGCATCCCGCTTCGCGCTACCGGTTTACAGGCAGTTTTTAAGGCGAGTAGGGGGTTTCAGTAGCCCGCAGCCAAACCAGTATTGCGACGTGGGTCATTGGCGCCGTAGAAGCGGTTGTTGCCGCGCGGCTTGCCGCCAAGCGTAGGCGCACCAACCAAAATTGCGGCCAAATGGTTGGCTGGCTGGGGCGCACCTAGGTTGTGGCCCATACCGACCAAGATTTTTTGCGTATCGGGGCTGATACCGAAGGTGTCCATGTTGGTCAAATCGGGCAGCCATTGCTGGTGAAAGCGCGGTGCGTCTACCGCTTCTTGTACATTCATGCCGTAATCAATCACGTTCATGATGGTGTGTGTCACCGCTGTGATGATGCGGCTACCGCCTGGTGTACCGACCACCATCACGGGTTTACCGTCTTTGGTCACGATTGTTGGGCTCATCGAACTCAACGGTCGTTTGCCGGGGGCAATAGCGTTGGCTTGGCCTTGCAGCAGTCCGTATATATTAGGCACGCCGATTTTTGCAGTGAAGTCGTCCATCTCGTTGTTCATCAGAACGCCAGTTTTAGCGGCTGTGACTTTGGCACCAAACCGGTCATTTAGCGTATACGTAACGGATACCGCGTTGCCCATACTGTCCACAATGGAGTAATGCGTGGTGTTCGAGCCTTCGTGCGGGGCTACTCCGGGCTTCATGTCTTTGGAGATACCTGCTTTGGCGGGGTCAATTACTGCACGGATGCTGGCTGCGTAGTCTTTGCTGAGCAGGCGATCTAACGGATTTTTTACGAAATCAGGGTCACCTAGATAGCTGTTACGGTCAAGGTAGGCGTGGCGCATCGCCTCAATTTGATAATGCACGCTTTGCGCCGAGCGAAAACCCATTTCTTTGAGCGGGTAGCCTTCCACGATGTTCAAAATCTCGCAGATCACCACACCCCCTGAGCTGGGAGGGGGCGCTGACACGATGTGATAACCGCGGTAATCACACTCCACTGGAGCTAACTCGCGCACTTGGTATTGGTTTAAATCTTCCTGAGTGATGATACCCTTGCCAGCTGTACTAGCGGCCACGATATCGGCACCCACTGTGCCTTTGTAGAAACCATCTGTACCCTTAATACTTATCAACTTTAGCGTTTTAGCAAGGTCTTTTTGCACCAGTATTTGGCCAGTCTGGAAGGGCTCGCCCTTGTTCAAAAAGATGGCCGCTGTGGGGGCGTCCTTTTTGAAGTCAGCCGTGGCTGTTTTGAGCATGTCTACATCGCCTTCTTCCAGCACAAAGCCGCGCTCAGCCAGTGTGATGGCGGGTGTGAGAAGCTTGGCGCGAGACATGGTGCCGTATTTAGTGCGGGCATCTTCAAAGCCAGCTACCGAGCCGGGTACGCCGACGGCTAGATAACCATTGGTGCTGGCACCTTTGATGACATTGCCGTCAGCGTCCAAATACATGTTGGCAGTAGCGGCCAGCGGTGCTTTTTCGCGAAAGTCTAAAAAGGTTTTTCGGCCATCGGCAAGTTGTACCGTCATAAAGCCTCCGCCGCCCAAATTGCCCGCTGCGGGGTAAACCACCGCCAACGCGTAGCCCACGGCCACAGCGGCATCAATGGCATTACCCCCGCGCTTGAGTACATCAACACCCACTTGCGTTGCCAAATGCTGGGCCGTGACAACCATGCCATGCTCGGCTGCCACTGGGGCCACAGAGGCGGCCTGGGCGGCACAACACAATACCGCAGCGCTTGCGATCAAGGGCAGGCTTTTTAATGGAACGAACATAAAAGGAGTCTCCAGAAACAGTGAAAATGAACTGTAACTCGGGACGGAAGAGTACGGAATACGGTGATGTTTCAGCTGGCACTTATCCGAGGCGGATTCCCCCGCAGACCTGCCATCACCATGTCTACCATCGCTGGTGCCGCCTTGTCCAGAGCGTAGCGCCCAGGGTCGAGAAGCCATTCATGCATGGTGCCGACCATGAAGCTGTGCACGGCTTGCATGCTGAGAAATACATCCGTGTCCTCGGGCAGCTGTCCTTGGGCAACGGCTTTATGCAAAATCACTTCAAACTCCGCAAGGCATTCGTCGCGGTTGGCCAACTCTTGTTGCATGACATCCGCCACATCTCCGGTGCTTTCACATTTGTGAAACAAGATGCTCATGGTTCGCTGCTGGCGGGGCGACCGGGCGAGCATCGTCAGGGCGTGGATGCACAGGTGACGCAGTGCGCCCATCGGGTCGCCGTCGCTGCACAGCATAATTTCGGCCAGCATAGCCTCCATGGGCAGCATGGCACGCGCAAACAAAGCGTGAAGCAATGCAGCTTTGTCTTTGAAGTGCCAGTAGATAGCGCCACGGGTCAGACCCGCCGCTGAGGCAATATCGCTGAGCGTAGTGCGAGAGACGCCTTTGTCAAAAAACACCTGTTCTGCGGCATCTAGCAAGGCGGTGTAAGTTTGCTCGGTATCTTCTTTTGTCTTTCTGGCCATGGTCTCGGTGATTTTTGGGGCTTACCGTGCCAGAGGCACAGCTGTCGTTGGAGGCTACCTAGGAGTATTACTTACGAAATGTAAACATTCACGAATGTATGTGATACTACACCATCTACATCAAATCCCCTAAGATCATGTCAATCGCACCGACTAGCGCCCAATCTCACGCGTTTCAGAACGCGTTTCAGAACGATTTTCATACCTCCCCTCAAGTAACCAGATCTCCCAGAACGTTTTTGCGTCAACGCTGGGTGGCCCCTTTTGTCATTGCTGCCCTCCCTTTTGCACTGGTAGCTTGTGGCAAAAGCGATGCAGTAGGGCCAGGCGGTCCTGGCGGGGTCAGGCCACCGCCAGAAGTGGCTGTAATTACGGTGCAATCTGAAATTCAACCTCTTGAGCTGGAGTACACGGGACAAACAGCTGGTTCGCGTGAAACTGAGGTGCGTGCCCGCGTTGCCGGCATCTTGCAGCGCCGGCTGTACGAAGAGGGTGCGATCGTCAAAGCCGGTGCGCCGCTTTTTCAAATTGATCCAGCTAACTTTCAAACCCAGGTGGCATCTGCCGATGCGGCTGTGGCGGTGGCTCAGGCTAAGGCTAACCAAGCTCGACGCGACCAAGCTCGCTTGGCTCCGCTGATCGCAGAAAAAGCCATCAGCCAAAAAGAATACGATGACAGCAAATTTGCACTTGAGTCGGGCGAAGCCTCATTAAAGCAAGCACAGGCTCAGGCCAACGAGGCCCGCTTGAACCTGAGTTACACCAAGGTTGTTGCTCCTATTGCCGGTACTACTGGCGTCGTCAATAAATCAGACGGCAGCTTGGTGACCGCAGCCGACAGCCTGCTGACCACCATTGTGCAGACCAACCCTATGTACGTGAATTTCAGCGTCTCTGAGAGTGATTTTCTGCGGCTGAACAAGCAGTTCAATGCAGGCCAGTTGACTGTTCCGGGCAAGCGTGCCGCCAACGGCAGCCTGGGCTTCACTGTGAAAGTGAAGCAAGCGGATGGCAGTATTTTTCCGCGCACCGGCAAGCTCAATTTTTCGAGTGAAAAAGTGAACCCACAAACTGGCAGCATTGATGCCCGTGCCGAAATTCCCAATCCAGACGGTGGTCTGCGCCCAGGCCAGTTTGTGCGTGTGATGCTCAGCGGTGCCAGCCATCCCAACACACTGGCTGTGCCCCAGCGTGCGGTGATCGACAGTCCGTTTGGCAAGATGGTGTTTACCGTTTCGCCAGACAACAAGTTGGTACCCAACCCTGTTGAGCTGGGTGACTGGAACCAAGGCAAATGGGCCGTGACCAAGGGCCTGAAAAGCGGTGACCGCGTGTTGGTTGACGGCTTCATCAAAGCGCATGAGCCCGGTATGACGGTAACGCCTGTGCCTTATGTGGCCGAAGCTAAAGGCACCGGTGAAATGGGCAGCAAGCCCGCTACAGCGCCGGGAGCCGCTGAAAATAAGCCAAAAGAACTTGGTGTGAAGGCTGAATCAGCTTCTTCAGCTACTAAATAAGGAGCAAGCTTCACTATGTTCTCCAAATTTTTTATCGACCGTCCGATTTTCGCGACGGTGTTGTCCCTGTTCCTGGTGCTTGCCGGGCTGGCCGCTATGCGCGTGCTGCCTATCTCTCGCTACCCCGACATTTCACCGCCCGTGGTCAATGTGCGGGCTATCTACCCTGGTGCTTCTGCGGAAGTGCTTGAAACGGCTGTTGCCGCACCTATTGAGCAGTCCATCAACGGCGTCGAGAAGATGCTCTACATGAGCAGCACTTCGTCAGGTGACGGTTCTGTCAGTATTGATGTGACTTTTGAAGTCGGCACTAATCTGGATATTGCAGCTGTGAACGTGAATAACCGCGTGAACCAGGTGCTTTCCAAGTTGCCCCAAGAGGTGCAGCGCCAAGGTTTGACAGTAGCCAAGAGTTCGGCCAACTTCATGGTGGTAGCGGCAATGTACTCGCCAGACGACCGGTACGACTCGCTTTTTATATCGAACTACGTGTTGCAAAACATGCTGGATGCGATCAAGCGAGTGCCTGGCACCACCAACGTGCAAATTTTCGGTGCCAAAGACTACGCGATGCGCTTGTGGCTGCGGCCTGACCGCATGGCGCAGCTGGGCATTACCGTGAGCGATGTGACCGCAGCGGTCACCGAGCAAAACGCCCAATACCCGGCTGGCAAGATCGGCTCGCCACCGAACAACACGGAAGAGCTGACTCTCACCGTCACTGCCAAAGGCCGTTTGCTGACTGCAGAGCAGTTTGCTGAAATCGTCATCCGCAGCGGCGATAAAGGGGCCATCGTGCGCCTTAAAGACGTAGCACGAGTCGAGTTAGGCTCCAAAGATTACAACTTCTACGGCCGCGTGAACGGCCACCCCGCCGTGCCGGTTGGCGTGTTCTTGCAGACCGGTGCCAACGCACTCGACACCCGCAAGGCGGTTGAAAAAACCTTGTTGGAGCTCAAAGCCAAGTTTCCTGAGGGGCTGACCTATTCCACCCCTTACGACACCACTCCATTCGTGTCAGAGTCCATACAAGAAGTGGTTAAAACACTGGCGGAAGCCATGATTTTGGTGTTCTTGGTGGTGTACCTCTTCTTGCAAAGCTGGCGTGCCACCATCATCCCCACGCTGGCCGTGCCGGTGTCGCTCATCGGCACTATGGCGGGCTTGCACCTGCTGGGTTACAGCATCAATACGCTGACACTGTTTGGTATGGTCTTGGCTATCGGTATCGTGGTGGACGATGCGATTGTGGTGCTGGAAAACGTAGAGCGGCTGATGCACGAAGAGGGCATGACCCCTCGCGATGCCGCTATCGAGGCTATGCACGAAGTGACTGGGCCGGTTATCGCTATTGTTCTTGTGCTGTGCGCGGCCTTCATCCCTGTCGCTTTCCTCGGCGGTTTGGCGGGTGAACTGTACCGGCAGTTTTCGGTAACGATCTCTATCGCCGTGGTGCTCTCAGGCATTGTTGCGCTCACTTTGACTCCCGCACTGTGCGCGGTGCTTCTTAAGCCTGGTGCTGAACGTAAGAATGCATTTTTCACTGCCTTTAACAACGGTTTCGAGCGTTTGACGCACCGCTATACCCGCGGCGTAGGTTTCTTTTTAAAGCGTGGTTTTGTCGGTATTTTGCTGTTCATTGGCATGGGTGTGCTTACGGGCGTGCTGTTCAAAACCGTGCCCGGCGGGCTGGTGCCTGATGAAGACCAAGGTTACTTCCTTGGCGCTGCTATCTTGCCTGAGGGCGCTTCGCTTGACCGTACCGACAAGGTCGTGAAGAAAATTGAAGCGGCGATGTCTCCCAACAAAAATATTGACACTGTGTTCAGCTTGGTGGGTTTAAATTTCCTGGGTGGTGGCGGCTTGAAGTCGTCTGCAGCGACCATGTTTTTCCCCTTGATTCCGTGGGCCGAACGCAAGCAGTCGGCTAAAGACATCGTAGGCGAGTTTTACGGCAAAACCGGTGGCATCAAAGAAGGCCTGCCTTTGGCGTTCAGCCCGCCGGCTATCCAAGGCCTGGGTCAAACCGGTGGTTTTGAGTTTTACCTGCAAAACAACGGTGACGGCGGCGTGCGTCGCTTGGCGCAAATCCTGCCGAAACTGTTGGAAGAAGCAAACAAGCAGCCCGAACTGCAAGGCGTCAAAACCTTGTGGCAGGCCAACTCACCTCAGCTGTTTGTCAGTGTAGATACAGAAAAGGCCCGTTCTATGGGTATTGCTGTGGCTGATATCTACAACACCCTGGCCGCCACGCTGGGCAGCTACTACGTGAATGACTTCAACAAAAGTGGCCGTATCTACCAGGTACTGATGCAGGCGGAAGGCCAATTTCGATCCAAGCCAGACGATATTGGCGCGCTGTATGTGCGCTCCAAAACCGGCCAGATGATCCCGATTCGCTCGGTCTCCACCGTCACGTTTGCCGCTGGGCCAGATTCTGTGCAGCATTTCAATGCGTTGCCTTCTATCCAAATTTTGGGTGATCCCAAGCCCGGCTACAGCTCAGGCCAAGCCATTGCGGCTATGGAACGCGCCGCCAAAAAGGTATTGCCTAACGATATGGGCTATGACTGGGGTGGCTCAGCTTTCCAAGAAAAACGCAGTGGTGGTGCCGCAGGCTTAGCCTTGGGTGCAGGTTTTGTGATGATCTTTTTGATCTTGGCAGCGCAGTATGAAAAGTGGTCGTTACCGCTGTCGGTGTTGCTGGCCTTGCCGTTCGGGATCTTCGGCGCGCTGACTGCTGTGTACCTGCGTAATTTTGCCAACGACGTGTACTTCCAGATTGGTCTGGTCACGCTTTTGGGCTTGTCCGCCAAAAACGCAATTTTGATTGTGGAGTTCGCTACGGTGAAAGTGAATGAAGGCATGACCCCTGTGGCTGCTGCGCTAGAAGCAGCTCGTTTGCGATTTCGTCCGATTTTGATGACCTCATTGGCGTTTATCTTGGGCGTGGTGCCGCTGGCCTTCTCCAGCGGTGCGGGTGCGGCAGCGCGCCAGTCCATCGGCACTGGTGTCTTGGGTGGTATGTTGGCTGCCACTTTCCTGGCTATTTTCTTGGTGCCCTTGTTCTTCAAACTGGTGAACGACTGGCACTTGCGCAGCAAGCCTGAAGACTTTGCGATGTTGAACGCCCCTGCGAAAGGAGCAACCCATGTTTAAATTTGCCATGACCTTAGTAGCTGTCAGTGTTCTGACTGCTTGCGGAGTTGCGCCTTTAGGTCCAAATTACCAGCGTCCTGTTCTGGAGGTGCCCGCCAGCTTGGCAGCGCCTTCCGGGGCGGGTACGACCGTCAGTAACTCTGGTAACGTAAGTAGCGTTGGTAATGCTGATTGGCTTACTTGGTGGAAGTCTTTCCAAGACCCGGTTCTCGATGCATTGCTGCAAGAAGCTTCCGCCAATAGCCAAGACTTAGCCTTGGCCAGTGCCCGTATCGCTGAAGCCCGCGCTACGTTGAACCAAAACGCCGCCAATTTCTACCCCTCAGTCGATTTGAACGCGGGCGTAACCCGGCGTGAAACCAGCCAAAACGCGTCCACTTTCAGCCCCGTTTTGGGCCCTTACAGTAACGACCGTCAAATTGGCTTGACCGCCAGTTACGAGATTGACTTCTGGGGTAAGTACGCCCGCGCTGACGAAGCCGCCCGCGCGCGTATGTTGGCGCAGTCCGCTAGCCGGGGCACTGTGCTGACCACGCTCTATGCCAACGTCGCTCAAAACTACTTTGCCCTGCGTGCCCTCGATGCTCAGGTGACGCTGAACGAGCAAACCTTCGCTACCCGCACCGAAAACTTACGCCTGCAAAAGCGCCGGTTTGAAGGCGGTGTGGTCGGTGAAATCGACTTGCGACAGGCTGAATCGGAAGCCGCCAGTGTGGAGGCCACGTTGCAAACCGTGCGCCAAAGCCGCAGTAACGCTGAATCCGCCTTGGCTTTACTGTTGGGGCGTACACCCACTGCCATAGCTAATCCCGTGATTGCGCGCGGTGCTGACATGGCGGCGCTCTACGCGAGTCCTTCGGTGCCGGCTAATTTGTCCTCTGACCTGCTGAACAACCGTCCTGATGTGGTCAGCGCCGAGCAAAACCTGATAGCGGCCAACGCCGACATCGGTCAAGCCCGGGCTGCTTACTTTCCCAAATTCAGCCTGACGGCGGGTCTAGGTCAGCAATCGCAAAGATTGAGCACTTTGTTTGACCCTGCCTCGATGTTCTGGAACCTAATTGGCAACTTGACCCAACCTATCTTCCGCGCCGGTGCCATCGACGCGGTAGTAGCAGCCGCCAATGCCCGCCAGCAACAAGCCGTTGCCCAGTACACCCAAGCCGTGCAAAGTGCCTTCCGTGATGTGCATGATGCGTTGAACAACGTAGCCGTGGGGCGTGACATCACCACGACCACTACCAAGCGCATTGACGCCCTGCGCAGCACGCTTAGGCTGGCTGATTTGCGCTATAAAAATGGCTATTCCAATTATTTGGAAGTACTGAATGCGCAACGCGACCTGTCGCAGGCTGAGTCTGGCTTGATCGATACGCAGCGAGGGCAGTTGAATGCCGTAGTGAGTTTGTACAAAGCACTGGGGGGTGGTTGGTCTAGCGATGCCTTGGCGGTTGCGCAAAGCGGCAAGTAATCTGGCCAGTCGTTAGTCCGACAAGCGGAAAGGTGGCAGCAGGGCGCTTTAGTCCTGATTTAGGCGCGAAAATGCAGAATTGCATTCTGCAAAATGTCCTGCATCAAGCTCAAGCGTCTTAACCACCTTTCCCCCTCATGACCGCCC
>JAYUED010000141.1:0-35350 GCA_043739385.1 Betaproteobacteria bacterium | reverse complement strand
AATTTTGTTTTAAGTGAAGGCCTGCTCTCTCTGCAACGCCGCATTCACCACGAGTTCTCTAGTCCTCAGCTACTGGGCCAAGCGCTGACGCACCGTAGTTTTTCTGCCGACCATAACGAGCGGCTGGAGTTTCTAGGTGACTCGGTGCTCAACTTATCAGTGTCCACCCTGCTCTACACCCGCCTTCAGAACCAGCCTGAGGGCGACTTGTCACGGGTTAGGGCCAATTTGGTTAAACAAGACACACTGCATCAGCTGGCCCAAGATCTGCGGCTTTCTGAGGTGTTGCGCCTAGGTGATGGCGAAGCCCGTTCGGGTGGTCATAAGCGTCCTTCCATCCTGGCTGATGCGCTTGAAGCTGTGATCGGCGCTGTTTATCTGGATGCTGGGTTTGCCGCTGCCGATGCGCTGGTTGGCCGTCTGTTTCAGGCGGTGGATATTCAACCCCAGATGCAGGCGATCGGCAAAGACCCCAAGACCGAACTGCAAGAGTGGCTGCAAGGGCGCAAAATGCGTTTACCCAATTACCGCGTAGTCGCCACTTTGGGTGCCGCGCACCAGCAAACCTTTGACGTGGAATGCGAAATTACTGAATACGGCATAACTGAACGTGGCATAGGCGGATCTCGTCGAGCCGGTGAGCAGGCTGCCGCTACCGCCATGTTGATAACCCTCAGAGCCAAGGCTAAATAATGACAACTCCAAAATCTGCCAAAGCATCTATTCAAGTACCTGAGGTACCCAAGGTACCTAAAGCTCCTAAAGCTCCTAAAGCTGAAAAAATACCAAAATCGGCAATGGATCAAGCTAACTTGGCATCAGACGCTATCGAAAATGAAGCGCCGATGCCTGATATTGAGGCCATGTTGAAGCTCGCCCCTCGGCGTATTTCTGCGCCTGTGGCAGGCCAGCGCTGTGGTTTGATTGCCATTGTGGGTCGTCCCAACGTGGGCAAATCCACCTTGCTTAACGCACTGGTAGGGCAAAAAATCAGCATCACATCAGCCAAAGCCCAAACCACGCGTCACCGTATCACCGGTATGCACACCAAGGGACTGACGCAATTTGTGTTTGTCGATACGCCTGGCTTCCAAACAGTACATAACAACGCGCTGAACCGCTCGTTGAACAAAACCGTGCTTGGTGCCGTTGGTGATGTTGATTTGGTGTTGATGGTGGTTGAAGCCGGTCACTTCACGCAAGCCGACGCCAAGGTGCTGTCGCTTCTCAGCAAAGACGTACCCGCCATCCTGATTGGCAACAAGTTCGATCTGATCCACCGCCGTGGTGATGTCGCCCCGTGGCTGCAAACCATGCAAGAGCGCCACGCCTTTGCTGAATTTGTGCCCATGTCGGCGAAAAACAGCAAAGACGTGACGCGCTTGTTTGGCATCTGCGAAAAGTACTTGCCCGAGCAAAACTTCATGTATGGCGATGATGAACTTACCGATCGCAGCGAACGCTTCCTGGTTAGCGAGATGGTGCGCGAAAAGCTGTTCCGCTTGACGGGGGACGAGTTGCCCTACACCTCCACCGTCATCATTGACAAGTTTGAAGAAGAGCCTAGCAAGCTCCACAAACGGTTTGTGAAGGTCGCTGCCAGCATCGTCGTTGAGCGCGATACGCACAAGGCCATGGTGATTGGTGACAAGGGCGAACGCCTGAAACGCATTGGTTCTGAAACCCGCAAAGAGCTGGAAAAACTGATGGATGCCAAGGTGTTCATTGAGATTTGGGTCAAAGTTCGCTCAGGCTGGGCCGATGACGAAGCGCGGGTGCGGTCGTTCGGCTACCAGTAAGCGCGCTAAATCTGACCAGCTTGCGGACATGGCCACCAGCCGTACCAGGCCCGCCACTGGTCGCTCGATTGGCATAACCCACGAGCCCGCCTACGTCCTTCACCATTACAACTGGAGCGAGTCCAGTCTGATTTTGGATGTATTCACGCGAAACCATGGCCGCATCGCTTTGGTAGCCAAAGGGGCGAAGCGGCCCACCTCCAGTTTTCGCCCGGTACTGCTGCCCTTGCAGCCATTGTCTTTGGCCTTCGGTGGCGACGCAGAAATCCGTACGCTTAAAAGCGCCGAGTGGATGGGCGGTCATGTCATGCCAACGGGAGATGCACTGCTGTCGGGCTACTACCTTAACGAGTTGTTGATTCGCCTGCTGGCCCGCGAAGATGCGCATGAAGGCTTGTTCGACCTCTATGCCAAAGTGGTGCAGGTGCTGGCCTCGGAGCAAGGTGAGGTGCTGCAAACGACGCTTCGCTGCTTCGAGCTGCTGCTGTTGCGTGACATTGGTTTTTTGCCGGCGTTGGACATGCAAACCCTGACACTTGCCCCACTAGACACCGAGCGCAGCTACTGCGTCGTCCCTGAGGGTGGTCTGCGTGAAGTTAGTGGCAAAGAGCGAGGGCTAACGGGTGCGCAATGGCTGGATTTGCAGCAAGCGCTGGATACACCATCCCCCTTCACCCCGACTTTGCGTGCCTGCGCCCCAGTGGCGAACGCCCTCAAGCGGCAATTACGTGACCTGCTGCACTACCATTGCGGCGTAACTACCCTGCGTACCCAGCAGATGATGATGGATTTGCAAGAAATGACTTGCAGTAAATGAGTAGCAGTAAATAACATGACTTCCATAGCCCCTACGCCAAAGATTCCCCACGCAGCGCTCTCTGTCAACTTGAACAAAGTAGCCCTGGTACGCAATACCAGGCACCTAGGCATACCTAGCGTCACCCGCGCTGCCACACTGTGCCTTGAGGCTGGTGCGCAAGGCATCACCGTGCATCCGCGCCCCGATGAACGCCATATTCGTGCACATGATGTATACGATCTCGCCGCGCTAATGCAGCAATGGCCCGACCGTGAATTCAACGTGGAAGGCAACCCCTTTCACAACCTAATGGACTTTGTACGCGAGTTGCGGCGCTTGGGTTTGCCACTTCACCAAGCCACGTTTGTGCCGGACAGTGAAGGCCAGTCCACCAGTGACCATGGCTGGACGTTCCCCGACGATGCTGCCCGCCTCAAGCCGCTGGTTGAAGAGGCCAATGCTCTGGGTGTGCGCGTCAGCCTGTTCATGGACCCAGTTCCAAGCGCTATGGCTGCGGTCAAAGCGGTAGGTGCAACCCGCGTCGAGCTGTACACCGAAAGCTATGCCAGCGCACACGGTACGGCGATGCAGGCTGAAGTGCAGGCGCAATTTGTGGCCACTGCGCTCGCTGCACGCGAAGCCGGGCTGGGCCTGAATGCAGGCCATGACCTGAGCCGTAACAACCTCACCGATTTTCTGCGTGCGGTACGTGGCATTCAGGAGGTGTCCATCGGCCACGCGCTGGTTGCCGACGCGCTGGAGCTGGGGTACACCGCAACGGTAGAGGATTTCTTGCGCTGCATAGCGTCGGCTCACGCATGATTTACGGCATAGGTACCGACATTTGCGACGTACGCCGCATCCGTGCCTCGCTCACCCGTTTTGGGCCCCGTTTTGCGCAGCGTATTTTGTCGGAAGCCGAATATGCCACCTACATCACGCGCCAAGCCCGGTCTTTCGAGCGGGGTATCAGCTTTGTTGCCACGCGGTTTTCTGCCAAAGAGGCGTTTAGCAAAGCGATTGGTATGGGAATGCGCATGCCCATGACATGGCGCCACTGTGAAGTGGCCTCTTTGCCCAGTGGTAAGCCCCATTTGGTGCTGCACGGTGCCTTGAAAACCTGGTTTGAAGCGCAGGACTTGGTCGCCCACGTCAGTGTCACGGACGAAACGGACTACGCTGCCAGCTTTGTGGTTGTAGAGCGAAATTAGCCTTAGGTGTATATTTAATATGCACAATATGCTATTAAAATAATAGCAAAATAAGCAAGTACCAGTAAGTAAGTAAGTACCTGTAGATACCCGTAAAACACCTGAATAGAAATTTCTACCATGCCAATCTCTGGACCCCTTGCCCACGCGCCCTTAATCATTGACGTTGCAGGCACCACACTCACCGCCGCTGACCGGCAGCGTCTTCAAAACCCGTTGGTGGGCGGTGTGATCCACTTTGCACGCAACTGGCAAAACCGCGATCAGCTTGTCGCGTTGAATGCAGAAATTAAAGCCGTGCGGGATGACCTGCTGATCTGCGTAGACCATGAAGGGGGACGCGTGCAGCGCTTTAAAACTGACGGTTTTACCCACCTACCGTCCATGCGTAGCTTGGGGGAGCGCTGGGGAAAAGACAAAAAACCTGGGGATGGCAGCGGAGCGCTCGCCGCCATTCACGCAGCAACCGAGTGCGGCTTTGTGCTGGCCGCTGAATTGCGCGCCTGTGGAGTGGATTTAAGCTTCACGCCCGTGCTGGATTTAGACTGGGGTGACAGTGGCGTGATCGGCGACCGTGCTTTTTCACACGACCCCCGTATTGTCAGCTTGCTCGCCAAAAGTCTGATGCATGGCCTGCTGCAAGCGGGTATGGCCCATTGCGGCAAGCATTTTCCCGGTCATGGTTTTGTCAAAGCTGATTCACATACCGATATCCCGGTCGACAAACGTAGTCTCAAAGCGATTTTGGCTGACGACGCTGCACCCTACCGCTGGCTGTCAGGAAGTTTGATGGCGGTGATGCCCGCCCACGTGATTTACCCTAAAGTGGATGCCAGACCCGCTGGTTTTTCATCGAAATGGCTGAACGACATCTTGCGTTGTCAGCTGGGCTTCACTGGTGCGGTTTTCAGTGATGACCTTTCCATGGCAGGTGCACGACAGCTTGACGGCCATAACCTGAGTTACACCGATGCTGCGCTGGCAGCCTTGAATGCCGGTTGTGACATGGTGCTGCTGTGCAACCAAAGCCTAGACGGAGGCGCAGGCGTTGATGCCCTGATAACGGGCCTGGCTCAAGCGCAAACCGAAGGCCGTTTTAACCCCAGTGAGCTGAGCGAAACCCGCCGTGTAAGCCTGCTTCCACAGACTTTGCCGCTCAGCTGGGACGCACTGATGACGGATGCACGTTATATGCAGGCGTTGGACAGTGTGTGACATTACTGCCTGACTGCGGTCCGGCCATGGATTAAAAAGCGATTTTGAAAATCTGTGCGCCGATGCCAAAGGTACCCACATAGACCCGGCCTTGGCTGTCCACGGTCAGCCCTGTAATAGGGTCGGTGATGCCTGCCAAGGGATAGGACACGGTAGTCGTCATATCGCTGCTAATACGGTACAGCCCTCGGGGCGTGCCCGCCGCCACAAAGACATTACCCGCTGTATCCGCAGCAATCGCGCCAGGGGTGGCCAGTTTGCTGATGGTGGTAACGACCCCACCTGGCGTGATCTTCCGAATGGCCGAGTTGCCCGTGTCCGAGATATACAGGTTGCCTGCGCCGTCTATGGTCAGATCGCTGGGTTTATTGAAAGAGGCAATGATGCCCGTGCCGTCGGTCAAGCCTGCTTTGCCATTCCCGGCGAACACCGATACCGCACCAGCAGGCGTGAATTTAAGGATACGGTGGTTGGGCGCATCGGTTAAAAATATCGTGCCACTGCTGTTGACTGCTAAACCACCATAACCCAGCGCACTGACGGTGGGTGAGGTCGTCCAATTGGACACTACAGTCGCCAAACTGCCCGTGAGAGTTCGGGTTTGAATTGACGCGCCATAGGCGTCCGGTGGTGGTGCATACGAGGTGCCCGAGCCATAAACTGTGCCCGCCGCATCAACGGCAATGCCTTCCCAGTCGTAGGGCAAATAGCCCGGTAACAAGGTTGTGACAACGCCTGACTGCGTGACTTGCCGCAGTGAGCCGCCATCAGACACCATCACCGTACCCGCTTGGTTCACTGCCAGATGGCCACCGCCCCAGAATACAGCGTTCGTACCCGTGTCATCCACGGGGGACCCAGTTACGGTGGGTGACCCTGCCATCACTTGGATCGTTGGCAGTATGGTGGTGATGCTGATGGGCAACGAGGCATTGGTTGTCACCAGGATGGACGCTGGCCCGGTGGCCGTGGCGGGTACTGTAATCAATGAGTTTGCGGGCACATTGATGGTGGTGGCGCTGCCCAGCGTGGTGATGGGGCCGCTGGGGACGGTAATCTGCGTGCCGACAGGAACCTGCACCGAGTAATTCGCGGCCAACGGAAAAGCAATCCCAACAAACGGCACTGCCACTGTGGGTAGCGCCGGTGTTGGGATGACCGTCACAGTGCCCGTTGGTGTGGTGGTGTTCACGCTGGTGGATGAGTTGCCCAGCACCAGGCCATTACCGCCTCCACCGCAGGCGACCAAGCCAAGCGCTAAACCGAAGGCAGCACCACCTTTAAGCAGGGTTCGAACGAACGTAGTCATAAATTTCCAGTCTTTCAGACAAAACTTCAAGCGCCTAATTTGCGGATTTTACGAATTTCAAGCTTACGAATTTCAAGCTGTAGTGGCACTTTGTAATGTTTGCAATTAGAGCTCGCGCCGCAGGGCGGGGAACAAAATTACGTCACGGATACTGGCTGAATCTGTCAGCAGCATCATCAGGCGGTCAATGCCGATGCCGCAGCCCCCGGTCGGTGGCATGCCGTATTCCAGTGCGCGGATGAAATCTGCGTCGTAATACATGGCTTCGTCGTCGCCACTTTCTTTCGCGTTCATTTGGGCGTTGAAGCGGGCTGCCTGGTCCTCGGCATCGTTCAGCTCGCTGAAGCCATTGCCAAATTCGCGCCCGGTGATGTAGAGCTCAAAGCGTTCAGTGACTTCGGGGCGCTGGTCGTTGGCGCGGGCTAAGGGCGAGATTTCGGTGGGGTGTTCCATGATGAAGGTGGGCTGCCACAGCTTTTCTTCCACGGTTTCCTCAAAATACAGAACTTGCAAGCTGGCGAGGCTGCGGGTTGACAGCTTGTTCTTGGCTTCGCTCATGCCCAGTTTTTGCAGGGCGTTGATAAGCCACACTCGACTATCAACACACCTAAATGGACTAATGTCATATTTCATCAATGCGTAGACAGCATCAGCTTCAGGCATCAATTCTTTTGCTTCGGGGCTGTACTTAAGAATGGCTTCCACGATGGTGAGCCGCTCAAACGCCGGGGCTAAGTCCACAGGCTTGCCGCCGTAAGTCAATTGCAGCGTGCCTTGCGCTTTCAGCGCTGCGTCACGCACCAAGTCTTCGGTGTACGTCATCAAATCCTGGTAGTTCCAGTACGCCGCGTAGAACTCCATCATCGTGAATTCGGGGTTGTGCCGTACGCTGATGCCTTCATTGCGGTAGCTGCGGTTGATCTCGAACACGCGCTCAAACCCGCCCACAATCAGCCGTTTCAGATACAGCTCTGGCGCGATGCGCAGGAACATCTGCTGGTCGAGCGCGTTGTGGTGGGTCACAAAAGGCTTGGCGTTAGCACCACCGGGAATCGGGTGCAGCATGGGAGTTTCGACCTCCAAGAAGTCATGGTCAACCATGTACTGGCGAATGCCGCTGACGGTCTTGCTGCGGGCTGTGAAGCGGGCGCGGGCAGATTCGTCGGTGATCAAATCCACGTAGCGCTGGCGGTACTTTTGTTCCTGGTCGGCCATGCCGTGGAACTTGTCGGGCAAGGGGCGTAGGCTCTTGGTCAGCATCCGAACGCTGGTGGCGTGCAGCGACAGTTCACCCGTTTTCGTCTTGAATACGGTGCCCTCAGCAGCCACGATATCGCCCAAATCCCAGTGTTTGAAATCCGCATACGCTTCTTCGCCAATGGCTTCACGCTGTACGTAAATTTGCATGCGCCCGGTGCTGTCTTGCAGTGTGGCAAAGCTGGCCTTGCCCATCACGCGCTTGAGCATCATGCGGCCCGCGATGCTGGCGGGCGTTGCCTCTTGCGCTAGCAGTTCAGCGTCTTTATCGCCATGGGCCGCGACCAAATCGGCGGCATGGTGGCTCGGTTTGAAATCGTTCGGGAAGGCGGCAATGCCAGCGGCGGCGGCGGTAGCGCGCAGCGTCTTGAGCTTTTCGCGTCGCTCTGTGATGAGCTGGTTCTCGTCTTGGGGAGCGCTAGGTGTGCTGGCAGAGGTAGATTCGGACATGGTGGATGCAGGGTAAGGGCAGGTAAGGGCTTGTGCGGCCTGCCAGCAAAGCTTGGACAGAACGGCTTAAAACAGGAGTTGCTCAGAAGTTGAGCCAAACCGGCTCAGAACCGAGATTTTACTTGGGGGCATGCATTGACCCTGCACACTCCATAATCCCGCCATGTTCCTCAAAGCCGGAGGCCTCTCCCTCGCCCTTTTAGTCGCCAGTCGCCTGCTGGGGCTGCTGCGCGAGTCGGTCCAAGCGGCCGCTTTCGGTACAACGGGTATGGCCGATGTCGCGGTGCTGATGTTGACGTTGCCTGATTGGATCACCGGGGTCTTGGCCAGCGGTGCCTTAGCCTATGTACTGCTACCGCACTGGGCGCAGCAAGCCCCCGCGCAGCAAGCGCAGACGCAACGCTTTATCGCCAGATGGCTGCTGGCCGTGGGCGTGGCGATGGGTGTGCTGCTCTGGTTCTTTCAAGCCTCGGTGATTCGCCTGCTGGCCGGCGGCCTGCCGCCCACGCTGACGCCGCAAGCGGTGCAGGGCGTGGTGTGGTGCGCAGTGTCCCTGCCTGCCGCACTGCTGGCCGCGCTGTGGGGAACGCGCTTGCAGCACGAGCGGGACTTTATTGGGTTGTATGGCGCGAACTTAGTGGTCAACATCAGCGTGGTGAGTGCTCTATTTTTGATAGCTACTAATGCAATATCAATAAGCACTACAAGTATTACAGGCACTGCAGGCACCCTAAGCACAATTACGCAATTAGGCTTAGGGTTGGCGCTGGCGATGGGTTTGCGACTGCTTTGGTTGCGTCTGCGGTTGGCACCATTTCAAGCGCAGATACAAGCGTCGATACCTGTGCAGGCCAACCACGTGCCTCAACCGCGTATATCGTCCATGCCGAAGGCGTCCCTCTGGCTGTGGGCTGCGTTGTCTGCGGGCTTGCCGCTGACGCTGCCGTTTGCCGCGCGGGCCTTCGTGTCCGCGTCGGGCGAGGGCGCTTTGGCCACGTTCAACTACGCCTGGAAGCTGGTCGAGTTGCCGTTGGTGCTGGCGATTCAGTTGGTGGCGACACTGGCTTTCCCGGCTATCACGTCGGCGCTCATGCGTTCTTTGGCGAACCAGCCTGCCGATGCTCTTCCCTCCATCCGCAGCGCCTTTGCCTTGGCGTGGACGTTGGCCTGCGCCGCCGCTGCCGCTTTGCAGCTGGGCGCGCCAGCAATAGCGGGCTTGTTGTTTGGCTGGGGCCGTATGGGGGCTGAGAGCGTCTCCAGTGTGGCGGCATGGGGCGCGGTGGGCGCGTGGGGACTGCTGCCCCAAGCGCTGATCGCGGTGGCGCTGACGGTGTTGGCGGCACTGGGGCGGATGCATGCCGCCGTGCTGGCGTATGCGGTGGCGCTGGTCGTGGTTCTGGTGATGGGATTGGTGTTCGGGTTGGGGCTTGGCGGGGCGGGTTGGATGATGGCGCTCAATGCCGTGTTGACGGGCGTTGCCCTGGTGGTGCTTTGGGCGGTGCAGGCCAGCAGCAAAAAATGGTGCAAGAGCGTAACGTACGCATCGTACGCATCGTACGTACCGTGGCTGCCTTGGAAGGCCATGCTGACACCTGTTGCCGTGTTGGGGGTTCTGAGCCTCAGCGCACATGGGCCGTGGATGATAATTTTTAATTCAAATAGCCTGCTAGTGCTTGTATCGTCAGCATTAGCAGCTATTTTTGTGATAGCAGCAAGCGTACTTACCAGTCCTGAGTTGCGCGCCGCCCTGCGGCGATAATCAACACAAGTTTTTCCCGAATTTTTAAAACGACCCCCAATGCTCGACCTGCTCCAAATCACCAACGATCCGGTCTTTGCCCGCCGCTGCGATGCGTTGAGTGGTGGGGCGGGCAGGATGCGGCTGTTCGTCGATCTGGAACGCCTAGGCAAGGCTGAGCGACAGGCGGGTCGCAATACGTTCATCAGCGCCCACCAAGTGAGTGATGTCGGCTACATCAAGGCGCAATTAAAGCATTCTCAGCTGATGGTGCGCGTCAATCCTGTCAATCCTGCTACAAAAAGTGAAGTCAATGCCGTCTTTGCCCAAGGCTTGGCCGCTACCGACTTGCTGATGCTGCCCATGTTCACCAGCGCGGCTGAGTTACGGCATTTCTCCGCCATCGTCGCTGGCCGTTGCCCCATCGTCGCCCTGCTTGAAACGGCGGGTGCCCTCGCCACATTGGACGATTGGCTCGCCACGCCCGGCCTCAGTGAGGTATTTGTGGGGCTGAACGATTTGCACCTGTCGCTGGGCCTGCGCTTTATGTTCGAGCCTCTCGCTAATGGCATCGTTGACCGCGTGGCCGCCGCAGCCCATCGCCAAGGTTTGCGCTTCGGCTGTGGGGGCATTGCCCGCTTGGATGAAGGCCTGCTACCGGGCCGCGATGTGCTGGCTGAACACCTGCGGCTGGGCTCACAAGCCGTGATTTTGTCGCGTACCTTTAACCGCACAGACGGCTCTGGCAGTGCCGTCACTTCCTTTGAAGACGAGGTGCTGGCCCTGCGTGAAGCCGAGGCACAACTGGAACAACGCACAGCAGTTCAGGTGGAGGCTGACCGTGTACGCATCGCTGCACGCATCATGGCGATTGCCCAAGGCGTGGCGATTCCTAAAGGCGTGGCGCGGCCGTGAATCCCGCCAAGCGAGGTATCGACGTGGTGCTGTCTTTATTGGCCTTGATGATCCTTAGCCCCATGCTGCTGCTGACCGCACTGGCCGTGGCGATGGAGAGCGGCATACCTGTGCTGTTCCGCCAAACCCGTTGTGGTTTGAATGGACGTGAATTCGGGATGCTCAAATTCCGCAGCATGGTGCGTAACGCTGCCGCCACAGGCCCGTATTTCACGTCAACCAACGACCCGCGTATTACCCGCATAGGCCGTTTTATCCGCCGTACCAGCTTGGACGAATTGCCGCAGCTTTTCAACGTGTTGAAGGGCGACATGAGCCTCGTTGGTCCACGCCCCGACGTGCCCGCCCAACGCGGCTTGTACACCACTGCCGATTGGGCTCAGCGGTGCAGCGTGCGGCCCGGCATCACGGGTCTGGCGCAAGTCAAAATCCGATCCGAAGGCACCCAAGAACAAAGGCTGGCGCTGGATTTGCAGTACACCCGTGAAGCCTCGGTGCTGTTTGATCTCCGCATCATGCTGTGGACATTGAGCCGCCTCACCGGCAAAGGGAGCAATTAACCATGCGCCCCTACGTTCACTTCGTTCTCTGCCCCCCGTGGGGGCGCTCAATGCCCTTCGGGCGGCCGGGCGGTCACTGACATGTGCGGCATCTTTGGCTACTGGGATCGCAAGCGTCAGTCGTTGCCCGATGCGCTGCTGCGGGAAATGGCCCAGCAACTCGTCCACCGTGGCCCGGACGATGAAGGCATCCACCACCAGCGCGAGCGCGGCGTGGCGGTAGGCAACCGCCGCCTGTCCATCATCGATATTGCAGGCGGCCACCAGCCTTTCGTTAGCGATGACGGTCAGATTACGGTGGTGCAAAACGGTGAAATCTTTAACCACCTTGAACTCGCCGCCGAGCTGCGTGCCCAAGGCGTGCAGCTCAAAACAGCGTCGGATACCGAGGTGATCTTGCGCCTCTACGAGCGCGAAGGTATGGCGTTCGTAGCCAAGCTCAATGGCATGTTCGCCATCGCCATCGACGATGCGCGTGAGGACGCGCTCATTCTCATCCGGGACCGTATCGGCGTGAAGCCGCTGTATGTGCGTGACGATGGCCAGCAAGTGCTGTTCGCCTCAGAAATCAAGGCCATAGTGCCTGTGGTTAAGGCAGAACGTTCACCTCTAGCTATAGATTTTGAAGCGATTCACCACTACCTGAGCTTCAATTACATCCCCGCGCCTTGGACGATTTACCAAGGCATCCGCCACGTCATGCCTGGCACTTGGGTTAAATTCACCCGGCAGGGCGCACAGTCGGGGCTGCAAACAGGGGTGCAAACCCAACGTTGGTGGAGTCTGGCTGACCAGCGCGAGCAAGACTACCGTTATGCCGACTGGGCCGACGAATTCCTCACCCTGCTCGACGACGCCACCCGCATCCGACTGCGCGCCGACGTGCCGTTCGGGGCTTTCCTTTCCGGCGGTGTCGATTCCAGCAGCATCGTGGGCATAATGGCGCGGCACGTGAAGGCGCCCGTCAAAACCTTTTGTATCGGTTTTGAAGACCCAAATTACGACGAATCCGCTTACGCGCAGCAAGCCGCAGACCGTTTCGGTTGCGACCACACGATGGAGGTGGCCGAACTGAACATGCTGAGCCGCTGGCCTCAGGTGTTACACCACCTCGATCAGCCGCATGGCGATGCGTCCTTCATGCCCATGTTGCGGGTGAGTGAGCTGGCCGCGAAACACGTTAAAGTCGTGCTGACTGGCGATGGCGGCGACGAGCTGTTTGCAGGGTACGACAAGCACGCCAGCTTTTTTGCCCGACCCGAGGCGCAGTGTTTGTCCAATGCGGACTTCCAGCGCAGCTACTTTGATTCGATCTCGCTATTTTCAACGCCAGCCAAGCTTACGCTGTACAGCCCTGCCATGCGGGCGCAGATGGACGGGATCGACAGCTTCACCAGTGCTGCCAAACCCTGGTTTGACGAAGCCCAGCACTTTGACCGTGTCAACCAAGCGCTCTACCTCGACATGCAACTGCTGCTGTGTGGCAACAACCTGGTCAAACCTGACCGTATGGGCATGGCGGTCAGCATCGAGGCCCGCACGCCGTTCCTGGATTACCGGGTGATGGAATTGGCTTTTCGCTCGCGCGGCATCACCAAGCTGCATGACGGGGAAAAGAAACATTGGTTCAAGCAAGCCGTGACCCCGTTGATTGGCAAAGATTTGGCATACCGAAAAAAGCAAATGTTCACCGTCCCCGTGGGCGATTGGTTTCGAGGTGAGCGCTACCCTTGGTTGTGCGATTTACTGCAAAAAAGTGAGCTACTAGTGAAAATATGTCATGCACCAGCGGTAGATTTGATGCTTCAACAGCACCGCGCAGGCAGCGCCAACTTCACCCGAGAGCTGCGGGCGCTGGCGGCGCTGGCGCTGTGGGCGCAGGGAGCGCCTGCGTTGAAGGTGGCGCTGTGAACGGGGTTACGTCAATGACGTCATTGAAGGACATAAAGGCATTGCCGGTTTGGCTCTTTGTTGCCTATGGTGGCGGGCATGTGAAAGCCTTGCTGCCAGTCGCGCAGCGTGTGTTGGTATTGGGCGAGGCCCGGCCAGTGTTTCTGGCCCTGACCACTGCCGCCCTCTTGGCACGTGCTGTGCCGGGTTTGGACGTCTTGGGCTTCCAAGACATTCTGGCGCTGTATTCGTCCGAAGAACGGCAATGCGCTCTTCAGCATGGCGAACGTCTGGCGCGTGACTTGGCTGTCGCCGCCGCAGATCCGGCGGAGACCATTGCCTATCTGGGTCTCAGTTACGCTGATCTGGAAAATCAATTTGGTGCTGATGCCGCTGCCCAACGCTATGCCCAGTACGGTCGCCAGTGCTTTTTGCCTCTAGGCCCGCTAATCCGCTTGCTGCAAAAATGGGCGCCTACCTTGGTCGTCACCACCAACTCTCCCCGCGCTGAACGTGCTGCGTTGCAGGCGGCACGAAACCTTGCTATTCCCAATGTTTGCTTGGTCGATCTGCTCGCTATTTTGGAGCGCCCTTTGCTTGCGCAGGCGCGTTACGCCGATGCCCTGTGCGTGCTGAGTGAGGGCGTGCGCGGTAGTTTGATTGCATCAGGCCGTGTGCCTTCCAGCGTCCACGTCACTGGTAACCCGGCATTTGATGGTTTGTACAGTGACGCGAATCGTGCTTTGGGCGTCAGCTATCGCCGGCAAGCCGGGTGGGGTGGTGCCGGTGGCAGCGGTAGTGAAAATCTGCATGTGTTGCTCTACGCCTCGTCGCCAGAGCCCTCTGAATACCCCAATGTGGCTGGCGTGGGTGATCCGCAATTCCCCCGCCATGTTGAACGTGCTTTGATCGACGCCGTGCTGGCGAACCCGCGTTTGGCGCTGTGGATTCGCCGCCATCCGAGTGAGCCTGCCTGCGCTGACGAGCATGGCTGTGTGCCCCACCACCCCCGCATCCAGGTCAGCACGCCAGAAATGGCCTTGCATGGTTGCTTGCACGGGAGTGATGAAGTTGTTGTCACTATGTCCACCGTGGGTGTGGAGGGGTATTTGGCGGGAAAACCTGTCACGCAGGTAGCCGGCTCCATCCTGAGCCACTTCAGCCCGTTTGAAGCGCTGGGGTTTGCACAACGCACGTTGGCGATAGATGATTTGGCGCAGGCCTATGCGCCATCCCATTTTCAGTCCCAGCCCCTTGTCGTCCCGGTGCCTGCGCATGCGGTTGGGCAAGCTGCAGACCGCGTGCTGGACGTGCTGCGCAACACGGTGGGCCAGTCCTGATGCGCAGTCTCAGCTTGTCCGAAGCTGTCCAGTGGTTTGAGGCTTTGCCAGCGTCAGTAGGTACACGCCACAAACCTGCCAGCCTTCACCCCGCTTACGTCCACGCCGACGCACAGCGCAACCCGTGTTTGCAGCCGGTGTTCGCAGGCTTCGAGCGCCTCGGCCAGCGCTGGTTGCATGGCATGCACACCACGGACATCCCAGGTACGCCGTGGCGCGATGCCAGCGCTCCCTATGGTTACGCCGGGGGCTGGGGCAGCACGGATGATGTGGATTTTTTAAGCGCCGCTTGGCAAGCCCATGGCGAATGGCTGCGTGCACAACGCGTGGTCGTCGAGTACCTGCGTTTTCACCCTTTGGCAGCAAACCACCTTGGCTACGGCGGGAAAATCACACCCAACCGCCGCGTTGTTTGGATGAATGTGCAGGGTGATTTTGCTGTGCAGTACGCACCACGACTTCGCACAGTGCTACACAAAGCAGATCGCTCTGGGTTGACGGTCACAACGCTGGCGCTGGCCGACTCCTCAGTGACGGCCTCATCGTTCGCCGCCTACCACCGCGCGGCCATGCAGGCCATGGGCACCAGCGCGTTTTACTCCTGGCCTGATACCTACTTTGAAGCCCTGGCAGCTGTACCCGGCACCCAGGTGGTGGTGTGCCATGCCGAAGATACGGACGCTGCCGATAACAACCACTGGCTCGCCGCTGCTTTAGTACTAAACCAGACTACGCTCGCCGAATATCACCTCGCCGCTACCGTGCTACAAGGCAGGGCTGTGGCGGCCTCGTCCTTCCTGCTGCACCGCATTGCCCAGCAGGCTCAAGCCGCCGGGCAACAAGCGCTGTATCTGGGTGGTGGTACCTCCGCCGCAGCGGACAATTCCTTATTGTTCTTTAAGGCTGCGTTTTCACCCCTGCAAGCCGATTACGTTACTGGCACGCAGGTACTGAATGCTGATGCGTACCGCGCCGTGCAAGCCGCCCACACCGAAGCTTGGGCGGCGCACCCTGAGCGGCCTATTTTTCACAGACTGGTGTAACGCTATGGTGCGCTTTGTGGTGCAACAATTTGGAATGCCAAATACAGCTATTGTGCAATATTTACCTTCACCATTAGCTATGAATAAAAGAGCAAATAACCAACCTCTCATCGTTGCCGTGGTCTGTGCTCGCGGGGGGTCAAAAGGCCTGCCCGGCAAGAATATCCGCCTCTTTGCGGGCAAGCCGCTGATTGCCCACACGCTCGCCCAAGCGCTGGCCTGCCCAGGTATTGATGCTGTGTGGGTGTCCACTGACGACGTGGCTATTGCCGAGGTGGCCCGTGCCTGCGGTGCCGTAGTGCCTTATTTACGACCAGCAGAATTGGCAACCGATGCAGCGCCCAAAATCCCCGCCATTGAGCACCTTGTGGCGCATATGGAGGTTGAACTGGGTAGGCAGGGCCACAGCATCGCTACGGTGATTGATTTGCAACCCACCTCGCCCCTGCGCAGCGTGGCCGACATTCAAGCTGCCCTGGCGCTATGCGATGGCAGTGCATTGGTCGTTAGCGTCACGGAGGTATCGCACAACCCCTACTATGCGATGGTGGAAGTACAAGCCGATGGTTTGCTGGCCCAGAGTAAAACATTGCCCCGAAGCTTGGCTCGTCGCCAAGATGCCCCCCAGGTGTGGGGTCTGAACGGTGCGCTCTACGTTTGGCCGCGTGCGCTGCTGGCCGAGGCGGCTACCCAAGGTTTTTGGACAGTGCCGATACGTGCCAGCGTGATGCCCCGCGAGCGCTCGGTAGACATTGACGACACGTTGGATTTCGAATGGGCTGAATTTTTAGCTGCCAAGCAAGGACTGCAATGCGTACAGTAGTTGACAACATTTCCGACAAGGTTTTCGTAATTGCCGAAGGCGGTGTTAACCACAACGGCAGCGTCGCTGTGGCCTGCCAGTTGGCCGATGCCGCGCTGGCCGCTGGGGCTGATGCCATTAAATTCCAAACCTTCCGCGCCGAGGACGTGGTGACGCCTAACGCCCAAACCGCCGATTACCAGCGCACCAACACCGGTGCCACCAGCCAGTTCGAAATGATTCAGGCGCTTGAACTCAGCTTTGCCGATCACCAGCAGCTGGCAGCCCACTGCGTACGCATTGGCATTGAGTTCTTTTCGACACCGTTTTCAGAAAGCGCTGTAGCGGACTTGGTGCGGCTGGGCGTCAAGCGCTTGAAGCTGCCCTCGGGCGAAATCACCAACAAACCGCTGATTGAATGCGTAGCAAATACGGGCTTGCCATTGCTGATGTCCACCGGCATGAGCACGTTGGCAGAAGTTCAGACCGCTGTAGGGTGGATTCAGGCGCGCTGGGCGGCGTTGAAAATTTCACCTGGCCTGTGTGTGATGCACTGCACCTCGGCCTACCCGGCTCCAGCCAACGCCCTCAATCTGCGTGCCCTCATTACCTTGGCGCAAGCGATTGGCTTGCCAGTGGGCTATTCCGACCACAGCTTGGGCGTTCAAGCCGCCTGGGCCGCCGTCGCGCTGGGTGCCATCGTTATAGAAAAGCACCTGACGCTCGATAAAACACTGCCTGGCCCTGACCATATTGCCTCGGCAGACCCCGCAGAACTGGCCGCATTGGTGCAAGGCATCCGCAACATCGAAGCAATGTTGGGCGATGGCATCAAAGTGCCACAGCCGATCGAGGCCAACACCCGCGATGTAGCGCGCCGCAGTATCGTCACCACCCGAAACCTGCCGGCAGGCCACGTACTGCAAGCCGCTGATTTAGCCTTGCGCCGACCTGGCACCGGCTTGCAACCTCACCAATGGGATGCGGTAATCGGCCAGCGCCTGCGACACGCTACCCCAGCGCATGAGGTGCTGCACACGGCTATGTTGGCGCAAGTAGGAAGCCCGAAGTTATGACGCTGATGACGCGAAAAATTTTCTATGTCACCGGCACCCGGGCCGACTTTGGCCTGATGGCGGCCACGCTGCAAGGCATCGCCGCCCACCCTGGTCTTTGCTTGCAGGTGGCCGTCACTGGGATGCACCTCAGCGCCCAATACGGTGACACCGTGCACGAGGTTGAAGCCGCCTTGCCGTCCGGCAGCATCGTTGCCCGCATCCCTGTGGATATTGACGAGCGTAGCCCGTCTGCTATGTCTCGGGCTGTGGGCCAAACACTGCTGGGGCTGACGGCGGCGATGACAGCAAGCCGCCCTCATATCGTTTTGCTGCTGGGCGACCGGGGCGAGATGTTGGCGGGTGCCATTGCCGCACTGCACCTGGGGATTCCCATCGCGCATTTGCATGGTGGGGAACGCACGGGCACGGTGGACGATGCGATCCGCCACGCCATCACCAAGCTGAGCCACTGGCATTTTGTGGCGACTGAGGCATCCCGCGAACGCGTGGTGCGCCTTGGTGAGCGCCCTGACTGTGTGTGGGTGACAGGCGCGCCCAGTCTGGATGGCTTGACGGCTATCGCTGAAGCCGTTCCCCGTGCGGATTTGTTGGCGCGGCTGGGTTTGCCAGCTCACGCGCGCTATGCGCTGGTGCTGTTTCACCCCGTGGTGCAAGAGGCGCAAAGTGCTGTGGCCCAAACGCAGGCGCTGGTGCAGGCCTTGAAAACGGTGAGTGAAACTGCGGCGCTGCATGTCGTGTGGTTGGCCCCGAATGCTGATGCCGGTTCAGGCAATATCTTGTCCGTATTGCACACCGCCGGAGAAGCTTGGCCAGCCCTCCAAACGCTTACCCATTTGCCCCGCGATGCCTACGTGCAAGCCCTGGCGCAGGCCGAGGTGCTGGTCGGTAATTCATCGTCCGGCATTCTGGAAGCGGCCAGTCTGGGCACGCCGGTCGTCAACATTGGCAACCGCCAGCGTAACCGCGAGCGCAATGCCAATACCTTGGACTGCACCGCAGACGTTGCAGGCATTACCGTTGCGCTGCAACAAGCGCTGGCCCACGGACGCTACGCCGTTGGGAACCGCTATGGTGATGGCCATTCCAGCCCTCGAATCGCGCGGCTGCTGGCCGATACGCCTATCGCCTCTGATTTGCTCGATAAAGTGAACGGCTACTGACCATGACAGCCGCTATGTCCTTAACTTCTCAACCACCTGAGCGCCAACCTGAGCGTATCTGGCTGTCTTCGCCCCACATGGGTGAGGCTGAAGCCGCCTTTGTCACCGAAGCCTTCACCACCAACTGGATTGCCCCGTTAGGCCCCCATGTCGATGCCTTCGAGCGTGAACTGGCTGCCCACGTTGGCATGGGTCATGCTGCAGCGCTCAGTTCTGGCACGGCGGCGCTTCATTTGGCGCTGCTGCTGCTGGGGGTAAAGCCTGATGACACCGTGTTTTGTTCCGGGCTGACGTTTGTGGGCAGCTGCAACCCCATCCTCTACTGCGGTGCGCGGCCCGTGTTCATTGATGCCGAGCCGCAAACCTGGAACATGTCCCCCGCCGCCTTGGAGCGTGCCTTTGAGTGGGCAAGACGTGAGGGCCGGATGCCGCGCTGCGTGGTCGTTGTTAATCTCTACGGCCAAAGTGCAGACATGGATGCTTTGCTGCCGATTTGCGAGCGCTATGGCGTGCCTGTACTGGAAGATGCCGCAGAATCATTAGGCGCGCGCTATAAAAATAGAAGCAGTGGATCTTTCGGACGCATAGGTGTGTACTCGTTTAATGGCAACAAAATCATCACCACCTCGGGCGGTGGGATGCTGGTGGCGGACGATGCGGACTTGGTCGCCCGTGCCCGTAAGCTGTCTACGCAAGCCCGTGAAACAGCACGGCATTACGAGCATGCTGAGATGGGTTTCAACTACCGGCTGAGCAACGTGCTGGCTGGCATTGGCCGGGGGCAGCTCCAGGTTCTCACACAGCGTGTTGAACAGCGTCGTGCGGTGTTCGAGCGTTACCGCGTCGCGCTGGCCGACCTGCCCCAAGTGCAATGGATGCCTCAGCCCGACGGGTTTTATTCGACACGCTGGTTAACTTGTTTCACTTTGGATGTGCCAAATGCGACCTTGCAGTGTGAACGCATCATGCAGGCCTTGGAGCTCCATGCCATCGAAGCTCGCCCAGTTTGGAAGCCGATGCAGATGCAAGCCCTGTTCGCTGGTGCGCCGTACTTCAGCCACGCACCTGGAACGCCCGGTGGCGACGTGTCCGCAAGCTTGTTCGCTTACGGTATATGCCTGCCTTCAGGCTCTAATTTGACCGAGACTCAGCAAAACCGCGTCATCGCGCATTTACGGAATGCCGTCAAGCACGCTGGAGTTGGCGGTGCGTAGAGAAGCCTTCTCTTTGCTGGTGCTCGATGTGCTCTTGGTACTGGTCGCCTGGTGCTTGGCCTTTTGGCTGCGCTTCAACCTGGATGTGCCGCCCGAGTTTGTCGATTTGGCCCTGCACAGCGGCCTTTGGGTGCTTCTGTCGTATGTGTTTGGCCTCAGTATCGCCCGCGTTTACCGCCAAGTCTGGCGCTATATCGGTTTGCCCGAGTTACGCCAACTCGGCTTGGGGGTGCTGCTTAGTGCAGTGTTGTCCGCTGCTGCGGTACTGATGTTGCGTTACCCCAATTTCCCCCGTTCAGTGCTATTGCTGCAGCCGCTGTTGGCGCTGGTGCTGTTGGGCGCAGTGCGGGCCAGTTGGCGCACACTGGTGGAGCGCACAGCGAGCGTGCCAGGGGCCAAGCCGCTGTTGATTGTGGGGACGCTACAAGACGCCGCCGATGCGCTGCGGGCTCTGAAGGGCTCGCAGCAATGGCATCCGGTGGGGATTGTGTCGCCACTGGCGGCGGAGGTGGGCTTATCGCTACAACGGGTGCCTGTTCTGGGCGCAGTTCAATCTATAGCTGCTATTGCCCATACAGTTGGCGCTGGCACGGCCTTGGTGGCCAGTCCACCGGGTTCGCCTGAGCGGCGGGCGCTGCTGCTGCAATCTGAGGTGAATGCAGGTGGCAGCCTTACCTTACTGACTATGCCTAGGCCTGACCAGTGGCTGCACGAACAAGCCGTCGGTCCACGCAAAATTGAACTGGAAGACTTGCTGGGTCGTGAGGCGGTGCAGTTGGACGTGAAAGGGCTGTCCGACTTGTTTGCGGGCCAAACAGTGCTGGTTACAGGCGCGGGCGGGTCGATTGGGTCTGAGCTGTGCCGTCAGATTGCGCGCTTGGGCGCGCGCCAACTGGTGTGCGTGGATGTGTCCGAGTTCGCTATTTACCAGTTGGCACAAGAGCTGCAAGAAAACTACCCGCAGCTTGACTGCTTGCACTACACCGCCAATGTGCGCGAGGCCGATCGTGTTTTGTCCATAACGCAGGCGCACAAGCCCGCTGTGGTGTTCCACGCTGCTGCCTACAAGCATGTACCACTGATGGAAGCACTGAACGAGATTGAGGCGGTACGCACTAACATCCTTGGCACGCTGAACGTGGCCCGTGCGGCGGGGGCCTGCGGTGCGCAGCGCTTTGTGCTGATTTCTACCGATAAAGCGGTCAACCCCACCAACGTGATGGGCGCGACCAAGCGCATGGCGGAGTTGGTGGTGCAGTCGGTAGCGCAAGAATATGCGGTGCAATATCAGACGCATCCTAAGAGGACACAGTTTGTTTCTGTGCGCTTTGGTAATGTGCTGGGCTCCAGCGGCTCAGTCGTTCCGCTGTTCACCGCGCAAATCGCACGAGGTGGCCCGGTGACGGTGACGCACCCAGACATCGTGCGCTACTTCATGACCATACCGGAGGCCGCGCAGCTGGTGCTACAAGCGGGATTGATGGGGCAGTCAGGGCAAATTTTTGTACTCGACATGGGCGAGCCGGTGAAAATTGTGGATTTGGCACGGCTGTTGATTCGTCTCTCGGGCAAAACCGAGCACGAGGTGCCTATTCGCTTCAGCGGCCTGCGTCCGGGTGAAAAGCTGTTTGAAGAGCTGCTTGCCGATGACGAAACCACACTGCCTACACCGCACCCTAAGCTGCGGGTGGCCAAGGTGTTAGGGCCGGGTGGTTTGGCGGTAGAGGCCGTGGTAGATTGGGTCAGTGTCTGCGGGCCATCGCCTGCGCCTGAGTTGCTGCGCCCCTGGCTGCAGACGTATGTGCCGGAATATCAGCCTTCCGTTCGCTGATATTGATGCTGACGTAGACGTTGATGCTCAGTTCGAGGTGTTTAAAAAATCGTTCACCAGTTCTAAGCGCAATAGCGGATTGTCAAGCGCCATCAGCTGCTGTTTGATATGCGGAGCCAGGGGTAGCAGCTCGCACCAGCGGTTAGCCACCCAACCGCAATCTGCCAGCGTCAAGTCTAGGTCGCCCTGCGGAGGCTCGATAAATTCGGCCAAGCTTTCTGCACACGCCTGTAAGTCTTCTGGCAGCTGGGTGGGTAGATCGTCCGGCAGAAGTTGAACTTCAGCGATCCACAGGCCGTTGGGCTGCCGGTGCGCTTTCGTGCTGCGAAAACGCTGGGTGCCACTGCACTGAATGCGCAGCAAACTAGCTTGCACGGTCTCCAAGTGGTCAATGCGTGCCAGCGTACCTACGGTGTGCAGTTGCTCTGTAGCGCTGCCCGCTTTTTGTATTTCACTGCCTGAAGTCAGGCACACCACGCCAAAGGGCGTACCCGCTTGGTGGCAGGCACGCACCATGTGCAGGTAGCGAACTTCAAAAATCTGCAGTGACAACTGCCCACCTGGAAACAAGACAGTTTGCAGCGGGAACAGAGGCAAGGTTGTGGCGGTCGTAGACATGGCTGAAGAGTTATTGAAAAAGTCGCGGAACACGGGGCCTGAAGATTTGCAACTATCATCCCACGTTATGTTTTGGGCCGCTCATGCTGTATTCCATTTTCTCTTTGGTGCTAGACGTTCTTGCCGGTTTGGTGGGTGGGGCTTGCCTGCTTCGGCTTTACATGCAGTGGCTGCGTGCACCGTTTGGTAATCCGCTCGGACAGTTTGTGCTGGCGGTCAGTAACTGGATTGTGTTGCCGCTGCGTCGCCTGTTGCCGGTTCGTGCGGGCTGGGACGTGGCAAGCCTGCTTGCGGCTTTTGTGGTTGAGCTGCTGCAGTTTGTGCTGTTGTGGTTCGTTGCCGGCATGGGTGGAGGCATAGAAGGTGCGCTGACAGTGGTACCCGTGCTGGCGCTGTTTGGGATGGCGCGCTTGGCTGTTTCGGGCATGACAGGCTTGCTGATAGCCTACGCTGTGTTGTCCTGGGTTCAGACCCGCTCGCCGTTGTACTCTACGCTCGAGCGCCTGTGCCAGCCGCTCTTGCAGCCCGTGCGCCGTATTGTGCCTCTGGTTGGGGGCATTGATTTATCGCCGCTGGTGCTGTTGGTGTTGCTCCAGATAGCCGGTATGGTGCTGGGCACGCTGCAAGCCGCACTGTTGCAGTAACACAGCATTAATGCGGCATTAGGCTACGGCTTGCATCGGTTTAGCTCAAGCTACCGCGTCTGCAGGTTGGCGCTGCAGCATAGCCAAGATGTTGGCTATGGTTTTACGCAACTCTCGACGGTCACAAATCATGTCCACCGCGCCTTTTTGCAGCAAAAACTCAGACCGCTGAAAGCCTTCTGGCAAAGTGACGCGTACCGTGGATTCGATCACGCGGGGGCCTGCGAAGCCAATCAGCGCTTTGGGCTCGGCAATCACGACATCGCCAATGAACGCAAAACTGGCGCTTACGCCACCTGTAGTGGGATCGGTCAGCACGCTGATATAAGGTAGCCCTTTTTTTGCCAAACGCGTTAAAGCGGCATTGGTTTTGGCCATTTGCATCAGGCTCAGTAAACCCTCTTGCATGCGTGCCCCGCCGGTGGCTGTGAAGCTGATGAAGGGCACTTTTTGTTCGATGGCTGCCTCGACTCCTCGCACAAAGCGCTCACCCACTACAGAGCCCATGCTGCCCGCCATGAAATCGAACTCAAAGCACACTGCGACCACGGCAATGCTGTGTACCGCACCGCCAATGACGACGAGCGCATCGGTTTCACCGGTGTTGTCCATGGCTTCTTTAATACGCTCAGGGTATTTGCGGCTGTCTTTAAACTTGAGCGCATCCACGGGCACCACTTCTTGGCCAATTTCATAGCGGCCTTCGCTGTCCAGAAAAGCGTTCAGCCGTGCCCTGGCACTGATGCGCAGGTGGTGGCTGCACGAGGGGCATACGTTTTGGTTGTGCTCCAAGTCGGCTTTGTAGAGCACAGTGTCACAGCTAGGGCATTTGATCCACAGGCCTTCAGGTATGGTGCGGCGCTCTGACGGGTCAGTTTGTTGAATTTTCGGGGGAAGCAGTTTTTCTAGCCAACTCATGCAGAGCTCCTGAAGGGGGGTGGTGACGTTGAGGCGATTATGCGTCGCGTTCAGGTATCCAGTGCTGCGCGGATTTCCCGCAAGAAATTGATGGCAACGGGCACCACTTTTTCATGCGGTTGGTCTTCTATCAGCTGGATGATTTTGCTGCCAATAACCACTGCATCAGCAACCTTACCGACGGCTTTCGCGGTGGCAGCATCGCGTATGCCAAAGCCTACACCTACCGGTATGCTGACATGCTGGCGAATGCGGGGCAACATCAGCTCAACGGCATTGGTATCCAGATTGCCTGCGCCAGTCACTCCTTTAAGCGAGACGTAGTAGACGTAGCCACTGGCCAACGCAGCTACTTGGCCCATGCGTTCATCGGTGCTGGTGGGGGCGAGTAAAAAGATCAAATCCAGGCCATGCTGTTTGAGCGAGGCTGCGAATTCTTCGCATTCTTCGGGTGGATAGTCCACCACCAGCATGCCATCTACGCCCGCAGCAGCGGCGTCGGTCACAAAGCGAGCTGCACCGTGCTTTTGGTCGTAGCGCTCCACCGGGTTGGCGTAGCCCATCAGTACCACCGGGGTGTTGTTGTTCTTGGTGCGAAAGTTGCGCACCATGTCCAGTACCTGGGTCATGCCAATGCCAAGCGCCAGGGCGCGGTCGCCTGCTTTTTGAATCACCAGGCCGTCGGCCATAGGGTCTGAGAAAGGTATGCCCAGCTCAATCACATCGGCTCCAGCCAGGACCATGCCGTGCATCAGATCGGGTGTGATGTTGGCAAAGGGAAAGCCTGCTGTGACGTAGGGAATCAGGGCGGTACGGTCTTGCGCCTTAAGGGCCGCGAAGGTGGCGGCAATGCGGCTCATGACCGGTCTCCTGTTTGAATCATTTTGACAGTCTGCTCAGAGCCTTTGACGGACTGGCCTTTGCAGCTGGGGCGGCAGTAAAAATCGGCGTTACTGAGGTCCGCTACGGTGCCGATGTCTTTGTCTCCCCTGCCGGAGAGATTGACCAAAATTGACTGGTCGGTGCGCATCGTTTTAGCGAGTTTCATGGCGTAGGCGACAGCGTGGCTGGATTCCAGGGCGGGAATGATGCCTTCGGCACGGCACAGGTAGTGGAAGGCTTCCAACGCCTCAGCATCGGTGATGCCGACGTATTCTGCGCGGCCAATGTCCTTCAAATAGGCGTGCTCAGGGCCGACACCTGGATAGTCCAGACCCGCGCTGATGCTGTGGGTCTCGGTGACTTGGCCGTTGTCGTCTTGCAGCAAGTAGGTGCGGTTGCCGTGAAGCACGCCGGGCGTGCCGCGTTGCAGCGAGGCCGAATGTTTGCCACTGTCCATGCCTTCGCCGGCGGCTTCCACGCCAATCAAACGGGTATTTTCGTGGGAGATATAAGGGTAAAAAATACCCATGGCATTGCTGCCCCCACCTACGCAGGCCACCACGGCATCGGGCTGTCGGCCTAAATTACCGTCATGGCCGAGGAATTCGGGCATCTGGGTCAGGCATTCGTTACCAATGACACTTTGGAAGTCACGCACCATCATGGGATAAGGATGAGGGCCCGCCACGGTGCCAATGATGTAGAAGGTGTTGTCCACGTTGGCAACCCAGTCACGCATGGCTTCGTTAAGCGCGTCTTTTAGGGTTTTGCTACCGCTCTCGACAGGAATGACAGTGGCGCCGAGCAGCTTCATGCGGTAGACGTTGGGGCTTTGGCGCTTCACGTCTTCGCTTCCCATGTAGACCACGCATTCCAAGCCGTAGCGGGCACAGATGGTGGCGGTAGCGACACCGTGCTGGCCTGCGCCAGTTTCTGCAATCACGCGGGGTTTACCCAAGCGTTTAGCGAGCATGGCCTGGCCAATGGTGTTGTTGATCTTGTGCGCGCCGGTGTGGTTCAGGTCTTCGCGCTTGAGGTAAATCTGCGCGCCGCCCTGTTCACGGCTCATGCGGGCTGCATGGTAAATGGGGGAGGGGCGGCCTACGAAGTGTTTGAGTTCTGAATGGAATTCAGCTAAAAACTCGGGATCGTTTTGGTATTTTGCATAAGCCGTACGCAGCTCGTTGATGGCGTGGGTTAGCGTTTCGCTGACGAAACTGCCGCCGTAAATGCCGAAATGGCCTTTGTGGTCAGGTTGTTGGTACATGGTGTGCTCTGTCTAACGGACAGGGCCTAAAGTGCCACTGCCGCCAATAAATTAAGGAAAGTTTGCTATCAATTTGTCAGCTGCACGAACAGCAGAGACAAACTGAAATATTTTTTCAGGGTCTTTGACGCCCTTACGGGTTCCCCCGCCAACGGTGTCCACCTCAACCCCGGAACTCACATCAACGGCCAGGGTAAAGCCAGGCGCGCAGCAGCGCCGTACTTGCGTGAGGCCATCGCCCACGTTTGCAGGTGTGAGTCCACCACTTAAAACGAGGTGAGCATTGACGTTTGCTGGCAGCAGTGACCAATTGAATGTTTTTCCGCCGCCGCCGAACCCTTCGACGTGCGCGTCGAGCAGGATGGCTTGGGCTGTTGAATAAGACTGAGCGAATTTTACCAAGTCAAACGGAACTGCGCCTTGGCTCAATGGAATGCGCGCGGCCCGCAGGTAAGGTTGCGCGCCACCTTGGGTGGCCTCAAGACACTGTTCAGGTGATTCATCACCATGAAACTGGGCTGTCGCATTTGCCAAATGGCTGAGTGCAGCTATCGTATTAGGCGTGCTCTCGTTAACAAAGAGGAGCACAGGGGTGACGAAGGGCGGCAATCTGCGGGCTAACTCCGCAGCACGTTCGGGGGTGACGTAGCGCGGGCTGGGGGGGTAGAGCACGAAACCAACAGCGTCGACACCTGCGGCGACGGCAGCGTCAACGTCTTGTTCGCGCGTGAGTCCGCAAATTTTGATGCGGGTCCGTGGAGGAGCTAATACTTTCATGGCAACCAATCATACGCAGCTGTTTGGGTGGGCAGTCCCCAGTGCTCGGGGTAGACCGGCCCAGCAAAGTAAAGCCCATCGGGCGAAAACGTGGGCGCTGCGGCATCACGGTCGCGGGCATCACGCACTTCCCGCATCCAGTCTGGTTGCTTTTTGCCTTGACCCACGACCAGGAGGCTGCCCATCAGGTTGCGAATCATGTGGTGCAAAAAGGCATTTGCTTCAAACTCAAAGCGCCAATAAGGGCCACGCTGGGAAATGGCGATGCGGATCATCGTTTTGACGGGTGACAGCGCTTGGCAGCTTGATGCGCGAAACGAGGTGAAATCGTATTCACCCAACAAATGGCTGGCGGCATGCTGCATGGCTGCGAGGTCTAACGAACCAAATGTCCACCCTACACGGGCAGCTTCTACGCTGGGGCGCACAGGGGACTCAAGTAGGCAGTAGACATAGCGTCGGGCAATCGCGCTGGCCCGACAGTGGAAAGCGGTTGGCATAACTCGCGCCCACTGGACAGCAATGTCAGAGGGCAGATAGCGGTTCACGCCTCTGACCCAGGAGTTGATATCGCGTTGCAGGGGAGTATCAAAGTGAACCACCTGCATCAGGGCATGAACACCCGCATCGGTACGCCCTGCACACAAGGTAGAGACTTTGTGCGTGGTGAACCGTTTGAGGGCGGCTTCAAGCTTGTCTTGCACCGTCAAACCTGAGAGCTGGCTTTGCCAGCCTTGGTAGGCGCTGCCCGAGTAGCTGACGCCCAGAGCGATGCGCGTGGTGGGCGTTAGGGGAGTGGTGAAATCGGTCAACCTTGTTAAGCCAGCTCAGCGAGAAAGCGCTGGGCTTTGGCTTTGAGGTTGCCGGTGGATTCGTCGACCACCTCTTGTGCTAGTGTTCGTGCGCCGTCGTCGTCGCCGATAGCTTGGAATTCTTCTGCCAAGGCCAGCTTTGTAACCAGGGGATCTGCACCATCGGCTTCAGCGTCTTCAGAGAAGTCCAAGTCGTTGTCCGTGATCAACGAGGTTTCAGGCAGGCTTGCCACTGCGGGCAATGGTGCACTGTTCTCCAAGTCCAATGACAGCGAATCGAGATCAAACTCCAGCACGTCGTTGGACATTGCAGGTCTAGCAGGTGGCGTGCTGTCCGGTGAAATTGCTGCAGCTTGGGTCGGTGTATTTAGGAGCTCGACCAAATCGCTGTGGGTGAAATTCAACGCATCGCTGTCTTTATCCGCTGGTGGCGTGACATCAAAATCCAGGCTGGGTAATGACAAAGTGTTGAGCGAGGCGTCCGTCTTTGATGCGCCCGGTTCGATTCCCAGGTTAGGCCGTGGAGGTGCTTTGGCGTTAGTTTGCAGCGGTATGGTGGGGCCACCAAACAGCCGGGATGCTGTGAAATCGGTTAAGACGGTATCAACTACAGGCTCGGAACTGGGGTCAGATGCGGAGAAGTCCAAATCCAGATCCAGATCAACAGGGTGCACGCCAGGTGGCGCTTCTATCGTCAGAGGCATTGGTTCCGAAGGCGGGAAAGGCGACTGTTGTTTCGTGTATTCGGTAGCAATATTGGCAAAACCAGAGACGTTATCACCGAGGAAAAGTGGATTGCTTGGATCGAGCTCATGGCCTGCCAAGCAAGCAGCAGACCACTCTGAGCCCAAGCCCTGTGTCAATTTGTAGGCATCAGTGGCGGTGGTCGCATAGGACTTCACATCTTGGCGTTTAGCGTAAATTTGCAGTAGCTTAAAGTGAATGGCTGCCCGTGATGGATTGCTGCGCAGGGCTTCTTTCAGAATTTCTTCAGCTTGCAAATCACGACCATAGGCCAAATACACATCGGCTTCAGCGACGGGATCAACGTCTACACCTGCGTCAAGTTGGCTAGGCGAGTACATCATCGACGAGCCTGAAGCCAAAGCCTCGCTGGTGTCGATTTTGTGTCCTCCGCTGGAGCCAAAAAACGAGTCAGGCTGCAGGCGGCTTTCCATGAAGGAGCTGTCAACTTGCGTGGATTTCTTGCGTTGACGGATGCGGTAGAACGCTAGGCCAGCAAGCAGAGCAACCAAGCCACCTGCCCCAGCTTGTACCAAGGCGTTGTCCAGCAGGTCCGACACCACGCTGGCCTCTGCAGGTGCTGGTATGGCGGGTTTGGATACTGCGCTGACCGGCGCAGAGGCTTTAGCAGCAGGGGCAGATGCCACGGCTACCGGGGCAATGGCCGCAGCGATGGCGGGCGCAGGCGCGACAGGCAAGGTGGTGGTTGCTGTCGCTGCAACGACCGTTGTCACAGTGACCGCTGCGGGGGCGCTGGTCACACTGGCACTGGCCATAGTAGAGAGCGCAGGAGCAGTTGCCATCTTACTGAGATCGCTGAGATTTTTATTTAACTCAGTCAGCCGTTTGGCGGCATCGTTGTCGCGCAAGTCCTTGGCTATTTTGTCTTGGTAGATCTTGTCTTTAAGTTCGCCTTTTTGCAGGCTCAGTTTGTCAGGGGACGCATCACTGGATTTTTTGTCCTGGATTTGTGTCTGGACTTTGCCGCTGGATGAGCGTTTTGAGGTATCAACCGCGGCGACAGTGGCACCGCTGGCCAGCTTACGCCTGAAGTCATTGAAATCCCGGCTCTGGGCCACCATGATTTGACTGGCTTCAGCTGCAGGTACGGTAGCTGCGGTATCGGCATTGGGCACGCCCAACACGGCACCTGCTTTGAGGCGGTTGACGTTGCCTGCCGTGAAAGCATTTGGATTGGTCCGAAGTAAAGCCACCAGCATTTGGTCTAACGATACTGTTGTCGGTTTGACAGCAATGGCAATTTTGCTGGCAGTGTCTCCTGCGTGCACCGTGACTTGACGGTTATCCCGTGCGCCGGTTATCTCTTTGGACGCAGCAGGTGCTTTTGTACGCGCAGGAGGTGTTTGTAGCGGCGCTGTGGTGGTGGCAGCAATGGCTGCGCCTGCAGGTTGGGATGGAATAGCTGGGGCAGTCAGGGGTGCCGTGGTGACGCTGGGTGTTACTGCATTTTGACGCGCCAAGGGCGGGTCAAACAAAAGGGTGTAGTCACGCACTAACTGGCCTGCAGCCCATTTGGCTTCGATGACGATATCCAAAAAGGGTTCATTTATGACGCGATCACTGCTCAGTCGCAGGTACGAACGACCATCGGCACGGCGCTGCAAGGTGATTTGTAGACCCGCGAGCACGTTGTTGTATTCCAAACCAGCACGCCGAAACGCTTCTGTAGAGGCGAGTGCAGGACGCAGGCTGCTTACCTCGTCAGGGTTGATGTCGGGTATTTCAATCTCTGCACGAAGTGGCTCGCCCAAAGCTGACTGCACGGTGATACGTCCTAGGGCCAGTGCGTTGGCATCCTGCCCAAACAAACCCAAACAGGCCGCCACAACAGCAGTGACCGTGAAGTGCGAGGCGATGCGAGCGGTGAGTCGATGAGTCCAGGGTTTTATTGCCATGGTTAGAGAGGTCTTCCTGGGGTGGGCTGTAGGCAGTTTTTCTATCATCAGGCGGGCCAAAGGTCACGGTACATAAATTGAAAATGCACCATAGCATCAATGTATTAGCCTGACAAGGTGATAAGGCGGGTAGGCTTCAACCCTGCAATGTGAAAAGGTTATACCGTACTTTTTGCTGTTGTCTGCCCACAACGCCTTCGTTTTCTGTTGGTTAGAAACGAAGGCGGACACACGTGATTTCAGGCTTCTAACAGGATGCGAAGCATGCGGCGCAGTGGTTCGGCAGCGCCCCAAAGCAGCTGGTCGCCAACAGTAAAAGCCCCCACGTATTCCGGCCCCATCGTCAGTTTGCGGATGCGGCCAACCGGTATACCCATGGTGCCGGTGACTGTTACTGGGGTCAGGTCGCGCACGGTGGCTTCGCGGGTGTTAGGCACAACACGAACCCAAGCATTGTCTTGAGCGATAAGCGCTTCTATGTCGGCCAAGGGTACATTCTTCTTGAGCTTGAACGTCAAGGCTTGGCTGTGGCAGCGCATCGCGCCCACGCGGACGCAGAATCCGTCGACCGGTACGGCTGCGGTGCCAAAAGCCGCGCCCTGGCCCAGGATCTTGTTGGTTTCCGCACCAGCTTTCCATTCTTCCTTGCTCATGCCGTTGTCCAGATCCTTGTCGATCCACGGGATGAGCGAGCCGCCCAGAGGCACGCCGAAATTGGCCGTCTCGCTTGCGCTCAGCGACTGTTGCCGCGACAGCACGCGTCGGTCGATTTCCAGAATCGCGGACTTGGGGTCGTCGAGCAGCGCCTTGACTTCGCTGTTGAGGGTTCCGAATTGCATCAACAGCTCGCGCATGTGTTGCGCGCCACCGCCAGACGCCGCCTGGTAAGTCATGCTGGTCATCCATTCGACCAGACCGGCTTTGTACAGCGCGCCCACGCCCATCAGCATGCAGCTGACGGTGCAATTGCCGCCAATCCAGTTGCCGCCCTGACCGCCCAAGTTTGCAAGCGCATTTTGAATCACCGGCAGGTTGACCGGGTCAAGAACGATGACCGCGTCGTCGTTCATGCGCAGGGTCGAGGCAGCGTCGATCCAGTGGCCTTTCCAGCCCGCCGCGCGCAGCTTGGGAAACACCTCGGCGGTGTAGTCGCCGCCCTGCGCGGTGATGATGATGTCGCACTTTTTCAGCGACTCAATGTCGAAAGCGTCTTTCAGCGTGGTTTCGTTTTTCGCGTGAATCGGGGCTTTGCCGCCAGCATTCGAGGTCGAAAAAAAGACCGGCTCGATCAGCTCGAAATCGCCTTCTGCCTGCATGCGGTCGATCAGCACCGAGCCGACCATGCCGCGCCAGCCGACGAGACCTGTGAGATTGCTTTTGAGTTTCATGGGTACCGTTTCAAAAAAGTGAAAGCCAGTTTTCTTGGCCCGGCTCATCGAGCCGGCGGGGCGCGACGAACCAGACTTGCTAGCCTTGAATGCTTGTAGTTTTGGTGGCCTGCGCAGGAACCGCAGACACGCAAACGCCGCTTTGCCGCAGGGCTAAAAGGACGACGACAGGTGCAAGGTTGCGCATAGCTTGGATTGTAGCCAGCCTTTGTAGGCTGAGGCTGACAACGCCGCTGCGGCTTTATGTCAACTACTCTGGAGCCGCTCAGGCTGTCAACGCCTTCACCACCGCATCGCCCATTTGTGCAGTGCCCACTCTGGTCGTGCCTTCGCTGTAAATGTCGGGTGTGCGCAAACCCTGGCTCAACACCGCATCAACTGCCTTCTCAATCCGCGCGGCCGCTTCCGGTTGGTTCAGGCTGAAGCGCAGCATCATCGCGGCGCTCAAAATGGTCGCCAGCGGATTGGCCACGCCCTTGCCGGCGATGTCAGGCGCGCTGCCATGGCTGGGCTCGTACAGGCCCTGGCTTTTGTCGTTCAGGCTGGCCGAGGGCAGCATGCCGATGCTGCCGGTGAGCATGGCGGCGGCGTCGCTCAGGATGTCGCCGAACATGTTGCCGGTCACCACCACGTCGAATTTTTTCGGTGCCTTGACCAGCTGCATGGCGGCGTTGTCCACGTACATGTGGTCGAGCGCCACATCGGGGTACTGCAGGCCGACCTCGGTGACGATGTCTTTCCAGAACTGGAAGGTTTCCAGCACATTGGCTTTGTCCACGCTGGTGACGCGCTGGCTGCGCTTGCGCGCCGCCTGAAACGCGACGTGCGCGATGCGCTCGATCTCGGGCCGCGAATAGCGCATGGTGTCGAAGGCTTCTTCAGCGCCGGGAAAGTGGCCGTCGGTGGCGACGCGGCGGCCGCGCGGCTGGCCGAAATAAATGTCGCCGGTCAGTTCGCGGATGATCAGGATGTCGAGGCCCGACACCAGCTCGCGCTTCAGGCTCGAAGCATCGACGAGCTGCGGATAGCAAATCGCGGGGCGGAAGTTGGCGAACAGCCCCAGGTTTTTGCGCAAGCCCAAAATGGCTTGCTCCGGACGCAGCGGCCTGTCCAGCGTGTCGTATTTCCAGTCACCGACGGCGCCGAACAGCACGGCGTCGGCATCTTTGGCGAGCTTCAACGTGGCTTCGGGGAGGGGGTGGCCGTGCGCTTCAAACGCAGCGCCGCCGACCAGGGCGGTATCGGTTTCAAACTTCAGGTCCAGAACGTTCAAAACCTTGACGGCCTCGGCGACGATTTCGGTACCAATGCCATCACCGGGCAGAATTGCAATTTTCATTTTTACTATCTTTTTTATAGCTGCTTGCGCACGTAATACAAGGGCTAGAGGCCGATTTGATTTTTAGAGAAGAATTTAACTTCAGCTTTTGACGACTTCTTTAAGCGTGTGATTCAGCCACGGCTTTTTCGCCAGACGTTCGGCCTCGAAGGCCTTGATCTTGTCGCTCTGGCGCAGCGTCAAGCCAATATCGTCGAGCCCGTTGAGCAGGCAGTACTTGCGAAATTCTTCAACCTTGAACGGGACTTCTTCGCCCTGCGCCTTGACGATCACCTGACGTGCAAGATCAATCGTCAGCGTGTAGCCGGGGAAGGCCGCAACTTCATCAAACAGTTGCGCAACCTGCGCCTCGGGCAGCGCGATGGGCAGCAGGCCGTTTTTAAAGCTGTTGTTGAAAAAGATGTCGGCGTAGCTGGGCGCAATCACGGCACGAAAACCGTATTGATCCAGCGCCCAGGGCGCATGCTCGCGTGACGAACCGCAGCCAAAGTTTTTGCGCGCCAGCAAAATCGACGCACCCGCGTAACGGGGCTGATTCAGCACGAAGTCCGGGTTGGGCTTGCGGCTCGCCGGATCCTGGCCGGGAAAGCCCGGGTCAAGGTAGCGCCATGCATCAAACAGGTTCTGCCCAAAACCGGTCTTGCGAATTGATTTGAGAAACTGCTTGGGGATGATCGCGTCGGTATCGACGTTCTCGCGGTCCATCGGGGCGACCAGGCCTTGGTGTAGGGTGAATTTTTGCATGATGTTGAGAGGGGAATTTTTACCGCAGAGGCGCAGAGAACGCAGAGATTCGCAGAGAAACACTATTCAAATTTTCATACTCTGCGGCCCTCTGCGTTCTCTGCGCCTCTGCGGTGAATGACTCCGCATTCATACAAACCGCCGCACATCGACAAAATGGCCATGCACCGCAGCCGCCGCCGCCATCGCCGGGCTGACCAGATGCGTGCGGCCGCCGGCGCCCTGACGGCCTTCAAAATTGCGGTTGCTGGTCGATGCGCAGCGCTCACCCGGCTCCAGCCGGTCGGCATTCATCGCCAGGCACATCGAGCAACCGGGCTCGCGCCATTCAAAGCCGGCCGCCTTGAAAATCACATCCAGCCCTTCGCGCTCGGCTTGCTCCTTGACCAGGCCCGAGCCCGGAACCACCATCGCCAGCTTGACGTTCTTGGCGACTTTCTGGCCCAGCTTTTTCACAATCGCGGCGGCTTCACGTATGTCTTCAATGCGGCTGTTGGTGCAGCTGCCGATGAACACCTTGTCGATGTACAAATCATTGAGTGCCTTGCCCGGCTCCAGCCCCATGTAGATGAGTGCGCGCTCGATAGCGTCACGCTTGCCCGGGTCTTTTTCTTTTTCAGGGTCCGGCACGCGGCCATCGATGGGCAGCACCATTTCTGGCGATGTGCCCCAGCTGACCTGTGGCAGGATCTGGCTCGCGTCCAGTTCAACCACCGCGTCGAATATCGCGTTGGTATCGGATTGCAGTGTGGACCAATAGGCCACCGCCTGGTCCCACTCGGGGCCGCCAACGAATTTGCCGGTCGCCGCATCGGTGCCCGGTGCCAGCAATCGGCCTTTCACGTAGTCGATGGTTTTCTGGTCCACCGCGACCATGCCAGCGCGCGCACCGCCTTCAATCGCCATGTTGCAGACCGTCATGCGGCCTTCCATGCTGAGCGCGCGAATCGCGGCGCCGCCAAACTCAATCGTGTAGCCCGTGCCGCCCGCCGTGCCGATCTTGCCGATGATGGCCAGCACGATGTCTTTGGCGGTACAGCCTTTGGGCAGGATACCTTCAACTTTGATCAACAGGTTTTTGGCCTTTTTGGCCAGCAGCGTTTGTGTGGCCATGACATGCTCGACCTCACTGGTGCCAATGCCGTGCGCCAGCGCGCCAAAAGCGCCGTGGGTGGAGGTGTGGGAATCGCCGCACACCACCGTCATGCCGGGCAGCGTGGCCCCGTTTTCAGGGCCGATCACATGCACGATGCCCTGGCGTTTGGAGAGAAAGGGGAAAAACGCCGCCGCACCGAATTCCTTGATGTTGCTGTCCAGCGTGGTGATCTGTTCCTTGCTCACCAGATCGGTGATGCCGTCATAGCCCAGTTCCCAGCCGGTGGTGGGTGTGTTGTGGTCAGCCGTGGCTACGATGGAGCTGATGCGCCAGACTTTGCGCTTGGCCTCGCGCAGGCCTTCAAACGCTTGCGGGCTGGTGACTTCATGCACCAGGTGGCGGTCAATGTAGAGGATGGACGTGCCGTCGTCTTCAGTGTGAATGACGTGCTCGTCCCAGATTTTGTCGTAGAGTGTTTTTGCCATGTGTTTTCCTGTTGCTTTGATTTTAAGTGTCTGGATTGGCTGTGAGATGCTCAACCAGCAGGCGGGCGGTGACAGGCAGGGTTGAAAAATCCCGCGCCACCAGATTGA
>JAYUED010000140.1:0-12165 GCA_043739385.1 Betaproteobacteria bacterium | reverse complement strand
GTGACCCCTTGGGAGGCATCTCCATGGCCGTCACCACTGTACTGTGGGGCATTGGTGCGACGCTGCAATTGATTGTGCTGCGCTGGGCCACGGAATCTCTGGGGCTGGCACTCGACAAGGCGGCTTATTTACAGGGTGTAACAGCCTTGGGCGTTGTGGTTGGCGCAGCACTGGCCAGCCGGTTAATCAGCTTATCAAACGCCACCAAACTACTGCCAATTGGCATAGTGCTGGGGCTTTTGGTACCTGCCATGAGCGGTATACATTCACTGGCTTGGGCTGCGTGCCTGCTGACGCTGGTGGGTGCGTTAGCAGGCTTTTTCGTGGTGCCTATGAATGCTTTGCTGCAACACCGAGGCAGCCGCTTGCTGACTGCTGGGCGTTCTATCGCTGTGCAGGGTTTCAACGAAAACGGCGGTATTTTATTGATGACGGCGCTCTATGCAGCTGCTACCGCATGGCATGTCCCGTTGCACAGCTTGCTATGGTGCTTTGGCCTTCTAGTCGCCAGCGCAATGGCCATGGTTTTAATCGCCCACTACAGCAATACCAAGGTCAAGGTAACAGCGTGATGTGTTTGCCATAGTCCATTGACGTATGACTTGAAACTGTCATCAAACCATCATCATCCTGATGCTTTAGCGCTTTAGCCTCTTGTGCACCGCCATGTACAGGAGCACACAGTGGATCCCTTGGACAACACATCACCACCTCATTCACCGTCCCCTCCCCTTCGCGTAGCGTTGGTGACAGAAACCTTCCCCCCTGAAGTCAACGGCGTAGCCATGACACTGGGCCGCTTGACCGCTGGATTACTGCAACAAGGCCACTGTGTGCAGCTGGTGCGCCCTAGCCAAGGGGCAAGCGATGAGGACGACACGGGCGTTGCATCCGCAGTCGGCCTAGAGCAGGTGCTGGTCAGAGGCATTTCTATCCCCAATTACACCGACTTGCAATTCGGCCTTCCTGCGGCACGTCGTTTGCGCAAGCTCTGGTTGCAGCAGCGCCCTGATGTTGTTCATGTGGCGACTGAAGGGCCACTGGGCTGGTCAGCGGTGTCGGCAGCCCGTCAAATTGGGTTGCCAGTCACCAGCTCGTTCCATACCAACTTCCACAGTTACTCCAAGCACTATGGCATGGGCTTGCTGAAAGCACCAATTGAGCACTATTTGCGCCGTTTGCACAACAAGACGCAAGCCACTCTGGTGCCCACGCCCACGCTGGCCCGCGATCTGCAAGAGCGGGGTTATCAGAATGTCGCGGTAATGTCGCGTGGTGTAGCAATTGCACAGTTCACGGCAGCCCGCCGTTCTCAAGCACTGCGTGCACGCTGGGGCGCCAGCGAAGACACTGTGGTGGTGCTGTACGTGGGCCGCTTAGCCAAAGAAAAAAGCGTGGGTACCGTGATTACCGCTTTTCACGCCATTCAAGAACGGGTGCCCAGTGCCAAACTCGTATTGGTGGGCGATGGCCCCTTGCGCATCGCCCTGCAAGAGTCGTGTCCACGCGCGGTATTTGCTGGCGTGTGTACCGGTACCGAGCTGGCGGAATACTATGCCTCAAGCGATTTATTTTTGTTTCCTAGCCTAACTGAGACCTTTGGAAACGTGGTGCCCGAGGCTATGGCCAGCGGTCTGGCTGTGGTGTCTTACGACCTGGCCGCTGCGGCCGGCCTAATTACACACAACCACAATGGCCTGCTTATTACCCCTGGGGACGCACTGAGTTTTATTAATGCAGCCGCCAAGCTGGCCACAGATGCACCTAGGCTGCGCGCTCTGCGACAACGCGCTGCGCCCAGCGTGGAGCACCTGGACTGGTCTGCCGTAGTGGACAGCTTTGTGCGTACGCTGCGTACGGTGATAGAGATACACCATGGCGAGAATGTCCAGAGCGCACATCTATTGAGCTTTCCTGGCTATGGTTTCAATAGCATTTTGAACAATGGCGCTCTGAACAATGGTGCTTTAAACACCACGCCTCAACTCAGCCCACCCAGCGCATGAGCGCTTGGCCCATGCGCATGCCTGAACCCTGTACCAAACCATCGCACAGTGCAAAACCTTTAGGGGCCAGCATGATGATGGTGGAGCCGTGCTGAAACCAGCCCATTTCTTGCCCTTTACTGAAGGGTGCGCTGCACGGCATCACCTTGGGGCCGTTGTACTTCAGGTGCAGCAGCACATCCAGAAAGTGCAGTCGAATACTGGCCACCAAAATCGCGGCGACAGGCACCAGTGCAATGGCCTGTCCACGGGCGAGACCGTCGCCAGTCAGGCGGGTTTTGAGGAAAGCCCGCTCATTTTTGCAAAACAGCTTTTCAACACGGCGCAACGCAATCGGGTTGACGTTCCAGGTGTCGCCGCTGAAGTACGTGACTTGCTCAACCGTGCAGGTTTGCGGCGCATGAAAGCGGTGGTACATGCTGGACGTAAGGCGCAGCGTGACGAAATAGCCATCGTTCCATTCACCGCTCGCAGCCCCTTCTCCGATCAAGTCTTCCAGCTTGTAGGGAAAACCTTTGGCCTGAAACACTTCTGTGCCACGAATAGGGCCATGGGCGCCGACGATGCCATCCGACGGACTGCTCAGCACCGCAGGGTCAGTGTCCACTGGTCGCAAGCCGTCTTTCAACTCGCGGGTAAAGCAATCGTGCATGGACGTGAATCGGGTCTTTTTGGCCTCGCTCAAGTCGAGCGCCGAAAAGTATTTCCACACCGCAATAGACGCGTCGCGCACCAACGGCTGCTCGATTTTGCTGAACCAGCCTACGAGGCGGGTGAGCGTGTTGCGTGGCAGGCGGTTGGTCAACAAAAAGTTCAGGTCTTCTTGGTTTAAGACATTGTGAATGTGCTGTCGAAGGTGCAATAGATTAAACATTTTTAATGTATTTCAAAGAGTTACGAAGAATTGCTAAGAGCTTTTAAGAGCTTTTAAGGGTTTTAAAGAGTTTTAAAAAGGAAATAAACCATGAATGAAATCGTGAATCTGCAAACGCTTTGCCTGTACGGCGTCGGAAGTGGTGGCGTGCTGTATGGCCTGTCACGCCTTAAGACCCGGCTGGAACTTTCTTTGGCTAAACACAAATCGCTGGCAGGTCATCCGCGCATGGCACGCCGGGTGGCGGCGCAGCTGCCGCACTACAGCTACACCGAGCAGCAAATTTTTGGCGTAGATGGCGCTCCAGATGACGTCATCCAAAACCGTAAAGCGGCATTCACAGTTTTGGCTGAGCAATTTCGTACGCGCTATGCCCAAAGCTTGGGCCTTAGCGCACAGACGGAGGGCGGCGTATCGGATATGCAGTTCATCAGTGCTTATCGCGTGCCGTTCCAGTTCCGCGAGCTGATGGGGCAACAACTCAAAACTGCCTCGTTCGTCGCATCTACAGCAGGCGTCACCGTGACAGACCTGGATGGCAACTGCTTTTATGACCTCACTGGCTCGTATGGTGTGAACCTGTTTGGCAACGACTTTTATAAAACCTGTATCGCCCAAGGCAGTGCGCTGGTTAGCCACTTGGGGCCGGTGCTGGGCGCCTACCACCCTGTGGTGGCAGACAACGTGCAGCGCTTGCGGCAAATTTCGGGGCTGGACGAGGTGTCTTTCCACATGTCGGGCACCGAGGCTGTGATGCAAGCCGTGCGGCTGGCGCGTTACCACACGGGCAAAAAGAACTTGTTGCGCTTTTGTGGCGCGTACCACGGCTGGTGGGGTGATGTGCAGCCTGGAATTGGCAACCCTGCCCGTGCACACGACACCTTCACACTCAAAGAGATGGACGACGACACGCTGCGTGTGCTGCGCCACCGCAATGACATCGCGTGTGTGCTGGTTAACCCCTTGCAAGCGCTTCACCCCAACGCCAGTGCCCCAGGCGATTCGGCGTTGCTGGACAGTTCGCGCCGCGCCAGTTTCGACCGGATGGCTTACACCGCATGGCTGCAAGCCCTGCGCAAAATTTGCACTGAGAAAAAAATCGCACTGATTTTTGATGAGGTCTTCGTCGGCTTTCGCCTCGCACCCGGCGGTGCCCAAGCCTATTTTGGTGTGCAAGCTGACATGGTGACTTACGGAAAAACATTGGGTGGTGGCTTGCCAGTGGGTGTGGTGTGCGGCCAAAGCGCATGGATGAAGCGCTTTCGCGAAGACGCTCCAGCCGATATTTGTTTTGCACGCGGCACCTTCAATGCCCACCCCTATGTGATGGGTGCGATGAACGTGTTTTTGAAAAGCTTGGATACGCCCGCAATCCAATCCTTGTACGACGGCCTGGATGCCACCTGGGACCGCCGCGCGCAAGCACTGAACCATCGCTTGCGTGAAGTCGGCCTGCCCGTCCAAGTCGCCAATCTCTCGTCGATCTGGACGGTGCTGTACACCCAACCTGCCTGCTACAACTGGCTGTTCCAGCATTACTTGCGATTGGAGGGCTTGGCACTTAGTTGGGTAGGCACAGGGCGCGTCATCTTTAGTCTGAACTACACCGAAGCCGATTTTGAAGAGGTGATGGCACGCTTTGTACGCGCAGCTCACGCCATGCAAAAAGGCGGCTGGTGGTGGTACACCCCGACGCAAACCAATAAAACCATCAAGCGCCGTATCTTGCGCGAGTTGCTGGCGCATCGGCTTTAAAACCAGCGCCAGCAGGAATCAAGCAATGAAAGCACTGAAGTTACTACCGAGGTGCTAATCTTATTGGGCCGCAAGGCTCAATCAAGCGTTATGCGTCGCTTGGCGCGGCTCAATCAGCTCACCCCGCATCAACGCCATTGGGGCTTTGTAATACAGCAAAATGTCGTGGAAAGGGTCAGTAAGAATTTTGGTCATCCATACCAAGCCTGACTGCACGCCCTTAATGAAAAACAAGTGAACGGTGCGAAACACCAGCCCACCTACACCCACGCCCAGCCACAGTAAACCTGTATGTCGTGCAAAGTCGATGAAATTGGTATGCGCTTCAAAAAGCCTCAAGAGCGTCGGATCAAGCACCAGCAGCAGTGGAGATGCAGCCCAAATTACCATCAGTACAACCTTGCGCTGCAGGTTGTAACCAACCTTGATGGCTTCTTTGTGGTCGTTGGTAGCCTGGTTAACCTCGTCGTAACCTTTGGGCTCGAAAAAGAAATGCCCGGCTTGGCGGCTCGTCATAGACACCAGCCAGGCCAATAAGGCAGAGATAGCCGGATCAACCATTAAAAGAGCGTAAGCAGCTACAAAACTAATAGCACTTACCAGATGTAAGGACTGGTTAATGCGGCTATGGTGGTAGTAGCGGTGGTCATCCCAGCGCTGAAGGGTGAGTTCGTCGAAAAAAGCGGACATAGTGAGACTCCTTTTCTCGCAATGTAGGCAGCGCAAGTGACGAGACCGTGACAACGGGCTTTGAGTGCGCGGTAGAAGTCGTTTGAGTGCTACCGCTTTAATGCTAACGATAGACCCAGATCGACCCCTTTGTCGCAACAGGCCTGCCAGCTACATCAATCGGTCACAGATTTAGCACGGTTAGCCCGCAGGGCCAACAGGGTGCATGCCGCACCAGAGATCAGGTAAGCGCTGACCGCCACCAGACCAAAACGCGCCGACAGGCTCAGCGCGACCAGGGGAGCAAAAGCAGCACCCATCAGCCATGCCAAATCGGCCGTCAGAGCGGCGCCTGTATAGCGAAAGCGGGGTAAAAAATTGGCTGTAACAGCACCCGCTGCTTGACCGTAAGACATTCCCAGCAAGACAAAGCCGACCAAGATGAACGCATCTTCGCCTAAAGTACCGCCACCGAGTAGCAGCGGAGCGGACATGCCGAACAAGCCAATCAACACGGCCATCAGGCCCAAGGTACTCCGTCGTCCCATGCGGTCGGCCAGTAGACCAGACAGGGGCATGGCAGCAGCTGCAAGCAGAGCGCCGATGATCTGCACACCTAAGAATTCGCCAATCTCTTGCTGTGAGTACAGCATGACCCAAGAGAGCGGAAACACCGTGACGATGTGAAACAGGGCAAAACTAGCCAGTGCTGCAAAGGCACCTATAAGCACGTTGTTACCTTGGGTCTCGAGCAGTTCACGAACGCTGCAGGGTTGTAGCTGGTTGGCATCAAGTTCGCTTTCGTATTCACGCGTGACAACCAGGCGCAGGCGCGCAAACAAGGCCACCACGTTGATGGCGAAGGCCGCAAAAAACGGATAGCGCCAACCCCAGTCCAAGAACTCCTGTCTGCTCAAGTTGTTCCAAAGGTAAGCAAACAGGCTGCAAGCGATCAAAAATCCCAAGGGCGCACCCAACTGGCCCAGCATGGCGTACCAGCCTCGACGATTTTCAGGCGCTTTCAAGGCCAATAACGAGGGAAGTCCGTCCCAGGCACCACCAAGCGCCAGCCCCTGGCCGATGCGGCATAGAGCCAGCATGACGATTGCGCCTGTGCCCAGTACCTCATAGCTGGGCAACAAGGCCATGCCAGCGGTTGCGCAACCCAGCAAGAGTAGGGCGAGGCCTAACTTGGCGCCGCGACCGTAACGGCGCTGCAGCCACATGCCGGCGATGGTGCCAAGTGGGCGCACCAAAAAGGCCAACGAAAACAGCATGAAGGCATAAAGTGTGCCCTGTAAGCGGTCGACAAACGGGAAAAAAACAGTAGGAAAGACCAGGACAGAGGCAATACCAAAAACAAAAAAATCGAAATATTCGGAGGCTCGACCTATCACCACACCCACAGCGATATCTCCCGGAGGAACAGCGTCAGTTTTATGAGCAATGCTTTCCTGGCTGGGTAGCACTTGTGTATGCGGGTCTAAAGAACTAGCTGGATAGGGTGCCACGGCGGGCCTGAATGGGTTTGACATAGTGAAAAACGTGTGGTTTGGAGGAGCTGCCTAGGACAATATGTCCAATCGTTGATTTGCTCCAATCAAGCTACAGTCGCGACAAAGACGCAATTCTCGTTAACCCTTTGTTTCTAGTAGCCAAAAATGTTACCCGCACCCCTAAGTACTCCCGCATACAGACGAATCGCTTTGCTGCTGGCAATTTTGCCTTTGACGGCCTGCAACACGATTGTGATGAAGCCTTTTGGCGACATTGCGCAGCAGCAGTCACAGCTAATTATCACAGCCGTCGTGCTGATGTTACTTATTGTGGTTCCGGTTATCGTGCTGACGCTGTTGTTTGCATGGCGCTATAGGAGTGCCAACAAGGCTGCGACTTACACCCCAGAGTGGGACCACTCGACGCGCCTAGAGTTGTTGATCTGGGGTGCCCCTTTGCTGATCATCATCGCTTTAGGCGCGGTAACCTGGATCAGTACCCACAAGCTGGATCCTTATCGTCCACTAGAGCGGCTTGACGCAACAAGGCCAGTTGCCAAAGGTGTTAAGCCCTTCGTCGTCGAAGTGGTGGCTTTGGACTGGAAATGGTTGTTCGTCTACCCTGAACTTGGCATTGCAACAGTAAACGAATTGGCAGCACCGGTAGACCGCCCGATCGAATTCAAAATCACGGCTTCAACGGTCATGAATTCTTTTTATATTCCTGCATTGGCCGGCCAGATTTACGCTATGCCTGGAATGCAAACGCAGTTGCATGCGGTGATCAATACTGCGGGCGTTTATGACGGATTTTCTGCCAATTACAGCGGCAAGGGGTTTTCACACATGCGCTTTAAATTTCTGGGCATGTCGCCAGCAGATTTTGACCAGTGGGTTCAGTTAAATAAAACCGGTGGTAATTCGCTCGGTCGCAGTGATTACCTAAAACTGGAGCAGCCCAGCGAAAGCGAGCCAGTGCGACGCTACGCCAACGTTGACGCCAGTTTGTACGAAGCCATTTTGAACCGTTGCGTTGACAGCAGCAAGATGTGTATGGGCGAGATGATGGCCATTGACGCTGCTGGCGGCTTGGGCAAGGGCAGCATCGATGGCTTGTCTTCTAAGCCTTTGGGGAATTTGCAACGCACCTATGTGGCCGCCCTGTGTACCCCGAACAACCCAAGTGGCGGCACCCTCGCGACCGAGCGCCCACAGCCCTGACGGTTTGCCAGCGGTCTATTCAATTAAACGAAATATCACATGTTCAACGTTCAAGCTATCTCTAACCTTGTGTTTGGCCGCCTTGGTCTGGACGCAATACCGCACGACCCTATCGTCCTTTTCACCTTGGTGATGGTGGTGCTGGGCGGCACAGCATTGCTCGCCGCCCTCACCTACTTTCGCGCCTGGGGGCCTTTGTGGCACAACTGGATTACCAGTATTGACCACAAAAAAATTGGCATCATGTACATCATCCTGGGGATAGTGATGTTGTTACGCGGCTTCGTTGACGCCCTCTTAATGCGTGCACATCAAGCGATGTCCTTCGGGGATAACAGTGGTTTCTTGCCACCACACCATTACGACCAGATTTTTACTGCCCACGGTGTTTTGATGATATTTTTCGTCGCTATGCCACTGGTTACTGGGTTCATGAACTTTGTGGTTCCCTTGCAGATTGGGGCGCGAGACGTCTCGTTTCCATTTTTAAACAACTTCAGTTTCTGGATGACCGCCAGTGGTGCTGTGCTGATGATGGTGTCCCTGTTTGTGGGGGAATTCGCGGCCACCGGTTGGCTGGCGTATCCACCGCTTTCCGGTATTCTGCAAAGCCCGGGCGTTGGCGTTGATTACTACATTTGGGCCCTTCAGATTGCGGGTGTTGGCACCTCACTGTCAGGCATAAACCTGATCGCCACCATCATCAAAATGCGTGCACCCGGCATGACGATGATGAAGATGCCAATCTTCACTTGGACGGCCCTGTGCACCAACGTACTGATAGTGGCGGCTTTCCCAGTATTGACTGCTGTTCTGGCATTGCTGACGTTGGACCGCACGGTAGGTACAAATTTCTTCACCAACGACCTGGGCGGCAACGCCATGATGTACGTCAACCTGATCTGGATCTGGGGTCATCCGGAGGTGTACATCCTGATCTTGCCTGCCTTCGGCATATTCTCTGAAATAGTTTCGACGTTCAGCCACAAACGTCTGTTTGGTTACGCGTCTATGGTCTATGCCACTGTTGTGATCACTATTTTGTCTTATGTAGTTTGGCTGCACCATTTTTTCACTATGGGTTCGGGTGCCAGTGTGAATGCCTTTTTTGGTATCACCACCATGATCATTTCTATACCCACCGGCGCGAAAATCTTTAACTGGTTATTCACCATGTACCGCGGGCGAATTGTTTTTGATGTACCCATGTTGTGGACGGTTGGCTTCATGGTCACATTTGTGGTCGGAGGCATGACTGGCGTGTTACTGGCTGTGCCTGCCGCTGACTTCGTACTGCACAACAGCCTGTTCTTGATTGCCCACTTCCACAATGTCATTATTGGCGGTGTGTTGTTTGGAATGTTTGCCGGCATCAATTACTGGTTTCCCAAAGCGTTTGGCTACAAGCTCGATGAATTCTGGGGTAAGTGCTCGTTTTGGTTTTGGTTGGTTGGTTTTTACTTAGCCTTCATGCCGTTGTATGTACTGGGTTTGATGGGCGTGACCCGGCGCATGAGCCATTTCGATGACTCTTCGCTACAGATATGGTTTCAGGTTGCCGCTTTCGGCGCGGTGTTAATCGCGCTGGGTATTGCCGCCTTCCTGATTCAGTTGGTGGTGAGTTACCGTAACCGGGAACAACTGCGCGACGTGACGGGCGACCCTTGGGATGGGCGCACTCTGGAATGGTCAACAGCTTCGCCACCACCAGACTACAACTTTGCATTCACCCCCATCGTGTATGAACTTGATGCTTGGCACGACATGAAGCAGCGTGGCCACCAACGGCCAGTGCAAGGCTTCAAGGCAATTCACATGCCCAAAAATACGCCTATCGGTTTTGTTATTGCAATGCTTTGCGCTTTAGCTGGTTTTGCATTGATCTGGCACATGTGGCTGGTTGCCGCGGTGGCTTCAATATTGACGCTAGTAACCATCATTACCCACACCTTCAACTACAAGCGCGATTTTTATATTCCCGTCGATCAAGTCGAGAAAGCTGAAAACCAGCGAACCTCGCTTCTTGCGGCTCAGGCTTAACTTGACTTTTTGAAGTAGCAACAAATATGCAGACCTCTTCAACCTTGGCATCCGGTAACGCGGTGCGCTTTTACGACGACGGCGATCACCATCCCCAGCAAGGCACTTTGCTGGGGTTCTGGATCTACCTGATGAGCGACTGTCTGATCTTCGCTGTTCTGTTTGCGATCTACGCGGTGCTGGGCCGCAGTTACGCGGCTGGACCATCAGGAGCGGACCTTTTCAATCTACCGCTTGTAGCCGCAAACACCGCTTTATTGTTGTTCTCCTCCGTGACCTACGGTTTGGCAATGATTGGCATGCAGCATGGCCATAAAAAAGCAGTACTTGGGTGGTTGGCCGTCACAGGCTTATTCGGTATGGCTTTTCTGGGTTTGGAGTTGTTTGAGTTCTCCCACCTGATTCATGAAGGTGCCGGGCCGCAACGCAGCGCATTTTTATCAGCTTTTTTCACTCTGGTCGGTACGCACGGGTTACACGTTACCTTTGGTTCAGTCTGGTTGGTCACCTTGATGGTTCAAGTTGGCCGGTTTGGATTGACCACTGAAAACAAACGTCGTCTGATGTGTTTGTCGATGTTTTGGCACTTTCTGGACGTTATCTGGATTGGTGTTTTTACCTTTGTTTATTTGATGGGAGCACTGCCATGAGCGAGCACCAAAATGCGTCCGACGACCACAGCGGCTACCACGCCAGCGTCAAAGGTTATTTGACGGGGTTTTTCCTTTCGGTGGTACTTACCGCCATTCCTTTTTGGCTTGTAATGGCCAAGGTTTTGCCGACCTCAGGTATCACAGCCTTAGTGATCCTTGGTTTTGCAATGGTGCAGATCATTGTGCATATGGTTTACTTTCTTCATATGAATACGCGTGTCGAAGGTGGCTGGTCTATGCTTGCGCTGCTGTTCACTGCTGTGTTGGTCATGATCATGCTTTCGGGGTCGATTTGGGTGATGTACCACCTGAACACCAACATGATGCCGATGAGCGACATGACGAAAATGCGTAACATGCCTTAACCAATGGCTGATGACACCGACTTCCATCCGCAACCCGCCAAACCTGGTTTGGTGTGGCTGCTGATGTTGCTGGCCGGTATGGTCTTTACGGGTTTGCTGGCGCTCGGTGTTTGGCAGGTTCAGCGCCTGCAGTGGAAGTTGGCATTGATAGAACGGGTTGAGAAGCGTGTACATGCTGCTCCGATTGCTGCTCCAGGCCAGGCCGAATGGGCCGCGATAAAACGTGAATCAAATGAATACACCCAAGTTCAGGTTACGGGTCATTTTGACCACAATCGGGAAACGCTGGTACGCGCCAGCACAGAGCTAGGCAGTGGTTTCTGGGTTATTACCCCCATGAAGACGGCTCAGGGCTTTTGGGTCTTGGTGAACCGCGGATTCGTGTCTGCCGCTTACAGCACGCAGACCTCGCGTGTTGGTAGCACTGGGCAACAAACCATCAATGGTTTACTGCGGCTTAGTGAACCTGGCGGCAGTTTTTTGCAACCCAACGACGTTGCAGCCGGCCGCTGGTACTCCCGTGATGTGCCGGCGATTGCTGCAAGCGTGGGACTTGATTCGGGACCTAGCGTGGGTGCCTTGGTGTCCGTAGCGCCTTACTTCATCGACGCTGCCGAATCGCAGGATAAGGAGGCATGGCCACGCGGTGGGTTAACGGTGCTCAGCTTCTACAACAATCACGCGATATACGCTTTAACTTGGTTTGTGCTCGCTGCCATGGTGGCCGCTGCTGCTGCCTACTTGTTGTATTCCGAGCGACAACTGCGCGTGTCTTGCTCAAAAGGTAAGCAGGAGGATGCCCGTGCGTGAACCCTTGCGGCTACTACCGCTGTATGCCGACGACGATGGCCTGACCGATGGTGGCGCTGCCACGGAGATTCTGGCGGGGCGCAACAACCTGTTGCAGCTGGTTCAGTTGCGCTGGTTGGCTGTGGGCGGACAGTTGGCAACAATTTTGGGCGTTCAATTTGTGTTGGGTGCGCAGCTGCCTTTGGCTGAAATGTTGGCATTGGTAGCCATGCTTTGTCTGTTCAACCTTGCCAGTTGGCTGCGTTGGCGCACGGCTGCTGGCGAAATTTCAAACGG
>JAYUED010000139.1:0-12178 GCA_043739385.1 Betaproteobacteria bacterium | reverse complement strand
CTCTGGTGTTTGGGCTGGCTGGTGCGGCGGTCGGGGTGTCCGCCGTGTTCTGGATGGTCGGTTTGACGGTCAGCTGTGGCGTACCCCAGGCTTGGCGCTTGCGCACCAAGATTTAGTTTTGAGCTTTAGGGGTTAGGTGCGAAGAGGTCAGTCGCTGCTCAAAGTCCGTAAAACTGCACAATGGCATCCCAAGCCACCTGCGGATCATCGGTGTACTGGAACAGCTTCAGGTCTTCCGCGTTGATTGCGCCTTCTTCCACCAGCACCTCAGGGTTGAACAGGCGTTTCCAGTAGTCTGTACCAAACAAAACGATAGGCACGGGCTTGGCTTTTTTGCACTGAATCAGTGTGAGGGTTTCAAATAACTCGTCCAACGTACCAAATCCACCAGGGAACGCCACCAAGGCTTTTGCGCGCATCATGAAGTGCATTTTGCGCAGTGCAAAGTAGTGAAATTTGTAGGTTAGCGCGGGGGTTACATAAGGGTTTGGTTTTTCTTCTTTTGGTAACGCAATCGAGAGACCTACGCTCTCGCCTCCCGCCTCAAAAACGCCCCGATTAGCAGCTTCCATGATGCCAGGGCCACCACCGGTACAGACAAACAACTTGTCTTTTGCGGTTTTGGTGGCGCTGTAGTTCGCGACGAGTTTGCCGAATGTGCGGGCCTGTTCGTAGTAATTGGCGTTGCGTAGCATCGTGGTTGCTTTGGCGATGGCTTGGGCGTTACCGCTGGCCTGGGCTTCGCTCATTTGGATTTTGGCGTCTTCTTCGCTTTTGAATCGGGCGCTGCCAAAGACCACCACAGTGTTTTCCACGCCATGGGCTTGTTGCCCAAGGTCGGGCTTCATCAGCTCAAGCTGGAAGCGGATTCCACGGGTTTCGCGGCGCAGTAAGAACTCTGGGTCTGCAAACGCGATACGCTGAGAGTCTGGTGCCAGTGGCGTATCGCCTCCACCGTGAGATTGCAGTGTGGCCCAAGCATCGGCGAGCTTGCTGTCGTGAAGGGTGACTGATGCGTCCATAAGTTGATACTGTGTAGAGAGAAGTTACAAAATAAAAAGGCTCCTTGCGGAGCCCTTGAGTGTCATGGATACATGCGCTAAAAATTAGACGCGCTTGCGGTATTCGCCAGTACGCGTATCGATTTCGACTTTATCGCCTTGCGCGACGAAAATTGGTACACCAATTTCAAAGTCGGTAGCGATTTTTGCGGGCTTGAGTACTTTGCCGGAAGTGTCGCCTTTGACGGCTGGCTCGGTCCAAGTGATTTCGCGCACAACACTGGTGGGCAGTTCTACTGAGATGGCTTTGCCGTCATAGAACACCACTTCGAGTGGCATGCCGTCTTCAAGATAGTTCAGGGCGTCACCCATGTTTTCGGCTTCAACTTCGTACTGGTTGAACTCGGTGTCCATACATACATACATCGGGTCAGCGAAGTAGGTGTAGGTGCAGTCCTTTTTGTCCAGAATGACTTGATCGATTTTGTCATCGGCTTTGAACACGACTTCGGTGCCGAAGTTCGCTATCAGGCTCTTGAGCTTCATGCGCACGGTAGCTGAGTTGCGGCCACCACGGCTGTATTCGGTTTTGAGCACGACCATAGGGTCTTTGCCATTCATGATGACATTACCGGCGCGTATTTCTTGAGCTACTTTCATGGGATTCCTTGGAGTTTCCGACGTTGGCTTGAGGAGATTTACCCCGAGCGTGCAGTGCTTGCAACGTTAAGTTGCCGCGCCAGACTGTCGATTTGTTTTGGCAAAGCCTGCTATTTTAACGCGATTTTGATCTCTGCTTGGCGACGAATGTACGTAACTGGGTGCACAGATCAGTCTGTTGCTGCAAACGCGCCCGTGCATGAAGATGGGTGTTGTCTTCTAGCAGGGCATCCAAGGTAGGCAAGGCATCGTCGTTAAGTCCATTCCAGATTCGGTGCCAAGTACGTACAGTGGACGAAGCGTCCAGCATATCGAGCAAGGCGTGCAGTTTGCTGTGATGAGCGTCATCGTCTTGCGGGTAAATATGCCAAACGAAGGGCTTCCCAGCCCAGATGGCACGCACCAGAGAGTCTTCGCCACGCACAAAATTCAGATCACAAGCCCAAAGCAGGTGGTCGAAATCTTGCTGGCTGAGTGTAGGAAGGTATGAAATTGATAGCTGCCCGTAATTATCTGTATTTGATCTCAAGACATTTTGTGTATGAATTGCTGTTTTGACCGCCTCAGTGGCTCGGCCTGCCGTCACCAGCAAATGCGTGCGCTCAGGGCCGTGGACAAGTTGGGTAAGCAGCGCCGGTAGGGTTGATGGCTCGTAGCAAAACAGAGATACGTAGCGCACATTCTGCTTCGGCTGTGAAGTCACCCCTACTTTAGTGAGCCAAGCGTTGCGGTTAAACTGTGCTTGGCGTATTGAAAGGTCAGGTTCACGCAATAGTCCGCCTGTGTGCGGGGTGAAACCAGGGTAGAAAAAGTGTTTAGTCAGTCCCATACCGGGCCCATGGAACACCGGGGAGGGCAGGCCATGGCAGTCTTCTGCATAGGGCTCTGCGGTTAGATATTCCAGATTGATCCATGCAACAGGATGTGTGCGATTGCGTTGGGCCATACGATCCACAAATTCAGGCGGTAAGTCGCAACCAAAAGCTTCTATTACCACGTCACCAGGCTCTGGCCATGCCGACGCCGACGCTTTATGGGGCTGCGTTTCTGCATCGGTCCCCCAAGGAATAACTTGCAACTGGGCGGAATCAACTTGGGGCGCCATCCAAGTCAAAGCTGACGGATCGTCTACCCACAGCCGCAGTTGTTCGCCTTGGTTTGCTAAATTGCAACACAGGCGTAAGCACACACCCAGATCACCGTAGTTGTCGATGACCTTGCAGAACACATCCCAAACCATAAAAAATCCAATCCCAAACCGGTAACCAGCAATCGAACAAGCGGCGGCACAATACGGCCCATGTCAGATCCCACCTCCGTTGCACATTCCGATCAACTGCTGAGCGAAGTCAGCGCCTTGCCGGCGTTGCCGGGCGTTTATCGCTATTTTGATGCCGATGGAGGCGTGCTCTATGTGGGCAAAGCCAATAACCTGAAAAAGCGCGTATCCAGCTACTTCCAGAAAAACCACGGTGGAACGCGCATAGGGCACATGGTCAGCAAAATTGTGCGCATGGAAACGACCGTGGTGCGTTCGGAGGCTGAGGCGTTAATTCTCGAAAATAACCTGATCAAGACGCTCAAGCCCAAGTACAACATTTTGTTCAGGGATGACAAAAGTTACCCCTATCTCAAAATCACAGGTACCGACGCACCGAAAGCCTATAGCAAGACCGAAAGCAACGCCGACACCAAACCTCTTGCATCGGTATATGCACGTGTTGCCCATTACCGGGGGGCTACCGAGAAAAAACACCATTATTTTGGCCCTTACCCCAGCGCCTGGGCGGTCAAAGAATCTATTTTGCTGCTGCAAAAAGCTTTCAAACTACGCACCTGTGAGGACACGGTCTTTGCCAACCGAACGCGCCCCTGTTTGTTGTACCAAATCAAGCGGTGCTCAGGGCCGTGCGTCGGGCATATTTCACCGGATGCCTACGCGCATGACGTAGAAAATGCGGAGGCATTTTTGCGTGGCGACTCGGATGAAGTTCTGGCGCAATTACAAGACCGCATGATGGCGCACGCGGACAAGCTGGAGTTTGAGGCTGCTGCTGAGTTACGAAACCAGATGAGTGCGCTTGCCAAAATATTGCATCAGCAATCGGTGGAGACTACGTCTGACAAAGACGTTGATATTCTAGCGATCAAGTTACAAGGCGGTCGGGCCTGCGTCAATTTGGCGATGGTGCGCGGTGGGCGGCATTTGGGTGACAGACCTTACTTTCCGGTGCACATTGAAGACGCCTCTGCCATGCTCTCCAAAGATGCGACCACTGCTACCGTGGCCGAAGAGATGGAAATCCAAGTGCTGGAAGCTTTTATTGCCCAGCACTATATTGGCGCCGTGTTGCCGGCTGTCCTGGTCGCGAGTCAGCCCATCCGCAAAGCGCTGGTGGACGCGCTGTGTGCTGACAGTGGCACCAAGTTAATGGTGGTGCAGCAGCCGCACGATGCACGGCGTATCTGGTTGGAAATGGCGCAGACCAATGCAGACATTCAACTTGCCCGCCTGTTAGCCGAGGAGGGTTCGCAGCAAGCCCGTACCCGTGCCCTTGCCGATGCGCTTGATTTACTGGTGGCAAACAGCCCAGAAGAATTAGACCGGTTGCGCATCGAGTGCTTCGATATTTCGCATACGGCAGGCGAGGCGACGCAGGCTTCGTGCGTGGTGTTTCAGCACCACAAGATGCAAAGTTCAGAATACCGGCGTTACAAGATTGAGGGCATCACGCCAGGCGACGACTATGCTGCCATGCGCCAAGTACTGATGCGTCGCTACAGCAAGCTGGCAGAAGCCATGCGTGATGCGGCTGCGGTAGTTTTAGAGGGGGGTAGTACGCCACGGGCGTCACATTTGCCTGACTTGGTGCTGGTTGACGGCGGTAAGGGCCAAGTGTCTATGGCTCGGGAAGTTTTCGCCAGTCTTGGGTTGGATTTGTCCTTGATTATTGGCGTAGAAAAAGGTGAGGGCCGCAAGGTGGGCCTGGAAGATCTGGTGTTTGCCGATGGCCGTGAGAAGGTTTACTTGGGGCGTGACTCTGCTGCGTTGATGCTGGTCGCACAGATTCGTGATGAGGCGCATCGCTTTGCCATTACCGGGATGCGGGCGCAGCGCGCCAAAGTGAGAGTGGGGGGCAGCAAGCTGGAGGATATTCCCGGTATTGGCCCCAAAAAGCGTGCGCGTCTTTTACAACGCTTTGGGGGAATACGGGGTGTAGCAGATGCGGGGGCTGAAGATCTCGCCACTGTTGAAGGCATTTCACGTGAACTGGCCGACGAAATTTATCGAGCTTTACGCTAGGGTATTTCTGTTTGTGACACTGCGGCTACGTGACACAATCCGCTACATGTTTTTCACTATTCCTACGATCCTCACCTGGACACGCATTGTTGCCATTCCCCTGATCGTGGGTGTTTTTTATCTGGGCTTGCCCGAGCCCACTAAAAATCTGATTGCTACAGTGCTGTTCATCGTGTTTGCGGCTACCGATTGGCTTGATGGCTACTTGGCACGAAAACTGAATCAAGCCTCATCGTTTGGTGCATTTCTTGATCCAGTCGCAGATAAATTTTTGGTTTGTGCGTCCTTACTTGTGCTTGTTCAATTACACCGCGCAGATGTGTTTGTGGCGCTCATCATCATTGGCCGCGAGATTGCAATTTCTGCGTTACGCGAGTGGATGGCTCAGATTGGGGCCTCTAAAAGCGTAGCGGTGCACATATTGGGCAAGCTGAAGACCGCGGTACAGATGACTGCGATCCCTTTTTTACTGTTTGATGGGCGGCTGTTTGGCTGGATGGACACCGGTGTCTGGGGGACGTGGTTGATCTGGATTTCAGCTGTGCTGACAGTATGGTCAATGGTTTACTACCTGCAAAAAGCCCTGCCTGAAATACGACAACGTGTGAAATGATCATGATGTGCAGCGCATGACAACCACGCAGCCAGTAGCGCTGAACTCGGATCGAAATGCGGCGCTGATCCGGGCCATGCCTGTGGTTTTCGTGCTGATCTGGAGTACTGGCTTCATTGTGGCGCGCTATGGCATGCCACATGCGCCACCCTTGAAATTTTTGGCGGTACGCTACGCACTCTCTATTTTGTGTTTCTTGCCTTGGGTCATGGTGGCCAAGGTGCCGTGGCCCTCAACGCGGACGCAGTGGCTGCACCTTGCGGTAACAGGGATGCTGATGAACGCTGGCTACTTGGGCGGGGTGTGGGCTGCTGTAAAAGCGGGTATGGGGTCAGGCTTGACAGCCTTGATTGTGGGCTTGCAACCAGTATTAACGGCAGTCTGGTTGTCATTTATGGGGGCTCGGGTGACGCTTAGGCAGTGGGTAGGTCTGGTGCTGGGGTTCGCAGGTTTGCTTTTGGTGGTGTCGGGCAAGTTTGGGCAAGGCGGCGAAGTCGATGTGTTCAACCTGTCACTGGCTGTCGCTGCCCTCTTTTCCATTACTGCTGGCACCTTGTATCAAAAGCGCTTTGTAGCTCCTTGTGATGTACGCAGCGCTGGTGTGGTTCAACTTCTGGCCGCGCTGATCGTGACACTGCCCTTGGCTTTGCTGGAAAGTGAAGGCATTGACTGGACGGCTCAGTTTATGGGTGCTATGGCGTGGTCGGTGTTAGCACTCAGCTTGGGTGGCAGCTCCCTGCTGTACTTGCTACTGCAACGTGGGGCCGCCACTTCTGTGACAAGTTTGTTTTATTTAGTTCCGCCATGTACGGCCTTTTTGGCATGGTTGCTGTTTTCTGAGCCCATCACTCTCGTGACGTTGGCCGGTACTGTTTTGACGGCGCTGGGCGTCGGGTGGGTCGTTCGCCCTGCAAGGGCTTGATCCTTCGTTCAAGGCTGCTGTTGGCGTCTAGGTCACTTTGCCGCGCGAAGGAAAACCCAGCATAGATGCGGGTTTGCCGGGTTTTCGACTATCATATTTTTCCAAATTGGAAGTCTCCCTTGTCAGCTGTTTGGCACTCAAAACCGTCTAGAATCCGCGCCGCACAAGACGATTGCTGATCGTGGTGTTTGCACTGTGGATATTCATGGTTGCAATGAATGGTTAGTGGCGAGAAGCGCGAGAATCTTGCGCGTACGTCTTGTCAGGAAATCGCTAAGGCTCGCGAATTTTGCGCTCGGTGCTTGCTGGTTTATTGGTAACCAACAAGTCCGTTTTTCTCCATATCAGAGGCATGATTATGAATAAAACTGAATTAATTGAACATATTGCGCAGCACGCAGACATTTCCAAAGCTGCGGCAACCCGTGCGCTGGAAGCCACTATTGGCGCCGTGAAAACTACACTTAAGAGCGGCGGCTCGGTGTCGTTAGTGGGTTTTGGTACTTTCGCGGTGGGTAAACGTGAGGCGCGAAGTGGCCGTAATCCACGTACTGGCGATGCAATTAAAATCAAAGCAGCTAAAGTTCCGAAGTTCCGTCCTGGAAAAGCACTCAAAGATGCGTTAAACTAGCAGGCTTAGGTGGGGTGCTTAGCTCAGTTGGTAGAGCGGCGCCCTTACAAGGCGTAGGTCGGCGGTTCGAGCCCGTCAGCACTCACCACCCACCCTCTGTGAAAAGGCGAACAATTGTTCGCCTTTTTGTTTTATTCCGCGAAAAGGCCTTACACCGTTCGCTTTTTTGCGGACCTGCCTAGGGCCAACCTTCAGTCACTGCGCCCACTGCGGCGTCTGTGATGCAGTTTTCACGAGAGCGCGCCATGTTCGATTTCGTTCGCAAGCACACCAAGATCATGCAATTCTTGCTGTTCTTGTTGATTTTCCCGTCTTTTGTTCTGTTTGGTATTGACGGCTACAACCGCTACCGCGAAAAGGGTGAACCTGTCGCCAAAGTGGGCGGGCTGGAAATCACCCAATCAGAGTGGGACAACGCGCATAAAGCTGAAGTTGACCGTTTGCGCGCTTCTCGTCCTAATATTGATATCAAGCTGCTTGACACACCAGAAGCGCGATACCGCAGTCTAGAGCGGTTGGTGCGTGATCGTCTTTTTCTGGTCGCCGCTGAAAAATTCCACCTAAACACCAGTGATGCGCAGCTGGCGAGTAATTTAGAGGCAAATCCCTCCATCGCCATGCTTCGCCGTGCGGACGGTACGCTGGACATGGCACGTTACAAAGACCTGTTGGCTGCACAAGGTATGACGCCCGAGATGTTCGAGGCCAACATGCGCAGTGAGTTATCGGCACGTCAAGTTGCTGCTGGTGTCGCGGATACTGGTCTTGCGCCTTCCTCTATAGCCGAGCAAACGCTAAATGCTTATTTTGAGCGCCGATCTGTCCAGGTCGCGCTATTCAAACCGAGTGATTACGTGGCCAAAGTAAGTCCCACATCTGCCGAATTAGAGAGTTACTACAAGGCGCACTCCATCCAATTCCAAGCTCCTGAACAGGCCGCTATTGAATATGTAGTGCTTGACCTGGATGCCGTGACCAAAACGATCACTCCGAGCGATTCAGATCTCAAGACTTACTATGAGCAAAATGCCAGCCGCATGGCCGGTGCTGAGACACGCCGCGCTAGCCATATTTTGATTGCAGCGGGCAAAGATATGCCTGCAGCTGATCGGAAAAAAGCCAAAGCACGGGCTGAAGAATTACTTGCGCAGGTCAAGAAGGCTCCAAATACCTTTGCCGAAATTGCCAAGAAAAATTCGCAAGATCCTGGTTCTGCTGTGAATGGTGGCGATTTGGACTACTTCGCTCGTGGCGCAATGGTAAAACCCTTTGAGGATTCGGCCTTTGCAATGAAGGTCGGCGACATCAGCGATATCGTAGAGTCTGATTTTGGCTATCACATCATCAAACTGACAGACATTAAAAGCCCTAAACAAAAAACCTTTGAAGAACTCAAGCCTGAAATGGAGGCTTTGCTTAAAAAGCAGCAGGCTCAAAGTAAATTTGCGGAAAGTGCAGAAGCCTTCACCAATGGTGTTTACGAGCAATCTGACAGTTTGAAGTCTGTGGCAGATAAGCTGAAACTAGAGATTCGTAAGGCGTCGGGTGTAACGCGTCAACCTGCACCTAGTGTTACTGGCATTTTGGCAAATCCCAAGCTTTTGGCCGCTGTATTTTCTACAGATTCGATTGATAAAAAGCATAACACCGAGGCCACTGAATTGGGAGCTAACCAGCTGGTCGCTGCACGCATTACCGCTTACAGCCCTGCGCGTACGCTACCTTTTGCCGAAGTTTTGGACAGAGTTAAAGCTAATCTGATCGCCTCACGTAGCGCAGAATTGGCGAAGCAAGAAGGTATGGCCAAGCTGGACGCTTGGAAGGCTAATTCCGGTTCAGCCGTTTACCCCGAAGCTGTCACCATATCACGCCAAGATCCCAAAGCCGTTCCCATGCAAGTGGTCGATGCTGCTCTGCGTTCCGACGGTAAAGCCTTGCCGGTGCAGCAGGGGGTGGATTTAGGCGCAGCAGGTTATGCTGTATTGAAGGTTGTCAAAGTAATACCCCGTGATAAGCCTGAGGCTGCTGCTGCAAAGCAAGAGTTGACACAATACATCCGTGAATGGACAACTGCTGAGAACTTGGCTTACTACGACTTACTTAAAGAGCAGTTTAAAGTCAAGATCATGGTGCCCAAGCCGATTGCAGGGGTGCTGTAACTTCCGCATAAAAACTCAGTAATCTGAGGAATCCTGCTTTACTCCAGCTATAATGAGAAGCTACGGTGGCTGTAGCTCAGTTGGTAGAGTCCCAGATTGTGATTCTGGTTGTCGTGGGTTCGAGCCCCATCAGTCACCCCACTTTATAAAAAAGGATGCCGCTTATCAAAGCGGCATCCTTTTTTACTTTGCGGCGTTCAGCGCCGCAAATAGAAGTGAGTAAACAGTTCTAGCTGTTTACCATCACCAGCTTGCCCATTACGCTGCGTGAGCCCATGCGGGCATAAGCGGCTTTGAGCTCTGACATTGGCATGGCTCGGTCGATGACAGGTTTAATGATTCCCTTGTCATACCACGCACCTAACTCAGCCATCATTGCTGCATTGGCTTTGGGTTCGCGTTTTGCGAAATCACCCCAGAAAACGCCCACCAGTGAAGCGCCTTTGAGTAACGCCAAGTTCAGCGGCAGCGAAGGTATAGGGCCGGATGCAAAGCCAACAATCAGATAGCGACCGCGCCACGCGATGGAGCGAAAAGCCGGCTCCGCAAAATCCCCGCCGACAGGGTCGTAAATCACATCAGGGCCTTTGCCACCAGTGGCTGCTTTGACAGCCTCGCGGAAGGCATTGGGGAGGCTGTGCTCGCTGTAATTGATAGTAACGTCTGCGCCAATCGAGGTGCATAGCGCACATTTTTCAGCTGTTGAGGCTGCAGCAATTACTTTTGCCCCAGCTGCTTTTGCAATTTGAATCGCAGAGGTACCTACACCGCCTGCAGCTCCCAGCACCAGCACTGTCTCTCCGACTTTGAGTTGCGCGCGATCGATCAGAGCGTGGTGTGATGTCGCGTAGATCATGATGAACGCAGCGGCATCCACTGCAGGAAAACCTGCTGGTAAGGGCATGCACATAGCTGCAGGCGCCAATGTATGGGTACCAAAACCGCCAGTACCTGACAAGCAGGCCACGCGTTGCCCCACCTTCAAGTGCGTTACGCCGTCGCCCAATGCTTCGATGACACCAGCATATTCTGAGCCTGGTACGAAGGGTAGCGCTGGTTTCATTTGGTACTTATTCTGTACGATCAGCAGATCGGGGAAGTTCAAGCTGGCAGCCTCAATCGCAATCAACACTTGACCAGACTTGGGTGTGGGGGTGGGCAGTTCTTTCCAGTTCAGGGCATCGACGCCGGTAGGGTTCTCACAGAGCCAAGCATGCATATAGAAATCTCCAAAATAAGTCACAAAAAGTTGTGAGGATGATAGGTCCTGCCTCCTGTCCATCACAAGGTAAGCATGTCTCAATAGCGACCAGCACCCTACAATCCACTTAACCTCAAATGCCCATGAAAATACTCATTTCTAACGACGATGGCTACCAAGCCCCAGGCATCGTTGCTTTGTACGAAGCGCTTCGCAGCGTGGCCGATGTGGAGGTGGTTGCCCCTGAGCAAAACAACAGCGCTAAATCAAATGCGCTGACGCTACATTCGCCGCTCTATGTTCACCGTGCAGCCAATGGATTTCGCTACATCAACGGCACTCCTGCCGATTGTGTCCATATCGCCTTGACCGGCTTGCTGGGCTACCGCCCAGATTTAATTGTTTCTGGCATTAACAATGGCGCGAATATGGGGGACGACACGATCTACTCGGGTACGGTAGGGGCTGCGATGGAGGGTTATTTATTTGGTGTACCGGCCATTGCGTTTTCACAAACCGAAAAAGGGTGGGCCCATTTGGATGCAGCGGCGCACCACGCGCGCAATCTGGTTTTGCAGTTGATGGCCTCGCCGTCTGCTTTTCCACCAATGCTGAATATCGCCGCACCGTGGTTGTTGAATGTCAACATTCCCAATCTGCCTGTTGATGTCATCAAGTCTGCCAAGGTCTGCCGTTTAGGCCGCCGTCACGCCGCAGAGAGTGTTATTCAACAAGACAGTCCACGCGGTGAAACTATGTATTGGATAGGTAATGCAGGTCCGGTCAAAGATGATGGCGAAGGCACTGACTTTGCGGCGACCGCATCGGGACATATTTCTATTACGCCTCTTAAGGCTGATTTGAGTGACTATGCCAGTATGGATGCTTGGACACAACATGTTGCCGTGTTGACGGATTCGTCAAAGAAGTCTGGTTTAACTGTGCAACCTCACTGCCCACCATGACTTCACGTTCAAGGTTTCCGGTTCAGCTCGATAAATCAGGTAGTTCTGTGCGCCCAGGCAACGCTTTTGTTGGTATATCACCCTCAATAAAGCCTGCGACTGCGGATGTGTTGCTCCGCTCATCTTCCGCATCTGGACGATCTACCCATGCTGCACACGATCCAGTGGCGCTACGTTTGGGGATGGTCGCCAAACTCAAGGCTGGTGGTATTGCCGATGTGCTTGTTTTGCAAGCCATGGCTACTACTGAGCGTCACAGTTTTGTGGATACCGGTTTGGCAAATCAGGCGTATGAAGACACGAGTTTACCGATTGGCATGGGTCAAACGATTTCCAAGCCTAATGTAGTCGCTCGCATGATTGAGTTATTGCGCGCTGGAAAATCTGGATTACTCGGGCGAGTCTTAGAGATTGGAACCGGCTGTGGCTACCAAGCTGCAGTGCTAAGTCAGCTGGTCACCGAGGTGTACAGCATTGAGCGTTTGCGCGGTCTGCATGAGCGTGCACAAGATAATCTGCGACCTTTTCGCTTGCCCAATGTGCATTTGCTGTTTGGTGATGGTATGGCTGGTTTCTCCAAGGGTGCGCCTTACGCCGGAATTATTGCTGCGGCTGGAGGCAATGCGTTACCGTCGGCATGGTTAGAGCAGCTTGCTGTCGGGGGGAGGTTGGTGGCCCCTATGGTTACGGCTACTGGACAACAGGCGTTGGTTGTTGTTGAT
>JAYUED010000138.1:0-12233 GCA_043739385.1 Betaproteobacteria bacterium | reverse complement strand
CCGCCGTTGGAGCCGGGGCCGCCGTCGCTGCCGTTGGAGCCGGGGCCGCCGTCGCTGCCGCCGGGGGCGCCACCGCTGCCGCCACCGCCGCCGTTGTTGGCGCTGCCGCCACCGGCGCCGTTGTTGCCGCCGCTGCCGCCGGCGGTGCCGTAGGTCGTGCTCGTGCCGTTGTTGCCGGCCCCGCCGCCGCCGCCGCCGTTACCGCCATCGCTACCGGTGCCGTTGCCGCCGCCGCCGCCGCCAGCAATGATGTCGAATAACGCACCGCTATATGCGTAGGTGGATCCACCACCACCACCGCTTTTGGATATCATGCCGGGGTTGCCACCGCCACCCCCACCCACATATAAATTCAAGCTTGTGCCTGCAGTCACCGTTTGGTCTGTGGTCACTGTGGCCCCACTGCCCCCAATGCCCCCAAAGCCCGCACTGCCCCCACCCCCACCCCCACCCGTTGCCACAACGTGGATGCTGCTCACCCCAGATGGCACAGTCCAAGTGCTGGCCCCTGAGGGCGCAGTCAGCGAGCCTGCCCAGGAGGTGCTGGCCCACAGCAAAGGCCAAAGCGCCAGTACAGCGCAAGCGCGGGGGGTAAGATTTTTTTCATGAAGGGTTACCTGTTAAAGAGGGGAAAAACTTCGGATTGAACCCATCAACGCACCCAGGATGGGGGGCGATTGACAGCGTGTGGCGTCGATGGATACATCTCGAATTCACATAAAAAATAGTTTAATTGAGATAAATTGTGCAAATTTAATGAAATAAAAAATCAAATAAGTACATTTGTACAATTTGTTAATAAATTGGCATTACTTTGGATTAGTTGTTGAAGCACAGGCGCTCATGCGTACCCGAATAGCGTCATTGCGCAATGGATAAATTCCCCGGCGTGATGTTGCGGATGCGTTTTAAGCCCACGGTTTCAAGCGCCCACTGGCGCAGCTGCGCTTTGTGCTGCCAGCGGACTTGGGTGGGCGTAAAAAAAGCGTAAACGCGGGGTGGTGGTTACGCTTTTTTTGGGGGGGCGAGAGGTGCCGCTGGTGTTAACGGCCTTCGCGGGCGATGCTCAAAACCGCTCGTGCGCACCCAGATAGCGCCATTGCCCAATGGGTAAATTCCCCAGCGTGACGTTGCCGATACGGATGCGCTTCAAGCCCACCACTTTCAGCCCCACTTGCTCGCACATGCGGCGAATCTGGCGTTTCTTGCCTTCGCGCAGCACAAAGCGCAGCTGCTCTTCGTTTTGCCAGCTAACTTGGGCGGGTTTGAGTGGTTTGCCGTCCAGGCTCAGGCCGTGGCGCAGGCGGGCCAATAGTTCTGGGGGGAAAGCGGCCTGGACTTGGGTGGTGATATCGCCTTGTGGCGTTAGATAGCTGACGCGCACCAGGTATTCTTTTTCCATCTCCGAGTCTTCGCCAATCAGCTGGCGGGCGACGCGGCCGTCTTGCGTCATCACCAAAAGGCCGATGGAATCAATGTCCAGCCGACCGGCAGGAGCCAAGCCGCGCAGTTGCTGCGGGCCGAAGCGGTAGTGGCTGGTGTCTTCACGCCAGCGGGTATGCGCCTGGATTTGGGTGACAGCAGGCTCGTGACCGTCTTCCGCCTGGCCGCTGACGAAGCCCATGGGCTTGTTCAACAGAATGGTGACTTGGGTTTGCTGCTGGCCGCGTGCGGCGGAGTCCACCTCGATGCGCGCGTCGGGGCCGACCTGTAAGCCCATCGGGGCGACCACACCATTGACTTTGACCCAGCCTTTGGCAATCCAGTCATCGGCCTCACGCCGGGAGCACAGACCCATCGCGGCCATGCGTTTGTTCAGGCGGTCGGTGGCGGATGGCGCGCCAGAGGCTGTGACCGCGGATTGTGCAGGTTTGGCCGGGGGGTACGCGGGCCCAGCGGGTGCGCGGCGGAACTGAGGCGGGGGAGGGGGTGTTTGCATTTGTTTCCGATTTTAAGGACTCTGGGGCGCCACGTGCAGGTCGTCAGTGAGAGTGCGCTGTGGCTTGGTGCTTGTAAGGCAGGCGCGTTCTGCGTCGGTGAACTTCTTACACGCAGCACATCGTTTTGCCGACTTCAGTCTTTGAGGGCAAAGACCTACAGTCAACCCATCGATATCTGTTTCCCCAAGGAGTGACCGCCATGCAAACCACAGCCCTCAATACGGCCCACATCACCGAGCCTACCCTCGCACCCATCACGACTCTGGAAGCTAACCCCTTCCGTCTGATGATGGAGCCCGAGGCTGTGCTGCGCGCTATGGCCCGTTCCACTGATTTGCGTGGTCTGCAGCACCACAAGTACCGCCCACTTGACCGCCCTTGGATTCCGTTTGCCAGTGCTAAAAAATCCGTAGAAGGACTGACCTCGCCACGCAATGCACATTGAGTTGTGGATTTAAGGCGATGAGGGTTTACGGATTTGCAGACTTGCAAACTTGCAAATCTGAAGGTGTGATGATGTGTGCATATTTGCATATGACGTAATCGTTGAAGCTGCAGTGGTCACTTAGGGCCAACCATAGTCCAGAATGAGGGGTACGCTTGATTCCCCGCTTAACCCCCCATTCTGGAGTTCTCATGAAAGCTGCTTCGATTCTTGACACCATAGGCAACACGCCACACGTCCGTATCAACCGCCTGTTTGGCACACAGGCCAACGTGTGGGTGAAGTCAGAGCGGTCAAACCCGGGCGGTTCCATCAAAGACCGTATTGCCATGGCGATGGTGGAAGATGCTGAAAAATCAGGCGCACTCAAACCTGGTGGCACCATCATTGAGCCCACCTCGGGTAACACAGGTATTGGCCTCGCCGTAGTAGCTGCTGTAAAAGGCTACAAGCTTATTTTGGTGATGCCCGACAGCATGTCCGTCGAGCGCCGCCGCCTGATGTTGGCTTACGGTGCCAGTTTCGATTTAACGCCGCGTGAAAAAGGCATGAAGGGCTCTATTGCCCGTGCCCAAGAACTGGTTGAGGCGACCCCAAATTCATGGATGCCCCAACAGTTTGAAAACCCGGCCAACATCGATGTGCATGTGCGCACTACCGCGCAAGAAATTTTGGCTGATTTCCCTGAAGGCTTGGATGCTTTGATAACCGGCGTGGGCACCGGCGGCCACCTGACTGGCTGTGCCAGAGTTTTGAAAGCCGCTTGGCCTCAGCTGAAAGTTTTTGCGGTGGAGCCTACTGCCTCCCCCGTTATTTCCGGCGGTCAGCCCGCGCCACACCCGATTCAGGGCATTGGTGCTGGCTTCATCCCTGAAAATCTCGACACCAGCGTGCTTGACGGCGTGATCCAGGTCGATGCCGAACCCGCTCGCGAGATGGCACGCCGCTGCGCCCGTGAGGAAGGCATTCTGGTGGGTATTTCGTCCGGTGCCACGCTGGCAGCGATTGCCCAAAAGCTGCCCGATTTGCCAGCGGGTGCGCGGGTGCTGGGCTTTAACTACGACACGGGTGAGCGCTATTTGTCGATTGAAGGTTTCTTACCTGTTTGATCCCAACTCTTCAGGTGAAGTTAACGTGTATTTGACGCGTTAATCATCCATAATTTACACGTTAATTAAGCCGTCAGTGCAAGCTGAGTATGCACAGGAAGCTATTTATTCAGGAGCAATTAAGTCAATGCGACTGCAGCTGTAGTTGCATTAATTGCCCTCACGACGACCCGCACCCCGCTCAGTACCGCGTTGCCCGACAAAGGGTCCCACTCACGGTCGCTGAGCACGGCATTCAAGTTGACCCCTGGTCGTTCGCCTGCCACCGCCATGCGGGTTCCCGGCAAACCATGGCCCCAGCCGTGGGGCAGGCTGATCACGCCGGGCATCACCTCGTTGCTGATCTCAATTTGCGCTTCCAGTTTGCCATGGGTGTTGTGGATATGGGCGCGTCCGCCGTCTTGCAAGCCCAGGCGTTGTGCGTCGCTGGGGTGTACCAGCGCGGTGCAGCGGTAAGGGCCTTTGGCGAGAGTGGGCAGGTTGTGCATCCAGCTGTTAACGCTGCGGACTTGGCGGCGGCCAATGATGCGCATGGTGTTGGGGCTGTCGGCCAGGGGTTGCAGCAACTCCGCAGCAGGGCGTTGCAAGTCTTCCAGCAGTGCGGCGGGGGCCAGTTCAATCTTGCCGGAAGGTGTACGCAGGATTTCAGGGATACGTGGCTGTAACGGCCCCAAGTCGATACCGCCTGGTGCTGCGCGTACTTTGGCAAGGTTGATGCCTACGGGCTGTTTGCCGAATTTTCCATCCTGCCCCTGCAAATCACCGTAAGGGCCAGTGCGCAGAGCCAGATCGACCAAGCGTTCAGGGCCTTTGGCGGCGGTGGCCAGTAAAGACATCACGGCCTCGGCATGTTCTGGCCCAACAGTCCGGCGCACGTCGTCAGCAAACAACGCATCGTCCAACTTCAGCACATCCGTTCCTGCGCCTTCGCCTCGTACTATGGCCAGCAAATGGAGCAGTACCTGCCATTCAGGCGGGTGGCCAGCGCCACGGGGCAGCACTGGGTCGCTGTAACGGGCAGCGTTGCGGTAGGCGAACTGGGGGAATGCCATGTCGTAGTGCATGTCTTCCAGTGGTGAGCTGCCGGGCAAGATGACATCTGCGTGGCGGGTGGTTTCGTTCAGGTAAATATCCAGGCTGACCATGAAGTCCAGCTGTTCAAAGGCTTGAGACAGGCGTTCACCGTTGGGCGCCGACAGCACTGGGTTGGACGCGATGGTGATGAGTGCCTTGATTTGTCCCTCGCCTGGCGTTTCGATTTCTTCGGCCAAACACACCATGGGCAGCTCACCCATCACTTCGGGCGCGTGGGATACGCGGCTGTGGCGCCGCCCGGTGCTGATGCCTTTGCCGCTGCCCGATTTTCCAGCCGTGTTGGCGGCAAACGCCGGGGCGCGGGCGAACATGGCCCCGCCTTCTACGTCCAGATGGCCCGTGAGTATGTTCAACAGGTCAATCAGCCAACTGGCCAGCGTGCCGTAGGTTTGCGTGCAGGTTCCAATGCGGCCATAGACTACGGCGCGTGCGGTGGTTGCAAGCTGGCGCGTGAGGGCGCGGATGTCGGTGGCCGCGATACCGCAACGCGGGGCCATGGCTTCAGCGTTAAATTCTTTAACTGCTTGCGCGACCTCTTCCAGCCCGGTGACATGGCCTGCAACCGTGCCCAGACGTACCAGGTTTTCGTCAAACAGCGTGTTCACCATGCCCAAGAGTAAAAACACATCGCTGCCCGGCTGAATGAACAGGTGCTGGTCGGCCACAGCGGCGGTTTCACTGCGCCGGGGGTCGATCACCACCATGCGGCCACCGCGTGCGCGCAGGGCTTTGGCTTTACCGCGAAAGTCAGGCACGGTCCACAGGCTACCGTTGGACACCATGGGGTTCGCGCCCAGGATCAGCATGAAATCGGTACGCTCGATATCGGGTACAGGGAAGCTCAACCAGTGGCCAAACATCAGGCCGACTTGCAACTGCTTGGGCATTTGATCGAGCGTAGAGGCCGAGTACAGATTGCGTGAACCCAAGCCCTTCATTAGCCTCGCAAAGTACATCAGTAAACCCATTTTGTGGGCGGCGGGGTTGCCGATGCTCGCTGCTACGGCATCGCGCCCGTGTGCCGCGATCAACGGGGGCAGGCGCAGTGCAATTTCGGCAAAGGCCTCGTCCCAGGTGGCTTCAACGAACTGGCCTTTGCGCTTGATGAGCGGTGTGCGCAGGCGGTCAGGATCTTCGTGCAGGTCTTTGAGCGATGCGCCTTTTGGGCAGATGTAGCCATGGCTGAACACGTCCGCAGCATGACCACGAATGCTGATGACTTTGCCGGCGCTGTGCTTGATTTCCAGTCCACAACAGGCCTCGCACAGGGGGCAGATACGGTGGGATTTTATGAAAGGTACGGGTGTTTCTGAAGTGGGAAGGCCAGACATGCAAACGCTCCTAAAGAGGGCCACATTCTTGCGCGAAATACGGGCGCTGTCTGCGCTTGCAGCGCTAAATCAGCCGCCTGAGAGACAGACGGCTGACCGAGGTGAAAGCGGTGTTGGCAGCGGCGTTGAGTATCAGCAGTGTTAGCCGACTTGGTTGATCTTGGTAATCAGCGCTTTCAGCACTTCATCAGCCTTGTCGTTTTCGACCTGGCAGGTGCCCGCTGCATGGTGGCCACCACCGCCATAAGACAGCATCAGCTCGCCAATGTTGCTCATGTTGCTGCGGTCGAGGATGGATTTACCTGTTGCAAATACGGTGTTTTGCTTTTGCACGCCCCACAGCACATGGATAGAGATATTGGTTTGTGGGAATAGCGCGTAGATCATGAAACGGTTAGTTGCCCAGATGGTTTCTTCATGGCGCAAATCCAGTACTGCCAAGTTGCCATGAACCGTGGTGCAGCGCAGCAGCTGTTCTTTTGCTTTCTCCGCATGGTCAAAGTAGATGTCTACGCGTTCCTTCACATCGGGTAGCGCCAAAATATCGCTGATGTCCTGGTTGGCGCAGTATTTGATCAAGTCCATCATCAGCGTGTAGTTGCTGATGCGGAACTCGCGGAAGCGACCCAAACCGGTGCGTGAATCCATCAGGTAGTTCAGCAGCGGCCAGTCGGTGGGGTTCAAAATTTCGTCTCTGCTGAACTGGGCTGAGTCAGCCTTGTCCACCGCATCCATCATGGCGTCAGTGACGCGAGGGAAGGCCGCTTTGCCGCCGTAGTAGTCGTACACCACGCGCGCTGCTGAAGGGGCGTCGGCCAAGATAATGTGATTTTTGCGTTCACCGGTGTTGCGGATCGTCTCGGACTCGTGGTGGTCAAACACCAAATGTGCGGCCGCTACATACGGCAAGTTGGTGGTGATGTCCCTGCTGGTGATGGCGATCTTGCCGTCCTGCATGTCCTTGGGGTGGACAAAGGTGATGTCGTCGATCATGTTCAGCTCGGTTAACAGCACGGCGCATACCAGTCCATCGAAATCGCTGCGGGTGACTAGTCGAAATTTTTCTTGGCTCATGGGGGCATCCTAGATATGGTTTGGGATTGGTGTGACGTCAAACAAGTAACAAGTAACAAGTAATTTTTGAATGATAAGCAATGCCGCAGCGCTTTTGGGGCAGTCAGGCTGTTTAAGCGGGTCGTTCACGGGGTTAATCTCTAAAGTGTGCGTGGTTTTCCTTAGTTTGAAGCTAGCCTGTGCGGGGTAAAGTCACTCCAGACGCACGCTTGAGGTGCAGTGCTACACAGATTGGCCTCACAATTGCTTGTGCTCCTAGCGGTGCTTACTTTGCACTTGCGAAATGAACGCTGCAGTGCCATCTGCCTTGGTCTGCTCCATTTGCGTCCCGACACTGAAAGCTTCACTTGGTCAGACTCAAATTTGCCATCGAACTCAATTACCATATCTCTGCATCTGGGAGTGATTTCGTCTTCAACATTCATGCTGCCCACACCCCGCAGCAGGTTGTGAGGACTGAAAATCTGCACATCAGTCAAAAGCTGGTGCCCGATATGTACCTCGATCAGGCCACAGACACCCGTTTTTTGCGCCTTAAAGCCTTTGCTGGCCCGCTGCAAGTCTGCTATGACGCCACCGTGGATATCACCCATCACAGCGTATCGCCGACCCAATTGGGCGAAGTGTGGATCAGCAATTTGCCTGGAGCCGTATTGCCTTACCTCTACCCCAGCCGTTACTGCCAGTCTGATCGCTTGCATAAATTCGCCGTGCGCGAATTTGGCAACTTGTGGCAAGGCTACAGCCGTGTATTGGCCATTCGGGATTGGGTGCAAACCCACGTCAAGTTCACGCAAAACAGTACCAATGGCAATACCTCGGCGGTAGATACGCTGATAGAAGAAGTCGGCGTGTGCCGCGACTTCGCCCACCTGATGATCGCGCTGTGCCGTGCGGTGAACATTCCCGCCCGCTTTGCAACAGGCATTGACTATGGCGCAGACCCTGATTTAGGCCCCACCGATTTTCACGCCTATGTCGAAGTCTATTTAGGTGACCGCTGGTTCATGTTTGATCCCTCGGGCACCGCTATTCCAATGGGGTTTGTGCGTTTTGCCACTGGAAGGGACGCGGCAGATGCCGCTTTTGCTACGATTTTTGGGGGTGTACACGCTTTACCCCCCATGATTTCTATCGAAGCTATTCCAGACGATCAAGGCCATCTGGTTCTACCCGTGCAAACCAAACAAGCGCTGTCAACCGATGATGGACGGCGGCTCGCCACAAACTAAAATTAAAAAACAAAAGACTAGAGCAACTCAGAGGCAGTCACGATGGAAAAAGGTTTGGCGGTGGTAATCGGTGCGACAGGTGCCATTGGTGCCGCTCTTCTGGCCGAACTTGAGTTTGGGGCAACCTACGCAATCGCCATCGGGTTGAGCCGTCGCAGTGCCCCCTCTGTGGACTATGCCTACGAAGCCACGCTGGCCCAAGCTGCTCAATGGGTAGCCGAAGAATGCGCTCGCCTTAATGCGCCGCTGCGCTTGCTGTTGGTGAGCACAGGCACCCTGCACAGCGCCGCTGGACAGCCCGAGCGCAGTTGGACGAATCTGAATGCCGCGTATCTCCAGCAGGTGTTCCAAATTAACGCACTCGGCCCTGCACTGGTCATCAAACACTTCTTTCCCTTGCTCCCAAAAACTGGGCGGGCAGTGGCCGGCTTTTTGTCCGCGAAAGTCGGCAGCATCAGCGACAACGCGCTAGGTGGATGGTATGGCTACCGGGCGTCCAAAGCGGCGTTGAACCAGTTTGTCAAAACCGCAGCGATCGAGCTGACTCGGCGCAATAAGGACAGCGTTTGCGTGGCGCTTCACCCCGGCACGGTGAGCTCTGCGTTGTCGCAGCCGTTTGCGAAGACGGGGCTGAACGTACGCTCGCCAGATGTTGCTGCGGGGGAGTTATTGGGTGTGCTGGAAGGGCTTGGGGCTATGGACACAGGGAAGTTTTGGGACTATTCGGGGCAGGAGCTGCCTTGGTGATGGCAGCCCCGAACACCCTCACCTATCTTCACATATTGCGACGATACTGCCCACCCACCTCAAACAGCGCATTCGTGATTTGCCCCAGCGAGCACACGCGCACTGCGTCCATCAGTACCTCGAACACGTTGCCGTTGTCAATCACAGTTTGCTGCAATTTCTGTAGCATCTGAGGCGCTTGGGTACTGTGCAAGGCATGGAATTCACCCAGCCGTTTGAGTTGATTTTGCTTTTCTTCATCCGTGCTGCGCGCCAGCTCCAACTTGTCCAGCACCGCGTCGCCATGCGGGTTTCTGAAGGTATTCACGCCGATGATGGGCAGCTCACCAGTGTGCTTGAGCATCTCGTAGTGCATGGATTCGTCTTGAATGCGCCCGCGCTGGTAGCCGGTCTCCATGGCCCCCAGCACGCCGCCGCGCTCGGCGATGCGTTCGAACTCCAGCAGCACCGCTTCTTCCAGAAGCTCCGTCAGTTCTTCGATGATGAACGCGCCCTGTGAGGGGTTTTCGTTCTTCGCCAAACCCCATTCGCGGTTGATGATGAGCTGAATCGCCATGGCGCGGCGCACGCTGTCTTCCGTCGGCGTGGTGATGGCTTCGTCAAAGGCGTTGGTGTGCAGGCTATTGCAGTTGTCGTAAATTGCAATCAGCGCTTGCAGCGTGGTGCGGATGTCGTTGAACTGGATTTCTTGTGCGTGCAGGCTGCGCCCACTGGTTTGGATGTGGTATTTGAGCTTTTGGCTGCGCTCGTTCGCGCCGTATTTCTCCTTCATCGCCACCGCCCAAATACGGCGGGCGACGCGGCCCATCACGGTGTATTCAGGGTCCATGCCGTTGGAGAAGAAGAAGCTCAGGTTGGGCGCGAAGTCGTCAATGTGCATTCCGCGTGCCAGGTACGCCTCCACAAAGGTGAAGCCGTTCGAGAGCGTGAAGGCCAGTTGGCTGATTGGGTTGGCCCCGGCTTCGGCGATGTGGTAGCCACTGATGCTGACCGAGTAGAAGTTGCGTACCCGGTTGTGAACAAAGTAACTGGCGATGTCGCCCATCACTTTCAGGCTGAACTCGGTACTGAAGATGCAGGTGTTTTGGCCCTGGTCTTCTTTCAAAATATCAGCCTGCACCGTGCCACGCACATTTTCCAGCACCCATTCGCGGATTTTTTGAGCCTCGGTGGCGGTAGGGTCGCGGTCGTTGTCGACTTTGAACTTGTCCAGATTCTGGTCGATGGCGGTGTTCATGAACATCGCCAGGATGCTTGGCGCCGGGCCGTTGATGGTCATGGACACGGACGTACTGGGGTTGCACAAATCAAACCCGCCGTACAGCACCTTCATATCGTCCAGCGTGGCGATACTGACGCCGCTGTTGCCGACTTTGCCGTAAATATCGGGCCGTACTGCCGGGTCGTTGCCGTAGAGGGTGACCGAATCGAACGCCGTACTCAGGCGTTTGGCCGCCATGCCGGAGCTGAGCAGTTTGAAGCGGGTGTTGGTGCGGAACGCATCGCCTTCGCCGGCGAACATGCGGGTTGGATCTTCGCCCTCGCGCTTGAAAGCGAAGGTGCCAGCGGTGTAGGGGTAGCTGCCGGGCACGTTGTCGAGCATCAGCCATTTGAGGATTTCGCCGTGGTCCTCGTAGGTGGGCAGCGCGACTTTGCGGATGGTGGTGCCGCTTAAGGATTTGGTGGTCAGTGCGGTGCGGATTTCTTTGTCGCGAATTTTGACGACATATTCATCGCCTGCGTAGGCGGCCTGCATCACCGGCCATTGGACAATGAGCTTACGCTCGGCTGCGCCCAGGTGCTGGTCGCGTTGGTCGATGAGGTCGTCCACGGCTTCAGCGGCACGGGTACGTTCGGGCTTGTCGGCGCGCAGCATGACAGCAGAGGCGCTGAGTTGCTGGATTTCGCGGGCCAGTTGGGCTTGCGCGCGAGCACGCTTTTTGTAGCCGCGCACGGTGTCGCTGATTTCTGCCAAATAGCGGGTGCGGGCGGCGGGAACCACTGGGGTTTGGTTGGTACTGTGGCGCACGTCAGGCGTGAGGGGCAGGGTGCCACTGTCGTTGAGCGACAAGCCCAGTGCACTCAGGCGGATTTTGAGGGCTTGGTAAAGCGCGGTGACGCCATCGTCGTTGAAGCGTGCTGCCATGGTGCCAAAGACGGGCATTTTTTCCATCGGTGTCGTCCAGGCTTCCTTGTTGCGCTGCACCTGCTTGGCCACATCCCGCAGCGCGTCGAGCGAGCCTTTGCGGTCGAATTTATTGATAGCAACAAACTCGGCGAAATCCAGCATGTCGATTTTTTCAAGCTGACTTGCTGCGCCAAACTCGGGCGTCATCACATAAAGTGGCACGTCCACATGCGGCACGATGGCGGCGTCCCCTTGGCCAATACCTGAGGTTTCCACGATGATGAGGTCAAACCCGGCGACTTTGCACGCGGCAATCACGTCGGGCAAACAGGCGCTGATCTCAGAGCCGAAATCGCGGGTGGCGAGGCTGCGCATGAAGACGCGTTGGCCAGAGTCGCCTGCCGCTGCAGTGGTGGTCCAGGGTGTGATGGCGTTCATGCGGATGCGGTCGCCTAGCAGCGCACCACCGGATTTGCGGCGGCTGGGGTCGATGGAGATCACAGCGACGCGCAGGCTGTCGTTTTGGTCCAGGCGCAAGCGGCGAATGAGTTCGTCAGTCAAGGACGACTTGCCTGCACCTCCTGTGCCTGTAATGCCCAGAACGGGTATCTTTTTAGTAGCAGCCTGTACCTGCAGTTCCAGTGAAAGCGGCTTGTTTGGTTTGTTTTCTTGACCATTTTCCAGTGCCGTGATGAGCTGGGCCAGCGCACGCCATGCGGCTTCGCTGTGGCCTTGGATGGCGCTCAGATCGTTCGACGCATAGCCCGTCAAATCCTTGTCGCAGCGCATCACCATCTCGCCAATCATCCCTTGCAAGCCCATGCGCTGGCCATCTTCGGGGCTGAAGATGCGCGAAACGCCATAGGCGTGCAGTTCTCGGATTTCGTCAGGCACGATGACACCACCGCCGCCACCGAACACCTGGATGTGCGCGCCGCCACGCGCGCGCAGCAAATCGACCATGTACTTGAAGTACTCGACATGCCCGCCCTGATAACTGCTGATCGCGATGCCTTGCGCGTCTTCCTGAAGCGCCGCCGTCACCACCTCGTCGACCGAGCGGTTGTGGCCGAGGTGCACGACCTCCGCGCCCATGCCTTGCAGGATGCGCCGCATGATGTTGATGGCGGCG
>JAYUED010000137.1:0-4100 GCA_043739385.1 Betaproteobacteria bacterium | reverse complement strand
TAACGCGCAATGGCTACGTAATTTACGCAAAATGCTTAAATTTTAAGCATCGAGTCAATTCGAGGCTGCGGCAGTTTTGAATTCTGCAAGTCCCTCTGCCTTTAACGGCATTGCCTGAATCGGGGCGTATCTGTTCACATATCGATACGAATTCGATTTTGTCGCGGGAGTCCTTAGTGAGTTGATGAAAGATTGCCGCAGGCATTTCCAAAATTTTAGTGATTTCGCCACAAACCGCGCAGGTCCGTTCTCCGAAGCTCACGCCGATCGCTCCACCGCGATCCCATACCCATTGCTCCCTTGCGTTCACTGGTGTTGGGTGCGACAGGTACTTTGCATTTTGCTCAGCGTATTCCTCACCACAAGGACAGTGAACTCGTACTACTTTTGCGGTTGGGTGAACTCTGTCGGGTTCAAGGGCCTCGCCAGAACTGCCAACTTCCCAATCCGGCATTTTTTCATTGGATTTCATGTCCTCACGCCAACGTAAAGATTCTTGAAGATCAAAGGCAAGATCGAAATGCACTCCGTCGTCCAGGTCACCAGAAATGGTAATTTCCTCTACCACTTGGAGAAGGCTTATCAAATGGGCGCTTGCCACTACAACGACAGCCTGTGCATCCCGCACTGGGAACGCCTTGAGCGTGACTTCAATTGCCCCATCAAACAAAAAGTGAAGCTCACACTCATTGCCAACTCCGGGAGAAAACCTGCCGGGCGTTTCCAGCAATAGAAAAACAGCGTCTTGGTCCCCGTGCGTCACTAGCATCGTGAACATAGTCCCACTGTACTTGCCTAAGGCCAAACTATTTGGGAATCGGACAGACAAATTGGCTCCTCCAGAGTCCGAGTCATCGTATTGCCACCCCTTTGGCGGGAGAAGGTCCTTGGACGTAAATCCCACACTGATAGTCATATAGTTTTGAATCTTCTAAGTTTGCTGGATCGGCATGCCATCATAGACGAGCCAAAGGCAGAAGATCGCGACAGGCACCATGCCCCGCGTAGGCAGAGACGCGTTTTTCTTCTAGGCACGATGCACTAACTTTCTCCGATAACGGCATGGCCGGCGCGCCCAGCACCGCGCCTGCATAGCCAAGCGCTAGCTTGAACGCCAATGAATCCACGCCTGACCTAAGCGAGTTCTGGCCGCGCCTGCGCAGACCTGCCGGGCTGACGTTGCCATAGAACGCGCCCCGCAACGTTGCCGTTGAACGTCTCCCACTTGGCTTCACATTCGCCCTGCTGGTATCCAGGATAGTGGCGGAAAAGCTCGATCCAGAGGCCCAGCGCATCATTTGCACCTGTTGACTTCAGAGCCATGCCGACGCGAATCCAGTCGCCATAGTCGAGGCCACCAGCAAGCGAACGCAGTGCACGTTCAATTTTCAGGCGTTCTCTCGCAAACAGGTTGCCTCGCATGTCAGTGACAGGGCTCGCGGACTTGGCGGGCTTCTGTCGGGGCTTCACAACCGTCTTCAAGGCGTTGACCCGCGCAGTGGCAGGTACGCGCGTAGCGTGATGGGCCACAGGGGCCGCCACGACAGCGTTGCGGGGCTTGCTGCACACCTCTCGGTAAGACTCTGCATTCAAACCCTGCTAGGCATTCCACGCCAGGGCACTTTGTACAGGCCGTTTAACCGCTGCACGCCTGGCTGGCGGAATATCCGCCCCTTGCCGCCGTTGTCGATCCCCGCGACGAGTCCGTCATAGATTGGGCGCGAGCGGTTTCCGTCATCAAGCTCGGGCAGTAAACGCCTCATTGCCCCATCACTTTGCTGATTAGCGCATTCGCCTCAAGCTCAACCTCGAGGTCGGGATTCAATTCTTCGGGGATCAGTCCGAACTCGTCGTACCAGCAAAGGTGTGAGCGTGCCGCTACTGTATCCAGCCACGCTTCTCCGTAGGCTCTGTAAAGCGGTAAATCGTGCAATACGGCCAACTTACGCAAGAGGTACGACGCCCGAGGTGCCGTGAGGAAAAAAAGGCTCGCGACGAGCATTTCTGCAGGACAGGATTCAATAAGGTCAAGCCCACCACCGTCAAGTCTGGTCTGCGTCGTACGTCTGACGAGGACCAAGAATTGTGGATCCGTGTGGTACTTTCGCTCCTCGTAAGGGTGGGAGAGGTATGCGAGGTTCCACCGCTCCTGGGTGTCGATCATCGCTGAAGTCTGACCGTATCCTGCCATGGAAGTGGGGGAGTATCGAATGACTTGTCCGTGCCTGGTCTTATTCACTGGTTTTCCCTATTTCTGAGCCTGTCACCCACTAAGGCTTACATCTACTCTCAAAGGCAATTATTCCCGCACACCACTGGTTCAATGGCGACACACAACTTTGAGCAAGAATGATATTCGCCATGTTGTCGACCGCACTTTGTATGAGCCATTCGACGGGATTTCAATGGGCATTCTATGCACATCGCGGTGCTGAAAACACATTGGTGAGAGTGCACAATCGTTGGACATTCAGGAGGTCAGAATGATCCAGGGTAATCCATGTTCGTGTGGGGGTGAAAACCCAAACTGCTTCAAGTGTGACGGGACTGGCTTCTACACTGCCAACACAAATAACCCAGCACACTACGACCAACCATTTAGAGCGGCAGGGCCGCACGAACCAACGCCCCTGGCCCCGTCGGTATCCAGCGGGTCTAGGGTAAAAAGGGGACGTAACAGCCTCCAGAGGACGATGGCCTCCAGAGCCAAGACCTGCATAGTATGTGGGGAGGTTTTAAAGGGGTACGCAGCCCGCGATGCTCATATGCACAGCGTCCACCCATTGCCAGTGAGAAAGCCCAAAATGCCTTCGGTAGTGGCTGGGCACTTGCCAGCGGCTGTCACACCCCATAGACCCGTAGCGACGGCGCCAAGGGGCACTTCGCCCACAAAGACACACCAGTGTTCAATCTGCAAGAAATGGTTCCGAGGACAGGTCGGGCTGACCACCCACTCCGACCACCTGCACGGGGGCCTGCCAAAGGTCGTCAAGCAAGCTGTACCGGTTCGGGAGCAACCGAATTCGAACCCAACAGGAAGGAAATCGTTGGCCACGATAAAGTACAGTCGCCAGCCCAATCTAGACGCGACCAAGGACTACTACGGCGCTTACCGGGAGGACAACCGGTACGGTAGTCACCCGTCGCACGACGACTTTGGGGACGAGTCTGCTCCGTGACCTTGAACCGCCGAGCAAAAGAAAGGGGTCACAAAAGAAAGGGGTCAGGTCTTGCAACACGGTGCAGGAGTAGCCAGAGGCGCATTTGACGCGGCTGGGACTACGGCGTGCCGTACGCCGCCGCGCGCATCATTTCAGACCGCCGTGGAACCGGCGCTGCCGGGCCGCTGGCTTTGCCCCGCCTACTTCAGCCATCCGCGCCGGCGGAAGTACCACATGGGCACTACGGCGCTGGCCACCATCAGCAGCAGCGCATACGGGTAGCCCCAGGTTTGCGCCAGTTCTGGCATGTGGGTGAAATTCATGCCATACACACTGGCAATCAGCGTGGGCGGCAGCAACGCCACGCTGGCGACCGAGAAAATCTTGATGATCTTGTTCTGGTTGATGTTGATGAAACCGACCGTGGCGTCCATCAAAAAGTTGATCTTGTCAAACAGGAATGCGGTGTGCGAATCCAGCGAGTCGATGTCGCGCAGAATCTGCCGCGCTTCCTCAAACTGCTCGGCGTTGAGCATCTTGCTGCGCATCATGAAGCTGACCGCGCGGCGCGTGTCCATCACGTTGCGGCGGATGCGTCCGTTCATGTCCTCGTGCCGGGCAATCGCGCCCAGCACCTCGCCGGCGATGGCGTCGGTCACGTCGCCCGACAGCACCTTGACGCTCACTTTTTCAAGCTGGTCGTAAATGCCTTCCAGCGTGTCGGCCGAATATTCGGCATCGGCATCAAACAGCTTGAGCAGAACCTCTTTGGCGTCTTCAATAAGCCCTGGCGCACGGCGCGCGCGCATGCGCAGCAGGCGGAACACCGGCACGTCTTCGTCGTGAATGGAAAAAAGCACGCCCTTGCTGCGCAGCTCGTCGTTCACCAGGTTCAGGATGAAGGCGACGCGCACCGTGCGCGGCTCGTCAATATCGGCA
>JAYUED010000136.1:0-12437 GCA_043739385.1 Betaproteobacteria bacterium | reverse complement strand
CCATCAGGCGCGTCAGACCATAAATAGTGGCGATTTTGAGCGCGAAGAACACCAGCACCACCGCAGCCATCAGTCCTGGCGACTTCATCAACACGCCAAAGTCGATACTCATACCGACGGCGATGAAGAACAAACCTAGCAATAAGCCCTTGAAGGGTTCGATGTCGGTTTCCAGCTCGCGGCGGTATTCGCTTTCAGCAAGTAGCACACCGGCCAAAAACGCCCCAAGTGCCATTGACAGGCCGACGAGTTGCATCAACCCGGCGATACCCACCACCACCAGCAACGACGCAGCGGTGAAAATCTCTGGCGTGTTGGAGCGCGCAATCCAGCGGAACAGAGGGCGCATCAGCAGGCGACCACCGACCACGATACCTGCAATAACCGCTATTATTTTTATAGCTTCTAGCGCAGTATTCGTCCGCACAGTGGCCTCGTTTGACTCTAAAGCTACGCCCAAGAGTGGCAGCAGCGCCAAAATGGGGATAGCTGCTACGTCCTGGAACAGCAAAATCGAAAACCCAGATTGCCCGCTCGCCGTTTGCAGCAGGTTGCGCTCACCCATCACTTGCAGGGCAATTGCGGTAGACGAGAGTGCGAGGCCCAAAGCGGCAACCAGCGAAATCTTCCACGGCACCCCCAAGGCCCAGCCCGCCAGCATCAGCACGGCGGCACAGCCCAGTACTTGGGCACTGCCCCAGCCGAAGATGGGGCGGCGCAGGCTCCACAGCCGCTTGGGTTCGAGTTCAAGGCCCACCAGAAAGAGCATTAACACCACGCCGAACTCGGCGAAGTGCAGGATGTCTTCCACATTGCTGACCAAGCCCAGGCCCCACGGCCCGATGGCGATACCCGCAGCCAGATAGCCAATGATGGAACCCAAGCCGACTGCTTTGGAGAGTGGCACCGCGATGACGGCGGCAGATAGGTAGATAAAGCTGTTGACCAGCCAGGTGGGTGTGTGTTCCATAGTGGAAATCAGGTCGAAGTAGCTACTAAAGATACTAAAGGGCGTTCAGTGGCGGGCACGATGCAAGTGGGGCAGGTGTCCAGATCTTCTAATTCAGGCCAGTGGGGGTAACTCTGCAAGCGTTCGCCGAACACAGCGATATGGGCGTCTATCTCGGCTTCGGGTCGGGTGTGGGCGCCGTGCAGCAATAAAGGCGGCAAAAATCGCATTCCGCAGAGCGTTGCGGTTTGCTCATAGGGGGGTAGAAAGGCATCAAAAAAGTAGCGGTTGTAGCCTTGGGGGTGGTAGGCGGCTTCTGATCCACCGGTCGTCGCGACCAGCCAGAGGTCTTTGCCTTGCAGGGCACTGGGTTGGCCTTCAGGTCGTCCATAGGCCCAACCAAACGTTAGCACTTCGTCTAGCCACAGTTTTTGTAAGGCTGGCATCGAGTACCAATGGATGGGGTGCAGCAGAACGATTAATTGCGCGGCAGCCAGTCGGCGTTTCTCTGTTGCGATGTCGATGAAGTAGTCGGGATAGCTGCCGTACAAATCGTTGACGACCACGCTGGGGGCTGCGCTTTGCGCCTGGGCGAACAAACGGCGATTGACTTTGGAGTTGCGCCAGTCCGGGTGGGCGGCTATGACGTATATGCTGTCGCCAAGGGGCGCAAGTGCTGGATTGGGGAGTAGGCTGAGGTTGTCCATCCCGTTACCATAGCAGCGAAACACCCCTAATCTAAAACCAAATTAAAACCAAAACTGGAGACTTATGAAGACTTTTCAAACCTTATCTGAGCTGGCGGGCTTTGTGGGCCAAGACGTTGCTGTGAGCGACTGGCTCACCATCACGCAAGCGCAGGTCAATTTGTTCGCCGAGGCTACAGGCGACCAACAGTGGATTCACGTTGATGTAGAACGTGCCAACGCAGGCCCTTTCGGCGGGCCAATTGCGCACGGGTTTCTAACGTTATCGCTGCTACCCAAGTTTTTTGAGTCATCGTTCGCCATTGTGGAATCCAAAATGGGCGTGAACTACGGGTTGAACAAGGTGCGCTTCATGTCGCCCGTGCCAGTGGGTAGCCGTTTAAGGGCCCACATGAAGTTGCTGAAGTGCGACCCGATCGACAACGGTGGAATGCAAATGGTCTGGGAAGTCTCGGTAGAGCGCGAAGGCGTGACCAAGCCTGTGTGTGTGGCTGAGTCGTTGACGCGCCGCTACCCGTAAGCGGTTGCGCTCGCTCAAATTCTCAAATTCTCAAAACCAAAATCTGAAATGCAGGCAACACCTGCTACCGAACATCAGGAGACCTATGGCTATCCTTCGTCGTGACTTTATCTCTGCTTCTGGCGCTGTGCTCGCTGGCGTTGCGGCGCCTTCGCTGGTGCGCGCGCAGTCCTACCCTTCGCGCCCTATTCGCTATATTTGTCCTTGGCCTGCAGGTGGATCTACCGATGGCGTGATTCGTGCCTTGGCCTTGAGCGCAGGCAACATTCTTGGGCAAACCATCATCGTAGACAACAAACCCGGTGCAGGCGGTATGTTGGGGGCGATTGAGCTGGTTAACGCCAAGCCGGACGGTTACACGCTGTCGCAGTTACCGCACGGTGTTTTTCGCATTCCGCACATGCAAAAAGTGGTGTTTGACACGCTGAAAGACTTCACTTGGATCGCATGCCTCACAGGCTATACCTTTGGTTTTGTGGTGCCGGTCAGCTCGCCTATCAAAAGCATCAAGGATTTGGTGGACTATGCCAAAGCGAATCCTGAAAAATTCACCTATGGCTCAACTGGCGCAGGTACCAGCCCGCATTTGGCCGTGGAAGAGTTTGCTCAACGTGCCGGTATCAAAATGACGCATGTGCCGTTCAAAGGCAATGCCGACAACATGCAGGCCGTTTTGGGTGGTCACATCATGGGCGCGACGGACGCGACCGGTTGGGGGCCGCATGTGGAGTCGGGGAAACTGCGTCTGCTGGCCACCTACGGCAGCAAACGCACCAGGCGCTGGCCTAATGTGCCTACGCTGGACGAGCTGGGCTACAAGACCATTTCGGATTCACCATTTGGCGTGTGCGGCCCTAAAAACATGGACCCAGCTTTGGTGAAAACCATTCAGGATGCTTTCAAGAAAACGTTGGATGACCCAGCGGTAATTGCCAATTTCGAGAAGTACGACCAGTCAGTGATTTACATGGATACACCGACGTACACCAAGTTCGCCCGTGACAGCTTTGCTTCAGAAAAGCTCATTATTGAGAAGCTGGGCTTGGCCAACAAGGGCGGCTAATAAGGTGACTTAAGGACGTTAGCCTAAAGCGGCGATTCAAGCGGGCCAAACCCGTTTTGTCGCCATGCCTCGAAGACCGATACGGCCACGGCGTTGGAGAGGTTTAGACTGCGTTGGCCCTGGCGCATTGGCAATATCAGCCGTTGCGACTCAGGGAAGGTATCTCGCACGGCGGGCTGTAGCCCCCGCGTTTCATTGCCAAACACCAACCAATCTCCGGCTTGAAAGGCCACGTCATGCACGCGGCGTGTGCCTTTGGTCGTCATTGCGAACAGCCGGTCTGGTGCCGGCATTGCCTCTCGCAAGAAACTGGGCCAGTCGGCATGGCGCAGCAATTTAGCGTACTCGTGGTAGTCCAAACCTGCGCGGCGCATGTGCTTGTCGTCCATCGAGAAGCCTAGGGGTTCGATCAAATGCAAGGTGCAGCCGGTGTTCGCTGCGAGGCGGATCACATTACCGGTGTTGGGTGGGATTTCGGGTTCGACCAAGACGATGTTGAACATAGTGGGCTTTTAATTCCTATTTTCTAATTTTCTAATTTGCTAGGGTTCTAGGCTTTAGTTTTACGCTTGTGGCTCGGTGCGTGCAAATACTAGCCCGGTGATGTATGAAGCGCCCGCAGCCCTCAGAGCAAGCGCTGCGGCGTGCAGTGAAGCACCGCTGGTCATCACATCATCGACCAACACTACGCGCTGACCTTGCAATTGGTTAGCGCGTAGCGGGTCTACGGCAAAAGCGTGACGCAGATTGCTCAAGCGCTCTTCACGGTTCAGTCCGGCTTGTGCTGGTGTGTCAGTGATGCGCAGTAGCAGGTTAGATTTGAGTTTCTGGCGATTAGGTGCAGAGGGCGCGAGCCAACGGGCCAGTTCCCAAGCTTGGTTATACCCACGTTCGCGCAGCCGCTGGGGGTACAACGGCATGGGCACAATCACTTGGGCTTGCTCCAGCGCCGGTTCGATGAACGGCATGCTGCGCATTAACTGCGCTAGCGGTTTTGCTTGGCTAGGATGGTCGCGAAATTTGAATCGAACCACCAAGTCTGACCACGGGTAGCGATAGGCCACGGCGGCAAAGCAAGCGTCCAGTGGAGGCGGGTTGACCAGGCAATCTCCACACAACACGACGCCTTGGGGCGCGGGCAGGGCGCACCGTTCGCAGCGTGGGCGCAGCTGGGCAAAGCGCGTTACGCAGGCTTCACACACAGGTTGTGAAGGCCAAGCATGGCACACGTTGCACACACTGGGTATCCAGCCTGAGCGTATGCTCAGCCAGCTATAGCGCATAGGCCTGAGTACGGATTCGGGCTGTGAATACAAAGAAGACAGAGGAAGCCGAGGAAGCCGAGGAAGGAGTGTTGTGACAAATGCATGGGCATGTCACTGAGTTTAAAGGCCACCTCTTGGCGGTGAATCCAACGTCTGATTCAAAGCGGATGCGTAAATTCCAGCTTTAAACTCGGCGGCAATGTCCAAACACTTACCACCCACGATTGATCCTGTTGCTGCCGCGCGCTGGGCCGCATTGACCGCGAAAGGTTCTCCATGGCTGCATGAAGAGGTAGCCCGCCGGATGGAGGAGCGTTTGGATTTGATTCGTCTCCAGCCTAAAGCTTGGGTGAATTGGGATGCGGTGCGTGGCGGTCTCCAAGCCCAAGCGCTCCTCAGCAAACGCTATCCCGAAGCCCAGTGCTATGTGGTGGAGTCGTCTGAGTCGCGGCGGCTGACGGCAGCGCAGTCACTTTCCAAGCCATGGTGGAATCTTGCTCGATGGAAGTCGCCGCCTTTGCGCTTTGAGATGCCACCCAAATTAACGGTACAAATGTTATGGGCCAATATGGGCCTGCATATGGCCGCTGATCCACAACAATTGATACAAAACTGGCACCAAACATTAGCGGTGGATGGTTTTTTGATGTTTTCTTGCCTCGGGCCAGATACTTTACGTGAGCTGCGTGGGCTTTACCAAGCGATGGACTGGCCAGCACCAGGACACGCCTTCACCGATATGCATGACTGGGGCGATATGTTGGTGCAAGCGGGTTTTGCAGAGCCAGTGATGGACATGGAACGGATCACGTTGACCTATGCAACGCCGCAGCGGTTATTGGCCGATTTGCGGGAGTTGGGGCGTAACTTGAACCCCAAACGCTTTGCTGGTCTGCGAACGCCACGGTGGCGAGCTGATCTGGAGGCTGCAATCATTCGCAATTTGCGCCCACCGGGTGACGATCTGGCGCCGTTGACGCTAAGCTTTGAGGTGGTATATGGTCATGCGTTTAAACCCGTGCCTCGGGTACGATTAGCCGATCAAAGCGCATTTTCTCTAGAAGATATGCGCAGTATGCTTAGAACTGGACGTGGTCCTGAGAGCCAATGACACTGCACGCTGCACCAAAGTACCTGTCCCGCTGCAGGTTTTCGCAACTTTGCCTCGGGTTAACCCACGCTACAATCGCAGACAGTGAATTTTTCCCTAAAAGAGATTCAAAGTTAGGTGTCTTAGTGGGTATCGTCCCAACCATTCCCTGACCAGTTTAGAGAGTCACACACCTTGTCTAACCCGGTTTTCCGTTTTGCAACTGTTTCAGGCCAGACAATCCACTGGTTTTTGAAGCGTAACTGCTCGGTAACGCCGGTGCAATTAGCGTGGGCTTACGCCTCGCTGTGCGCTATATCCCTGGGTATTGGTGGGTTTTTTTGGCTACAAGGCGTCTTGATGGTGATGCCTTTTGCCTGTTTGGAGTTAATGGCTGTAGGTTTGGCCTTTCTGGTCTACGCGCGGCACGCTACAGACGGTGAAAAAATCTCCCTGCACGGTGCGCAGTTGGTGGTGGAGTTGGAAAACTCAGGTCGCAGAGTGCGTTCTGAGTTCAACCGTGATTGGGTACGTGTTGAGCCCTTAGGCAGTGATGGTTCGTTGATCGAGCTGTCAGGCCAAGGGCAACGGGTTCAGGTGGGGCGTTATGTGCGCCCCGAACTCCGTGCTGTGCTGGCACGAGAAATTCGCATGGCTTTGCGCGCAGCGTGAGGCCATCCAAGTGTTTTGTATTTGAGGCAATAAGAAGTGAACACGATGAATAGCATTCCACGCAAATTACTCCAGTTTGCGACCGGCGCCAGTGCATGGCTTGCCTGCAACGCCTATGCCGTAAACGATTTGCCCGGTGGCCCTGCGGTACGCCAGCTAAATTTGCACCCTGCTGTGACCAAAATTGCTGAAGAGCAAGCTTGGCTGCACTGGTTCATGTTGATCGTTTGTACGGTTGTGTTTGCCGCCGTTTTTGCAGTGATGTTTTATTCAATTTGGAAACACCGTAAAGCTGTAGGCTATGTGGCGCGTGAGTTGCCGGAGCCGCTGTGGGTTGAAATCGGTTGGACAATTGTGCCTTTTGTCATCGTGATAGGTATGGCTTTGCCGGCTACCAAAGTATTGGTAGCCCAAAAAGACACCACCAATGCTGACCTCACGATCAAGGCTACTGGCATCCAGTGGAAGTGGGGTTATGACTATATAAAGGGTGAAGGCGAAGGCATTGGCTTCGTTTCTACGTTGGATGCGGGCCAGCGCGCCATGTCCAATGATGGCGCCAAAGGTGTGATTCCTGACGACTACCTCTTTAAAGTGGACAACCCTTTGGTTGTGCCAGTGAATAAGAAAGTTCGCATCATCACCACAGCCAACGACGTGATTCATGCTTTCATGGTGCCAGCCTTTGGTATCAAGCAGGATGCGATTCCTGGTTTTGTGCGGGACACATGGTTTCGTGCTGAAAAAACAGGCGATTTTTATGGTCAATGTGCTGAACTATGCGGTAAAGAGCATGCTTACATGCCCATTCACGTGAAAGTGGTTTCCGCTGAAGACTACAGCAAGTGGGTGGATGGCGAGAAGAAAAAGATGGCCGCCAAGTTGGACGACCCCACCAAAGTGTGGACTTTGGACGATATTCTCAAGCGCGGCGAAAAGGTTTATGCCTCTAACTGTGCAGCTTGCCACCAAGCTAATGGCAAGGGCGCTGGCCCTATCAAGCCTTTGGATGGTGCCGCTGTCGTGCTTGATGCTGACAAAACCAAGCAAATTTCAGTTTTATTGAACGGTCAAAACAACGGTGCTATGCCTTCTTGGAAAGCGCTTAGCGATACAGACATTGCTGCCGTGATTTCTTTCACCAAGAACAACTGGTCTAACAAGACGGGTCAATTGGTGCAGCCTGCCGACGTGAAGTCCGCTCGCAAGTAAAACAAGTTCAGACGTATTGGTAAAGATAAGGAATTCAAGATGAGTGCAGTTCTAGGCCATCAGGACCACGATCATGGGCATGAAGATCACCATGAGCACCATGCCCCTACGGGTTGGAGGCGTTGGGTCTATGCGACCAACCATAAGGATATTGGTACTTTGTACCTGCTGTTCGCTTTCACCATGTTTATGATTGGTGGTGTGCTCGCCTTGTTGATCCGCGCTGAGTTGTTCCAGCCCGGCTTACAACTGGTGAATCCCGAGCTGTTCAATTCGTTGACTACTATGCATGGTCTCATCATGGTTTTCGGCGCCATCATGCCAGCCTTCGTTGGTTTTGCGAATTGGATGATTCCACTGCAAATCGGTGCAGGTGATATGGCTTTTGCCCGCATGAATAACTTCAGCTTTTGGTTGATGATTCCTGCCGCTTTGATGCTGGTGAGTTCCTTCTTCATGCCGGGTGGCGCACCTGCTGCTGGTTGGACTTTGTATGCGCCGTTGACCCTGCAAATGGGGCCGTCCATGGATTCCGGTATTTTCGCGCTGCACATTCTGGGTGCGTCATCCATCATGGGGTCCATCAACATCATCGTGACCATTCTCAACATGCGCGCTCCTGGCATGACTTTGATGAAGATGCCGATGTTTTGCTGGACATGGTTAATTACCGCTTACCTGCTGATCGCTGTGATGCCTGTGTTGGCAGGTGCCATCACCATGACTTTGACAGATCGTCATTTCGGCACCACCTTCTTCAACCCTGCAGGTGGTGGCGACCCAGTGATGTACCAACATATTTTCTGGTTCTTTGGACATCCTGAGGTGTACATCATGATCTTGCCGGCATTTGGCATCGTTAGCCAGATCGTGCCTGCTTTTGCGCGTAAAAAACTGTTCGGTTACGCTTCCATGGTGTACGCCACATCGTCGATTGCTATTTTGTCCTTCATCGTCTGGGCACACCACATGTTCACGACCGGTATGCCAGTAACAGGTCAGCTGTTCTTCATGTATGCAACGATGTTGATTGCGGTGCCAACTGCGGTGAAAATTTTCAACTGGATTGCAACCATGTGGCAAGGTTCGATGACTTTCGAAACTCCCATGCTGTTTGCTGTTGGCTTTATTTTCGTGTTCACCATGGGTGGTTTCACAGGCCTTATTTTGGCCATGGCTCCGATTGATATCCAACTCCAGGATACTTATTACGTGGTTGCGCACTTTCACTACGTGTTGGTGGCGGGCTCTTTGTACGCTATGTTTGCAGGTTACTACTACTGGTCTCCAAAATGGACTGGTGTGATGTACAACGAAACACGCGGCAAAATCCACTTTTGGTGGAGCCTGATTGCGTTCAATGTAACTTTCTTCCCTATGCACTTTTTGGGATTGGCCGGTATGCCGCGCCGCTATGCTGACTATCCAATGCAGTTCGCTGACTTCAATGCAGTAGCTTCGGTGGGGGCGTTTGCCTTCGGCTTTGCACAGGTGTATTTCTTCTTGTTTATTGTGTTGCCCACCATGCGTGGGGTCGGTGAAAAAGCGGCCCAAAAACCATGGGAAGGCGCTGAAGGTCTGGAGTGGGAAGTTCCTTCCCCTGCGCCATTCCATACGTTTGAAACACCACCCAAACTCAATGCTGCTGCGACCAGAATCATTGCGTAAATACACAGTCTTGCCACCGAGTAAATTACTATGACTACGCCACAACAAAAGAAAAATAACCTGCGTTTGGGCCTGATTTTGGCTTCGATTGCGTTGGTGTTTTTTGTGGGTTTTATGGCCAAAATGATTTACTTGTCCAGATAGGCTGCGGTTGCTATGAGTTATCGCAGTGAAAACGTCAAAATGGTAGGCAAGCTAGCAGTGGTTGCTGCAGGGATGTTTGCCTTTGGCTATGCACTTGTTCCCATGTACAAGGCAATTTGTGAAGTCACAGGGCTGAATATTTTGGCGCTAGGCGACAAGGAAGTGCCAGGTGCAACATCGAGTGCTGCAGCGAATACGCAGATTGACTTGTCGCGCACCATCACTGTTGAGTTTGATGCCAATGCCCGTGGGCTCTGGTTTTTCAAACCTGCACTATCTTCGATCCAGGTTCATCCTGGTGAGTTGGCGACGGTGATGTACGAATTTCAAAATACGCAAAACCGCCGTATGGCTGCGCAAGCGATTCCAAGTTACGCACCACGTAATGCGATGCCGTATTTCAATAAGATTGAATGCTTTTGCTTCAACCAGTACACGTTGGATGCCGGTGAAAAGAAGCATTGGCCAGTGGCTTTCGTCATTGACCCCAAGATACCAAAAGACGTGACCACTATCACGTTGTCATATACATTTTTTGAAGTGGGTGGAAAAACGCCGCCTGCACCTACAGCTGAGGTCGAGCCGGGTTTGCTGGATGTACCACATACCTTAACCACAACAGCAGGGGCGCCTTCGTGAATGGAGCCAGGAAGATTGCGGCAGCTGCAGCCACAAAGAGTTCGCTTTGGCGCAGCCTGATGGCCGTATTTTGGTCATTTCTGGGTCTGCGACAAACGGCTGAGCGACAAGAGAGCATGGCTCAAGTCACGCCTTTTCATTTGATTGCGGTTGGCCTTGTCGTGTGCTTTGCGTTCGTTATTGGATTGATGTTTTTTGTGAAATGGGTGGTTGCCCCTTAGGGCAATCTGTCGAAGAGAATATTGAAGAGAATCAGGAGCTGACTAAATGAGTTCAACAACCCACGGTGCAACGCCGTACTACTTTATTCCGGGGCCTTCACGTCACCCTGTAATGGCAGCCTTTGGCTTATTTTTGGTCATTCTGGGTGCGAGCCAATGGATAAATGGCCATGAATGGGGGATGTATTCTCTGTATGCAGGTTTGGCTTGGTGGCTGGGAGTGTTGTACCAATGGTTCGGTCAAGCAGTCGGCGAAAGTGAAAGCGGTCAATACGGTCGCAAGATCGACTTGTCTTTCCGTTGGAGCATGAGCTGGTTCATTTTTTCCGAAGTGATGTTTTTTGGTGCATTTTTCTCGGCACTGTGGTGGGCTCGCTCGCACTCTGTACCTGCACTGGGTAATTTGGAGAATGCGCTGCTCTGGCCTGATTTCAAGGCTGTGTGGCCTAGCATGGCGGCTGGTGCAACGACATCACCTGCTGGCACTATTTTGCCCTTCACCACAATGACGCCGTTTTGGTTGCCCACCATCAATACCGCTTTGCTGTTGACCTCGGGTGTTACCTTGACGGTGGCTCACCATGCCTTGATCGCCAATCAGCGCGTCAAGACCATTGCTTTCATGTGGATGACCGTATTGCTAGGTATCGTGTTTTTGTTTGTGCAAGGCTATGAGTATTACCATGCCTACCATGAGATGAATCTGACACTTGCTTCAGGCATGTATGGCTCAACCTTCTTCATGCTGACAGGTTTCCATGGTTTCCACGTTTTCGTGGGCATGTTGATGCTGTTGTTTATCACGATCCGTTTGATGAAGGGTCACTTCAAGCCTGACAGCCACTTTGGCTTTGAGGGTGCCGCTTGGTACTGGCACTTTGTAGATGTGGTTTGGCTTGGCTTGTATATTTTGGTGTATTGGTTCTGACGAAACTTTATTCTCATAAAAAAGCGCCGTAAGGCGCTTTTTTATTGAACCAGAGCTGGCAAATCAGTGACCAACAGGAATACCAGTTGGCTGGATATAACCCAGCTTCCAGGCTATCAAGATGCACGCAAATAAAAGACAAGAAATGCCCACCCTGAACGCAAGTGCGCGAGCCATATTGTTGGTTTTCAACTTGCCATCGCGGCTATCTTTCAACATGCTGTAGAGAGCGGCGCCCAGGCAGCCTAAGATGGCTACAAAAGCAATAGGTACAAGGTAATTCATGGCACACATTATCCCGTGAACAGCGCAGTTCGTGTTCAGTCTCGTTTTTGGTTTATCAGTTTAGCTACGCTAGTTGTCGTCGTGGCAGGATTGCTGCTTGGGCGTTGGCAGTTGTCCCGTGCGGCCCAAAAAGAGGCGTTGCAAGCGAGCATCGTTGCTCACGCCGCGCTGCCTTCCTTGATTCAGCGCGATGTTTTAGCGCTGAGCCAGGCAACTACCTCGTCGGTCAATCCACAACCTGATTTGCTTGACCGGACACTGGCACTGGAAGGGGTGTGGCTGCCTAAGTACACCGTGTATTTGGACAATCGGCAGATGAACAATAAGCAAGGCTTCTTCGTTTTGATGCCTCTACAGTTGGCCTCGTCTGACCGGGTTGTGATGGTGCAGCGTGGCTGGGTGCAGCGCGACTTTACCAACCGAGAGCGTCTGCCTTTGCTGACCACCCCTGAGGGCAGTGTTCGTGTCACTGGTCGTATTGCGCTTGGTCCTGCTCATTTGCTGGAATTGGGGGGGACTCAGCCTGCAGTCGTGGCCGCGCTTAGCCGCATACAGCAAAATCTCAACCTGAGTAGCTACCAATCGGAAATTCAACTTCCGCTCTGGGACCATTTGCTGTTACAAACCGACGCTACGGCTGACGGTTTGTTGCGCGATTGGGCGATGCCTAGTTTTGGCATTGAAAAGCACTACGGTTACGCATTTCAATGGTTTGGCCTTAGTGCCTTGATGGCAATTCTTTATGTCTGGTTCCAACTTGTCCCCCGATTCCGCAACTCATCCGTCTGACGCACACGCTGAACCCTTGGGTTTGACGGTGCATTCACTGCCAAGTCCAGGTGCTGCTGAAGCCGCTGTGAGCGGCAGACGTTCTGGTGGACGTCTCAAAATGCTGCTGGTGCTGTTGATTTGTGCTGCACCCGTCATCGCGTCCTACTTTACCTACTACGTGCTCCGGCCTGAAGGTCGTCGTAATTTTGGTGAGCTGATTGACCCGCAGCGGCCTCTGCCAGATCTGTCGGTAGCCAGTCTTGACGGCGCACCACACAATCTCACTGACCTTAAAGGCCAATG
>JAYUED010000135.1:0-36167 GCA_043739385.1 Betaproteobacteria bacterium | reverse complement strand
GCTCATCAAAATGCTGCGACAGGCCAATATCGCGGTTGTCATGGCGGATTACGCGGTAGCCCGCCTTCACCAAGGCATCGACCATGGCAGGTGGCCACGCGACCAGCTGCATCCCCAGACCCATGATGAGCAGAACGACGGGGCGGCCCGCTTGCGAGCCGTCTTCGCCAGTGTCTTCGACTTCGATATCAATGCCGTTTGCTCTTATTTTCATAGCTACTTATACATGTGGATATTGCGGAAGATAAGAATTTTACTACTCCCATTCAGCCATTCGAAAATCCTCCACTTCGGCAACCCTCCACTTCTCGCCTACGGACTTAACCGCTTGTTCATCACCAATTAGCCTCCCGAGCTGGCGACGCACTGATTTTATGGATGGACAGGTCAGCCCCATCGTATTCTTCTTCTTGGCTCAGCCGCAAACCCATAGTCACTTTGAGCAGGCCATAGACCACCAGCCCGCCCAGCAGGGCCCATGCAACACCCATTGCCGTGCCAATGAACTGCGCGCCTAACGCGACACCGCCCAAACCACCCATGGCCTTGGTGCCAAAAATGCCAGCGGCAATGCCACCCCAGGTGCCGCACAGCCCATGCAACGGCCAAACACCCAGCACGTCATCAATCTTCCATTTGTTTTGCGTCAGGGTGAACATAAAGACGAAGATGCCACCGGCCACAGCGCCCACAACCAAAGCGCCCATCGGGTGCATCAGGTCAGAGCCCGCACACACGGCCACTAAGCCAGCCAGCGGGCCGTTGTGTACAAAGCCGGGGTCGTTCTTGCCCACCACCAGCGCAGCCAGCGTGCCGCCCACCATTGCCATCAACGAGTTCACCGCGACCAAGCCAGAAATCTTGTCCAGCGTTTGCGCACTCATCACATTGAAGCCAAACCAACCTACAGTCAGCACCCAGGCACCGAGCGCCAGAAAGGGGATGCTTGACGGCGGATGCGCCGAGATTCCACCATCCTTACGGTAGCGGTTAGAGCGAGCACCCAGCAGTAACACGGCTGGCAACGCAATCCAACCACCCAGGGTATGCACCACCACGCTGCCAGCAAAGTCGTGAAACTCTGCACCTGTCAGTCCTTTGATCCATGCCTGCACACCAAAATGCTGATTCCACACAATGCCCTCAAAGAAGGGATATACAAAACCCACAATCACAGCCGTGGCAATCAGTTGTGGCCAAAACTTGGCACGCTCGGCAATGCCGCCCGAGATGATGGCTGGAATGGCTGCGGCAAAAGTCAACAAAAAGAAAAACTTGACCAGCTCATAGCCATTTTTGGCAGCCAACACCTCGGCACCAACAAAAAAGCTGGTTCCATACGCCACGCCGTAACCCACCATAAAGTACACGACGGTGGAGACCGAAAAATCCACCAGAATCTTGACTAGCGCATTGATCTGGTTTTTGCTTCGTACCGTGCCAAGCTCCAGAAATGCAAAACCTGCGTGCATGGCCAGCACCATGACTGCGCCAAGAAGAATGAACAGAGTGTCTGCGCCCTGTTTTAGTGCTTCCATATGAACCTCTTTGGATTAATTGAGTTGCGATTGATATTTATTGGTGCAATTTTTTCAGAAAACTTAAAAATGCACCAAAATAAAGCAAAAATCGCGCCATATTTCAATGAAATCCAAAATGGGGCGGGAGCGGGTGTACATCGCCTGCAAACAGGTCAAGGAGAATAAGCCCATGAATACTTTCAGCATTGCACTTTTCGCCTGCTTGGCATGGGCAACAGCCTCCGCGCAGTCCCCCTCCTCCGCACCGATGGTGCTGCCATCCAGTCCACTGACCCCCATCGCATCTTTGGATGTGCCGAGGTACATGGGTACCTGGTTTGAAATTGCCAAGTACCCCAACTGGTTTCAAAAGAAATGCGTCTCCGACACCAAGGCCGAATACCGGCTTCAGGCGAGAGGCACCGTACAGGTCATCAACCGCTGCAACAAGGAAAACGCTGAAACAGATGAGGCCATCGGCGAAGCCCGACAAACAGGTGTGACCACATCGCCCAAGTTGCAGGTACGGTTTGCCCCTGCGTGGTTGTCATGGCTGCCGTCTGTTTGGGGGGACTACTGGGTCATAGACTTGGACAGCGACTACCAACTCGTCGCGGTAAGTGAACCAAAACGAAAATACTTATGGATTCTGTCCCGCAAACCCAGTGTTAGCGCTGATGCTTACGCTGCGCTGCTGGGGCGACTCAAGGCCCAAGGATTTGACTTGAGTCGGCTGGAGCTGACTGCGCATTCGACCTCAATCCGCCAATAATTCCAGCCGCATTCCCACCAGCAAGGGGATTCAAAGTAGCCACGTGTAACGCAGCGCTAGCGCCTGCTACTGAGGGTAATAGATCGACTGCCTGCTTTCACATAGTTAACGCGAACGGCCATCATGGGCCAGTAGCGGTCTTATACAAATGTCCGCTTTCAGTCAGGTTGCGCGACAACTCTGACGCCCTCTGCAAATTTCAATGGCATGGCGCCTTCGGACTGCTGACGGTCGAATATCGAAGCCGCTTTTTTGACCAGTTACTGAAGAGCTGCGTTATGGAACTGTGAATCGGCATTAGAGGCCTGCCGCACCAGGAGGTAGGCCACGGTTCATTTGACCGAAGCTCCCACAGATCGGCGAAAGGCCCGTAGCAGAACCGCATTTTCTTCTTCCTTTCGATACGCAATTGCAAGACCCAAACTGGCTTTGGGCATGCCTTTGAGCTCGCGAAATTTGACCGCTCGTGGCGCGAGGTGTTGCCACAAGTTCGGAACCAGTGCTACTCCCAGACCACTTTCAACAAGCGCAACAATGGTCTGCGCCTGGGACGCCTCCTGAACAATATTGGGCACGAATCCGGCGTGTGAACAGGCGTGCATCATGGACATGTAGGTAGCCGAGCCGTCCAGTGGCGACGGCATGATGAAAGGCTCATCAGCCAGATCAGCCAGGCGCAAATTCATCTTCCGGGCTTTGGGGTGGTTTTCAGGCAACGCAGCGACGTAATGGTTTTCCTGGATGATGACTGTCGCCACCGATGGGTAGTTCGGTGTTGGGTACCGCACTAGGCCAATGTCAATCAGACCGTCCAGAAGGCCGGCCATGATGGCATTGGTTCCAGCCTCGGACAAACGCAGATCAACCATTGGATGATCTGCGCGAAAGTGTGCGATCGCCTTCGGAAGCAGGCTGATGGTCGAGGATGCCACGAAGCTGATGCGCAGATTGCCGACCTGTCCGCCGGCCACCATTCGCGCTGTCTGGCGGAATTGCTCGGCATGAAAAAGGGTACGGCGCGCATGTTCGATCAGGCCCTGCCCGACGGCCGTTAACTTCACGCCGCCTGTCGAGCGTTCGAACAGGCGCTCACCGATCTCGTCTTCCAATAGCCGTATGGATACCGACAGGGGCGGCTGGGACATGCTCAGTCTGGCCGCCGCCGTGGTGAAACTCAGCGTTTCAGACAGAACGACAAATTGATGCAGCTGTTTCAGATTCATGGCGCTATATGAAAATCGTCTAAGTTGACATAAAAATAATATTAGACATGAATGTATCTCCTTCGTACGATGGGTACCGAGACAACAGATCATGAGCAATTTGAAGAACACCCCCCTCGGACCCCTCGCCGGCATCCGCATACTGGACATGACCAGCGTCATGCTCGGTCCCTATGCGACCCAGATGCTGGGAGACTATGGCGCTGACGTCATCAAGGTTGAAGCACCAGGCGGTGACAGTACACGCGTCACAGGCCCAGCACTTGAACCGGGCATGGCGGCGACCTTCATTGGCGCCAATCGCAGCAAACGAAGCATCGTGCTCGACCTCAAGAATCCGGCGGGGCGCGATACCCTGCTGGTGCTTGCCGAGCAAGCAGACGTGCTAATTTCCAGCGTGCGGCCGCAAAAGCTCGCCTTGCTGGGCCTGGATCCCGCCGCGCTGATGAGCCGCAATGACAGGCTGATCGTCATCTCGGTTACGGGCTTCGGTGAAGGCGGCCCCTATGCCGGCCGCCCCGCGTACGACGACATCATTCAGGGACTGTGCGGCCTGGCGTCCCTTGCCGAGGAGGGCGCCGAGCCGCGCTACATGCCCACCGTGATCGCGGACAAGACCTGCGCGCTCTTTGCAACGCAGGCCGTACTGGCCGCGATTGTAGCCCGCTACCAGACCGGGCGCGGCAGCCATGTGGAAGTACCGATGCTGGAATCGATGGTGAATTTCACGCTGGTCGAACATTTCTACGGCGCGCATTTCCGCCCTCCGGTTGGCGAGCCTGGTTACGCCCGCCTGCTCACCCCCTGGCGCCGGCCCTACCGCACGCTCGATGGCCATGTGTGCGTGGTGCCCTACAGTAACCAGCACTGGCAGCGATTTTTTGAAGAGGCCGGTCGCCCAGAACTGATGCAGGATGCGCGCTTCAACGGCATGGCAGCGAGGACGCGCCACATTGACGCGCTGTATGCGGAGCTCGCGGCCTGCATCGCAACACGCACGTGCGCGGACTGGCTCAACACCTGCGACCGCCTGGACATTCCGGCAGCGCCGCTGCGCAGACTGGTCGATCTCGAGTCCGACCCGCATCTGGTGGCCACCGGTTTTTTCCAGGAAATGAACGATCCGCAGCTCGGCACCCTGGTCATGCCGCGCGCGCCGCTCAAGTTCGACGGCGCCTACGCGCCCGCCGGTCGGCCGCCGCCGCGTCTGGGTGAACATACCCGCGAAGTGCTGGCCGAAGCAGGCCTGCCCGAGGACCGCATTGAGGCGCTCATCCGCAGCGGCGCAGCCACCCAATCTGATTACTCACGTTCCGACCCAAGAAAGACACCATGAACTTCGAACTCACAGAAGACCAGCTCGCGATCCGCGAAGCGATCAGCCGCATTTGTGCGGACTTTGACGCGGACTACTGGTTGCAGCGCGACCGCAACGGCGGCTTCCCGCTGGACTTTCACAAAGCCATTGCAGATGCCGGCTGGCTGGGCATCTGCATGCCACAGGAATATGGCGGCTCGGGCCTGGGCGTCCAGGAAGCAGCCATCATGATGCAAGCCATCAGCGAGTCGGGGGCTGGCATGAGTGGCGTATCCGCAATCCACATGAATATCTTCGGGCTGAACCCGGTGGTCAAGTTCGGCACCGAGGAGCAAAAGCAGCGCATGCTGCCGCCGCTGATCGCTGGCCGGGAAAAGGCCTGCTTCGCCGTCACCGAGCCCAACACCGGCCTGAACACCACGCAGCTCAAAACCTTTGCCAAACGCGAAGGCGACACCTATTACGTGACAGGCCACAAGGTATGGATCAGCACGGCGCAGGTCACGGAAAAGATGCTGCTGCTGGCGCGCACCACGCCGCTGGACAAGGTATCCAAGCCAACCGATGGTCTCACCCTCTTTTACACCGACCTGGACCGCCGCTATGTTGACGTGCGCGAAATCGAGAAGATGGGCCGCAAGGCGGTGGATTCCAATGAACTTTTCATCGATAACCTGCCGGTACGCGCCGAGGACATGATCGGCAAGGAAGGCGACGGCTTTAAGACCATTCTTCACGGCATGAACCCGGAGCGCTCGCTGGCCGCGGCTGCTGCCATCGGCCTCGGGCGCGTGGCGCTCAAACGCGCCGCCAAATACGCCAACGAGCGCATCGTCTTCAACCGCCCGATCGGCAAGAACCAGGGCGTACAGCACCCGCTGGCCAAATGCTGGATGGAGCTCGAAGCCGCCAACCTCATGGTCATGAATTCGGCATGGCGCTATGACCAGGGGCTGGAATGCGGCGCCGAGGCCAACGCAGCCAAGTACCTCGCGGGTGAAGCGGGCTTTCATGCCTGCGAGCACGCCGTGCTCACGCATGGCGGGTTCGGCTACGCCAAGGAGTACCACGTGGAGCGCTACTTCCGCGAGTCCATGCTCCTGCGTATCGCCCCCATCAGTATCCAGTTGATCATGTGCTATATCGCGGAGAAGGTCCTCGGCCTTCCCCGCTCTTATTGAGGTCCACCACCATGGAACATGGACGCATCACGCGAGGCTTTTACTTCGAGGACTTGCCCCTGGGCACCACCTGGCTTAGCCAGGGCCGCACGATCACAGAGAGTGACCTTGGAACTTATGTGAACCTGACCTGGTTCACCGAAGATCTTTTCACCGACCAGCACAACCGTACGGGCAATGCCATCGGCGGCAGGCCTGTGCCGGCCCTGATGGTCATGGCGTTTTCCGAAGGCTTGGTGCTCCACTCGATGGATCGGACTGGCCTGGCTTTCCTGAATGTAGACATGGATGTAAAGAGCCCGATCTACGTGGGCGACACCATCTACGTGCATTGCGAGGTGATCGAATCGCGCGCGACTTCAAAGCCTGGGCGTGGTCTGGTTCGCACCCGAAACACCGTAACGAACCAGCATGGTGAGACCGTACTGGTCTACCAACCACTGCGCCTGTACAAATCACGCGAAGGCAAGACCGATGCAACCAGTACGTCTTGAACGCCGCGGCGATGTGGCGGTACTGACCATCGCCAACCCGCCAGTTAATGCAATCGGCCCTGGCGTGGTGGCCGGCCTGGCATCTGCTATCGAAAGCTTTGAATCGGACCGCAGCTACAGGGCCCTGCTGGTCCATTGCGACGGTAGCACTTTCGTCGCAGGGGGTGACATAAGCAGCTTTGATGACCCCAACTTCTCGGCGACCCCTTTCAATGGCACCTTGGCACACATTGAGGCACTGGACAGGCCAGTGGTGGCATCGCTGCATGGATCGGTGCTGGGTGGCGGGCTGGAGCTTGCCCTGGCTTGCCACTGGCGCGTGGCGCTGCCTTCAACCAAGCTGGGCATGCCAGAGGTCAAGCTGGGACTGCTGCCCGGCTCGCTGGGTACCCAGCGCTTACCACGGGTCGCCGGCATCAAGCTGGCACTGGACATGATTTCCACCGGACGAACCATTGGCGCGCAAGCCGCGAAGGACGCCGGCATCATTGACGAGCTGCGCGACGGTGTGCCCCTGGAGACAGGCCTGGCGTTCGCGCACGAGCTGATCAGCCGGAGCAGCGGCGCGCGGCGCATCAGCACACTGATAATTCCGCTGGGCGGGATCGAGGCGGAATTCTTCGCCACCGCAGCCAACGATGCCCGGACAAAAAAGTCGTTCTACCCGGCAGCGGCTGCGATCGTACAGGCCGTGCAGGCGTCAACGCTACCGTTCAAGGACGGTGCAGCCATAGAGGCGAGACTCTTTGAGGAACTGCGCCAGTCCCGCGAGTCAATGGCCCTGCGCCACCTGTTCTTTGCAGAGCGCGAAGCGACGAAGGTACCCGGCCTGACCAAGGACGTAAAGACGCGTGCGATCACCAAGATCGGCATCGTCGGCGCGGGCACGATGGGCGGCGGCATTGCCATGAATTTTGCCAACGCGGGCATCCAGACAGTGCTGATCGAGACCTCTCAAGCTGCGCTGGAACGGGGCCTGGGCATGGTGAAGGGCAACTACGAAGCCAGCGCGGCCAAGGGGCGGCTCACTGTACAGCAGGTCAGCCAGCGGATGGCCTTGCTCGCAGGATCGCTGAACTACGCTGCCCTGTCGGATTGCGACTTGGTCATCGAGGCAGTATTCGAGAACATGGTGCTCAAGAAGCAGATTTGCGCCAAGCTGGGCCAGGTCTGCAAGCCGGGCGCCATCATCGCGACCAATACGTCGACGCTCGACGTGGATGTGCTGGCACAAGCCACCGGGCGCGCGCAGGATGTCGTGGGCATGCATTTCTTCAGCCCCGCCAATGTCATGCGGCTGCTGGAGGTTGTGCGCGGCGCCCAGACGGCGCCTGAAGTGCTCGCCACGGTGATGCAACTGGCCCGCAAGATAAGCAAAGTGGCCGTGGTCTCGGGCGTCTGCTACGGCTTCATCGGCAACCGCATGGCCGAGGTGTATATGCGCGAAGCGGAATTCCTGATGATGGAGGGCGCCACCCCGTCGCAGATTGACGGCGCGGTGGAGGCGCTTGGCATGGCCATGGGTCCGTGCCGCATGCTTGACATGGCCGGCATTGACGTTGGCGCCAAGACCGTGATCGAGTACGGCAAGGCAGGCGGCCTGCCGCCTGACCCCAGCTACCGCGCCGTAGTGCAGCAGATGTTCCAGCTGGAGCGCTTCGGGCAGAAAACCGGCGCCGGCTACTACCACTATGACGGCCGCAAGCCAGTGGATGACCCCGAGACCGCACGCATCGCCAGAGCGCTGGCCGATTTGCACGGCATCGCGCAGCGTAGCGCTATCCCACAGCAGGAAATTGTCGAGCGGCTCCTGTACCCCCTGATCAACGAAGGCTTCAAGATACTGGAAGAAGGCATTGCCTGGCGATCGGGAGATATTGATATCGTGTGGACGGCGGGTTACGGCTTTCCTGATCACAAGGGCGGCCCCATGTTCATGGCGGATGTGTTGGGGCTGGGGGTGATAGCCGACCGCATGGCGCATTACGCCAGTACCCGGGGCAACGCCTATGGCTACTGGACGCTGTCGCCGTTGCTGGTATCGCGGGCACGCGGCAATCAACAGCTTACGGATGAAAAGTCAGAAAGATCATGAGATAGCTGTAAGGCAGCATAGGCGCTGCTGCCTTTTTTGAAGTTGCCTGAACAAAAATAACCGGAGACAGAACATGTTTGAGAACAATAACTTATCGTTGGTGAAATATCCGAACCCTGCTATGGCCGCTGCAAACCGCGCCACGGCGCCAGGCTGGAGCCGGCGGTCGCTGTTGGCCTTCGCCGCAGCCGCAGCTGCAGGCAATGCCTGGTCCCAATCAAGCTGGCCTGAACGCCCGATTTCGCTAGTGCTAGGCTTCGCACCCGGTGGACCGAATGACCTGGTGGCCAGGCTGCTGGCCAAACGCCTTGGGGAGCAACTCAAGCAGGCGGTGGTGGTCGAGAACAAGCCTGGAGCCAACGGCAACATCGCTGCGTCACTCGTGTCGCACGCTGCGCCAGATGGCTACACCTTCCTCTACAACAGCTCCTCCCTGGCATTGAACGCGGCGCTCTACACGAAGACGGCCATTGACCCGCGCGACCTTGTCCCGGTCAATGGCACGGCGGCCCTGCCGCTGGTATGTGTGGTCGCGGAATCATTTCCGGCGAAAAACTTCAAGGAATGGGCCGCGCAACTGAAAGCCAATCCGGGCAAGTTTAATTTCGGCAGCCCTGGCAATGGCAATCTGGCGCACGTAGCGGCGGAGATGGTCCTCAACGCCAACGGCCTGGACGCCGTGCACGCGCCCTACAAAGGCAGCTCGGAAGCGCTGCAAGGGCTGCTCGGCGGTTCTACCCAGTTTCAGTTCGACTCTGTCAACTCGCCGCTCAGCCTCATCAAAGGCGGCCGACTCAGGCCTCTGTTTGTAACCTCAAGCGCCAGGTCACCGCTCTACCCAGACGTCATGACGCTCAGTGAAAGCGGCGCCCAGAGCATTGATACGGCGGCGTGGCAAGGCGTGATGGCCCCGCCAAAAACGCCTACGACCATCGTGCAACGCATGGCAAAGGAAATTGCCAATGCGATGGCCAACGAGCAGGTGAAAGCCGCACTTGATGCACAAGGGGCGTACGCCACGGCCAGCACGCCGGAACAATACACCGCCTTCGTCGCAGACCAGGTGCAGCGCTTCAGGAAGACGGTCAATGAACTCGGGCTCAAGCTCGATTGACGCAGGCGCTGTACTGATATCACCGGGAAGGCCCAATCGCGGCCCCATGCAAATTCCCACTTTCAGTCAGGTTGCGCGACAACTCTGACGCCCTCTGTAAATTTCAATGGCATGGCGCACCTTCAGACTGGGAAGTGACGTTCAGCATTGCGCACTGATCACCAGAAACCCGAAGCTGGCATTCAAAAACCGAGAGTCAGCAATGGGGCTACACCTGATGGCGCGGGTTGTCAGTGACTCAGCGTCTGGATGATTGGGCAATCCCCTTCTTGGTTACCCAGTTCACATTGATTGACCAAACCAGCCAGTGCTGAACGCATAGAGTTCAGATCAGCAATTTTCGAATCTATAACTTCCAGCTTGCGCACTGCGATATCGTGGATGTCAGCACAGTTAGCGCTGATTTCAAGCCTCAGCAAAGCGTCAATCTCATTTAAAGTGAACCCCAGAACTTGGGCGCGCTTGATGAACCGAACGCGGGCTACCTCATCTTTTGAGTAGCGCCTGTAACCTCCTTCGGGCTTTTTCGGCTCGTTCAGCAGCCCACGGCGCTGGTAATACCGGATGGTTTCAACATTGACGCTGGCAGCGGCTGCTATCTGGCTGATGGTCAACATAAAGTCTTTCAAAAAATAGCTTGACTCCGTACTTAGGTACAGAATTTACACTGAATTCAACTTTTTAATACTCAAGGCGCAATGACTATTTTGAACACCAAGGGCTCCATGGCCGCCGCCGTGATTGCAGGCATCGGAGCGTCTGTGTGCTGTGTCGGCCCCCTGGTGCTCCTGATGATCGGCGTCGGCGGCGCATGGGTTGGCAATCTATTGGCGTTCGAGCCTTATCGCCCGATTTTTATCGGCATTTGCTTCGGTTTCCTGGCATTGGCCTATTACAAACTGTATGTCGCACCCCAGATCTGTGCGCCTGGCCAAACCTGCGCTAATCCAATCGTGTTGAGACGACAGCGGGTAGTGTTCTGGTTAGTTGCTGTCCTCACCATTTCGCTCCTCGCGCTGCCCAAGGTTGCGTCCGTATTTCTCTAAAGGTGCTTAACGATGTGCTCTATCAAACAATTTGCCTTGCTGGCATTGCTGCCTATGGCCTCCGCCTTCGCGGCTTCCCCCCAGTCGGCAGTTCTGGAAGTCAAAAACATGACCTGCGACCTCTGCCCCCTGACGGTCAAAAAAGCGCTTGAAAAAGTTCCTGGCGTGAGCTCCGCCAAGGTTGACTTCAAAACGAAACGCGCTGTTGTTGCTTTCGACTCAGACAAAACTTCGCCCCAGGCTCTGACAAAAGCAACCACGAACGCGGGCTACCCATCTGTTGTTGCGGACGTGCATTGAGATGACCAAGGTCGTTCTTGAATCTACACTGACATGCCCCGAATGTGGACACGCCAAAAGCGAAACTATGCCCACCGACGCCTGCCAATGGTTCTACGAGTGCGAGCATTGTAAAAAGGTCCTCCGCCCTTTGGCCGGCGACTGCTGCGTGTTTTGCTCTTTCGGGACCGTCAAATGCCCGCCCCTGCAGACTAGTGGGGGTTCGTGCTGCAGTTAATGCAAGACGCTATCCGACAGGCACTTCAGAGCTTGGGCTCATACTTTAGACAAACGATCCGCTGAACTGAGGTCAACGGATGAGTGGCAAATATCCGCTGTCTGTAACTTTTGCCTCGAATCTGCAACGGCCTCCAAGTCCAAAAATCTTCAAATGAACTCCCGCTCCCGCAGCCATTTAGTAGCAATCCACTTCTCGCCAGCAATCACAGGTGCGCCGCCATGCAGGCTTTTGGTCGAAGGATGCGCCTTGTCATAGCTGAAGAACACGGCATTACCGCGCTTGGGAGCCACCTCCAAGCTGATATCGGGGAAGGTGGTTCCGCCGCCTTTTTCGGGTTCGCTGAGGTAGATCAGCACGGTAGCTACGCGCTGACCACCGCGCTGCAAGATGCTGGGCGTGCCGGGCTCTTGGGGGTCGAAGTAATCGTAATGGGGCTTGTATTCGGCACCGGGGCGGTAGTGCAGTACTTGTAGGCCTTCACCGTTCTCAATCGGCCAGTTGAACAGTTTGGCAATACGCGCTTCCAGACGCTTCACAACCGCGTTGTCGCCTCGGGCAAAGAACATTCCATTGCTGGTACGGTCGGCGTTGACTTCTTCGCCACCGGTTTTGGTCGAGACGGTTAGCGAGCGCGCCAACCGAGGTTTAGCGGCTTCGATCAATTCCTCGCATTCGTCATCGCTGAGCATATTGCCCAGCACCAGTATGCGCGGGTGCTTCATTACGCTGAGCACATGAACCTGGCGGTCGCCTGCATCGAGGTAGAGCGCAGAGTCGTTCAGATTGGCATCAGGTACAAGTACGGCAAGGGGAACTGCTTCTTGTGCCACCGTTTGCGCAGCCAGTGCCGGAGCTTGCGCCTTCAAATGCGCTTGCAACGTGGTTTCCATTGCCTGAATGGCTACATCCTCTTGCCAGCCGGCATCCTTCATGGACTTCAGCACGTCCTCGGGGCGGCACCCAGCCGTCGCTTGGTCAATGATCCACTGACGCAGCTGCGGCGTGATGGCCTGTGCTGTGCTTTGTTGTATTTTCAAAAGGATGCCTCCTGCGTACCGCTGTTCAGGCGGCTATTTTGCGTCTGAATACCATACGCTCGGGACTCGACACCTCACCGTCGAACGCATAGCCTTCCAGGTTAAAGCCTTGGAGCTTGTGGGGGGTGACGATGCGGTGCTCTACCGCGTAACGCACCATCAGCCCCCGCGCCCGTTTCGCCATAAAGCTGATGATTTTGTACTGACCGTTCTTGAACTCCTGGAATACGCATTCCACCACTCGGGCCTTCAGCGCTTTTTGATCGACGGCTTTGAAATACTCTTGCGAAGCAAGGTTGATAACCACCGGGCTCAGGTCCACTGCCAGCCGCTGGTTCAGATGCTGCGACAGGGTACTACCCCAAAACTTGTAGAGGTTATTGCCTGCCTCATTGGCCAGCGAGGTTCCCATTTCCAGACGGTAGGGCTGCATCAAATCCAAAGGCCGCAGCACACCATAAAGGCCGCTCAAGATGCAAACATGGTCTTGCGCCCAGTCCAGATCTTTGGGTTTCAGGGTTTTAGCGTCCAAACCGCCGTACACATCCCCATTGAACGCAAGCACCGCCTGTTTTGCATTTTGCGGCGTGAATTTTGTCCGCCACGCCTGGTAGCGGGCCACATTGAGGCTGGCCAAGGCGTCGCTCAAGTGCATCAGCTCAGCAATGCCTTGAGGCGATTGGGCCTTTAGCAGCTTGATGAGCTGGGCCGATTGCTTGACGAATAGAGGCGCGCTGTGCGGTACGTCACCCGCAGGGGTCTCGTAGTCCAGGGACTTGGCGGGTGAAATTAAAAACAACATAAAAGAGCATCCTTTGCGGTGAATTATCAGCCAGCCTCCCCTACCGGCCTTGCGCTTAAACCTTGCGCTTAAAGATTCCAATATTCAACAAGGGTTGTCACACTTGGCTATTTTTTAAAATTACGATAAAGTAAATTGATTACGCATAGTTAAATAAATAACGGTAAACGGCAAAACCATGACCACGATCCTGCCTCCGCCCGCCCCCATACAGCAGCTGCACCACTACGCCTACCGCGCCCGAGATGCCGAAGAAACCAGGCACTTTTACGAGGACATCCTGGGTTTGCCGCTGTACCACATTATCGAAGCCGACCACGTGCCCAGTACGGGCGAATACTGCCCGTACACGCACTTCTTCTTCCGCTTGCAAGACGGCTCGTTCATCGCATTTTTTGACCTGGGTGACGATGAAGCAGCCCTGCCCAGCCCCAACACGCCACTGTGGGTCAACCACATATCGTTTCGCGTGAACACCGAAGCTGAACTGGAAGCCATGAAAACGCGGCTGGAGGCAGCGCATGTCGAAGTACTGGGCATCACCGACCACCACATCTTTAAAAGCATCTACTTTTTCGATCCCAACGGTGTGCGCCTGGAGCTGACAGCGCAACTGGCGGATGAGGTTGAGATGCTGAAAGAAAGCGCCACCGCTCGCATCCGGTTGGACGCATGGATGGCCCGCAAAGCCAAGATCAGAGAAGCAAAACTGCGCGCCAGTGCAATCTAAATTTACGGAGACAAACATGCCTACATCGCTTACTCGACGCGCCCTGACTTTGGCCTTGACCTCAACCCTGATGGCGGGTGGTCTGATTGCCACCACCCGCAGCTTCGCCCAAAGCTGGCCTACGAAACCCCTTCGCTGGATCGTCGGCTACCCGGCGGGTGGCGGCACGGACTTTTTGGCCCGCACCATAGCGGCCCAGATATCCACCCAAATCGGCCAACCTGTGGTGGTGGACAACCGCCCTGGTGCGGCAGCCATCATTGGCTCAGAAATCACGGCCAAAGCACCCGGCGACGGCTACACCGTGTTCACGGCGGACAACGGCGTGCTGGTCTACAACCCCGCGCTATACAAAAAACTCCCCTACGACGCAGCCAAAGATTTCGCCATGATCGGCCTGATGGCACGCGCACCTTTGATGCTGGTGGCGGCGCCCAGTGCCGATATCAAAGACGGTAAGGCGTTGCTCGAGTTGCTTAAAAAGAACCCGGGGAAATACACCTACGCAACACCCGGTAACGGCAGCCCACACCATTTGGCAATGGAACTGCTGAAAAGCCGCGCAGGTCTGTTCGTCGTCCACGCGCCCTACCGGGGGGCTGCGCCCGCGCTGCAAGACGTGATGGGCGGGCAGGTGCCACTGATGATGGTGGACACGCCCAGCGGAATTAACGCCGTGAAATCAGGCAAGCTGGTGCCACTCATCATGCTGTCTGACAAGCGTATTGCGCAACTGCCTGACGTGCCCACAGCCATCGAGTTGGGTTTGGACGGTCTGGAAGCCTATGCTTGGCAAGGCTTGGTTGTGCCTGTCAGTACGCCAAAAGACCTGCAAACCCGCCTGACAAAAGAGATGCAAACAGCCTTGTCTGACCCGGCCGTCAGAAAGAAACTCTACGACGCCGCCTGGGAACCTATCCCTAGCGACGCGGCTACGATGAGCGCGTATACCGCCTCGGAAACCAAAATCTGGCACGCCCTCATTAAAGACCGGGGCATCACGCTGGAGTAATCCATGACCGCAGCATCCGAACCCTCATCCGCATCTTCATCGGTACCTTTCAAAGAGGTCGCCTACGTCAACGGCTATGAGTTCACGCAAGGCCAGGGCTACACGCTGCCCGAGTACCCGTTTGTGGAGCCTGAGGAAATTCGCAGCGATCAAGCGAACAAGCCCAGCCTGACCACGCCTGTCGTACACCCTATCGTCATAGTCGGCGGCGGCATCACCGGCCTGACGCTGGCCTGCGCGCTGGCTCGCCTAGGAGTTAAAGCCGTGTTGCTAGACGAAGACAACACTGTGGGCGTCAAAGGGGCCTCATCACGAGGTATTTGCTACACCCAGAAATCACTAGAAATTTTCCATAAGCTGGGCATTTACGAAAAAATTGCCACCAAGGGTGTGCAGTGGAGCGTGGGCCGCACCTTCGCGGGCAATGACGAGGTGTACGCCTTCGATTTGGCGCAACAGGCCGCCTACAACCTCTCAACCCAGCCCCCGTTCATCAACATCCAGCAGTTCTACATTGAAGGGTTTTTGGTCGAACAAATTTACGCCTTGGGCCATGTGGACATCCGATGGAAAAGCCGCGTTACCGGGTTCAAGCAAGACCAAGATGGCAACGGCAGCGAATTTGCTACCCTTTCAATAGCCACTCCTGCAGGTGAATACTGCATCAATGCCCGCTATGTCATTGATGCCACCGGCGCCCACAGCAGCTTTCGCGGCTGGTGCAACGCATCCGTCACTGCCAAAAAAGGCGACGACCGCTGGTGCATTGCCGATGTGCGCTTCACAACACACCCGCCCACCGAACGCCACACTTGGATTGAAGCGCCATTCAACGAGAACCGTGCCGTCTGGCAGCATCTGATGGCCGATAACGTCTGGCGGATTGACTATCAAATGGCCCCAAATGCCGATGTCGCCACTGTCAGCCGCGAAGACGTGGTGCGCGAACGCCTCGCCCGGCAGTTCGGCCCTGACGTGAGTGTGGAGATCGTCTGGGTCGGCCCCTATGCCTACAAGAGCGAGTGCATCGACCAGATGCGCCACGGCAGCGTGTTCTTCATCGGCGATTCGGCCAAAGTGGTCTGTCCATTTGGCGCACGCGGTGGCAACACCGGTATCGCCGACGCCGACAACCTTGCCTGGAAGCTAGCTGCTGTACTGCGCGGCCACGCGCCCCCCCAACTGCTCGCCAGCTACCACGAAGAACGCCACGAAGCAGCACAAGAAAATGTACAGGTCACCAACCGCACTGCCCGCTATTTGCGAGCGGCAGACGGCATGGAGCGTGTGTTTCGCAGCGCCACCATCAGCCTCGCCCGCCAGTACCCATTTGCTCGCCAGTTCGTCAACACAGGGCGTATGGCGGTAGCGAACAGCTATCACTTTTCTAGCGCATGCAGCACATCTGACCTGCACATTGGAGGTGTTTCATTACAAAATATCGCTTTTGAGTGGGGTGGGCAGTTTGCAGGCCACAACAAGGCCACGCTGGGCGCAGTGAGTGACCTGCTGCGCTGGGCAGATGGGCGTTTGCTGATCTTGGCGTTCGGCCCACTGAGCCCAGAAACTTTGAAGAAATTGCGCAGCCTTAGTCTTGGTGCACCGGTACGCTGCGTGCAGGTGCTGGACGACGCAATAGCCATACAAAACACAGGCATGCCCCCCGAAGTGGAACACGTGATTGACCGCAACCCACGTGGTACAGGTCAGTTGCGCAGCGGTTGCCGGTTTCCAGCCCTGCCCTCTTCAGTCAATAAAATGCAAGCTAGCCCCTGGGCGCTGCTACGTCCTGATGGTTATCTGGCAGCAACGGGCAGCACCTTGAATGGCCGCCTGGTGCAAGCCTTGCAAAAATCTTTGGGCATGTCAGCATGAAAACAGACATAGAAACGACGATGACGGCACCCATGAACACCGCACCCAACATCACCGATGTAGACGGTTTCTACGAACACCTGCTGGACGCCCATCAAGGCTTGAGCAGAGACGATTCTGAAGCACTGAACGCCCGGCTTATTTTGCTTCTCGCAAACCAAATTGGAGACACCGGGTTACTCAAGCAATGCGTAGATGCCGCGAAGAGAACGATGGTGCGCTAGCCCTGGTTGGATTTGCACAGCGCTGTGCATTGCAATTGGCTAACGAGGCCACAGGTATCAGAAGGTAACCAACACCGCTATGAATACCTCCACGTTCACCCTCGTAACCCTCAGTGTTGCCACCTTAGCGTGGGTGCTATGGCTGTTGGGCGAGCCTTTTTGGGTGGCCCGCCGGCGCGAACAGCAGCAGCGGGTCGCTTTTCCTGCTGCGTGGCGCAAGATTCTGCGCCGCCGGGTACCGCTGGTACGCCGCTTGCCAGTGGATTTACAGCTGCAGCTCAAAAAACACATACAGGTGTTCATTGCCGAAAAAACCTTCATTGGCTGCGCAGGGCTGAAAATTACCGACGAGATGCGCGTGGTAATCGCAGCCCAGGCGTGTTTGCTGATATTGAACCGCCCCACCAGCTACTTCCGTAATCTGCGGCAAATTCTGGTCTATCCCGGTGCGTTCGCGGTTGATCGGGTTCACGCAGACGGCACTGGGGTGTTGCAAGAGCAACGGCAAGCGCTGTCCGGTGAATCCTGGTCGCAAGGCCAAGTGATTTTGTCGTGGCAAGACAGCCTGGAAGGTGCTGCTGTCGCCAACGATGGCCGCAATGTGGTGATCCACGAATTCGCCCATCAGCTTGACCAAGAAAACGGCGTGGCCAATGGCGCTCCTCGTTTGCCGCGCCATGCTGACCGGCGCCGCTGGTCGCAGGTGTTTCAGGCAGCGTATGACAAGTTGCAAGTCCAGATCCGTCAAGGCCACACGGGGTTGCTTAACCCCTATGGTGGTACCAATCCGGCAGAGTTTTTTGCGGTAGCGTCAGAGGTGTTCTTTGAGCAATCCGAGGCCATGGCATGGGATGACCCAGCGCTGTACGCGGTAATGCGCGATTTTTATCAAGTCAATCCTGTGAACTGGGTACCTATACCCGCCCCTACCTCAACACCAACGCCAACACGAACACCAGCCCAAAACACGGCTGGCGTTTTCTCCACCATCTGAGCAGCGAACCACGGGGATAGGGGCTATACGGGTTACACCCGCTCCAAAATCACCGCAATGCCTTGCCCCACGCCGATGCACATGGTGCACAGCGCGTAACGGCCACCGCTGCGGTGAAGTTGGTTGATGGCGGTAGTTACCAAGCGCGCACCACTGGCACCCAGCGGATGACCCAGCGCAATCGCGCCACCATTCGGATTGACGCGGGGGTCGTTGTCTTGCAGGCCCAACATCCGCAGCACGGCCAAACCTTGCGCAGCGAAAGCCTCGTTCAACTCAATAACGTCGAGCTGGTCTAGCGTCAAACCGGTTAGCGCAAGCACTTTTTGCGTGGCCGGTGCCGGGCCAATGCCCATGATGCGGGGAGGTACACCGGCTGTCGCCATGCCCACCACACGGGCTTTGGGCGTGAGGCCATTTTTGGCAGCAGTGGCTTCGTCGGCCAGCAGCAAAGCGCAAGCCCCGTCGTTCACACCGCTGGCATTGCCCGCCGTGATAGTGCCATCTGGTCGCACGATGGGTTTGAGTTTCGCCAACACTTCCATGCTGGTTTCACGCGGATGCTCATCCTTACTAACGATGACGGCATCACCCTTTTTTTGCGGAATAGAAACCGGTGTGATTTCCGCATCGAAGAAGCCCGCTTTTTGCGCAGCAACGGCCTTCATTTGCGAGGCAAGTGCCATGGTGTCCTGCGCAAGACGGTCAATGGCGTAGTCGGTAGCTACGTTCTCAGCCGTCTCTGGCATGGCGTCAACGCCGTACTGTGCCTTCATCAATTTATTAATGAAACGCCAGCCGATAGTGGTGTCGTAAACGGTATTGGTGCGGCTGAAAGCGGCGTCCATCTTAGGCATGACGAAGGGTGCACGGCTCATGCTCTCCACACCACCCGCTATCATTAATGCAGCTTCACCTGATTTAATGGCGCGGGCTGCGGTGCCAATAGCATCTAAACCCGAGCCACACAGGCGGTTCAGCGTGGCACCGGGCACGTCAATGGGCAAGCCCGCCAACAGACTGGCCATGCGGGCCACATTGCGGTTGTCTTCACCGGCCTGGTTGGCACAGCCGTAGATCACGTCGGTCACGACGGCCCAATCAACGTTGGGGTTTCGGGCCATCAAAGCGCGGATAGGTATGGCGCCAAGGTCGTCAGCACGCACGCTGGAGAGTGCTCCGCCGTAGCGGCCAAAAGGGGTACGGATAGCGTCGCAGATGAAGGCTTGGGTGGTCATGGTTGTCTCGTTTTTAAAAAAATGATGCTTGGAAATTGTCCAACTTGAAAATTCAAACGTGCACAGGAAGTCCGATAAGTTGTGAGAGTGCTGCGACATCAAGACCCTCTACAACATCCACCAGCTTCAGCCCCTGCGGCGTGCATTCCAGCGTGCAAAGGTCCGTATAGATGCGCTTGACGCAGGCCATCCCCGTCAAGGGATAGCTGCACTGGGCGACGATCTTGCTCCCACCTTTTTTGGTCAGCAAATCCATCATTACCCAGGTCTGTTTGGCTCCAATGGCCAAGTCCATCGCACCGCCCACGGCAGGGATAGCATCCTTTTCGCCGGTATGCCAGTTAGCCAAATCGCCGGTAGCAGAGACCTGGAAGGCACCCAGCACGCAGATGTCCAGGTGCCCACCGCGCATCATTGCGAAGCTGTCGGCATGGTGAAAGTAAGCCCCACCAGGCAACAAGGTGACAGGTTGCTTGCCAGCGTTGATGAGGTCATAGTCCTCATCCTCTTCAGCCGGTGCTGGTCCCATACCGAGAATGCCGTTTTCGCTGTGCAAAATAATCTCTAGGCCAGCGGGCAGGTGGTTCGCCACGAGGGTGGGCATACCGATGCCGAGATTAACGGTAGCGCCTTCAAAAATATCCTGTGCCACGCGCTGCGCGAGTTGGTCTTTGCTTCGTTTTTGATAGCTCATGATGATTTTAGTTATTGCGCTGTAGGGGAATTAAGCAGATTTCTTGAAGCCACCGCCACGTGTCACAACGCGGTCTACCTTCACCACAGCACTTACGAAGATGCCAGGGGTCACAATGTGTTCAGGGTCAAGCTGCCCGAGTTCAACAATCTCATGCACTGAGGCCACCGTCCGTTTGGCGGCCATCGCCATCACCGGGCCAAAATTGCGCGCTGATTTGCGGTAAGTGAGATTGCCCCAGCGGTCCCCTGTTTCGGCCCGTATCAGCGCCAGATCCGCATAGATGGGAAATTCCAGCACATAGTGTTTGCCGTTAATCTCACGGGTTTCCTTGGGCGACCCATCGGCGTTTTTGGCCAACTCGGTGCCATACCCAGTGGGCGTGAAGAAAGCCCCAATGCCCGCACCCGCCGCACGGATGCGTTCTGCCAAGTTGCCTTGCGGTACCAGCTCCATTTCAAGCTGGCCGCTGCGGTAGAGCGCATCAAACACCTGGCTGTCCGCCTGGCGCGGAAAGCTACAAATGATTTTTCGCACCTGACCTGCTTTGAGCAGCGCCGCCAAACCGGTGTCGCCATTGCCTGCGTTGTTGTTGACCAGCGTGAGGTTACGTGCGCCTTGGGCCAGCAGGCCGTCAATCAGCTCATTGGGAATACCCGCTGTGCCAAAACCACCGATCAGCACGGTGGCCCCGTCTTGCACACCGGCCAGCGCGGCGGCGATGGAGGGCGAAATTTTGTCGATCATGAAAAGCACTTTCCGAAAAATGAACCCTGCTATTTTGCGCGCTGATTGTGGGACAGACTGCTGTTTTGCACCTTAACTCACCTCATTGCACCGTATCCGTCTCCCAGCCCTCAAGTACCATTAGTGCCATGTTAATCCAGCCAAGCCAAGCCGAAGTACGTCGATTTTTTTGCTCTGTTTATGCCAAAGGGCAATCTGGACAAGCACTAGAAGCTATTGAAACTATAGCAATCCAGTGGATTGACGAACACCCTGAATACCACGCCGATTTTGCTGATGCTGAAGTAGCTGTAGCGCGCATGTACGAGGTCGAAGACGGCAAGACAAATCCGTTTTTGCACCTCTCCATGCACCTGTCGATCAGCGAACAGTGCAGCATCGACCAGCCACGTGGTATTCGCCAAGCCGTGGAACTGTTGACACACAAACGCAACTCGTTGCACGCTGCACACCATGAAACCATGGAATGCTTGGGCACCATGCTGTGGGAAAGTCAACGTGCTGGCCGCCCACCCGATGGGAACGCCTATATTGCCTGCGTCCAGCGCCATGCCACGCGGGATTAGGTCCACCATTCACATCAACGTCAACGGCAACATCAGCAACAACACCAGCAATAAAAAACCCCGCTAAAGCACTGGGCTTTAGCGGGGTTTTTAAATTCAATCTAGCAACTTAACGGAAGCGCGACTCGGGCACAACTTTCAGCTCTGTAGGCAAGCTGGACAAATACGCGGAAGTTTCGCGGATTTGCGCTTCATACTCTTGAGGCCCAACGGCTTTTTGAGCCGCCTTCAAGGTACCGCTCATAGAAGCATGGGAGCGGCCCCACATCGGGTTTCCTTCAATCAGATAAGCGCGCAGGGTCACCAGTAAATAATCTTTATGCTGACCGGCCAACTTGGGGTAACTGGGGTCCAGCGGCGTGGTGAAGTTGACACCGTGGCATGCCGTGCAATTGCCAGTCTTCAACAGGGCGGCCGCTTTGGTGCCGGGTTCCATCGTCAACTTTTCAGGTGCTTTGGCCGCAGCGTCAATACCGTGGGTACTGTAGTAAGCCGCTAAATTAGCCATGTCCTGATCTGTCAGGCTGGCGGCAATCGCCTGCATGGTGGGGTGTTTGCGTTCGCCAGCCCGGTACTCGGTCAACGCGTTCACGATGTACTTGGCACCTTGGCCAGAAATCATCGGGACTTTATAGACTTGGGGAAAGGTGGCTTGGTAGCCCACAATACCGTGGCAACCAATGCACATAGCATTGATTTTTTCGCCGGCTTTGGCGTCGCCTTTAATCTCTTCAGCGAGAGCAGCCCCGGTCACTGAGGCGACAGCGAGAGCGAATAACGTGGTCAACAACTTGTTCATTTTGCGCGCACAATCTGGTGAAAATTTGATCTTTCGATCCTCGCTTGATTATAGCTGTCGACTTTTTCCATACCGCGTCTCGTGGGTAACAAGCACAGACAGCTTTCGCTGATAGCCTCCCACGCAGTACAAATTCTTTTCCAACCCTTTTCCCGCGCTTTAGCTGCTCTTTTCGCTCACACTTTCCTGCCCGTCCTTTTTCACGCTCATCACCAGTAATACGCCCATGAAATTCAAAGGTTCAGAAAACTACGTTGCCACTCAGGATTTGATGCTCGCCGTCAACGCCTCCATTACTTTGAAGCGCCCGCTGCTGGTCAAAGGCGAACCTGGCACAGGAAAAACCATGCTGGCCGAAGAAGTGGCGGCTGCGTTGGGCATGCCCCTGTTGCAATGGCACATCAAAAGCACTACCAAAGCGCAACAGGGTCTTTACGAATACGACGCGGTGAGCCGTTTACGCGACAGCCAGCTCAGTAGCATTGAAGGCAGCGAGAAAGTTAAAGACATCCACAACTACATCCTCAAAGGCGTTTTGTGGCAAGCCTTCACCGCAGAAGAACCCGTCGCCCTGCTGATCGACGAGATCGACAAGGCTGATATTGAGTTCCCGAACGACCTGCTGCGCGAACTCGACCGCATGGAGTTCTACTGCTACGAAACCCGTGAATGGGTGCGCGCTAAAAACCGCCCACTGGTGTTCATTACGTCGAACAACGAAAAAGAACTGCCTGATGCGTTTTTGCGCCGCTGTTTCTTCCACTACATCAAGTTCCCCGACGCCACCACGATGCAGCAAATCGTGGATGTGCACTTCCCTAGCCTCAAGCAAGAACTGCTGACGGCGGCAATGAAGACCTTCTATGAAGTGCGCAACCTGCCTGGCCTGAAGAAAAAGCCCTCCACCAGCGAGTTGCTGGACTGGCTCAAGCTGCTGGTCGCAGAAGATATCCCCTTAGAAGTTTTGCAGAGCAAAGATGACAAGGTATCCCTACCTCCACTGCTTGGTGCGCTATTAAAAAATGAACAAGATGTGACCTTGTTCGAGAAGCTGGTGTTCATGAACCAGCGCAACCGTTAAGCCTGCATGACGATGAGCGGCGAATGGGTTCATGGTGTCACCGACGCCTGCGGCTTTATCGGCGGTGCCATGGGCGGGCTGTTTCTGAGTCAAACCTTTGGGTTTGACGTGTTCGCCCCCGGTTACAGCAACGCCAGCATGGTTGGCATCGTGCTGTGCGGTATCGGCGGTGGCCTGGGTTTGCAACTGACGCGCTGGGCAATGCGAGTCAGTCACAAAAATTCCAAAAAATAAGTGCGTGAGCAATTAAGAAATTAAGAGATTTGCGATGACTGCATTTGTTCAACCTGTCGTTTTGTCCCAACGCGGCGTGCGCTTGGAGCCGCTGACACTGGCCCATGAAGACGGCTTGCGAACTGCAGCCGCTGACGGCGAACTGTGGAAGCTACGCGTCACCTCGGTGCCAGAGCCTGAGAACACCCGCGCTTACATAGAATCAGCGCTCAAAATGCGTGATGACGGCAACCGCTTTGCCTTCGCCATCATCGACGAAACCACGAGCCACGTCATAGGCACCAGCAGCTACCACGACATCATTCCCGCAGTGAAACGCGTTGAGATTGGCTACACCTGGTACGGCCAAAGCCACCAGCGTACCCATGTCAACTCGACCTGCAAATTGATGCTGATGACCCATGCCTTTGAGACGCTGGGATGCAACGTCGTAGGCTGGCGCACCGATAACTTCAACTTTGCGAGCCAACGCGCCATTGAGCGACTGGGGGCCCAGAAAGATGGCGTGATCCGTGGCCACGCCTTGCGCCGTGACGGCACCATCCGCGATACCGTGATGTACAGCTTGCGGTCAGGCGAATGGCCTGAAGCCCGTGCGCAATTGCTTTACCAGCTGAACAAGCCTCGGAGTTAACTTCCCATGCTGATTGATTTTTTCTACACCCTGCGTACCGCCAAACTGCCGGTATCCGTCAAAGAGTTCCTGATGCTGCTCGAAGCGCTGCAAGCCGATGTCGTTGGCCCGCGCTCGGACGATGCGTGCAGCATTGACGATTTTTACTACCTCAGCCGCACCGCGCTGGTCAAAGACGAAAAGCACTACGACAAGTTCGACCGCGCCTTTGCGGCCTACTTCAAGGGTGTAGAGCTGATCGCTGATTTCACCAAAGAAATCCCATTGGAATGGCTGCGCAAAAACCTGGAGCTTGAACTCAGCCCGGAAGAAAAAGCCAAAATCGAAAAGATGGGCTGGGAAGAGCTGATGGAGACGCTGAAAAAGCGTTTTGAAGAGCAAAAAGAGCGCCACGAAGGCGGTAGCAAATGGATTGGGACGGGTGGCACCAGCCCGTTTGGCGCGAATGGCGTCAACCCGCAAGGCATCCGCATTGGGCAAGAGAAGAGCCGCAACAAAAGCGCCGTCAAAGTGTGGGATCAGCGCGCCTACAAAGATTACGACGATTCGCAAGAGCTGGGCACACGCAACATCAAGGTAGCCCTGCGCCGCCTGCGCAAGTTTGCCCGCGAAGGCAACGTCGAAGAACTCGACTTGGACAACACCATCCGTGCCACCGCCGCCAATGCCGGTTGGCTGGACATCAAAATGGTGCCCGAGCGCCACAACAACGTGAAAGTACTGCTGTTGATGGACGTGGGTGGCACCATGGACGAGCATATCAAGCGCGTGGAAGAGCTGTTCAGCGCCACCAAGACCGAATTCAAACACATCGAGTTTTACTACTTCCACAACTGCGTTTATGACTTCATGTGGAAGAACAACCGCCGCCGCTTCAGCGAAAAGTTTGACACCTGGGACATCATTCGCAAGTACAACAAAGACTACAAACTGATCTTCATCGGCGACGCCACCATGAGTCCCTATGAAATTATGCAACCCGGCGGCAGCGTGGAATACAACAACGAAGAAGCCGGTGCAGAATGGCTCCAACGCCTCACCCACGCCTTCCCAAAATTTGCCTGGATAAATCCCGAGCCGCAAGGCGTATGGCAGTACCGACAAAGCATCAGCATGATGCAACAGCTGATGAGCAACCGCATGTACCCGCTGACGCTCAAAGGCTTAGAAGAAGCGATGAGGCTGCTTAGCAAATAAGCGACTGGTTTGATTAAGCAGATGGCCTAACGCTGCCCCCTACAATCGCCCGCACTGCCGTTGTAGTTACTCGCCGTCGTCTAATGGATCAGACGCATGCCTCCTAAGCGTGAAATACAGGTTCGATTCCTGTCGGCGGGACCATAGCCCTCAACTGACCTATGTCTTGCGAAGAAGCACCACTCGGTGGCAGCGGAGTAGTTAAGACCGATTTATCAGCCGCCTCACCGCCGCTCTAGCCTCAGCGCGCAGCTCGGCCACGTCCACCCCTATGGGAACATCATCGCGCACAACCCGCTTGCCGGCAACGAATAGCGCCTTGAGATTAGGCCGGCCACCACTGACCACGGGACCTAGGCCAACATCGTGCAGGCCGAAGTAACGCGGATCGTCAAGGCTGTAGATGGCAATGTCGGCGGCCATGCCTGGCGCAAGTGTGCCGATGGCGTCTAGCCCCAGCACTTTGGCGCCACCCGAGGTGCCCCAGGCCACCACATCGTCCGCACTCACCGCCACGCGTGGGCCTTCTCCTGTGCCGCCACGAAACATCGGTTGGCAACGCTCGCCCTGCGCCGCGCGCTGTATCAGCCAGGCTGCATGCACCTCGGAGATCATGTCTGCAGCCTCGTTGGAGGCGGCACCGTCCACGCCGATCGAGATTGGCACACCAGCTGCCTGTAGCGCCATCACCGGTGCAATGCCGCTGCCAAGTCGGCCGTTGCTTTGTGGGCAGTGCGCGATGCCGGTACGGGTACTACCGAGCAACGCAATTTCTTCCGCGTCGAGCTTGACCAGGTGGGCAAACCATACGTCGGGCCCCAGCCATTCGTGTTCGGCCACGAAACGCACCGGCGACATGCCGTGCATGGTGTGCACGCTGTCTTGGTAGCTCACGGTTTCCGACAGGTGCGAATGCAGCCGGATGCCAAGTCGCCGCGCAGTGCGGGCGCACTCGACCAACTCGCCGGGCGACAGCGAATACGGCGGTGTGGTCGGAGCCATCACAACGCGGCGCATGGCGTCGGGCGCCGGGTCATGGAACAGCGCAGTGACACGCTCCATATCGGCGAGATAACCGTCCAGCGTTTCGGGCTGCAGAGCCTGCGCAAGCTCGGCCTCAAGCTGGCGTGTACGGGTCGCACCACCTCGGCACAGCACGAAGCGCAAGCCCAAACGCTCGGCCTCCTCGAACAAGATCGCCGAGCTGTCGTAGGGCATACCGGGGTAATACAGATAGTTATGGTCGGCTACCGTGCCGCAGCCGGACAGCGCCAGTTCCAGCAGGCCAATTCGCGCCGCAGTGCGGAACAGCCCCTCGTCGAAGGCCGCGCGGTATTGGTAAGGGGTGGCCGCAAGCCAGGCAGTAAGGGGCAGATCGATACCGCCCGCGTCACCCTTTAGCAGCGACTGAAACAGATGGTGGTGCGTGTTGACCCAAGCCGGGTAAACCACGCAGTCGGTCGCATCAACAATGGTTTCACCGGGCTCAGGTTGCAGCTGACCGATGGCCTCAATAGTCTTGCCGCGCAAGCGGATGTCTGGCCCGGCAACGCGTGAAGCCTCGCCAGGTTGGCCGCTCAGGATGGCAGCGGCGTTGCGGATTAATGTGGTGTTTCTCATTTGCTCGTGCTTTCATGCCAGTGGCCCAGCGCTTTATTGGAGAGCCAGACCATGCTTACAAAAAGCAGGACACCGGTGACAGAGATCAGTACCAGCGCAGCAAAAAGCCTTGGGATGTTGATCTGGAATCCGGCCTGCAGGATTTCATAGGCCAGCCCTGCGCCAGTCCCGCCGGCGCCTGCGACGAACTCAGCGACAACGGCGCCGATCAGCGCCAGACCGCTGGAGATGCGTAATCCGCCAAAAAAGAATGGCAAGGCGCTAGGCACACGCAGGCGTACCAGAGTCTGCCAGCGGCTCGCGCCGTTAAGCTTGAACAGGTTCAACAGTCCCGGATTGACGCTGCGCAGACCCAGCACCGTATTCGACAGGATGGGAAACAGCGTGACCAGCGTAGCGCACAACACCAGCGCGATGGTCGGATTCTTCACCCAAATGATGACCAGCGGCGCAATGGCCACCACCGGCGTGACTTGCAGCAGGATCGCATAGGGAAACAGGCTGGCTTCGATGAAGCGGTTCTGCACGAAGACAAAGGCACCTACGACGCCGAGCACCACCGCCAGGCAGAAAGCCAGCAGAGTGATCTTGAGTGTGACGCCGAGCGCATGCAGCAGCGAATATCCGTCGGTCACCAGGGTCTGCGCAATATCGCTGGGCTTGGGAACCAAATAGACAGGCACCTGCCAGGCTGTGCAGACGGCCTGCCACAGCAGCAGCAGGAACAAGCCGAAGCTGATAGGCGCGAGCCAGTTGAGCACGCCGGGGCGTTGCAGCAAGGGAATGGTCATCATGAACTTTCGGTCAGTGCAGGTCGGCGGGATCGCTGGCCGACATCAGCAACGCAGACAAGTTGCGGCAATGGTCGGAAAAGGCATTAGACAAGCGGTAGGCTTCGGAGCGATCAGCCTCGTCCATAGCCACGTCGGCAATCAGTCGGCCGGGCCGCGCAGCCATCATCACCACGCGGCTCGACAAGAAGACCGCCTCGTAAATGCTGTGGGTAACAAAGACCACGGTAAGCCCACGCGCGGCCCACAACGCGCGCAGGTCTGCATCGAGCCGGTTGCGCGTGAACTCGTCGAGCGCGCCGAAAGGCTCGTCCATCAGCAGCACGTCGGGCTCAATGACCAGCGCGCGGGCGATCGAGGCACGCATCTGCATGCCACCCGACAGTTCGCGTGGATAGGCTTTGCCGAAAGCACCAAGGCCCACTTGTTCAAGAGCCTTTGACACCCGGACATCGGCCTCGGCACGTGGAACGCCATGCAAGTCGAGCGGTAGTCGCACATTCGTGGCTACGGTAGCCCAGGGCATAAGCGTGGCCTCCTGGAACACCATGGCCGTCTTCAGGCCCGACTTGCTTGGTGCGTCGAAACCGGCCCAGCGGACATGACCGTGTGAGGGCGACTCTAGGCCAGCGAACATCTTCACCAACGTGCTCTTGCCGCAGCCCGAGGGACCAAGCAGCGACACGAAATCGCCGCGCTGAATGCGCAGACTCAAACGTGACAGTGCATGGGTGCCGTTGCCATAGGTCTTCTCCACCTGGTTGGCATGCAACACGGTCAGGCTGTCGGGCGGTAGAGCCTCGGCGAACGGTGCATTGATTCGGGTAGAAGAAGTTGCCAAAGGTGCAGATGGCATCAGCATAGTGCGCTCCTCTTTTATTCAAGCACGGGCTGGAAGGGAATGAGGCGGTTGCCCTTGTTCATTTCAACCTCACGGTGTACGGTCAACAAGTATTCAGCCACTGGTTGGATCGGAATGCGCCGATTGCCCTTGTGCATTTCGACCTCGCCGTGTGCGGTCAACAAGTCGTACAACTGTTTTCGGATCATCAGGCCCGGTCGGTCGCTCGGCATGTGGAATTCCTGGCGGCGCTGGGTGTCGATGCAGGCATCGAAATCGGTGGCCTCGAGGATGTCGCGGTCTTCGGCAGTGATGGCCGCATCCCAGTCAATCAGCTCCTGCGTGCTGCATTGGTCTTCGCTGTCGTTGCGGTAGAGCCATTGCACCAGCATCAGCCGGTCGTCGTCGATCGGCGTCGCGCAGTTGTAGATGATGTGGTCAATACCGCTCTCGGGGTACTGGCAACCGAAGCGGCGTGAGAACGGGAGGTAGTAGCGGTTCGTCAGATGCCTCTGCGTCATCGGTGCGGTACTGCCGGTCACGCGGTGGCCAGCGGGCGGGTTCTTGATCGGCACCCAAGTCTCGGCCTCGAAGCCGTAATCGGTGTCGTTAATCTCGTACTTCTGCGGCACGGGCTGGTCAATATCGCCGAAGTTAGCCTTGTGCACAAAACTGAAATGCGAGTTGTCGAACGCGTTCTCCATGACCCTCACCGGACTGGTTTTCCATTCCTCGTAGAACTGGAAGATGCGGCGGTATCCGGGTGTACCGTCTTCGGGGAAGTAAGGAATGTCGCGCAGCGGGTCTTCGAGCGCAACCCACACATAGCCATAACGTTCCTGACAATGGAAGGCTGGCACCTTGGCACCAGCCGGGATCGCAGCGTCGGGGTTTTGCGGAATGCGCACGCAGGCGCCACTGCAGTCGTAAGTCCAGCCGTGGTAGCCGCAGACGATGTTGTCGCCTTCGACAAAGCCCTTGGACAGCTTTGCCGTGCGGTGGCAGCAGCGGTCACGCAGGGCTGCAGGTGAGCCATTCTGCTGCTTCCACAAAACGATGTTCTCACCAAGCAGCGTGAAGGGCTTGGGGCCATCGTCCAGGTGACTGATTGGCATGAGCGCGTACCAGAAGCGGCGCAGGATAGGTTGTTGGGTGACCAGCATGTCGTGTACTCCTTTCCAACCGCTCAGGGCATGACTTTCAGGTCTTTCACGAACTTCGTCGTGTAGGCCTTTTTCCAATCGACATCGGCTTTCAGCAGGCCTGCGGCCACCATGAAGTCGTAGGTCTGTTTCCAACGTGCATCAGTCATCACGCCAGCGCCGAGCGTAGCCGCATCGCCACCGTCGAATACTTTGAGTTCTTTCATCTGCTTGATTGCGAATGCAAGCTGTTCGTCGTCCATCTTAGGGTTGTCGCGCTTGATGAGTACGTTACCCGCCGCAGGGCTGGCGAGGTAGGACTTCCAGCCCTCAATACTGGCGCGCACGAAGCGCTGCACCAGCTCGGGCTTCTCAGCCACAAGCTTGTCAGTGCTAACGATAGAAGTGCCGTACGGTGGAAACCCGTTGTCGGCAAACAAAAAGAACTTTGTCTTCACACCGGCCTTGCTGGCCTGGTATGGCTCGGACGACGGATAGGCTTGCTGCACCGTATTGGCGTCTGCGAAGAACGGCTGTAGGTTGAAGGTGTAGGGCCGCGCCTGTTCTTCGGTGTAGCCATACTTGGCCTTGAGCCACGGCCACCAAGTGGGCCGGCCCGAGGTGGACACCAGGATGGTCTTGCCCTTAAGCGCACCGAGTCCGCTCACGTCCTCGTGCGTCATCAGGCCTTGCAGGTCTTTCTGGAAGGAGGTAGCAACGGTGGTGACTGGTAGGCCCTGCTCTATCGACTTCATCACTTGCAGGTCGTAACCCATGATGAAATCGGCCTGACCTGCGGCCAACAGTTGCATACCGTTCACCTGCGGGCCGCCCATTTTTATGGTGACGTCGAGGCCGTGTTTCTTGTAGATACCTTCGGCCACTGCTTGGTAGAAACCACCGTGTTCAGCCTGGGCGTACCAAGAGGTCAAGAAAGTAACCTTGTCCTGCGCCCAGCTTGCGCTGGCAAGGGCACAAGCGGCGGTGGCAATGGCAACGCGGCTCAGCCAGCGGCGTGACGTCGTTCTGGAAGTCGTTTCGGCTTGTGGGAAAACGTGAATCGTGGTTTGCATGTCAATCTCTCCTGTAGCAGTTGCTGGGGAAAGACGAAAACACCGCGCAGAAGAAAGTTGGGTAAGGCGTGTGCGAACACGCGACAGAACACCATGAACCATTCTCCGTTGTGCAGCCCAACCCGTGAAGGTCGACAACACAAATGCACCAGCTCAAACCAGTGCATGCGACGGTATTTCCGTCACCGGAGCAATGACCTGCAACCCATACCCCATTTTGATGAGGCGGATTACTGACAGCTTCTACTCCACCAACTACTATGCAAACTATGTGCCATGTTATTGGCGGGATATCGGCACAACTTTAGTGCGAGGCTCTGTGCAGGAGCGAGGCGGTTATCAGATCACTCTCACCTTGTACAGGCAACTCGCCACTTCGGCGTCAAGCTCCCATCCCCAGCAAACTTGTAAAACCCTTCATAAGCCCCTAGCCCAAATAAACCCAGTGCTTGCTCGTAGTAGGCTTGGGGCCGAATGGGTTTGGCCTGTAGGCGGTTAACTTGGGTTTGCAACGCAACCTTGTCACCCCGAGCTTGCAAAAATGGCAGCAGTGCCGCCGAAAACCCACTGGGTGCCGGTTTGCCCCCCTCTCCCGACATGATGTTGACGGATTCGGGGGGGTAGCCGTTTTTGGCGACAAACTTAGCCATAGGGGCTAGGGCGTCAAGCAGGGCGCGCGATGCAGGATCGTTCGGGGACAACAGGCCAGCCCACAGGTAGACACGGATCGCGTTGTACGCCCCTTCTCCCCGCTCTGAACCTTGCGCATCTATTTCAAAACCAACCTTGGCGCGGTAAACAATCCAGTCTGGTGCAAAGCCTTTGGGCGCAGAACCGATGATGAGATTGCGTGACGAAACGGCGATTTTGCCCCATGCTGGATTCGGGTCATGCTTGGCCAACCAGCGCAAAAGATGCAGCGGCACATAGCTAGGGTTGAGCCGCCAGCGCTCTGCGTCCACCTTGAAGCCTTGCGGGCCGGGCAACAGAGTGAGGCCCAGACCGGGTAAATTGGCAGTGGATTCGCGCAGCATGCGGGCGGCTATCAAGCTGGAAAGCGCAGTGAAACGAGGCTCCTTCCACAAACGCCCCGCCTCACCCAAGGCGAAGACGATCCACAGGTCAGCGTCGGAGGCAGAATTAGCGTCCACTACACCCCAGTTGCCATCATCACGCTTGCCCCATTGCCAGGCCGGCAGGTGTGCCGTTAAGTCGCCGCTGGCCAGATTGTTTTCGGTCCATTTGAGGATTAGCTCAAAGCTGGGGCGGTCGTTACCCACCAGTGCAAAAAACAAACCGTAGGCTTGGGCTTCGGACACCGTATGGGCACGGGGAGTTTCCGGGTCAGTAATACGGCCATCAGAGGCAATAAACTGGCTACGAAAAAGGCGCCAGGCAGGCCATTCGTCCTTGCACACGCTGGGTACGGGCGCCATTGGCGTTGCGATGGACGTTGCGGTTTGGGGTGCAGCCCACGCAGGCACAGACTCAATGAGAACCAATAAAAAGAGCATACAGCTCAGCGCCAAAGAGCCTAAAGAGCGACGAAACATGGGCAGTACTTCCAGGCCAATACAGTGCGAGCAAGCATAAACCACACCGTCCCAAAACGCCGTAGCAAGGCTATTTGGCTTAGGGTACTTTGCTGAGGATCAAAACTTTGGTCCGTAGCGGACGCAACGGACGCAGCCGCCAAATCACCCCTGTGAACGCCAAACCTGCCAGCAACAGCGTGCTGTAAGCCCACTGCACGCCGACCCAATCTGCCAAGTTACCAATCAGCAATCCAGCGATTTGTGCACCGCAGGTCACGCTCATCATCAGCAATGCGGACAATTTGGACGATTGGCTTGGGGCTGCGTCGATCATCAACGCCAGCAGCATGGAGAACACCACGCCCACGCCCATACCAAACAGCAGGTTGCACAGACCGTAAACCACCGCCATGCCGTGGTGGGGTACCAGTACCGCCACACCCAGACCTAACACGGCCAACAGGTTTAAGCGCCAGAGCTTTTGACCTAGCGGCCACGCACTGTGAAAGAAAGCTTGCCAGCAGCGCACCACGCACATGCCTGTCACAAAGCACTGCATTCCAACGCGTGCCACATTGGGGCTAAGCCCTTGTGCCTGCGTGCCATAACTCACGTACCAAAAATACTGCCCCCATTCGATATAGCCCGTCAGCACGCCCGCAACCATGCAGACGGCTACCAAAGGGTTGCGCATCAATTGCAGGTAACTGGCTCTCGCAACGGGAACAGGACTGACTGCACTGTGCGGATACGCCACCAAAAACGGTTTACGCGGCACAAAAGCGAGAAGGGCCGCGCCCAGTGGCAACAAGAACAACACATAAGGCAAGCGCCAGCTGGTGCTGAAGTGGTGCAAACCGATCACCAAGCCCGGCGTGAGGATAGTGCCCGCACTGAAAGCTACATCAACCAAACTGAGCACACGTGAGCGGGCTTGGGGTTCGCTGTACACGTCCGCCAGAATGCTATGGCCAAGGGTGATGAGCGCAGATTCGACCACTGCAATGCAAAAAAATCCAAGTGCAATGCCCCAAAACGTTGGCGACAGCACAATCACCCCAACTGCAACGACAGCCGTACCGCAGTAGCTTAAAAACAGCGTTCTAGCTGGGTAGGTCTGCGCAATGCGCCCACCCTGAATGGATCCCAGTACATTGCCCGAGGCCCACACCATCATAAGCACGCCAAGCTGCTTGTAATTGCCCAGCTCAGCGTGCAATTCGGGCGTAATCACGCCCAAAATGGCCGCAAACAGACCCCAGCACAGCGCAACATAAGTGACAGCCCAGGCGCGGTAAGGGATGCCAACAACAAATTTTTTGAAATTCACGAAATCTGGACTACTGTGCTAATCCGGAAGTCTAAGCGCAGAGTGGCTCAGTCGGCGGTGCGCAACCGGTCAACCTCGGTACGTAACGCCTCAGTCCACGCCCGCCTGTCTCTTCCATCAGCTGTTTGCGGCGCGCCCACTGTAACGATGACCCTCAACGAGGGCGCTGTCAGCGTGCTCCAGAGCGATTGCCACAGACTGACATCGCCTACATAAGCGGTAGCGGTACTGGGTTGGCCCGTTGCGGCATCGACAAACTGCAAAGCCAGTGGTTGGATAGGTACCTGAGCCGAAATAGCAGCCTGCGTTAAGTTCGCGTAAAACGGCAGCAGCCCTGTGCCATCGCTGGTCGTACCCTCAGGAAATACTGCCACCACATCACCAGCCCGTAAGCTGCTCGCCATGGTGTGCACCACGCGCATCGCATCGCGACGGCTTTCACGCTCAATGAAGAGTGTGCCGACACCCACGGTCAGAGTGCCGATCACAGGCCAATGCTTCAAATCAGATTTCGCCACAAAACGACAGTAGCGCACGGCGTGGACGATAGCAATATCCAGCCACGAAATATGGTTCGCCATCAGCAGCACGGGGGCAGGACTGAAAGAAACTCCTTTTACTACCAATTTAATAGCTATGCATGTAAGTAGCCCTTGCGACCAAATCACAATACGTTGCTCTCTTTGAACTTGGCTCAGGCTGGGGAAACGCAGCACAATTGTCAGCAGCCCAACCATTACATGGCTAATCAAGCGAAACAGTTTCCAGACGCCAAGCCCTTGTCGCATCAGCTTGGGGTGCATTGGGATAGCCACCATTTCAGTGAGTGGAGGACGTGGTAACCGTGTTGGCGTCATAAGCCACGTGTCCGCCCACTAGCGTGTAACGCACCTGCCCAGGCAGCGCGTAGCCACCAAACGGCGTGTGTTTGCCTTGGCTGCGAAGCGCATCGGGTTGCACAACCCATTCAGCCTGTGGATCAAAAATGCACAGGTCAGCTACGCCACCTATGCGCAAATGACCTGCATCCGCCTGTAGCGCCCCTAGTGACGCCCCTAAAACACGGCTAGGTTCGCTGGTAAGCACGGCCAGGGCGCGCATCAACGTCGCGTCTTCGCTCCACTTCAGCGCCAAACTCAGCAGTAACTCCAGCCCCGTAGCACCGGCTTCGGCTTCGGCAAAGGGCAAAGTTTTGGCGTCTTCGTCCACTGGCGTATGGTCAGACACCAAGGCGTCGATGGTGCCGTCAGCCAACGCAGCCCGCAGAGCATCGCGGTCGCGCTGCTGACGCAAAGGTGGATTCAGGCGTGCGCGGCTGTCAAAGAAGCCAATGTCGGCATCGGTCAAATGCAGCGAATTGATGCTGACATCACACGTCACTGGCAAATCCTCGCTCTTGGCACGGCGTACCAGCTCTACCCCTGCCGCACTGCTAAGGCGACAGATATGAACACGGGCACCTGTGGCGCGCACCAGCTCGAAAATAGTGTGCAGCGCAATCGTTTCCGCCGCTACAGGCACGCCCCCCAGCCCTAAACGGGTCGCCAACGGGCCACTCGCTGCGACGCCTTTACCCAAGTACAGCTCTTGCGGACGCAACCACACGGTGTAGCCAAAGGTGCTGGCGTATTGCAAGGCACGTTGCAGCACTTGGGTGTTGCTCAGAGGTACTTCAGCTTGGCTGAAACCTACGCAACCCGCTTCGGTCAGCGCCGACATTTCGGTTAGCACCTCACCTTCCAGGTTACGGGTCAACGCCCCCAGCGGAAAAACGCGGGACTGGTGCAGCTTCTCGGCACGGAATTTCAGCATCTCAACCAAGCCAGGTTCGTCAAGCACTGGGTCGGTATCGGGCGGGCAGACAAGGCTGGTCACGCCCCCCGCCACCGCAGCAGCCATTTCACTGTGCAACATCCGCGCATGCTCATGGCCCGGCTCGCGCAGACGCACCGCCAAATCAACAAGGCCTGGCATCACGATGCAGCCCTTGGCGTCGATAACGCGCTGGGGGTGGAAGTCAGCCTCTACCTGATTGATGGCAACCAGGCGTCCTGCAGCAACAGCCACATCGCAGATTTGGTCAAAACGACTGGCAGGGTCAATGACGCGACCATTTTGAATAAGGATTTTCATAGTTAGTCGTACTTAGTCATGCTTAGTCATACTTAGAAATTAAACAGGGCTGTAGCGCAGGCAATACCAACACCATTAGCTATATAAAAAATAGCAATCACTGCGTCACGCCTCATTCCCTGCCACGATCCCCATCACCGCCATCCGCACGGCGATACCGAAGGTGACTTGCGGCAGGATCACGCTTTGCTTACCGTCCACCACGGCAGAATCGATTTCTACGCCTCGGTTGATAGGCCCAGGGTGCATGACGATGGCATCGGGTTTAGCGAGTTGAAGTTTCTCAGGCGTCAGGCCGTAGCTTTTGAAGAACTCTTGGCTAGAGGGCAGCAGTGCGCCGCTCATGCGTTCGTTTTGCAGGCGAAGCATGATGACTACATCGCAGCCTTTGATGCCTTCTTCCAGCGTGTGGCAAACACGCACGCCCATGTGCGCCATATCACTGGGCACCAAAGTTTTAGGGCCAACGACGCGGACCTCGGCGCAACCTAAAGTGGTCAAAGCGTGAATATCCGAGCGGGCCACGCGCGAATGCAGCACGTCGCCGACGATGGC
>JAYUED010000134.1:0-36369 GCA_043739385.1 Betaproteobacteria bacterium | reverse complement strand
GATGAAGAGATCGATTCCGATATTCCCGCGATGATAGGCGCGTCCGCCGCGCTGGCGTTGTCCGGCATCCCTTTCGATGGCCCGATCGCCGCCGCGCGCGTGGGTTATGCCAACGGTCAATATTTGCTTAATCCGACCGCTACTGAACTCGAAACTTCGCAAATGGATTTAGTTGTCGCCGGTACCGAACGCGCGGTGCAGATGGTGGAATCCGAAGCGCAACAGTTGTCCGAGGAAATCATGCTGGGTGCGGTGATGTTCGGCCACGCACAGATGCAAGTGGTGATTCAGGCCATCAACGAAATGGCCGATGCGGTAGGCGCGGATGCGTGGGATTGGACTGCGCCAGCCAAGGATGAAGCAATGATCGCGCAGATCACCAGTCTGGCGGAAGCTGAACTCGGCAAGGCTTATGCGATCCGTTCCAAGCAGGCGCGCACCGATGCGGTGAACGCGTTGCGCGACAAGGTGCTGGCTGCGGTGCTGAATGAAAACAATGCCAGCCAGAAGAATCATGTCAATGACTTGTTCAGCGCGCTGGAAGCCAAGATCGTGCGCGGCCAGATACTGAGCGGCGATCCGCGCATCGATGGGCGCAATACCCGCACCGTGCGCCCGATTACGATACGCAATGGCATATTGCCGCGTGCTCACGGTTCTGCTTTGTTCACCCGCGGCGAAACGCAAGCCATCGTGGCGGCGACGCTGGGCAGCATGCGCGATTCGCAAAAGATCGATGCGTTGCAAGGCGAATACACTGATCGCTTCATGCTGCATTACAACTTTCCGCCGTATTCCACCGGTGAGACCGGCCGCGTCGGCACGCCCAAGCGCCGCGAGATCGGCCATGGCCGTCTGGCCAAGCGCGCGCTGGTCGCCGTGTTACCCAGCGAAGAAGATTTCGGCTACGCGATGCGCGTGGTCTCCGAGATCACCGAGTCGAACGGCTCGTCGTCGATGGCTTCGGTCTGCGGCGGCTGCCTGAGCCTGATGGACGCCGGTGTTCCGATGAAAGCCCACGTGGCCGGTATCGCGATGGGCCTGATCAAGGACGGCAACCGCTTTGCTGTGCTGACCGACATTCTGGGTGATGAAGACCACCTGGGTGACATGGACTTCAAGGTTGCCGGTACTACCAACGGTATTACCGCGCTGCAAATGGACATCAAAATCCAAGGCATTACCAAAGAGATCATGCAGGTTGCGTTGGCCCAGGCCAAGGAAGCCCGCATGCACATTTTGGGCAAAATGCAAGAAGCAATGGGCGAGGCTAAGGTTGAAGTCTCAAACTTTGCACCACGCTTGTTCACGATGAAGATCAACCCCGAGAAAATCCGTGATGTGATTGGCAAGGGCGGCTCTGTTATCCGTGCGCTGACCGAAGAAACTGGCACCCAGATCAACATCGGTGAAGACGGCACCATCACGATCGCATCGTCCGATCCTGAGAAGGCTGAAATTGCCAAGAAGCGTATCGAGCAAATCACGGCAGAAGTCGAGATTGGTAAGATTTACGAAGGCCCTGTGGTTAAGATTTTGGACTTCGGTGCCCTCATCAACCTGTTGCCTGGCAAAGACGGTTTGTTGCACATCAGCCAGATCGCACACCAGCGTGTGGAGCGCGTGACTGACTTTTTGAGCGAAGGCCAGATCGTCAAGGTCAAAGTGATGGAAACCGACGAAAAGGGCCGCGTCAAGCTGTCCATGAAAGCCTTGATCGATCGTGAAGCCATACCTCAACAGGCGTGATTTGACCGTTTGAACCTTCAACCAACCTCTTCTGTCTGCGAGTCTCCGATGAAAGCGATTGAAATCAGCAGTTATGGCGCACCCGATGTGTTGCGCATCGCAGACCGACCCATCCCTGTGGCGGGTGCGGGTGAAGTGTTGGTGCGTGTCAGTGCCAGCGGCGTGAATCGCCCTGACGTTTTGCAGCGCACCGGTAATTACCCTGTACCACCGGGAGCTTCGGACATTCCGGGGTTGGAGATTGCCGGTGTTATCGAATCGGGTGACGCCGTTGCGATGGCTGAAGCCGGTCTGGCTTTGGGCGACCGAGTTTGTGCGTTGGTGGCTGGTGGCGGCTATGCCGAATGGTGTGTCGCCCCCGTGGGTCAATGCTTGCCCGTGCCTGCATGGGCTGGTGGTGGTTTGAGTGATGCGGAGGCCGCATCGCTGCCAGAAACTTTCTTCACCGTGTGGAGCAATGTGTTTGATCGGGCGCGTTTGAAGGCGGGTGAAACCTTGTTGATTCAAGGTGGCAGTAGCGGCATTGGCGTAACCGCTATTCAGCTAGGCAAAGCTTTCGGAGCGCGGGTGATTGTGACGGCTGGCTCCGATGAAAAGTGCGAGGCATGCCTCGCACTAGGTGCGGACCATGCTATCAATTACAAAACAGCAGACTTTGCGGCAGAGGTCAAGCGATTGACCGATGGTGTGGGGGTTGATGTGATTTTGGACATGGTGGCGGGCAGTTATGTGGCGCGTGAGATCGAATGTTTGGCGGAAGATGGTCGATTGGTCATCATCGCGGTGCAAGGTGGGATCAAGAGCGAAATCAATGCAGGATTGGTATTGCGCCGCCGTTTGACTGTCACAGGATCAACGCTGCGTGCGCGTCCCGTGGTTTTTAAAGCGGCCATTGCCAAGGCCTTGCGCCAATCGGTTTGGCCCTTGTTTGAGGCTGGGAAGGTAAAGCCTATTCTCCACAGTGTGTTCGCAGCGGACAGCGCTGACGGCGCTAGTCAAGCGCATACCTTGATGGAATCGAATCAGCATATCGGGAAAATCGTTATGACATGGCCGGTGAAATCATGAGCCAAAAACTGATAGCAGGAAACTGGAAGATGAATGGCGGCAAAGCTGCCAATGAGGCGCTGCTGAATGCCTTGCTGGCTGGTGTAGGTCAACCTTCATGTGCCATTGCCGTGTGTGTTCCGGCACCTTATTTATCGCAAGTGCAGTTAATGTGTGCAGCTTCGGCTATCGACGTAGGGGCACAAGACGTTTCTGAGCATGAAGCGGGGGCGTTTACCGGCGAGTTATCGGCTTCCATGCTGAAGGAGTTTGGTGTGCGCTACGTCATCGTTGGTCACTCAGAGCGTCGCCAGTACCACAGCGAAAGTGATGCCTCGGTAGCGGCCAAAGCCCAACGCGCATTGGCCAGTGGTATCACGCCGATAGTCTGCGTGGGTGAGTCGTTGGCCGAACGTGAAGCGGGTAAAACGGAAGAGGTGGTCAAGCGTCAACTCGCGGCCGTCATCCACAGCAATGGCCACTGCATAAGCGAAATCGTTGTGGCTTATGAACCTGTATGGGCCATCGGTACGGGTAAAACAGCCAGTCCCGAGCAAGCGCAGCAAGTTCATGCTGTATTACGGGCGCAGCTCAAAGCAGCCAGTGAAAAAGCTGGGCGCATCAAAATTCTGTACGGCGGCAGTATGAACGCAGCCAATGCCCAGGTACTGCTGAGTCAACCCGATATTGATGGCGGTCTAATAGGCGGCGCGTCGTTGAAAGCGGCAGATTTTCTGTCCATCATTGCTTCTGCCGTTTAATAACGTGCAGATTCAGCTATAAATTTAGGAGTATTGAATGAGTGTTGTTGTTACTTTGATATTGACTGTGCAAATGTTGTCGGCACTGGGCATGATTGGTTTGATTCTGGTTCAGCACGGTAAAGGTGCGGATATGGGGGCAGCCTTTGGTAGTGGTGGGTCTGGCAGTCTGTTTGGAGCCAGTGGGAGTGCCAATTTTTTATCGCGCACTACATCGGTGTTGGCTGGCATTTTCTTCGTCTGTACGTTAGCTTTGGCTTATTTCAGCAATCTGCGCCCTGACGGCACAGGCTCGCGTAGCGTTCTTGACCGCGCGACAGTGACGGCACCAATGCCTGCTCCTGTTGCTTCAGGTGTGGCTGCACAAATTCCTAGCGGGGGTACACCTGCCGCGGGTGTTTCCGCTGTGCCTAAGGTTGAAATGCCCAAGCCAGCCGCATCTGGTGCGGCACAAATTCCAAGCAAGTAAAGTCACTGTAAGAGATGCCGCGAATTACCTGTTGCACAGGCAAAAATGAGGTAATTTCAGGGTAAACTCTTGTGCTGTCTAGGCGGCAAATACACTTAACAGTGCATTGTGTACCTTGGGCAAAATAACAGCCGTCGTGGTGAAATTGGTAGACACGCTATCTTGAGGTGGTAGTGGCGAAAGCTTTGCGAGTTCGAGTCTCGCCGACGGCACCAAACAAAAAAGGGTCACTCTGGTATGTTCCAGGCGTGACGCCTAGCGGTAGATAAGACCCAGAACCACATGATGAATCTCGATCAATATCTGCCCGTTTTACTGTTTATCTTGGTGGGCATTGGCGTAGGCGTAGTACCCCAGGTATTGGGTTACTTGTTGGGTCCAAACCGTCCAGATGCTGCCAAGAACTCTCCCTATGAATGTGGTTTCGAGGCATTTGAAGATGCCCGTATGAAGTTTGATGTGCGCTACTACCTCGTAGCCATTCTTTTCATTCTTTTCGACTTGGAAATTGCATTTTTGGTGCCTTGGGCCGTAGCGCTAAAAGACATCGGTATTGTTGGTTTCTGGGAGGTCATCGTTTTCCTCACGATCCTTGTTCTAGGCTTCGTCTACATGTGGAAAAAAGGTGCGCTCGATTGGGAATAACCCCCGTGAACATCCCTTTGTTTTTGGAGTGCTAACGCTATGGCAATTGAAGGCGTTTTCAACGAAGGTTTCGTTACTACCACGTACGATTCAGTCGCGAACTGGGCTAAGACTGGTTCTTTGTGGCCGATGACGTTTGGTCTGGCCTGTTGTGCCGTCGAGATGATGCATGCCGGTACGGCGCGTTATGACTTAGATCGCTTTGGCATTGTGTTCCGGCCCAGTCCTCGGCAATCTGATTTGATGATTGTGGCGGGTACTTTATGCAACAAGATGGCGCCTGCCTTGCGCAAAGTCTATGACCAAATGACGGAGCCGCGTTGGGTGCTCTCCATGGGGTCCTGTGCTAACGGTGGTGGCTACTACCACTACAGTTATTCTGTTGTTCGCGGGTGCGATCGCATCGTGCCAGTTGATGTGTATGTGCCTGGTTGCCCGCCTACAGCGGAAGCGTTGCTGTACGGCATCATTCAGTTGCAACAAAAAATTCGTCGTACAAACACCATCGCGCGTGTTTGAGTTCAAGCTAAGTCCGAGAAAGAGAACCGATGACCGCTGTCGCCGTACACGCTGAAACGCTAAAAGATATTATCGCTGCCACCTTGGGAGAGAAGGTTAAGCATATTTTTGTTGCGTTAGATGAAGTCACTGTGGTGGTTGATGCGGTTGATTACGCTTCTGCGGCACTGTTGCTCCGTGATGCGCCTGGCTGTCAGTTTGAGCAGTTAATTGATTTGTGTGGCCTCGATTACTCCGAATACAAAATGGGTATTTGGGAGGGAGGTCGCTTTGCTGCAGTTGTTCATTTGCTTTCTGTATCGTTGAATCAAAGAGTTCGATTGAAAGTTTTTGCGACTGACGATGGCATGCCTGTTTTGTCTTCTCTAACCAAAGTCTGGAGCGCCGCCAATTGGTTTGAGCGCGAAGCCTTTGATTTGTTTGGCATTGTTTTTGAAGGGCATGACGACCTACGCCGTATCTTGACCGATTATGGCTTCATCGGTCATCCCTTTCGGAAGGATTTTCCAACCTCCGGTCACGTCGAAATGCGGTATGACGCCGAGCAAAAACGAGTAATTTATCAGCCGGTCAGCATCGAGCCGCGTGAAATAACTCCTCGCATCATCCGTGAAGACAAGTATGGAGGCCTGCAATAAGCAGCGCGCACTTTATGGCTGAGATTAAAAACTACACCTTGAATTTTGGGCCGCAGCATCCGGCAGCACATGGCGTGCTGCGTTTGGTGCTTGAGTTGGATGGTGAAGTAATCCAACGTGCAGATCCTCACATCGGATTGTTGCATCGCGCAACGGAGAAGTTGGCTGAGAGCAAAACGTATATTCAGTCTTTGCCCTACATGGACAGGTTGGACTACGTGTCCATGATGTGCAACGAACACGCCTATTGCTTGGCCATTGAGAAGATGATGGGTGTTGATGTGCCCATTCGCGCGCAGTACATCCGTGTCATGTTCGCTGAAATTACCCGCTTGCTCAACCATCTGTTGTGGGTGGGTGCCCACGGTCTTGACTGCGGTGCAATGGCAATTATGCTGTACGCATTCCGTGAGCGGGAAGATCTGTTTGATATCTACGAAGCAGTGTCGGGTGCGCGTATGCACGCAGCCTATTTTCGCCCCGGTGGGGTGTACCGCGATCTGCCTAACACCATGCCGCAGTACAAAGTCAGCAAGATTAAGAATGCTAAGGCATTGGCCAAACTCAATGAAAATCGTCAGGGTTCCTTGCTCGATTTCATTGATGACTTTACGCAACGTTTCCCCAAGTGTTTGGACGAATACCATACGTTGTTGACGGACAACCGTATTTGGAAGCAACGCACGGTCGGTATAGGTGTGGTATCCCCTGAGCGTGCTTTGAATATGGGCTTCACGGGTGCCATGCTTCGAGGGTCGGGCTTTGCTTGGGATTTGCGCAAACAGCAACCCTATGACGTTTACGACAAGATGGATTTCGACATTCCGGTAGGTAAAACCGGTGATTGTTTCGACCGCTATCTCGTTCGCATGGAGGAGATGAAGCAGTCCAACCGCATTATCAAGCAGTGTGTAGACTGGTTGCGCGTAAACCCAGGCCCTGTGATTACCGACAACCACAAAGTGGCCGCCCCTTCGCGTGAAGGCATGAAATCCAATATGGAAGAGTTGATTCACCACTTCAAGCTCTTCACTGAAGGTTTTCACATTCCTGAGGGTGAAGCCTATGCAGCCGTGGAGCATCCAAAGGGTGAATTTGGTATCTACATGGTCAGCGACGGCGCCAATAAGCCTTACCGGCTGAAAATTCGTGCCCCTGGTTTTTCTCATTTGGCGGCACTCGATGAAATGGGTCGTGGCCACATGATTGCTGACGCGGTTGCCATCATAGGCACCATGGATATTGTGTTTGGTGAAATCGACAGGTAGGACATTCAAGAATGATTCCAGACGCTACCCAACAGCGCTTCACCAAAGAAGTCGCTAAATATCCTGCTGACCAAACCCAGTCGGCCGTGATGGCTTGTCTTGCTATTGTTCAGCAAGAAAAAGGTCATGTCAGTCTCGACGATGAACGTGATGTTGCTGCTTTTCTCGGTATGGCCCCGATTGCAGTGCATGAGGTGACCACCTTCTACAACATGTACAACCAAAAACCATTGGGTAAATACAAGTTGAACGTGTGTACTAATCTGCCGTGTCAACTGCGTGATGGTCAAAAAGCTTTGGAGCATTTGTGTCACAAACTCGGAGTTCGCATGGGCGAAACTACCAAAGATGGTATGTTCACCCTGCAGCAAAGTGAATGTTTAGGTGCTTGCGCTGATTCACCGGTGCTGCTGGTGAACGACCGCACCATGTGCAGTTTTATGAGCAACGAAAAATTGGACCAACTTATTGACGGTCTGCGTGCTTCTAAGGATGTCGCATGATGACGCCCACACAAGTACTGAAGCAGTTTCAAGCTACGGGTGTTCAAACTTCGTTTCATGGGCGCCATATCAACCCTCAAATCATGAAAGATTTGGACGGTACCAATTGGCGTCTTGAGGCCTATCAAGCCCGTGGAGGTTATGAAGCCTTACGCAAGATTTTGGGCAAAGACGGTGGTGAGGGTTTAACTCAAGACCAAGTTATCGCTACGGTTAAAGAGTCTGCATTGCGTGGCCGTGGAGGTGCGGGCTTTCCTACAGGTCTGAAGTGGAGCTTCATGCCTCGTCAGTTTCCAGGTCAAAAATACCTAGTTTGTAATTCAGACGAAGGTGAGCCAGGTACATGTAAAGACCGTGACATTATGCAGTTCAATCCGCATATTGTGATTGAAGGCATGATCATTGCTGCGTATGCCATGGGCATCAATGAAGGGTACAACTACATCCACGGCGATATTTTCCAGTCTTACGAGCGCTTCGAAGAAGCATTAGAAGAAGCCCGAGCTGCAGGTCTATTGGGCAACCATATTATGGGCAGCAACTACAGTTTCCAGTTGCACGCGGCTCACGGATTTGGCGCGTACATTTGCGGTGAAGAGACGGCCCTGTTGGAGTCTTTGGAGGGCAAAAAAGGTCAGCCTCGCTTTAAGCCACCATTCCCCGCCAGTTTTGGTCTGTACGGTAAACCTACCACCATCAACAATACGGAAACGTTCGCAGCAGTACCTTGGATTATCCGAAATGGTGGCGCTGCTTATTTGGCTTGTGGCAAGCCAAATAACGGGGGTACAAAGATTTACTCGGTAAGCGGTGACGTTGAAAATCCTGGTAACTTTGAAATTCCCATGGGAACCCCTTTCTCCACCTTACTTGAATTGGCGGGTGGTGTTCGCAAAGGCAGAACACTCAAGGCGGTAATTCCTGGTGGATCTTCTTCGCCTGTACTTCCTGCTTCCATCATGATGGATTGCACCATGGATTACGACTCCATTGCGAAAGCCGGTTCCATGTTGGGTTCTGGTGCTGTGATCGTATTGGATGACTCGCGCTGTATGGTGAAAGCTTTGCAACGTTTGAGTTATTTTTATATGCACGAATCTTGTGGCCAATGCACGCCTTGCCGCGAAGGTACAGGTTGGTTGTCTCGCATGGTGGACCGCATTGAGACTGGCTATGGTCGCGTAAGCGATTTGGACTTATTAAACTCTGTTGCGGACAATATCCAGGGTCGTACTATTTGTGCACTTGGAGATGCAGCCGCCATGCCTGTGCGCGCCATGATTAAGCATTTTCGGCATGAGTTTGAATACCACATAGAGCACAAGACCTGTATGGTTCCTGCCTACGTTTGATCGGGTGAATACACAAAATGGTTGAAATCGAGCTCGACGGTAAAAAAGTAGAAATCCAAGAAGGCAGCATGATCATGCATGCCGCTGATAAGGCTGGGACGTATATTCCGCACTTTTGCTACCACAAAAAACTGAGTATTGCGGCCAATTGCCGGATGTGCTTAGTAGATGTGGAGAAAATGCCTAAGCCCATGCCTGCATGTGCAACGCCAGTGACCAATGGCATGATTGTTCGCAGTAAAAGCGATAAAGCAATCAAGGCGCAGCAGTCGGTTATGGAATTTCTGTTGATTAACCACCCGCTAGATTGCCCAATCTGCGACCAAGGTGGCGAATGTCAGCTGCAAGATTTGGCTTTAGGTTACGGTGGCTCATCTTCACGTTATGAAGAAGAAAAGCGTGTCGTGTTTCATAAGGATGTTGGGCCTCTCATCAGTATGGAAGAGATGAGTCGCTGTATTCATTGCACCCGTTGTGTTCGTTTTGGTCAAGAAGTTGCAGGCGTGATGGAGCTTGGTATGAGCCATCGCGGCGAGCATGCCGAAATTGAAACTTTCCTCGGTGACACGGTTGATTCAGAGCTGTCTGGCAACATGATTGACATTTGTCCCGTTGGAGCACTAACCAGTAAGCCTTTTCGCTACAGTGCCCGTACTTGGGAGTTAAGCCGTCGTAAATCCATAAGTCCTCATGACTCTACTGGCGCTAATCTGATTGTTCAGGTTAAAAGCAACAAGGTAATGCGCGTCGTTCCGCTTGAAAACGAGGCGATAAACGAGTGCTGGATTGCTGACCGTGATCGCTTCTCTTACGAAGCGCTGAATAGCCCAGACCGCCTTACTGCACCGATGCTTAAGCAAGGTGGTATTTGGCAAACAGTCGAATGGCAAGTTGCTTTGGAATATATTGCCAATGGGTTGAAGCAAATCAAGGCGGATCATGGTGCTCAGAGTATTGGTACCTTGGTTAGTCCGCACAGTACCTTAGAAGAATTGGCTTTGGCGGTTCAACTGACGCGCGGCTTGGGCAGTGACAACATTGACTACCGCTTACGTCATGCTGATTTCAACGCGACTGAAGGTGTGCGTTGGCTAGGAATGTCTATTGCCTCGTTGTCTCAGCTCCAGCGTGTGCTGGTGGTGGGGTCCAATTTGCGCAAAGACCATCCCTTATTTGCACAGAGAATTCGCCAAGCTGCCCGCAAAGGCGGGGTCGTTTCTGCAGTAAATTCCATAGCAGAACTTTCCTCTGTCGATGCTTGGGCAATGCCCGTGAAGCACTCGCTGATGGGGGATTCAAACGTTTGGATTCAGGCACTGGCTGATATTGCTGTGGTCGTCGCAGCTGAGAAGGGTGTTTCAGCACCGCAAGGTGGCACAGCAACTCCAATGGCGGTCGCCATTGCGCAGTCATTATTAAGCGGTGAGCGTAAAGCTATTTTGTTGGGTAACGCCGCGGCGCACCATCCACAAGCTAGCAGTCTGTTGGCACTTGTAAATTGGTTAGGATTGCATTGCGATGCACGAGTCGGCTACTTGACAGAAGCCGCTAATACTGTGGGGGCGCAATTTGTGGGTGCGCAACCGGTAAAAGCTGGATTGAATGCTCAGCGAATGCTTGGCAACAGCTTGAATAATGGTTTGAAGGCCGTGATTCTCCTGAACACTGAGCCAGCTTTGGATTCTGCACACGGTGTTTCAGGTTTGGATAAAGCCCAAATGGTGGTGACGCTCAGCCCGTTTAAAACCAATCTCGATTTCAGTGATGTGTTGTTACCAATGGCACCTTTCACTGAAACTTCAGGTACCTTTGTGAATGCAGAGGGTCGAGCACAGAGCTTTCATGCGGTGGTGAAGCCTTTGAGTGATGCCCGTCCCGCATGGAAAATTTTACGTGTTTTGGGTAATTTACTTGCGCTTCCAGGTTTTGATTTTGAATCGTCGCAAGACGTGTTGGCATCGTTGGGCTTGGTGATAGAAGAGGATGTTCAACAGATACCAGCATCTCGACTTAACAATGCTGCCTCGGGTGTTATGCCAACTGTATTTTCAGATGTAAAGCCTTGCACTGCCAGTATTTACCAGCTGGACAGTTTGGTACGTCGCTCACCTAGTTTGCAGTTAACCGCTGACGCGCATACGGTGCCTTGTGACGAGGTGACTGCATGATTGATGTCATTTACGGATTCGGCTTGAATCTTATTGCTGCGGCATGGTGGGCTGGTTTGGTATGGCCTGTTTTGTGGACATTGATCAAAATTATTGCGGTTGTGCTGCCGTTGATGGGTTGTGTTGCTTATCTCACTTTATGGGAGCGCAAAGTGATTGGTTGGATGCAGATCCGTATTGGCCCTAACCGCGTTGGGCCGTTTGGTTTGTTGCAGCCCATTGCGGATGCCTTGAAGTTGTTGACCAAAGAAATCATTGTTCCAACTGCAGCCAATAAGGGGTTGTTTATTCTTGGGCCTATCCTGACTATCATGCCTGCATTGGCAGCATGGGTTGCAATACCGTTTGGCCCAGATATTGCACTTGCTAATGTGAATGCGGGTCTACTGCTCATCATGGCCATCACGTCGATGGAAGTCTATGGTGTCATTATTGCCGGCTGGGCTTCAAACTCTAAGTACGCTTTCTTGGGTGCGTTACGTGCATCTGCGCAAATGGTCAGCTATGAAATTGCCATGGGTTTTTGCTTGGTGGTCGTGCTGATGGTGTCCTCTAGTTTGAATATGACAGATATCGTACTTGGACAAAATAAGGGCATGTTTGCCGAAAGTGGACTGAATTTTCTGTCTTGGAATTGGTTGTCGCTTTTACCAATTTTTGTTGTGTACGTCATTTCCGGTATTGCCGAAACAAATCGCCATCCATTTGATGTGGTTGAAGGTGAGTCCGAAATTGTGGCGGGTCACATGGTTGAATATTCTGGCATGTCATTTGCCATGTTCTTTTTGGCGGAATACGCCAACATGTGGTTGGTGTCTATTTTGGCTGCAATCATGTTTTTGGGCGGCTGGTTGCCTCCTATTGACAGCGCTTTTTTCAATTGGATTCCCGGTTGGATTTGGTTGGGTCTAAAGACTCTTGCAGTCGTGACATTATTTTTGTGGGTTCGCGCAACTTTCCCCCGTTTTCGTTATGACCAGATCATGCGTTTAGGTTGGAAAATCTTTATTCCCGTCACGCTTGTTTGGTTGGTTGTGGTGGGTGCTTGGATGCAAACCTCTTTTAATATCTGGAAGTAAAGATTGCATCATGGCCCAACTTTCTCCTACATTCGCGCCTACGTTCACAAAGCCTGCTTTTTCGTTGAAGGATTTTTTGTCGAGCTTCATGCTTATCGAACTGTTCAAAGGCATGGCGTTAACAGGTAAACACGCATTTCGTCGCAAAATTACGGTGCAATTCCCTGAGGAAAAGACACCACTCAGCCCTAGGTTCCGTGGACTCCATGCATTGCGTCGCTATGAAAATGGTGAAGAGCGTTGCATCGCCTGTAAGTTGTGTGAGGCTGTTTGTCCCGCAATGGCGATAACCATTGAGTCTGATGTTCGGGCTGATGGCAGTCGTCGCACAACGCGCTACGACATAGATTTGACGAAGTGTATTTTTTGCGGGTTTTGTGAAGAAAGCTGCCCTGTGGATTCGATTGTGGAAACCCATATTTTTGAATACCACGGTGAAAAGCGAGGTGATCTGTACTTCACCAAAGAGATGCTGCTGGCGGTCGGAGATCGCTATGAAACCGAAATCGCGGCGGCTAAGGCAGCGGACGCCCCATACCGCTAACTTGCCTTACTTCACATTACATCAAGTATTACAAGAAGCACTACACGAAGTATTTTATGGACGTTAAGTCAGGTCTTTTTTATGTTTTTTCAGCACTGCTGTTGTTCGCTGCATTTCGCGTCATTACAGCGCGTAATCCAGTTTACGCCGTGCTGTATTTAGTCTTGGCATTTTTCCAGGCATCAGCGCTATGGATTTTACTTAAAGCCGAGTTTTTAGCGATTGCGCTGGTGTTAGTTTATGTTGGTGCTGTGATGGTGCTGTTTTTGTTTGTTGTAATGATGTTGGACATTAACGTTGACAGTATTCGTCAAGGTTTTTGGAAGCATTTTCCTTTGGCTGCAGGTATTGGTGCCTTGATTGCACTGGAAATGGCTACTGTATTAATGGGCGGTTTCCGCCTGAGTGAAGAGCCCAAGGCGTTGGTCGTTGCGGGGGAGGCGGCAGTCCAAATCTCCAACACCAAGGAGTTGGGTGTTTTGCTGTACACCTCTTACTTATATCCCTTACAAATTGCAGCCATCATCTTGTTGGTGGCTGTGATTGCCGCTATTGCTTTGACTCTACGCGAACGCAAAGACAGTAAATACGTCAGTGCTTCTGATCAGGTGCGTGTCAAAGCTCGTGACCGTATGGACGTTATCAAAATGGATGCTACTAAAAAAGCAACTGCACCTGTCCAAGAGTTAAGTGCTTCGACCGATATTGCGGAGAAAAAAGCATGATTACAAGTCTTGGTCATTTTTTGTCACTAGGTGCTATTTTGTTTGCACTGTCAGTGATTGGTATATTTTTAAACCGCAAAAATCTAATCGTTTTACTCATGGCTATTGAGTTGATGTTGCTTGCGGTCAATATGAATTTCGTGGCCTTCTCTCACTTCTTGGGTGATTTGAATGGTCAAATTTTTGTGTTTTTCATCCTTACGGTGGCGGCTGCTGAGTCGGCTATCGGTTTGGCGATTCTGGTGCTCTTGTTCCGTAACAAATCCAGCATCAACGTTGAAGAACTGAACTCGCTCAAAGGCTAAAAGAACAACCATGAGCGCAACGCTTTCCGCAACTACTTTATTAGCCGTACCGCTTGCTCCGCTTGTCGGCGCTCTACTTGCTGGTGTTTTAGGCACCGCTTTAGGTGGTAATTGGATTGGACGCCGCCTAACGCATAGCCTGACCATTCTTGGTGTGCTAGTGTCCTTCGTGATTTCTGTCTTAACCCTCAAGAGTGTGGTTCAAGATGGAGCCCGACTGAGCGAAACCCTGTACACCTGGATGGTCGTCGGTGGTTTGAAGATGGAAATCGGTTTTCTGATTGACGGTCTCACTGCAATGATGATGTGTGTGGTGACTTTTGTGTCGCTGATGGTGCATCTTTACACCATCGGTTACATGGATGAAGATGAAGGCTATAACCGATTCTTTGCTTATATCTCACTGTTCACTTTCTCCATGTTAATGCTGGTGATGAGCAACAACATGCTCCAGTTGTTTTTTGGTTGGGAGGCTGTAGGCTTAGTATCTTATTTGCTTATTGGTTTTTGGTTTAATAAGCCCACAGCTATCTTTGCCAATATGAAAGCCTTCTTGGTTAACCGTGTGGGTGATTTTGGTTTTATTCTGGGTATTGGTTTAATCGCTGCATATACTGGTTCATTGAACTACACGGAAGTATTTGCGAAAGGCGATGAGCTGGCTAAGTTGATATTTCCTGGCACTAACTGGATGTTGGTGACCGTTATCTGTATTTGCTTGTTTATCGGTGCCATGGGTAAAAGCGCGCAGTTCCCTTTGCATGTTTGGCTACCTGACTCGATGGAGGGCCCAACACCCATCTCCGCACTAATTCACGCAGCAACGATGGTGACTGCCGGTATATTCATGGTAGCTCGAATGTCACCTCTGTTTGAGTTGAGTGATGCAGCGCTGAGTTTTGTGATGGTGATTGGTGCTATCACTGCGCTTTTTATGGGTTTCATGGGCATTATTCAAAATGATATCAAGCGTGTAGTTGCCTATTCCACGTTGTCACAGTTGGGCTACATGACAGTCGCATTGGGTGCTTCCGCCTACTCTGTGGCCGTGTTCCATTTGATGACGCACGCTTTCTTTAAAGCTTTGCTGTTTTTGGCTGCTGGCTCAGTCATTATGGGTGTGCACCATAACCAAGATATTCGCTGGATGGGTGGTTTGCGCAAGTACATGCCGATTACCTGGATTACTTCATTGCTAGGGTCTTTGGCATTGATTGGTACGCCGTTGTTTGCTGGTTTTTATTCAAAAGACAGCATTATTGAAGCTGTTCATGAAAGCCATTTGGTGGGTTCTGGTTTTGCTTCGTTTGCGGTATTAGCAGGGGTCTTCATCACCGCCTTTTACTCGTTCCGTATGTACTTTTTAGTATTTCACGGCAAAGAGCGTTTCGATCAGAATCCCGACGAACACCATGGTCACGATGCTGGTCACGAGGAGCATCATGACGCGCACGTGCTCAAACCTCATGAGTCTCCTTGGGTTGTCACTGTACCGTTGCTGCTACTGGCTTTTCCCTCAGTTGTGATTGGTTTCTTGACCATTGAGCCTATGTTGTTCGGTGATTTTTTCAAAGATGCAATTTTCGTCAATGCTGAAAAACATCCTGTGATGGAAGAATTGGGGCATGCTTTCCACGGCCCAGTACAAATGGCCTTGCATGCGTTGTCCACGCTGCCTTTCTGGTTGGCTTTTGGGGGTGTTGCCAGTTCGTATTACATGTACATGGTAAATCCGGCTGTGCCTGCCGCCATTAAACGTGCGTGCATGCCCATCTATACGCTGCTTGAAAATAAGTACTACCTAGACTGGTTCAATGAAAAAGTTTTGGCCCGCGGCGCACGTGGTTTAGGGCTCGGACTTTGGAAAATTGGCGATCAAGCCATTATTGATGGTGCTGTGGTTAATGGATCATGGAAATTGGTTGGTTGGATCTCTAGTATGGTGCGTTGGTTGCAATCAGGTTTCATCTACCACTACGCCTTGGCGATGATTGTTGGCGTGTTTGTGCTGATGACTTGGTTCGTCTGGTTCGGCAAGTAAAAGGGAAAGCAAAAATGGGTTTGTTGAGTCTTGCCACCTGGACGCCAGTCTTTTTTGGTGTCGTGTTGTTGGCGCTTGGTCGTGATGAGCAAGCCAAGGCGGTGCGCTGGTTTGCGCTTGTCGGTGCCATTATCAGTTTCTTGGTCACTTTACCTTTGTACGACGGTTTCAAGCTGGGTACTTCAGCTATGCAATTCGTTGAGCAGGGCAGTTGGATTGAGCGGTTTAATATTAATTACCACATTGGTGTGGACGGTATTTCGCTTTGGTTTGTGCTGTTGACCGCTTTCATTAATGTGATCGTTGTGATATCTGCATGGGAAGTTATCACAGAGCGTGTTAACCAGTACATGGGGGCTTTTCTGATCCTCAGTGGTTTGATGATTGGCGTGTTTTCAGCGTTGGACGGTATTTTGTTCTACGTTTTCTTTGAAGCGACACTGATTCCGATGTATCTCATCATCGGTATTTGGGGTGGATCAAACAAGATTTATGCGGCGTTCAAGTTCTTCTTGTACACACTTCTTGGTTCGTTGTTAATGTTGATTGCGTTAATTTTCTTGTACACCAAATCGGGTGGTAGCTTTGATATTTTGACGTGGCATAAACTACCTTTAGGGCGCACCGAGCAAACCTTGCTGTTTTTTGCATTCTTCTCTGCCTTTGCTGTGAAAGTACCGATGTGGCCGGTTCACACTTGGTTGCCTGATGTTCACGTAGAAGCACCTACTGGTGGCTCGGCTGTGCTAGCTGCCATCATGCTGAAGTTGGGTGCTTACGGTTTCTTGCGGTTTTCGATGCCGATCGCGCCTGATGCTGCGCGCGAATGGGCGTGGTTGATGATTACGTTGTCGTTGATCGCAGTTATCTATGTCGGTTTGGTTGCCATGGTGCAAAAGGACATGAAAAAGTTGGTGGCTTACTCATCGGTCGCGCACATGGGTTTTGTTACGCTGGGTTTCTTTATCTTCAATGATCTCGGTGTCGCGGGTGGTTTGGTACAAATGATTGCCCATGGTTTTGTTTCTGGCGCAATGTTTTTGTGTATAGGTGTTTTGTACGACCGGATGCATTCTCGTCAAATCGCCGACTATGGCGGAGTGGTTAACACCATGCCCAAGTTTGCGGCATTTGTGTTGTTATTCTCGATGGCCAATTGCGGACTTCCGGGTACAGCTGGATTCGTCGGCGAGTGGATGGTGATTTTGGGGGCCATCAAAGCGAATTTTTGGTTAGGTTTTGCCGCCGCAAGTGCTTTGATATTCGGTGCCGCTTATACGCTTTGGATGTTCAAACGCGTCTACCTCGGCCCCGTTGGTAATGACCATGTTAAAGAACTGAAAGATATTAATGCCCGTGAATTTTTGATGCTGACTCTGTTGGCCTTCGCAGTGCTGTACATGGGCGTGTACCCCAAAGAATTTACCGATGTGATGAACACCTCGGTAGTTGATTTGCTCAAGCATGTAGCAACTTCCAAGCTCAATTGAGCCAGCACTGAGAGATAAGACAGAAGATGGACAAAATCAGTTTGATTGCGGTTTACCCCGAGATAATTCTTGCGGTAATGGCGCTTGTGATAACCATGGTGGATTTGGGCGTTAAAAGTCCACGTCGGACGGCTACTTATGTGCTCAGCCTGTTGACCTTGGGCGTAGTCGCTATGTTGTTAGCGTTGTATGCATCAGGCGAAGCCACAATTTACGGCTTTGGCAACCAAGTCGTCAGTGATCCGATGGGTAACTGGCTGAAGTGTTTTGCCACCGTTGCGATGATGGTGACGTTGGTTTACGGTCGCCCTTATGCCGCCGATCGGGATATGTTACGCGGTGGTGAGATGTTCACGCTCAGCCTGTTTTCACTCTTGGGCATGTTTGTGATGATTTCTGGAAACAACTTTCTAGTGATCTATTTAGGCCTCGAATTGCTCACGCTTTCAAGCTATGCCTTGGTGGCTTTACGCCGTGATAACGCAGTGGCAACAGAAGCTGCGATGAAGTACTTTGTCTTGGGTGCTCTGGCCTCAGGTTTTTTGCTGTATGGCTTATCTATGCTTTATGGCGCTACAGGTTCGCTGGACATTAGTGCTGTATTTAAAGCGGTGGCTTCTGGTCACATTAAGCACCAAGTATTGGTGTTTGGTTTGGTTTTCATCGTCTCGGGTTTAGCTTTCAAATTGGGTGTGGTTCCGTTCCATATGTGGGTGCCTGATGTATACCAAGGTGCGCCAACCGCCGTTACGCTGATGATTGGTGGTGCACCTAAATTGGCTGCGTTTGCTATTTCTATCCGCTTGCTGGTCGAAGGTTTACTCCCCCTCGCAATAGACTGGCAACAGATGCTCGTGGTGTTGTGCGTTGGCTCACTATTGATTGGTAATTTGGCTGCCATAGCCCAAACCAATCTCAAGCGCATGTTGGCTTTCTCTACTATTTCACAAATGGGTTTTGTGCTTTTGGGCTTGCTTTCAGGTGTTATCAATGGAAACACTTTGTCGGCGGCGAATGCATACAGCTCAGCCATGTTTTACGTTATTACTTATGTGCTAACGACCTTGGCAACTTTCGGCGTAATTTTGCTCCTTGCTCGTGAAGGTTTTGAGAGCGAAGAAATCAGCGATTTGGCAGGTTTAAACCAACGTAGCCCACTTTATGCTGGTGTGATGGCGGTATGTTTATTTTCTATGGCTGGTATTCCTCCCTTTGTTGGTTTTTACGCCAAGCTTTCGGTATTGCAAGCTCTTATTACATCAGGTCAAACTTCTTACTTGATTCTGGCAATTTTCGCTGTGATGATGTCCTTGATTGGTGCCTTCTATTACTTGCGAGTTGTTAAGGTCATGTACTTTGACCAACCTATTACAGCGTCCACAGTATCGGCATCTGCTGATGTGCGCATCGTGCTATGTCTGAATGGCGCACTTATCGTTGGGCTAGGTTTATTGCCTGGTGGGCTGATGTCCTTGTGCGCACGGGCTATCGTCAAAACACTCGGTAGTTAACAGATTGTCTCAAACTGTCGCTGTTTGGCTAGTTCTGCTGCTGGCACTGGGTGCTGCCAATTTGCCTTTTATCAGTCAACGGCTGTTTGCTGTTTTCTTGATGGACTGCCCTAAAGGCTTAGGGCTTCGGTTGACGGAGCTACTGGTGTATTACTTTCTAGTGGGTAGCTTTGGTCTAGCGCTGGAATGGCGTGCAGGTCAGATAGCGTCACAGGGGTGGGAGTTTTATGCCATTTCATTGGCCTTGTTTATAACCCTTTCGTTTCCTGGTTTTATTTACCGGTATTTGCTTAAGCACCAAGCCTCTGAATGACTATGGTCGAACTTGGCCGTGATCCGCACCTGATAGAGGTATTTGAAAGCCGTGAAGAATTACTTCAGGGCAAATTTTTGCGTGTATTGCGTGACACGGTCAAACTTCCTAATAGCCAATTGGCTACTCGCGAATTCGTAGTTCATCCAGGTGCCGTAATGATTATCCCCATGCTGGACGATGGTCGGTTGGTGATGGAGCTCCAGTACCGCTATCCTGTTCAGCAGGTGATTCTGGAGTTTCCTGCGGGTAAATTGGATACTGGTGAGTCAGTTTTTGATTGCGCACGCCGCGAATTGTTGGAGGAAACCGGCTACAGCGCTACAGAGTGGGCTCGTGCGGGTCTTTTGCACCCTACCATTTCTTACTCGACCGAGTTTATTGATATCTGGTTTGCCCGAGGTTTAACCTTGGGTCAGCGCAAGCTTGATGAGGGGGAGTTCTTGGATGTCGTATTGGTCAGTCCTGCAGAACTCTTGCAGAGCTGTTTTGGAGGTCTCATCACAGATGCTAAGACCTTGACTGGTGCGCTTTGGCTCCAGAATGTTGAATCTGGTGCGTGGACTTTGAACTGGTACCCCACTCCTTCTGGCTGATTTTTGTCTTTTTGAATGCAACCTTAGTTCATAATGGTTCGATGAAAGTTTTGGATCTTCAGTGTCGGTATCAACATTCCTTTGAAGGCTGGTTTTCTTCTGAGGACGATTTTCAAAATCAATTGGGCCAAAACCTGATTGAATGTCCTTTATGCAGTGACAAGACCATTACGAAAATGCTATCTGCGCCGCGGCTGAATTTTGGTGCCACACCATCCAGATCGCAATTTGAGTCTAGATCCGGCTCTGGCGTTGATGCAAACTCTGATATTGATACAGTATCGGGCGCTGCGGATCTGTCTACCTCAACGCCTTCTGCCGCTGTTACGCCGACCCTGCGATCAGAGGGCGAGAATGGCCTGCAAGCCGCATGGCTTCAAATGGTGCGCCATGTGGTTGCCAACACAGAGGATGTAGGTAGCAAGTTTGCCGAAGAGGCCCGAAAAATTCACTATGGCGAATCTGCGGAGCGCGCGATCCGTGGTCAGGCTTCCAGTCACGAAACTGCCGAGTTATTGGAAGAGGGGATTTCCGTCATGCCCTTGCGCATACCTGCAGGATTGAACGGACCGCTCCAGTAGAGCGCTGTCCGGTATAAAACAAAACTTGTGCGTTCACAATTAACGATTAACCAGTGTTGGTTAACGATTATTTGTTACTGGGTGAATTGCAGCGCTGCCAGCCTAGCGTAGACGCCATTTGATGCAACAAGTGCATCGTGTGTGCCTTGCTCGACTATTTGGCCAAGATCAAGAACGACTATCCTGTCCGCCTTTTGCACCGTTGCCAAGCGGTGTGCAATTATGAGTGTAGTGCGCTGTCCTGTATGTTTTTGCATCGCCGATTCCAGTGCCGCCTGCACCATCCGTTCGCTTTCTGCATCTAAGGCGCTAGTGGCCTCGTCCAGCAGCAGCAGTGGTGCATTTTTCAGCATGGCACGGGCTATGGCAACGCGTTGGCGCTGACCACCGCTTAAACGAACGCCACGTTCACCGAGGAAGGTCTCGTAGCCTTCAGGTAACTGCATGATGAAATCGTGGGCAAATGCATCTACTGATGCGGCTTTTACTTCAGCATCTGTAGCTTCAGGGCGACCGTAGCGGATGTTCTCTAAAGCACTCGTCGAGAAAATCACGGCATCTTGCGGCACGATAGCTATACGGTGGCGTAAGTCAGTCACGCCCAGCTGTGTAATCGGCACGCCGTCAAGCGTAATCTGGCCAATTGTGGGGTCATAAAATCGCATCAGCAACTGAAACACTGTGCTCTTACCCGCTCCGCTCGCCCCGACTAAAGCGACCGTCTCGCCTGGCTGAATTGACAATGAAAATGCGGACAGCGCTGCTTGCGCAGGCCGTGAGGGATAGTGGAAGTTGATTGACTCAAAATTAATAGCGCTTCCCATCCGTGTGGCTTGCAGAGACACCGGTTTTGATGGAGATTGAATCGGGGAACGTGTTTCCAGCAGCTCCATTAATCGCTCTGTTGCTCCGGCTGCCCGAAGTAAGTCACCGTACACCTCACCTAGCACGGCAAAAGCACTGGCCAAAATAATCACATACACCACGGTTTGCCCAAGGTGTCCCGGTGTCATACGGCCTGCAACCACCGACTGCGTGCCTTGGTATAGGCCCCACAGCAGTGCAGCTGAGGTGGCGATGATAATGAACGCAACGAGTACCGAGCGTGCTTTGCTGCGGGTTACTGCCGTTTGAAAAGTGTCATTGGTTGATTTGGTAAACCGCTCGGACTCACGGTCTTCAGCGGTGTAGCTTTGCACCAAACTGATTGCATTAAGCACCTCTGCTGCAATAGCACTGGAATCGGCCAACCGGTCTTGGCTAGCACGTGATAGCTTGCGTACTCGCCGCCCGAACCAGACGCTTGGCAGCACAATTAATACTAATACGCCAAACACCTGGATCATCACGTAGGGGTTGTTCCACACCAGCAGTGCCAGGGCACCCAAACCCATTACTGCGTTGCGCAAACCCATAGAGAGCGAAGAGCCCACTACGGTTTGCACCAGCGTGGTGTCTGCACTCAGACGGCTTAACACCTCGCCAGTTTGTGTAGTTTCAAAAAATTCGGGGCTTTGTTTCAGCACATGGGAATACACCGCATTACGTATATCTGCAGTGACCCTCTCGCCCAACCAACTCACCATGTAAAAGCGTGCAGCCGAGAACAGGCCCAAACCTACGGCGACGGCAAATAATGCAAAGAAATGCTCCTGTAGCGCCATCACTTGTGCAGATTTGTCGCTCGACACCAATCCACCGTCAATTAGGCTGCGTAGAGCGATAGGGAAGAGCAGGGTAGTCACAGCGGCCATTACTAAAAACGCAAACGCCAGTCCAATACGGATGCGGTACGGTTTTAGGAACGGGAGTAAACCTGATAGGGATTTAACGGGCGCTTTGACCGCTACGCGAGGACTTGACATGGGTGCCAAGTGTAGGGCTTTGTGGAACGGAAGAACCCCCTCCTCGCATTGCGCCAGGGTGTGACGCGTAAACCAACGTGTGGTGTGTAGTAGCGAGGTAAGGGGGTTCAGAACGTCATCCTACTCCTCTGGAGATCTATAAACATAGGGATTACCCTTAATTTTTTGGAATTACATTGTTCATTTACTGTATAAAATAACAGTTCATGAAGGAATATTTATTACCAATCCGGGCGATTAAGGGCCGTGGTGCAGCCTCACGCATCGCTCACCGTTTTGAGGGCGTTCAACGGAATACCTTTGACGACGGTTGGGGGGGGGATGTTTCGACGGACAGTGTGACGCCGACTATTGCCACGCAAGTCTTTTGGGAAGATGCCAAAAGCATAATCACTCATAACGATTCACCCGATATTTACTTTGACAACAGCCTTAACCCCTATCGGGGCTGCGAGCACGGTTGCGTTTACTGCTATGCCAGGCCTACGCACAGCTTTTTAGGCCTGTCGCCAGGACTAGATTTCGAGACTAAAATTATTGCCAAGCGCAACATTGCCGCTGTGTTGCGTGCCGAGCTGGCCAAACCGAGCTATCGTCCCAGCCTCATTGCTATTGGAACGGCTACCGATTGTTACCAGCCTGTTGAGCGTGATTTGCAGTTGACCCGGGCAGTAATCGAACTGTTCTATGAAACCCATCACCCTTTGGGCTTGGTGACCAAGTCCAGCGGCGTGGAGCGCGATCTGGATCTGATCACTCCCATGGCTGCACGCAATTTGGCAGCACAAGGTATTCCTGTGGGTGTAAGCCTCGCGCCACAAATCCCGTTTTTGAACGAGGACATGGAGCAAGTCCTTGAGGCCGCCTGGGACGCTGGTGCACGCACTGCCTTCTATACCGTTTTGCGCCTGCCTTGGGAGTTAAAGGACGTGTTCAAGGAGTGGTTGGAAATTCACTATCCCCTGCGCGCCGCCCGCATCATGGCGCGTATCCACGATATGCGGAGTGGTAAAGACTACGATGCTGACTTTGCGACGCGCATGAAGGGCCGTGGCTTGTGGGCCGAGCTCATTCGCAACGCTTTCTGAAGGCGACCGCGCGGTTGGGCTTTAACCGTGTACGGCATACGCCCGACTTATCTCTTTTTCGTAAGCCCGAGCCTTTGGGAGGTGAAGGGCAGGGGCGTTTGTTTTAAGTTTTAAGTAAACAAATTCTTCAACTTATCAGTCCAACTGTCTGACGTCGGTGAGTGCCTGCTGCCGCCCTTTTTCAGCGACTCGTCCAGTTCCTTCAGCAACTTACGTTGGTGTTCCGTCAGTTTTACAGGTGTTTCAACAGCAATATGGCAGTACAAATCGCCTGGATAGCTTGACCGCACGCCTTTAACGCCTTTGCCGCGCAGACGGAACTGCTTACCAGCTTGGGTGCCTTCAGGGATATCTATTGCGACTTTACCTTCCAGGGTGGGCACGTCAATTTCGCCACCCAGCGTAGCGGTAATCATGCTGATCGGCACATTGCAGTGCAGATCGTCTCCATCGCGCTCGAATATGTCGTGTTTTTTAACGCGTACTTCGATGTATAAATCACCTGCTGGGCCACCGTTCGTTCCCGGCTCTCCATTGCCTGCGCTGCGAATGCGCATACCGTCGTCAATGCCCGCTGGCATTTTGACTTCCAGTGTTTTTTGCTTTTTGATTTTGCCTTGTCCGCTACAGGCAACACAAGGTTCAGGTATGAGCTTACCCGTACCTCGGCAGGTGGGGCAGGTCTGCTGGACGCTGAAAAATCCTTGGCGCATTTGAACCGAGCCCTGGCCTTGGCAGGTGGTACAGGTGATTACCTTGGTGCCTACTTTTGCCCCGCTACCGTGGCAGATGTCGCATCCTTCCCAGGTGGGAATACGAATTTGCGTATCTTTGCCATGCGCTGCGTCTTCGAGAGAGATTTCCATTGCGTAGCTGAGGTCGCTACCTCGGTAGACTTGGCGACCACCGCGTTGTCCACCCGCTCCACCACGGCCTTGGCCGAAAACATCACCAAAGATGTCGCCAAAAGCTTCTGCAAACCCACCGCCAAATCCTTCAGCGCCACCACCAGGGCCGCGCATATTCGGGTCAACGCCGGCAAAGCCATGCTGGTCGTAAGCAGCGCGTTTTTGGGCGTCAGACAGCATTTCATAGGCTTCTTTGCCTTCTTTGAACTTAGCTTCCGAGTCTTTGGCCGTGTCACCCTGATTGCGGTCAGGGTGATGTTTCATCGCAAGTTTGCGATAAGCTTTTTTGATCTCTTCTTCACTGGCGTTTTTGGGGACGCCTAGTGTTTCGTAATAGTCGCGTTTGGTAGCCATGAACGTGGGGAGTTGGTTTTAGCAGTTAGCGATGTGAAACGCCGCGTGAAGCTTCCCGAGGGGGCTTTACGCGGCGAGTCGATGCCATAAGGGTCAATCAGGTCAAGTCGAAGGTTTAGCCCTTCTTGACTTCTTTCACTTCTGCATCGACCACATTGTCGTCATGAGGCTTTTCAGCGGATGCTGATTCAGCACCCGGTGCCGCGCCAGAAGCTGCTGTTTTGGCCGCTTCTTCTGCTTGCGATGCCGCGTACATTTTTTCGCCTAGCTTTTGGCTGACTGTCATCAACGCTGTGCTCTTGTCGTCAATAGCGGCTTTGTCTTCACCCTTCAAGACTTCTTCCAGTTCCTTGATAGCAGTTTCGATTTTGGCCTTTTCGTCGGCTTCCAATTTGTCACCGTACTCGGTCACGCTCTTTTTCACGCTGTGAACGGCGGCTTCGCCTTGGTTACGTGCCTGTACCAGTTCAAGTTTTTTCTTGTCGTCAGCGGCGTTCAATTCGGCGTCTTTCACCATTTGCTGAATTTCTGCCTCTGACAAACCAGAGTTCGCCTTGATGGTGATCTTGTTCTCTTTGCCCGTGCCCTTGTCTTTGGCACCCACGTGCAGAATGCCGTTCGCATCAATGTCAAAGCTCACTTCAATCTGAGGCGTGCCGCGTGACGATGGGGGGATGCCTTCTAAATTGAACTCACCCAACAGCTTGTTCACATTGGCGATTTCGCGTTCACCCTGGAACACCTTGATCGTCACCGCGGGTTGGTTGTCTTCAGCGGTTGAGAAAGTTTGGGCAAACTTCGTCGGGATCGTGGTGTTCTTGGTGATCATCTTGGTCATCACGCCGCCCAGGGTTTCAATACCCAGAGACAAAGGCGTCACGTCCAGTAGCAGCACGTCTTTGCGGTCGCCCGACAGCACTTGGCCTTGGATCGCAGCGCCTACAGCTACAGCTTCGTCAGGGTTCACGTCCTTGCGTGGCTCTTTACCAAAGAACTCTTTGACCTTCTCTTGCACCTTAGGCATGCGCGTCATGCCGCCGACCAAGATGATGTCTTGGATATCGGCTACGTTGATGCCGGCGTCTTTGATCGCGGTGCGGCAAGGCGCAATAGTGCGCTCGATCAGGTCTTCCACCAGCGCTTCGAGCTTGGAGCGGCTGAGCTTGATGTTCAGGTGCTTAGGACCAGACGCATCAGCGGTGATGTAAGGCAGGTTCAGGTCAGTCTGCGGGCTGTTGGACAGCTCAATCTTGGCCTTTTCAGCGGCTTCTTTCAGGCGTTGCAGGGCCAGCACGTCTTTTGAGAGGTCAACGCCTTGTTCTTTTTTGAACTCGGTGATGATGTAGTCGATGATGCGTTGGTCAAAGTCTTCGCCGCCCAAGAAAGTGTCGCCATTGGTGGAAAGCACTTCAAACTGCTTTTCACCGTCCACGTCAGCGATTTCGATAATGGACACGTCAAATGTGCCGCCACCCAAGTCATACACCACGATTTTGCGGTCACCTTTTTCGTGCTTGTCGAGGCCAAAGGCGAGGGCAGCGGCGGTAGGCTCGTTGATGATGCGCTTGACTTCCAGGCCAGCGATACGGCCAGCGTCTTTCGTTGCTTGGCGCTGTGCGTCGTTGAAGTACGCAGGTACCGTGATGACGGCTTCTGTGACTTCTTCACCCAAGTAGTCTTCGGCGGTCTTCTTCATCTTGCGCAAGATGTCGGCGCTAACTTGCTGGGCAGAAATTTGCTTGCCGCGCACTTCAACCCATGCATCGCCGTTGTCTGCAGCGGCGATTTTGTAGGGCATCAGATCGATGTCTTTTTGAACTTCCTTTTCCGTGAACTTGCGACCAATCAGGCGCTTGATCGCGTACAGCGTATTGCGCGGATTGGTAACAGCTTGGCGTTTTGCGGAAGCACCCACCAGCACTTCGCCGTCTTCTTGGTAAGCCACGATGGACGGCGTAGTACGCGCACCCTCGGCGTTTTCAATCACCTTGGTGGTGTTACCTTCCATGATCGCCACACAAGAATTGGTAGTGCCCAAGTCGATACCGATGATTCTGCCCATTTTTTTAACTCCGAAAATATGAAAATTAGATGAAGGTTAACTTGTGGATAACATCTGGTGATTCAAGTCGATCAGCGCAGGTATCCGCAAAATTATTTGATGTGTAATTTGATGCGTAGGGCGTTTAGCCGCACTTATTTAGGTGCGGAAACTGTTACCAACGCAGGCCGCAGAACACGGTCAGCGATGGTGTAACCCTTTTGCAGCACCGAGACCACCGTATTGGTTTCTTGGTCGGGTGCCGGTACTACGCTTATGGCTTGGTGCTGGTGCGGGTCAAACTTGGTACCAGAAGGCGGGTTGATTTCCAGCACCTTATTGCGCTCTAAAGCACTTTTTAGCTGACGCAGAGTAGCTTCAGCGCCTTCTCGGATTTGCTCAACGGTGGCATCTTTGATGGCCAGACCCGTTTCTAGGCTATCGGTGACTGGCAGCAGGCTTTCGGCAAAACTCTCAATGGCGAACTTACGAGCCTTGGAGGCATCTTCTTCCGAACGGCGGCGAATGTTTTGCATATCGGCCTGTCCGCGTAGATATTGCTCAGAAAGCGAGGCAGTTTTGGCCTCTAGCTCTGCGACACGAGCCAATGCCTCGGAAAGCGGATCTACAGTACCCGCCTCTACAGCGGCTTGAGCGGCTTCGGCCTCTTCGGGACTCATCTCCAACGGGGAAATGCTGGCAGCGCTTGGGGTTTCCTCAAATTTTTGATTTTGGGACATGCTTAAGCTAAAGAAGTGAGTTAATCGGTAGGCCCACATTTGGGGCCTGCACAGGGCATTTCAAGCGTTTGAAGTCAGCCCAAAAAACGTGATAGCCGCGAAAGCGGCTATCAGTTGGCCAGTATGAGGCTGGCGAAGGGTAAAGCGCGGGGTAAAAGCGTACGAATTAAGCTTTAACGTTCAGTAGTTCCACATCAAACTTCAACGTGGCGCCACCTGGGATCGCACCGCCTGCACCGCGTGCGCCGTAACCCAGCTCCGATGGAATAATCAGTGTGCGCTTGCCGCCGACCTTCATACCCGCGACGCCTTCGTCCCAGCCGCGAATAACCATGCCTGCACCCAGTGAAAACTGGAATGGCTGGTTGCGGTCAAGGCTAGAGTCAAACTTGGCACCTTGCGTGTCATTGTTGTAAAGCCAGCCGGTGTAATGCACGCTGACGTTATTGCCTTTTTTGGCCTCAGTGCCTGCGCCTTCGGTCGTGTCGAGGTATTGAAGGCCAGTCGCAGTGGTAATCATGAAGTGTCCTAGAAAAAACACCAATTATGCCAGCGCGCCGCGCCGCGCTAAGTCTCGCATTAGCGCGCGCGTGCCGTATGTCCAAGGCGCAATTTTGTCTGAGCGGTTGACCTGGTTCACCAAGCTACCAATTTGAGGTGCCGAGATGCGCACCACATCGCCTGCACGGTGGGTAAAACCCTCACCTTGCACAAACCGGTCTTGCGTAGGCGCAAACATAGTGCCTAGAAATAACATGAAACCGTCAGGGTACTGGTGGTTGTCGCCAATCGTTTGGCGCACCAGCTCAATAGGGTCGCGGCTGATGTAGCGCATGGAACTCACAGCGTGCAGTGTGAACGGTGCCTCTGCGCTTTCCAGCGTACCTGTGCCAGTGATTTCCATCGAAATATCAATTTCGCGCACGTCTTCCAGGCAAAAATCTTCGTCAAACAGGCGAATGAAGGGGCCGATGGCACAGCTGGCGTTGTTGTCTTTGGCTTTGCCCAGCAGCAGCGCGCTGCGACCTTCAAAATCGCGCAGGTTTACGTCGTTACCTAAAGCCACACCTTTGACCTGACCAAAGCTGTTCACCGCCAAGACTATTTCAGGCTCGGGGTTGTTCCAGGCGCTACGCGGGTGAATGCCTACCTCTGCACCTAAGCCCACGGCGCTCATGGGTTGCGCTTTGGTGAAGATTTCAGCATCAGGGCCTATGCCTACCTCCAGGTATTGCGACCAAGCGCCCTGTGCGATCAGGGTGGCTTTGAGCTTCTCGGCCATAGGTGAGCCGGGCTGTACATGGCTTAGATCATCGCCAATCAAGGCCACAACGTCTCGCCTCAGTGCGACAGCTTTGCTGGCGTCACCACGTGCCTGCTCTTCAATTACTCGCTCCAGCATACTTGCGACAAAGGTCACGCCTGCGGCCTTTACCGCTTGCAGGTCGCATGGGGCGATGAACCAGGGCGTGTTTTTGTTGCGAGCGTCATGTGCTGAATTAGCCAATACTGCTGCAGTGCTGGCCAGCGGGATTTGTCCTGCTGTATTTTTGCGCACGGAACTGGCTGGGTCAGGCAGCTGTAGCAGCGCGCTGCAGGTTGCGGCAATGCCCGACAAGTCGTAAATGCCGTTGTCACGCACCTGAACCAGTACGGCCCCAGTACCCTCAATCCACACCCGACCCAACAGCACGGCGCGCCTGACATCGTTGGGGAAGACGGTGGAAATTTCGAGATGCTTCAGCATAAAACCCTCACTTGCAGCCAATATTTGCGCATGCTAAAACTAACTCAACACGTATCCTGCGCCTGTACGCCCATTTGGGCAATAAGAATAATGCCGGCCGGGGCAGCAGCAGGCAGTACGCCGCTTTAGGCAGCGGTTTTTTTGGCTTGACTGACTACCCATTTCCCTGCAAATGCTTGCAAGTCTGACAAGCGCTTAAGCAAATCAGCACCTGATGGGGTAGCAATGTAGCCATTGTTGCCATGGGTGATGAGGTCAGCCTCGCGTAACTCTTTTAAGCGGGTGTTCAGTGTGTTGGGCGTAATGCCACCCACGCTGTCTTGCAGCAGCCTAAAGGTTTGTGGATGGCCGTCGCGCAAGGCCCACAGTACGCGCATGGCATAGCGGGACTCCAGCAGGCTCAACAACTGGTTAACGGCGATATTTTCTTTGGAACTCATGAGACATCTCCTCTTTTTAGGGGCTCAGGTTCCGGGCGCGGGCCTGAGCTATCGTGTGATTTTTTGCGCTGCGCCGGTTCAACACAAGGTTGTAACGGCGATTTGCACTGTACCCCAAGGGGGTTAGCCGAGACTATAGCGTAAATATTGAATTGCTACAACATTCATAGCTGCTAGTGCTTGTGTGAACTGCACCTAATAGCTATTCAGTACTTGTGTGTGCAGTTCAGCGGTAGACTTTTTGCAGCAGACGCATTAAGGTTTTACGCTCAGTAGCCGTCAAACGTTCTGAGGCGTCTTGTTCGAGTTGCGTTGCTGTCAACTCTGCTTTTTGTGCCAGTTCGATGCCCTCGGGTGTCAGGTGCAGACCCAACGCACGGCCATCGCTGGGATGTGGCATACGGTCTACCAGCGCACGCTTCTCCAGTCCGGTAATCATGCCAACCAAATTGGGGGGCAATATGTTCAAGTTGCTGCACAACTCGCGTGAGGTGATGCCTGGGTTGTGCAAGATCAACGACAGCACAGAGAACTCCACTGGGCGGAGCTCGTACTGTGCCATGCGTGTCAAAAAAAGCGAAATAATCGCCAATGATGCCCGCCTGGTGTTATATCCGAGCAGGGTTTCGAGAAAGCTGGAATCAACAGCTGCAGTGGTTTTGATAGTCGATTTGCGCATGCCGGGTATTGTCACCGCCCAGGGTGCGTGCCCATCGAACTGCGCTTAGGACTCCGCCGTGAACCCGATCTTCTTGATCAATGGCCCCCAGCGGTCGTTCTCGGCTTGTTGCGACTTGGCCATTTCTTCCGCCGTTGAGCCACGTGCAATCAAGCCCACCAGGGCCAGACTGTCGAGCACAGTTTTGTCACGCAAGGCGTTGTTGATAGCGATATTGGCGTTGGCCAGCACGCTCGCAGGGGTCTTGGCTGGAGCGTAAAAGCCAAACCACTCCTCGGCCACCAACTCGCTAAAGCCTTCCTCGGTAAACGTCGGCACTTCAGGCAAGTAGGGCGAGCGCTTGTTACCCGAGGTAGCCAGCACACGCACTTTGCCTGATTTGATATGCGCCAAATAATCGCCACTCGGTGTGACCATAGACGCCAATTGTCCGCCCACTAAATCTGTCACACCAGGAATTGAACCCCGGTATGGGATGTGGCGCAGCTCCACATTGGCGCTCAAGCCCAGCAACGCCCCCAGGAAGTGCGGAGTTGAACCCGCACCGGGCGAGCCGTAGCTGGCATCTTTGGGATTAGCTTTAGCCCATAGTAAAAAGTCTTTAAGTGTCTTGACGCTCACAGGCACCATGGGGCCGACGGCCAAGCCATGGTGCATCACTGCACCAATCGAAATCGGTGCGAAGTCTTTAGGGTCGTAATTGAGCTTGCTGTAGATGTGGGGGTAATTGGCCAGTGCTGACACCTGCGCCAGCGCCAGTACCGAGCCATCTGCGGGGGCGGTCTTGAGTGTTTCCAACGCAATGCGCCCGCCTGCACCAGGTTTGTTGTCCACAATGGCTACGTTCTTTGTGAAGGCGGTACCTGCTAATTTTTCTCCCACTCGCCGCGCCACCGTATCGCCTGAGCTGCCTGCTGGGAAGCCGTAGAGAATTTTGACCTGATCTAAGGATTGCGCAAAGAGGTTCAAGGGCGACAGAGCACCCAGTGCCGCAGTAGCACTTAGGGTAGTTATGAAATGACGGCGGTTATGAGAGTGAGCGTGCATGGTCGCCTCCAATACGGGTTGTGGGTTGATGTGCTCAGGGGGCGCGTTGGTTGTGGCAGCGAAATCAGCGTGGTGCCATGCGCAGCGCGCCATCGAGGCGAATCACTTCGCCGTTCAAATGACCGTTGGTCACGATGTGTGCGGCCAGTTGGGCGAATTCTTCCGGGTGGCCTAGACGGGGAGGGAAGGGAATGCTGGCTGCTAACGAGGCTTGAATCGGCTCGGGCAATTGTTTCATCAGCGGTGTCGCGAACAATCCAGGGGCTATGGTGCAAACGCGGATTCCGTGCTGTGCCAAATCACGCGCCATGGGCAGTGTCATGCCGACCAAGCCACCTTTGGACGCGCTGTACGCCTGTTGACCGACTTGGCCATCAAACGCGGCTACTGAGGCCGTGAACAGCATCACGCCGCGCTCTCCATTCGGGAGCGGGTCTAGCTTGCAGCACGCGGCGGCGAACAGGCGTGCCATGTTGTAGCCACCAATTAAATTCACGTTGATGACTTTGACGAAATCTTCCAGTGGGGCTGGTGAGCCGTCACGTTGCACGATGCGTTTGGCGCTGCCGATACCGGCCACGTTCATCAAAATGCGTGCTGTGCCGTGTGCCTCAGCGGCTTTGGTGATGGCGGCTTGGGTGCTCTCGGTGTTGGTGATGTCGCATTGGCAGGCGATTGCGGTGCCCGCACCATACTGGGCGTTGATGTCCGCCGCCACGGTTTCGGCCAGTGTGATGTTTACGTCAAGTAGAGTGACTTTGGCCCCTTGGCGGGCGAGTTCACGGGCGGTGGCTTCGCCCAGACCAGAGGCGCCGCCGGTGATGAGTGCGCTATGTCCTTGGATGTTCATGGTGTGTCCTTTTGAGGTTAAAAAAGAGCTAAATAAAATTAAGAATCAAAATAAAAATTAAGAATCAAATACATCTGAAATTTTGGAATGTATTGGGGCTTAAGCTATCAAATTTGAGGCTTGAAAACGTTCAGCAAGCTGTCGTCATGCAATGCATTTACCAGTGCTTCCCGATGCTTCAGCACGGCGCGCTGGTTGATCGAGCCTTTGTCTGTGATCTCACCCAAATCCAGTGAGGGGGGGGCGTCCAGCAGACACAGCCGGGCGACCCGACTGGCGCTACCGGTGGAAGTTTTGGCCAACGCATTCACTGTGGCCTGGAAGGCTGCCACCACCGGCGGGCTGCTCAGCACGTCGGCCATGCTGGCCGACTCGCCCAAGCCTGAGAGTTTGCGAACATGGCCTGTGGGGAAAACCATCGCACCGACTTCTTTCAGGTTCAACCCGGTCAGCACCACATCTTGCACATAGGGCGCACCGGCTGCGATGATTTTGCTGCGCATCGGCCCCACGCTGACGAATGTGCCGGTACTGAGCTTGAAGTCTTCGGCGATACGGCCATCGAATGCCAAGCCTTGGTGGACATCGCCGTCATCAATCCACTTCACCGCGTCACCGCTGGCGAAGAAGCCTTCCTCGTCAAATGCTTCTACTGTGGCTTCGGGGTTGCGCCAATAGCCGGGCGTGACATTCGGACCTTTGTAGCGGACCTCGACTTTGCCTTCCACATTAATCAGTTTGACCTCCATGCCCGGTGTGGGTACACCAATGTCGCCGGCCTTGACGTTCGCGTTCGTCACGCACAGTGCAAAGGGGCAGGTTTCCGTCATACCCAAACCCGTGGCCATCACGATGCGCTCACCGATTTCGCGCTCTTGGGCGCTGTGCAGGGCGTCCCATATCGGTTGCGACAGGGCGGCGGCTGCGTAAAAGAACATACGCACTCGGCTCAGAAGGTTGCGGCGCAAGGCATCGTCAGTCTTCATGACCTCGGCGATCACTTCAAACCCGGTCGGGACATTGAAGTAGAGCGTCGGGGCAATTTCACGCAGGTTGCGCAGTGTCTCGGACATTCCTGCGGGGGTGGGTTTTCCGTCATCGATGTAGAGCGTGCCGCCGTGGGTGAGGACCATGCCAAAGTTATGGTTCCCGCCAAAAGTGTGGTTCCAAGGCAGCCAATCGACCAGCACCAGCGCACCGTCAGTAATCGATGGCATGGACTGCGCCATTTGCTGCTGATTGGCGCACCACATGCGGTGGGTGGTGACGACCGCCTTGGGCATCTTGGTCGAACCGCTGGTGAAGCTGAATTTAACGATGCTCTCTGGCTTTAGGCACGCAAATTCTGCATCGACGGCTGGCGTGAACTCGGTTGCTAAAAGTTGCTCAAAAGTGCTTATGGTGCCTACTGATCTTGTGAAGCCTGCTACAGAAGTAAGAGCAATCTCGCAGTCAGCGGGCACCACAGCGGTCATGCCCTTGCCAAAGCGAGCCCCGTCGCTGGCGAACACCAAGCCGGGCGTCAGCGTGGCCATGGCGTGCTTGAACTTGTCGAACGTGGTGCCCAGCGTGGAATAGGCGGGTGAGATGGCGCAGTAAGGCACGCCCACATAGAGGCAAGCCAGCGACAGCATGGCGTGCTCTAAATCGTTGTCGCTCAGGATTAATACGGGGCGCTCGGCGTTCAAACCCCGGTCAAGCAGCGCTTGGCCGATGTGGCGTGCAGCACTCAGGGCTTGGGCAAAGCTCAGATGTACCCAGTCGCCCGTGCTGCCATCAGACAACCTGACGCGGCGGGCGAACAGGGTGCGGTCTGGTGTGGTGGAGGCCCAGTGCACGAGGCGCTCGCCCATGGTGGGGGCGTAAGGTTGCAGCTCGGGTTCAGCACGCATGTAGCTCGTACCCGCCACGCCGTCGCGCAACTGCACGCGGGTGACGCCGAATTTCATGGGGCGGTATGTGGCAGTTTTGGCGTTTTGAGCGCTTCGAACATATTGGGCTGTCATAGTTGTCTCCGGTCGCTTGGGCTTGGGGCTTGTTGTGCAGAGTGAGGGAAATCAGCCCTTTTGCACCTTGCTTGCCCGTCCTTCCAAGAACGCCTTCACCCGCTCCTTGGCTTCAGGCGCAGATTGCGTGATGGCTGCCACTAGCGATTCGGTCAGCAAGCCGTGGTCAGCTGTTTGCTCTGCAATGCGGGGCAGCACCTGTGTCAGCGCGTAATTGGTCATGGGGGCGTTCATGGCGACTTTCTCGGCAATGTCCAGCGCTTTGGCGAACGCTTGGCCAGTGGGCACCAGATACTGCGCAAAGCCAGCACGTTCACCGTCTTGCGCGTTGTAGACACGGCCTGTCATCATCATGTCCGTCATGCGGGCCACACCCACCAGCTTGGGTACGCGCACCGATGCCCCGCCACCCACAAAAATACCGCGTGAGCCTTCTGGCAGTGCGTAAAACGTAGATTCATCGGCCACTCGGATGTGGCTGGCGCTGGCCAGCTCCAACCCGCCACCGACCACGGCACCGTGCAGTGCAGTAATCACTGGCACGGGGCCAAACTGCACAGCGTCCAGAGCCTTGTGCCACATGCGCGAATGGTGCAGGCCTTGCACGGCATCGCGGTCGCTGAGTTCGCTCAAATCCAGACCCGCACAAAAGTGATCGCCTTCCCCGGCAATCACCGCTGCTTTGGTGTCGCTGCTGAACGACTCGAACACACTGCGCAGTGCCAAAACCAGCGCATCGTTGATAGCGTTACGCTTGGTTGGACGGGTCAGCCGCACGATGGCAACAGCGCCCTTGAACTCTAAGGAAAGGTCTTTGGAAATTTGCGTGACGGTCATATTAAAGGCCTTGCTGAAAATTATTAAACTGGTTACAGTCTATAACTAATTTGATGCTGTAACAAGCCACAAATATCCGTGAAAACCCTAACTTTCCCAGGCAAATTCACTGCTGATTCACTTTTAGAGACAACACGATGACAACCCTGCAAGCCTTCATTCCTTACGGTATCTACTGGTCAACTCCTTTTGCCAAGTGGCAGGGCTCGCTGGCCAACCTGAACGCGCTGCCTCTCGCGGCGAACGTGGGCAAACAAGTTTTGCAGTCGAAGAATTTCGACACGGCGCAGATTGATTTGGGTATTTTGGGTTTGACCAACCCCCAAAAAGGCAGCTTCTACGGCCTGCCTTACGTCACCGGCCTGATGGGCATCGACCACGTGGCAGGTCCCACTGTCCAGCAGGCTTGCGCCACCAGCGTGCGCGCACTACAAATGGCAGCACAAGAAATCACCTGCGGTAGCGCTGATTGCGCCTTGTTGGTGATGGCTGATCGCCAATCTAACGGCCCCGTCGTCTACTACCCTGACCCATCAGGCACGGGTGGCTACGGCATCACCGAACACTGGGTGCCCGACAACATGGGCCATGACCCTTATGCCAAAAACCCGATGCTACAAACCGGCGAAAACGTGGCTGCACGCTATGGCATCAGTACGCAAGAGCAGCACGAGCTCAAGCTGCACCGCTACAACCAGTACACCGCTGCGCTGGCCGATGACCGCGCTTTCCAAAAGCGCTACATGGTGGACGTGGCGCTGACCGATTCCAAATTCCGTAAACAAACTGGCCTGCTTACCGCTGACGAAGGCATCTTCCCCACCACGGCTGACGGCTTGGCTAAATTGAAGCCCGTCAAAGAAGGCGGCACGGTCACCTTTGGTGGTCAAACCCACCCCGCTGACGGCAACGCAGGGGCAATCGTCACCAGCCGTGCCCGCGCCAAAGCGGTGGCCACCAACCCTGGTATCGAGATCGAAATTTTGAGCTTTGGCATGGCTCGTGTCGAGAAAGGCTATATGCCGATGGCCCCATCGCCCGCTGCGCTGAACGCCATGAAGGCCGCTAACCTGACCATTGGCCAGATCGACGCCATCAAAACCCACAACCCCTTCGCGGTAAATGACATCGCCTTATCGCGAGATTTGGGCTTTGCCTGGGACAAGATGAACAACTACGGTAGCTCCATCATCTGGGGCCACCCGCAAGCCCCCACTGGGATGCGCGCCATTATTGAGCTGATCGAAGAGCTGGTGCTGCGCGGCGGCGGCGTGGGGCTGTTTACTGGCTGCGCAGCTGGCGATAGTGGCTATGCGACCATTATTCGCGTCACTGACAGCAAGAGCAGCAAGATGGCACGCAGCTAAGGAAGCTCTGCATAACTCCGGCACCTGTGTGCTTGCAGTAAGCCCGGCCTGAGAAAATACAGCCCATGAAACAAGCCAACTTGAAGCTCAATCTGA
>JAYUED010000133.1:0-4239 GCA_043739385.1 Betaproteobacteria bacterium | reverse complement strand
ACCCCGCTGGACGAGCGTTTCGAGCATGTGGATGCGTTCTGGCAGCGCTGGCAGCTTCGACCCAGCTTCCAGGCGGCCTATGCCGACCGCAACAGCGGGGTACTGGAGCTGGACAGTCCGGGTAGCCAAACCGCCAGGCTCATCACTATGAGTTGACTGCCCAGCATTCAGCGCTCGATGATCTGGCTCTGCGGTGTATTGGCCAAGCGAGGCCGATGCAGCGCATGGGCTTAACAACCTGCAAGATCCAAGGTCGCAACGTTCCTTGGATAGCCTGAGAAATTCGCGATGTGGAGTGTGCCAGACCAGCAATGTCGGCAAGCGATAGTCAACGTCGGCTTTAGGGCAGTCGGTTCAAACTCTTGGAATTCCGCTACGTGGCCGACAGCGGCTCTGGGTCAGAAGCGGTCTCAGGAGGGTGTTCGCTTTCCGCGAGATCAAGTGACATCTCTGACGCGCGCTTAAATTTCAATGGCCCTGAGCCTTTAGACTGATCGCGGTCTCTATGGGTTCAGCACCTTCGGGCAGATGCCTGGACAAGGTTGAATATCGAGTTTTTAATATCAGCTTCAGAAAGCTGATAATGAGAATTTAGGCTAGGGCCTGTTCAGACTTTTTGCCTGCCGTGCAGGTTCGCTGCGCGATAATTAACCCGTAACCGATGCTCACCCACCCTGTGTGACAGTGCCAAGACAGGAGAACTTCATGAACCTTGAATCTTTCGATGCCATCGTCATAGGTGCAGGACAAGCCGGGCCAGCCCTTGCAGCGCGCTGCAGCAAAGAGGGGCTTCGTACCGCCATGATTGAAAGGGGCCATTTTGGCGGCACATGCGTCAACGTGGGCTGTGTTCCGACCAAAACCATGGTTGCCAGTGCGCGGGCTATTCATCTGGCCAGGCGTGGCGAAGAGTTTGGATTTTCTGCGGGAAGCATTGAGGTCAACATGGCGCGCATCAAGGCCCGTAAGGACGACATGGTTCACCAGTCGCGTAACGGTGTCATCCAGTGGATGCAAGGCCTTAAAAACGCAGAAATTATTTTGGGCAGTGCGATATTTACCGGCCCGCATACCGTCCAGGTTGCCGGTCGTACGCTGACGGCCCCCAAAATATTCATCAATGTCGGCGGTAGGTCCGTTGTGCCAGATCTACCGGGCCTTCCCGACGTGCCCTGCCTTGACAACATTTCCATCATGGAGCTGACGCAGGTGCCCGAGCATCTGGTAATTGTTGGCGCCAGCTATATAGGGCTGGAGTTTGCGCAAATGATGCGGCGTTTTGGCGCTGAGGTCACCGTGCTTGAGCGTGCAGCGAAATTGTTGCCGCGTGAGGATGACGATATTTCCGATGGTGTTCGCGCCATCCTTGAAGCTGAAGGCATTAATTTTCAATTGGGCGCCGAATGCCTGTCTCTGGCTAGGGACGGCAAACGAATAGTAGTCGGCGCAGTCTGTGGATCAGACTCACGGGTTGTTGTTGCAAGTGATGTGCTGCTGGCGGTTGGCAGGCGTCCCAATACTGATGGTCTGGAACTTGAGTCGGCGTGTATCCGGGTGGACGCGCGAGGCTATATTGTGGTGGACGATCAGCTCTGCACCAGCGCCGACGGCGTATGGGCTTTGGGCGACTGTAATGGCCGAGGCGCCTTCACACACACAGCCTGGAACGATTACGAAATTGTTGCTGCCAACCTGTTTGATGCCGACCCGCGTCGGGTCAGCGACCGAATCGCCTGTTATGCGCTGTTTATCGATCCTGCGCTGGCGCGTGTCGGCATGACCGAGCGCGAAGTGCGTGCCAGCGGACGCCCAGCACTGATGGCCAAAATGCCGATGCAGCGTGTGGGCCGCGCGCGGGAAGCAGGCGAAACGCAGGGTTTTATGAAGGTGCTGGTTGATGCAGATACCAAGCGCGTGCTCGGAGCTGCCTTGCTTGGTCTGAATGGCGACGAAGTGATTCACGGTCTGCTTGACATCATGAATGCTGATCAGCCCTACACCGCCATCTCCCTGAGCATGCATATCCACCCCACGGTCAGCGAATTGATTCCCACCTTGCTCCAACAGTTGACGCCCTTGGAGTGAATATCGCCGGCATAAACTAGGGCGTGGTAACGCAATCGAAGGGCCTCAAAACAATACGACGAACGAAAGAGCCCCCCAAATACACCCTGAGAAGTACGCAGGACGACTTTTATTCCAGCGAAAACCCTTTCGACCATCTGTGCTCTAGCGTACGTACCTTACATCTTCACGTTACAGAGCTACTACCGCGAAACGGGACTGGACACTATGACTATCGTGACAAAACCACGCTGACTGGAATACAAAACCTTGAATCGACATCTCAAAAAGCTTTCTCTCTTCACGGTCCGCTAATGTTGCTTTTCAGCAGTCGGCCAGCATCTTTAGCAAGGCGGAGTCAAGCACGAAGTGCAACACGGGATAGGGATTGATGAAACACCTCTGTAGGTGTCTTGAATCCCAATCGCTTACGGGGTCGGTTATTCAACCTGTTTTCGATTATTCTAGTTTCCTCGTCGGTGATATTTGCCATCGCCCGTTTCTTGGGCACATATTGTCGCAGCAGTCCGTTGAAGTTTTCATTGGAGCCGCGCTCCCAGCTTGCAAAGGGTCTGGCGAAGTACCCCGTGCTGCCTAAAGCCTGGTCAATCTGGGCATGGCCACAGAATTCTTTGCCGTTGTCGTAGGTCAGCGTTTTGACCCTGGCTTTGTAGGGCTTGAGTAGCTTGGTGATTGCTGCGCCCACCAAGTCGGATGTTGTTCGCAACCTTCGCTATGACCGCATACCCGCTCTTGCGCTCCACCACCCTCACGATGGCCTGTTTATGGTTTGCACCGATCACGGTGTCGCACTCCCAGTGACCGACTTGCTGACGACCCTCGATGTGCAATGGGCGCTCGCTCAGGGGTCTGCGATTGGGAATTTGGCCCCTGCGATCACGCCCGCTGGCGTACCGCTTTCTCTTCTGTTTCTGGCAGCGCAGGTTCTTCCACAGCGTGCCACCGCGGGCCTTCTCCGCATAAACGTGCTGGTAGAGCGTCTCGTGGCTCACAGGCAACTTGCCTGCGATCTGTTCAGGACTCCATTGCAATTGCAGCAGCACAGTGGCTTGCTCCTTCACCCACGGGGCCAACAGTGCGGCATTGCGACTGCCCTGGGCACGTTGATGCGACAGTTCACATGCCTGTTTGGGCCGGTAGCCACGGCCACCCGCATTGCAGCGCAACTCACGGCTGATCGTGGATTTGCTGCGGCTCAGCAAATCTGCAATCTGTGTGATGTTGTGTCCGGCTTTCATAAGGCTGTGAATCTGATATCTTTCAATCTGGCTGCAAGCTTGCATTAGCCCTGCGTCATGGAGTCCACGAAACGTTGGGCTTCACCAAGTCCTTCATTCAGTATCAATTCTTGGCTTCCAAACGGACGATCTTTCATTGCTTCGTAGTGGCCACCATCGATCGTAAAGCTCCAGCCGTATGTTTGATTCTCCAACTCAGAAACGATCACGTCTATGTTGTGGCTCTTGTATAAAAATTTGTTGTGCACAAAAATTCCTTCGGTGTGGATTTCACATTTTATGAGGGCTCCTGCGAGACACAGTATCGCTTGCGGCATTACGCACCCCAAGAGGGCAAGATACCGGGTTTTGTCGCGATAGTGGAGCAAGGCCGAAGGAAGTGGCGAATCTACAGCGTTGGGCACGGTTTGTGGGGACAAAGATGCGGCTACGATCAGGCAATGTGCAGTCACTATCAAGCCATCAAGGAGCGCGAACGCTTCGCCAAACACTTCGGCGTTGTGCCACCCGTTGACCTGGGCAAGCACGATGTTTGGCCTTGCTACCCGGCTACTTTCATTCGCAGATCCACGGAAGCTGATGTTGGTGATGAGGCTGTGCCTGAGCGCGAAGCCTTGCCTGGACTGTTTGGCCTGATTCCGCACTGGGCAACCGATGCCAACATCGGCCGTCAAACCTACAACGCACGCACTGAGACGGTTGCCGCCAAACCAAGTTTTCGGGATGCCTGGAAGAATGCTCAGCACTGCATCGTTCCGGTGGATGCCATTTTTGAGCCTGATTGGCGCACTGGAAAAGCCATCTCGACGCGCATTTCCTGCGTCAAAGGCGAACCCTTGGGCATTGCAGGTCTTTGGTCGTCGTGGAAATCGCCCAAAGGCGTTGTTCACAGTTTCACGATGCTGACCATCAACGC
>JAYUED010000132.1:0-4243 GCA_043739385.1 Betaproteobacteria bacterium | reverse complement strand
TAGAATTTGAAGCCGTCCCGGCTCATGAGCGGATTGCTCTCCATGACACGCGCCAGCGGCTCATGGCGGATATACAGCACCACACGGACAGTATCAATTAGGGAAGAATGAAAAGGCTTCCAATTTTTAGGCAATTCTGGAAGTGTGCGAAATACCTGTAGCGCAGACTGTTGCTGCGTCTTGAACTCGTTAGCAATGTCCTGCGCGAGCTTCGCGTCGAATACATGATTTTGGCCGAGGCTAGTTGCAGCAGCGTTTGCGCCATTGCGTTGGTTGGAAATGAATGTTCTCATGATGATCTTTCAATACGATTAAACAGGTGCCCTGTGAAGGTTGTAGGACACGATCTGCTTTGATTAATACTTGTTACAGTGGTCTGGCATGTCAGCGGTAAAAGTGGCGTATTACAGTCAGCAAAGAAGTGCTTGGGGCGCTTTGCCATGGCATCACTGCCGCACTTATTACTTTGCTGATATGTCTCTCCAAATGGACGTGACAACGTGACAAATGGGTTTAGTCGCTGCTTTCCTCCGTCTCGTAGCAGATAGCTGCTTTGATTGCATAGAACCGTTTGCGCGGGCCACTTTGGTCGCCGTCGCCAGGCAATCGGAATTGACGCTGAGAGCCTGCGGAGTCGGTGCTGAGGTACCCTGCGGCCTTCAACTGTCGAAGAGCCGCATCGGTCCCAAATTTCTTGCCAATTTGTTCTTCAAAGACAGTTGGGAGGAACAAGTACAGTGTCTCGTCCCGCGTAGTTTTGCGATAACCATAAATACCCATCTGGGAGGTAGATTTGATGGTCGCAAAGCTTGGAAAACGCCCTGCTTGGCGATCAATCACATCGCGCACCGCACTGATGACTTTTTCGCCGACAGGTGTGGTGTTGTGCTTTTGGCGGGCAAGATGCTCGCGCAACACCAAGCGCATGGCATCAACAACGGTGGCGCGACTTGTTCCGTCGGGCAGAAGTTTTAGGTTGCATGCAATGACACCAGCGCAAGCCCAACCTGCCATGCCGGTGACCATGCGCTTTGTCACAGGATCGTTGATGTCCATCCCTGCGCATAATTCAGCCGTCAGTTTGGGCAAGTTCTCTGGCACCCATTTCCGAAGCTTCTTAATATTGTCAGCAACGCCTGCTACCCAAGCGTCCCAGAATGCCCCGTAATACTTGGCGCTGACATCTTTGAGCATGTCGGAAAACTCCGCCGCTGTCATGCCTTCTGGGAGGCTGTGAAACATGCCATGTGGGGCGTTGGCGTGCAATTCGAGAAAGCGCGCTGCAAGTCCTTCATTTATGGTCTCACGTCCCGCCATCTCCATCAGCGTGTTTTCATTAGAGATGATCAGGCCGCATGTCAACGCCATCGAACGCATCAACTGCTGGTCTGCCGTGCTGGTCTTGCGGCTCGCGCCACTGGCCAGGTCAAAGATCAAGCGCAGGATGCCATCGATGTTCTCTGCCTGACGCAACTCTTCCATCATCTTGGGCATGTCGTGAACAGCTCGCAACAGTGCTTGTATGCCTTTTTCTGTACCTGAAAAGTTGTCGATGGCTGCACTGTTTGACATCCAGCTGGACTGCGTGACTTCCTGTGCTGTATTTTTTCCGGTGCTACTGCCGCCCACAAGCATCAAAATCAGGCGAGACAAGTGAAACACTTGGACAAGCAATGCTGAGATGGCTGCGAGAAATGTCACAAGCATGTATGGGTTGGCAACAATGTGAATGCCAACATGTTTGTTCCAGTCTGCCAGACAGCATGAGGCAGGGGGTAGCTGCGCAGTGGCAACCAACGGCACGACTGGAACGGGGCATACCGGCCCGAGCGGAAAGACCTTGCCACGCCAGACAAAGAAGTCGAAATATTGACCATTGATCTGCACCAAATGGTAACCCTCATGTTCTGCGATGTAGATCAGCTTGTCCGCCGCTTGCAGCAGGATGTCCGTCAACTCACGCATGCCTTTGGGGGTCTTGTAGGGCAACAAATTGAGCTTGATCACCATCTTTGCCAGCTCGTAGTATTGACCACTTATGAGCGCCGTTTCCGTCAGCACAAAACGCCCTGCGCGACCATCCTCAGTGGTGGTGAGCACAACGATTTTTTCAGATGGTTCGCCGTAGCTGTCGATAGCTCGTGCTACTTTGGTGACGGGGTATGGCAAATCACTGTCAGGGCCGCTCTTCTTACGCTTGGTCGGTTTTTCCACTGCAATGGCTGTCGCCGTCGATTTGGCCTTGGCTTGTTTATCAGGCTTGAAGGGCTTGGTGCGATGCGGTTTTTTGGCTTTCACCGCAACCGAATCACGCATGTCGTCCTCCACTTCCGGTTTGATTTCACTGAATGTAGACACGAGTTTTCCTTAGCCATGCCATAGAAGGCATTGCGAAATTTCATTGATGTTGAAAGAATTGAAGTTTTGATCACTGCTGTGTTGCTGAGTCATTGCCTTGAAGCAGTGACGATGCCACGCAGTGCCTTGCTTTTCGCCATATTTCCAATGTGGCGTATCCCGACCAAGCGGGTAATCAGAGTGCGACTAAATCGCGTAAGTGCAGTTGACCGTGCTAGCTGGTATCAAAGGTTTCGCCCCCTTGATTCGACACGTCTGCTATTAGCGCCTTGAGCGACGCATTTGACCAAGCGACAGAACGCTTGCCGATCTGAATGCCGGCCGGGTAGCGCCCTTCTGCGATGCCTGCATACCATGCGGCACGAGATACAGGGAATATCGCCAGAACGTTGTCGAGGCGTTGGAAACCGGGCATGTCAAGATTGATGACCACCGTTTTTTCGGGGGCATCCGTCTTCTTTTTCTTTACAGATTTGCGGACGCGGGCGAGAACCGAAGGGTTCTTTACCTTCGTGTACGGCTTCGAGAAAAATGAAGCTGTGCGAGTACTCGCGTTAACCCCATTGAGAAATAAGGTTTGATGCATGGTTGACCTTTCATGTCATAAGTTCATGCAATCAATGTAACTTTTCGCGGTCACTTTCTAGCTACGGTTTAGGCCAAAACCGGGGCCGCTTTTACCATAAACCGTGGTTGCTATTGCGGCAACTTTTTGTTAGTACCAGGCAGTACTTCAGCCCACTTTTCATACGCACCCTTGGCCTCAGTTGCCCCTACCCTGGCCGCAGCGGCGCGTAATGCAGCAGCTACTCCGTCGGCTCGCTTAGGACGGCTTAGTCCAAGGCTTTTGCATAAGTCTTTGATCGGTTCATACACGCCGCCTCTCGCCATCTCCTGATTCGCCATCATTGGGGCATCGAATGGGCGAAAACCATAGTGCTTAATCGCCATCGCCAAGAGAATTCGACTGATAGTTCCTATTTGCTTCGAGTCCAGATTTTGGCCATCATCATCTGGTGCAGCGGCACTTTCCACCCCACCAGTATTCAGTCCACTCGAACCTTTAGCATCACTCAGACTGGCATTCTTGGCACCGGATTCGCTTGGGTCATACGGCTTGATGTCCCAAAAGGCAGACGGAACAGTCAATTCAGGGAATGGGCGTTTTGACTTGGCCCATTCAATGAAGTCCTTGAGCACTATTTTGGTTTTCTCAGTAGGCGGCGCGGACACGCTGGAACTCGCATTTTTTAGCAATGGCTCAATTGGCTGGCGATCAAGCAAAGTGTTCAAGTGATTTTGGAATTTAAACGCACGAGACTCTTTCTGCTCACGCAACTTCGCCAAGACAGACTTGGACGGGCGAATGTTGTGAAGCAAGCACACAGCATTGAACAGTGAAATGGTATGCCGCTCATTCCAATCCGACCACGAAGGCGTAAATTTCAATGGGACTTCAGTCGCACCAACATTCTCCGAATTTGCCTCCGGCACCGCAGCATCGCTCGGGACATCTTGTTTAACTTTAGCTGTGCGGAATGATCTACTGGAGGCATCCTCAACTACAAGTCCTGAGTTTTTCGGTTTTGGCATATTCCTCCGCCTCGAAATTTGAAATGAGGCTCATCATAGTTTGGCAACCATGAGGAAATAGCACCTGAAAATTGGACAGTCGGAGGCGGGGAACGATGGCGTGCGGCTAACTCAAGTCCAGAAACGTCCAATGCCGCTCCATGACTGCCAGCGGCTAACGGTGACCGAACGGTGACCAGAATCCGACTGAGGGCAAAAACCAAACGCACAAAGAAAAACAGCCTAGAGACTTTTGATCTCTAAGCTGTTGTTCTATAACACTTTTGTTATGGTGCGGCTGGCAGGAATTGAA
>JAYUED010000131.1:0-12736 GCA_043739385.1 Betaproteobacteria bacterium | reverse complement strand
TTATGAAACTGTTTTTTTGCTACACAAATAATAGCTAAAGGTGCTTATGAATATTGCTCATAAGCTGCATAAGAGTCAAAAATAGAATGACAAAACTGAATTGCCAAAAAAAGCCCCGCACTTTAAGAGTACGGGGCCAGTTGGGGTGGATTACTTAAAAATCAACCCAAAATCTTCGCTACAGCCCGCTGAGTCTGCACGCTGATGAGGTTAGCGCGGTAAGCAGCTGAGGCATGGATGTCAGCGTTTAAATCAGTGGCATCAATTTTCACGGATGCAGCGGATGCTGCAGTGAAGCTCTGGTTCAACGCGGCTTCCAAACCGGCATGGCGAAAAACGCCGTTGCCTGCCCCCGTCACGGCAACACGCACACCGTTGTCAGTTTTCGCGACAAACACACCGACCATGGCAAAGCGTGAAGCGGGTTGCTTGAACTTCAAATACGCGGCATGAGTGGTAGCGGGGAAGCTGATGGCGGTGATGAGCTCGCCTTCGTTCAACGCAGTGGCAAACATGCCCAAGAAGAAATCATCGGCAGCGATGGTGCGCTCGGTGGTGTGGATGGTGGCGTTCAGGGCCAACACCGCGCTGGGGTAGCAGGCGGCAGGGTCGTTGTTGGCCACAGCCCCACCCAGCGTGCCCATGGCACGGACTTGTCGGTCACCGATACCTCCTGCCAGCTCGGCCAAGGCGGGAATAGCAGCCAGCACGTCGGCGTTGGTCGCGACATCGGCATGGCGCGTCATGGCACCGATAACGATGGCGTTGCCTTCGCGGCGGATGCCGACCAGCTCTTTGATGCCGCCCAAATCGGCGACCTGCTCCGGACTGGAGAGGCGCAGCTTCATTGAAGCCAGCATGGTTTGCCCGCCAGCCAGAACTTTGGTACCGGCGGCAGCGAGTTTCGTGGCATCAGCCAGGGTTGTAGGTCGCTCAAATGTGAATTCGTACATATTTTTCTCCTTATGCTTGAGGCTTATAGTTTGAGATTTAAGCCTTGGCTTTTTGAATCGCCGCCCACACCCGTGCAGGTGAGGCAGGCATGTCAAAATCAACGACACCGACGGGACGCAGTGCGTCCAGCACAGCGTTAATGACCGCTGGTGGGGAGCCAATCGCACCAGCCTCGCCGCAGCCTTTGGCACCCAGCGGATTGTGACTGCACGGCGTGCAGACATGGCCGATTTTGAACTCGGGGAAGTCGTCGGCACGGGGCATGGCGTAGTCCATGAAGCTGCCGGTCAGCAACTGGCCGGTTTCCTCGTCGTACACGCAGTTTTCCATCATCGCTTGGCCAATGCCCTGCACCAGTCCACCGTGGACTTGGCCTTCAACAATCATCGGGTTGATGATGGTGCCGAAGTCGTCCACCGCACTAAAGCGGTCAAGGCGAGTAGTGCCAGTAGCAGGATCGATTTCGACTTCGCAGATGTAGGTGCCACTTGGGAAAGTGAAGTTTGTCGGGTCGTAAAACGCGGTTTCGTTCAGGCCCGGCTCCAGCTTGTCCAGCGGGTAGTTGTGCGGAACGTAGGCCGTGAGCGCGACCTGACCAAAGGTGACTTTCTTATCCGTACCTTTGACGGTGAATTCACCGTTGGCGAACTCCACGTCGACATCGCTGGCCTCCATCAAATGAGCAGCGATCTTTTTGGCTTTGGTCTCGATTTTGTCGAGGGCTCGCATGATGGCCGAGCCACCGACCGACAACGAACGTGAGCCGTAAGTACCCATGCCAAACGGCACGCGGCCGGTGTCGCCATGAACAATATCGACCGCCTCCACAGCAATGCCCAAACGGGCGGCAACCACCTGCGCAAAAGTGGTTTCATGGCCCTGCCCGTGGCTGTGTGAGCCAGTAAATACAGTCACGCTGCCAGTGGGATGCACACGCACCTCGCCGCATTCAAACAAACCGGCGCGTGCGCCCAACGCTCCCGCGATATTGCTGGGCGCGAGGCCACAAGCTTCGATATAGCTGCTGTAGCCGATGCCACGCAACAAGCCTTTGGCCGCGCTGGCAGTTTTACGCACCTCAAACCCGGCCACATCAGCGAGTTCATTGGATTTGTCCATGCAAGCATGGAAATCCCCCACGTCGTACTGCAAGGCTACCGGCGTTTGGTAAGGGAAGCTGTTGATGAAGTTGCGTTTGCGGATGTCAACTTGGCTCAGGCCCATCTCCCACCCACAGCGGCTGACCAAGCGTTCCAGCAAATAGGTAGCCTCGGGCCGACCTGCCCCACGGTACGCATCGACAGGTGCAGTGTTGGTAAACCACGCGTCGATCTCGGCATAGACCAACGGCGTGGTGTACTGCCCCGCCAACAGCGTGGCGTACAGAATGGTGGGCACTGCGGTGCTGAAGGTAGACAGGTAAGCCCCCAGATTCGCATCGGTGTGGACGCGCAGGGCCAAAAATTTCCCGTCCTTGTCCATCGCCATTTCAGCATGGCTGACGTGGTCGCGGCCATGGGCATCACACAGGAAAGCCTCGCTGCGGTCGCACGTCCATTTGATACTGCAGTTGAGTTGCTTGGCGGCCCAGGTGAGGCAAACATCTTCAGCGTAGAGGTAAATTTTGGAGCCAAAACCACCACCCACGTCCGGTGCAATCACCCGCACTTTGTGCTCGGGCAAACCCAAGACAAAAGCCGTCATCAGCAAGCGTTCGACATGCGGGTTTTGGTTGGAAACATAGAGCACATACTCTTCAGTCGCCCGGCTGTAGGAACCGATGGCCGCGCGTGGCTCCATGGCGTTGGGAATGAGACGGTTGTTGATGAGGTCAAGCTTGGTGATGTGTGCGGCAGTGGCGAACACGTTGTCCACAGCGGCTTTGTCGCCAATTGACCATTTGTAGCAATGGTTGTCAGGGGCCACATCATGCAGCGCCGTGGCTTTCGATGCAGCGCTCACGCTGACCACCGAGGGCAGCACGTCGTAATCGACCTCTACCGCTTCAGCCGCATTTTTGGCCTGTTGCAATGTGCTGGCTACCACCATGGCCACATGATCGCCCACATAACGTACCTTGCCGATAGCGAGGATGGGGTGCATCGGCTCTTTCATCGGCGTGCCGTCAGCAGTGTTATTGATAAGCCAGCCACAAGGCAGGCCGCCCATCTTGCCTTCGATATCTTTACCCGTGAAGATTTCAACCACGCCAGGCATCGCTTTAGCTGCCGCTAGATCTATACTTTTGATAGCAGCATGCGCATGCGGGGAGCGTACAAACACCGCATATGTCTGACGAGCGAGATTAATGTCATCAGTGTATTGACCTGCCCCAGTCAAAAACTTGTAGTCTTCCTTGCGGCGCAAGGATTCGCCGATGTGCGGCAGTTTGGAAAAATCAGAAGCACCCATCTTTGATCTCCTTCATCATTTGTCAATTTGTCTGCAAGGGGGTTAGTCAGTAGAGTTAGGCCGCAGCCATGGCAGCCGCACCCGTTTGCACCGCCTTGACGATGTTTTGGTAGCCCGTGCAACGGCAAAGGTTGCCTTCAAGCAGTTCACGGATATCGCCAGCGCTGGCGTTGGGATGGTTTTTGCACAGGTCAATAGCACTCATCACCATGCCGGGCGTGCAGTAGCCACATTGCAGGCCGTGGCATTCCTTGAACGCAGCTTGCATAGGGTGCATGGTGCCGTCCGTTGCCGCAAGACCTTCGATGGTGCTGACTTCAGCGCCCTCGTGCTGAACCGCCAGTGTGTTGCATGATTTGATAGCGCGGCCATTCACAATGATGGTACACGCGCCACATTGGGCAGTATCGCAACCCACGTGGGTTCCGGTTAGTTGGAGATGCTCGCGCAACACCTGCACAAGCAACGTATTGGGGGGAACGTCAACACTGGCCGCATGGCCATTGACTTTGAGATTTACCTGCATAGTGGGGTCTCCGTGATGAAAATTTAAAAGCGGTGTTCAAGCTGTATGGTAATTCTTGAACGCCCTTACAGCGACACGCCTAGGCGAAACCCTAGGACAATACGGCTTGCCATGGGATATTCTCAATATTGAACATATGCAACCCCTAGCCAACCCCAACATCCAAAACCGTTTAGAGCGCATCAACATGGCACGCCAAACCATGTTGAATGAAAGCCCGACGCAGACCTTGCAGCCAAGCCTCAGCCGAACTCAGAGTAGCCAAGGAATCGCTCCTTGGATCGAACGGTCATGGCAACGTTGCTTGGCTCACGGCCAACGCCCAGGGGATCACATGGCCTTCAATGCCGTAAGTGCTGAAGCCGTGCGCCGCGTGGTGGAAGCAAGCCGCCCGCTGGTCTTGGCTGCACGGCCAGTGCTGGGTCAACTCGCCCACGCCATGGCCCACACCCGTTATTTTGCGATTTTGACCAATGCTGATGGCATTGTGGTGGACGTGAATGGCCCCGTAGACCGCGACGACCGCCGCGCCAGCCTCATTGCCCGCGTAGGTGTTGATTTATCTGAGCGTGCCGTGGGCACTACCGCCATTGGCGTTGCTTTAGGCGAGCAGCAACCTGTCTGGCTACACCGTGGCGAACACTTCTATGCCGACAATAGCGCCTACAGCTGTGCCGGTGCACCAGTGTTCGGACCTAACGGCCAGTGTGTGGGGATGCTGGACTTGACTGGAGTCGACGCGCCTGAACGGCCTGAGCTAAAGCATCTCGTAAGCCAATGCGCCCAGCGTATTGAAAACGGTCTGCTGCGCCAACAACCGTTTGCACTTTTAGTACGTCTGAGCTGGCCTCAAGACGACTGGGGAATGGGGCGCAGCAACATGACAAGCAGCCCAGCGCACTTTACGCCCAGCGAAAGTGATGGCTTGATTGGCGTGGACACCGAAGGGTTTGTGACAGGCAGCAACACCGCCGCGCGCCACATGCTTCCGCAGCTGAGTACGGCGATGAGTCTAGAGGCGCGCCATACCCATTGCAGCGACCTGTTCGCGATGCCCTGGGAAAGTCTATTCGACGCCGCGCTTCTGGGTGCCCCTGCAATTGAGGTGCCGCTGTGGTCAGGACTGCGTTTGCAAGCGATTCCAATGGCAGCGGATACTGCCGACAGACCACACAATCCAGTGCCTCAACACAACGGCAACGCATCCCTGCGCGAGGTCGAAACCGTATTGATCCGCAAAGCCGTCGATCAGGCAAAAGGCAATGTGGCGCAGGCAGCGCGGGCGCTGGGGATCAGCCGGGCAACCGTGTACCGAAAGCTGAGCAGCCGAGCAACATAGCGCCCGACCCTCACCTTTCAGATGGCGAAACCTTCCTATGGTTCGCTGTCAATGCACGGGTTTTGGTGTGATCGGATTCGGCGAGTGAGTGACATGATCAAGCCATCACACACACCAACGAAAACAGACTCATGAAACACCGGATTCATTCGCTCGTACTTCCGCTGGTCGCTGTCATCGGCCTGGCCGGATGCGCGCACACTCCAACACCACCTAGCTACGCCGAACTCACAGTATCGCAACTTGCCGCCAATGCGCAGTCTGGCGCCCGCAAGTCTCCGGCACATGTGGCGGCTGTCCCGACCCAAGAAGTCAGTCCACAGATGCAGGCATTGATCGGAGCACCGTATCCAGCGCACTTCGACGCGGATCCCAAAAATGCGGCTGAGTGGAAAGAGTTGATCAACCGCCGCGCAGCACCGACGATCGCTGCGATTCCAGCACTCAAGGAAAAAATGGGCGTCACGGTCGAGCCATTGACCATCGCCGGCGTAAAAACCTTTGTGGTGACGCCAAAAAATATGCCCGCCGGCAATCAACAACGACTGCTCATGCACGTCCACGGCGGTGGCTACGTATTCGGCCCCGGCGAGTCCGCGTTACCTGAAGCAATCCTCCTTGCGAGCTTCGGTGGGTTCAAAGTGATATCGGTCGACTACCGAATGCCACCGGACTTCCCTTATCCCGCTGCGATGGACGATGCCATGGCGGTGTGGAAGGAACTGATCAAGACGAACAATCCGAAAAACATGGCGGTCTTCGGCACATCGACTGGAGGCGCCATGACGTTGTCCCTCGTGCTGCGCGCTAAGACCGAGGGTGTGCCCCTGCCAGGCGCAATTGCACCTGGAACTCCCTGGTCAGACATCGCAAAGATCGGCGACACCTACAAGACCAACGAGTGGGTCGATAACATCCTGGTGACTTGGGACGGTTGGCTCGGCCGCGCGGCGAAGCTGTACGCGGCCGGTACAGAGCTGAAAGACCCACAGCTTTCTCCGATCTATGGCGACTTCAATGGCTTTCCGCCAGCGATCCTCACAACAGGCACACGGGATCTCTTTCTATCGAACACGGTGCGCACACACCGCAAGTTACGCCGCGCCGGTGTTGAAGCAGACCTGAACGTCTACGAAGGGCAGTCGCATGCCCAGTACGGGTACAACCCAGATGCGCCCGAGACGAAGGAAGCTTTCACCGATATCGCGCGGTTCTTCGACAAGCATTTAGGCCGCTAGTCTGAACATAGAACATAGCGCCCGACCTTCCTGAATCTCACCTCTGAGCTCAGTACCGCTCCGGCACAATGATTTCGGAAGACACTTCGTGGCGTATGTAATCATCATGCCGCACGCGGTCAGGTAAATGCACCGGCGCGTGCTCCACCTCGTTGTAAGGCATTTGATCGAGCAAATGGTGGATGCAGTTCAGGCGGGCTTTTTTCTTGTCCACAGCTTGCACTACCCACCATGGCGCTTCAGGAATGTGGGTGCGCTCGAGCATGGTTTCTTTGGCCTTGGTGTACTCCTCCCAGCGCACACGGGATTCCAAATCCATAGGACTGAGTTTCCATTGCTTCAGCGGGTCATGGATGCGGCCCAAGAAGCGCAAATGCTGTTCATCGTCGGTGATTGAAAACCAATATTTGATGAGCTGAATGCCTGAACGCACCAGCATTTTTTCGAATTCAGGCACCGAGCGGAAGAACTCTTCGTACTCCTCATCACTGCAAAAACCCATCACCCGCTCTACCCCTGCGCGGTTGTACCAGCTGCGGTCAAACAGCACCATTTCACCCGCTGCGGGCAGGTGCGAGATGTAGCGCTGAAAGTACCACTGCGTACGCTCGCGATCATTCGGTGCAGGCAAGGCTGCAACGCGGGCAACGCGGGGATTAAGGCGCTGGGTGATGCGCTTGATAACGCCCCCTTTGCCAGCGGCGTCACGCCCTTCAAACAAAATCACAACCTTGTGACGGCTGCGCACGACCCAGTCTTGCAGCTTGACAAGCTCGCCTTGCAGGCGGAACAGCTCTTGAAAATACTGGCGGCGAGCGGATTTTTCATCGTCTGATTGGTGACGGCTGCCCGCCTCAGTCAGCTCATCAACGGTACGATCTTCTAACTCCATCTCTAACTCTTCGTCATAGCCGTCCATCAGGTCAAGGCGAATTCGGCGGATCAGGTCGTCTTGGCTGGTGGAGACGTCAGCAGTAGAAAAACTCATGAGATTGCTGGCATAGGCCGACAGTTGATAGACCTTTGAGCATGCTTGCGAGGTGTGACAGCGTGATGACAAAATTCCGCCAGAAGGTCAGAAGACCACCTTGATTTCAGCTTGTGCACCTACCCGTTCAGCGCAATCACAACGGCAGCTTCATCAATACCCGCTACTACTGCAGTTCGACTGCGCAAAGCGCTACCCGGTTGTGCAAAGCCTGCAAGTTGCAGCCCACCAGACAGCGTCACAGCGATTTCATCGCTTTCGACACTGTTATCCGCTCGCGCAATGCGGCTAGCGCGACCAAACAACAGGTTCAAGCTGGGCTTTATCACCGGCAACTTGGCTGCAATGACCGTTACTGCTGTGGCTTTGCACAAAGCCAGCACAGACAATCCAGGAACCAGAGAAAGAAGTTCGGCGCTTTCTTGGGTAATTCGGGAAATCAGTTGCTCAGGTGCACGGGCAGAGTCATCGGGCTCTGCGCCGCACCCCAGCTGCAAGACAACCCTAACGATACGACCTTGCAACTCCAGACGCAACACGGTGCAGGGGAGTTGGTTGCGCATGCTTGTTTGCAACGCCAATGCCTGTACGGGAAGCCGATTGACCGCGCTGCCGGTATCCGCAAGCACTTGCTCGCGTGCAACGTCCAAGGCTAGCGCCGTGGCCAGCAGTTGCTTGCCAGCTTCAGTCACTCGCGCGCCGCCGCCGCCCGCGCCACCCACCACACGCTCGACCAAGGCCACACTGGCCAAGTTGGTCAAGGTATCAATCGCCTGCCAAGCAGCTTTGTAGCTGACCTGCGCTTCGCGGGCGGCTTGGGAAATTGAGCCACTTTCGGCGATGAGACGCAGAATATCGATGCGCTTGTCGGTGACGCTGTGACCCAAAGCGTTAGCAAAGTGAATGCCTACGGCAAGTTTTTGTACAGCTGACTTAGGCATGACTGTTTGGCTCAGCTACTTCAGGGACTGGCAGCACATCGGTCACCAATGGAATATCTTGCTTCAGCAATATGGTCGCAGGACTCGACAGCGGCAATTTCGCATCACGCAAGCGCTTGAGTACGTCAAACAACACATCGCTGCGCACGCTGTAAGCCAAGCGGGGCGATGCCACGTAGGCGGTGGCGTTGAAGACCAGTTTTCCGTTATCAATCCCGTCCAGTGCCACCTTGGGGGCGGGGCTGGGTTGGATTTGAGTGTGCTCGTGGAACGCGGCCAGTATCAAGTCATACACCTGCTGTACATCGGTGTCCAACGGCATGGGCAGCTTGATTTGCACCAAACCCAGTGGGCTGGCGTGGGTGATGTTGCGCACCGTTTTGGTAATGAACTCAGAATTCGGCACGATTACGGTGGAATAGTCACCCATCTGGATCTCGGTAGCGCGTACGTTGATGCGGCGAATATCGCCCTCTACCGTGCCCAAGACCACCCAGTCGCCCACCTTCACGGGCCGTTCAGCCAGCAAAATCAGGCCTGAAACAAAGTTTTGTACCACCGCTTGCAGGCCAAAACCGATGCCCACTGACAAGGCACTGGCCACCCAGGCGACGCGCTCCAGCCCGATGCCCACAGCGGACATGGCCAGCGCCACCACCAGTACCGCACCGGTGTAGCCAAACAAGGTGCTGGTAGACATTTGCATCCCTGCATCGATCGATGTGGTGGGCAAGAAATCGTCGGCTAACCAGCGCTTGAGCATGCGCACACCAAGTAGCCCCAGCCCCAGCACTGTCAACGCAAGCAGCACCGCCGTGGGTCGAAGCTGCACCTCGCCAATGACCAATCCGCCGCCCCACTGGTTCACACGGTTCATCATCTCGGGCGGGCCATCACCAAACGGCGACAGCACCAGTCCCAGCGCGACCAAGGCCACCAGAGTGCGTCCCAGACCTGACAAAAGCACAGCGGCTTGATCGCGTATCCGCCATGTACCGGGAAGCTGCACGTCCGACTGGGGCAGAGCCACCCAACCCGTGCACACATCGGCGATCAGCAACATCAGCAAGTACGCCGTAGTGCTGACAATAGCGCACCAGGCCAGTTGGCGCACGATGAACTCGCCCAGCGCTACATACCCCAACAGCAAGCTAACCACGCTGGCACAAAGCACCAGCCACACTACAGCTGCCAGCACGCTCAGCCAGAAAGGGCGTGGAGGCACCCGTGTGGTCGCCGAGACACTCTCCACCTGATGGCGCAGACGCTCGCCACGGCCCACAGCCATGACCAGCGTCACACCCAACACCAAGGCCAAAATACAGTTCAGTGCGACCGCAGTAGCCAAACTGGCATTCACCAACCCATATAAGCGCTCGACCAACCAGCCGATCGTCGTCACCAAGGCGATACCTAAAGGAAACCAACGCAACCCAGCAGCAACCGCGTCGGGAAGCGGTGGTAAACGCCAGCTCGGGCGATCCTGGGCCAGCAAAGCACGCCCTAGCCCTGCCACGTAACCACCAAAGCAGGCCAAGCCCACGCTGCGCACCAGCAAGGCATGGGGCAACTCCGACAATTCCCCCCTCCACTCCAGCCCACGCCGCACCACCAAAGCCACCAAGCCCCATGCCAGCACCGAGAGCAAAGTCCGCAGCACAGCAAACAGTGAGCGGCGCAAGCGCCCAATCGGCACCCGCGTAGAAATAAAGTGCAACACCATTGCCTCTGCCCTGTGGCGCACCACAACCAATAGCAACACGGCTAGCACCATGCCAGCCCATACGGCAACGCCCGCAGCGCGCAAAGCATGCACCAATTCGCCTGCGAGTGCCGCGAAACGGTCAGCGTCAGCGGCATAGTTATCTTGCAATTCGCTCCAAAAAGCGGGGGCCAAAATCGAGACAGTGCGCTGCCCCAGTTGGGATTGAAACCGAGCACGCCGCGAAACCGAAATTTGTTCAGCGAGCTGCTCGCCTTCTACTGCAACCAAACGCGCCAACTTGAGTCTGGCGTCCAGCACACTGCTGCTTTTGTCCAATTGAAAACGCAGCTTAGCAATATCAGCGGCTTCTTTGACCGCGGTTGAAGGCTTGCCCAACTCGGTTAAGCGTTCTTGCACACTGGCCAACTGAGGCTCCAGCGCGTTCGCCATCAGCTGTGCCTGCTTCTGCGCGGCCAAGGCGTTACCGCGCCACGCCAACAAATCGTCATCTGAATCGGGATTAGTTAGCCCTTTTTGTAATACCTCAATCTGCTTTCGCAATCCATCCAGCGTGTCATCAGGGCTGGCCGTCTGCGCGTGCAACGGAATGCCGAGTGACAGACACAACATTAAGCAGGAAAATAAATTAAAAAATAGGCTTAACGCCTTTGAATATAAAGAGTACTTAGCAGTTAATTTCATAGTTTCTGGCCGTCCGACCAACGTCCTGCGCCTTGGATGCCGAACATGCTGGAAGCTAATTTTAAAGAGCAATTCTCAGACAGCTCCATGCAATCAGCCTGGATGTGACACGTAGCCATAGAGGACGAGGCGTCATCGGTGCCTGGTCAGAGCTTGGAGACTAATTAGAATCTGACCCCAGTTTTATTTCCACCTCGATGACGCCGATCACAACCGCCCGCTAAGGGGGCAAGGGCTGCGCTAAGGACGTTTCACGCGCTGGTGCAGAGGCAGTCTGTGCGGGAGGCGGTGGCATAAACACAATGGGTGGGATTTCTGGTGGCGGTTGGTAAGCTGCGGACAGCGCACCAGGAAGTACGGCTGGTGTTGTGCTGTCCAACGCGTGGGGGGCATCGTTGTGTACCGGCGTCTGCTCGGAAATGAGGGGCGGTGTCGGACTGGGCAGAGCGGTGTCTGGGGTAAATTCAGCCAGCAAAGGGGGCATGGGCATGTCCCGAATCGGGTTCACGGGCACCCCACTTGCCCATGTGATCTGCCCTGCGGTGTCCGAAGGCTTGAGAGCGATGCTGCTGATTACGGCATACCCGACGGCCATGTGGAGCGTAGCCGTGAGGGTCAGGGCCTTCCAGTGCCGAGCGTTCATGGGGGTGTCGGCGGGATTCGGCACGGATGTTGACAACAATACGAGAGCGAGGTGGCTGGATAGGTCGCCGTGCAGGAGTTACTGTCTAATCTCGCTCTAGCGCTTAACTTGTATGCATGGGTAGATATCATTTTTGGAGTTTTAAAGCGAGATATCGGGGTGTCCCACCAGAGCTGGGGAATTGATTGGAATCTGACCCCAGTTTCATGTTCCCCCAGCTCAGTCCCTTATTTCTGCGGAGCATCAAAGATGCAATGCTGTTGCGCATAGTCCCATGCACCACCAGCATCAAGACACTTATCGATCCGAATCTCGCGGTATAACCAAAAAATAAGGGAAATGCCCACCCCAAGTACGAGCACCCCCGCGATTAACCATTTCTTTTTTTGGCTCATGGCGAATCCTTAGTAGCGGCTGGGCAACCCGTTGGGCCGGAATCCTGAGCAAACAGCGCGACAAGACTGCGACGAACTAAGCGCACCGCTGCGCCCCACCGCATTTGCAGCCTGATCTGCAAGCGAGGCGCTGGCAGTATCTCCCTTGATGTTCTGGTCAGTCCACTCACGGACATCAGAGATCATGCATGCTGCAGCCTCACCGCTCCGTCCCTGTCTCGTGGCCTGACAGTTCGCCATGCAATGGAAATATTTGTCGCCACCTATTGTGTTAGCTTTTCGCATGTCCGCATAGTTGCGTTGGAAGTCATCCCACGCCTGTTGAACTTGAACCTGAGAAGTCGTATTCCGACCGTAGTTGTTAGGTCCGGGACCATATGGCCCCATGCTCGGATTGTCGAGACCGCGGGGGTCACTAAAACTCAGCGGATTCCCCCCCACATACCCAAACGTATTAACCCCCCCGTTGAGCCCAATCGGATCACTCTGCGCATACCTTCCAATGCCCGGCACATAGTCCCGGTTCACGTTGTAGTGCAAGCCCGACTCCGCATCATAGACCTGCCCCGGGAACCTCAGGCTCATGATGAACGCTCCCACCCCTGTGGGGTTGCTGATCGCCGGTGTGGTGCCAAACGGCTCGTCCATCCAACTCCAGCGCAGCTTGTTCTGCCTGTCCACCACCGCCCGGGGCGTGTTCAGGTGGTCTGCAAAGATGTAGTACACCAGCGGCGCCACTGTGGCGGCACTGTTGGTGGTGTTGGTGCCCGCTGCGGGGTCCGGCGTGAACACCACCACCGGCTGGTCGTCCAGCCAGAGGTATTCCCGGATCGGGTTCCCGTTCTGGTCGTACTCCCCCAGCAGGTGTCCACTCTGGTCGTAGTTGTAGAGGA
>JAYUED010000130.1:0-4280 GCA_043739385.1 Betaproteobacteria bacterium | reverse complement strand
CCATTGTAAAGGGCTACTTGCCATGGCTCAGTGCTGTGCTGACCAATTTGGAAGTTATATCAACAATCTGGATCATTTTTTCGTAGGGCATACGCATTGGGCCGATCACTCCGAGCGTACCAACTACCTGACCGTCAACTTCATATGGTGCAGTCACCACCGACAACTCCTGATATGGAATGACCTGACTTTCGCCACCAATATAAATACGCACGCCCTCCGCGCGGCTCGAAACATCGAGTAGCCGCATGAGTTGTGCTTTTTGCTCAAAAAGATCAAACAGCTTGCGCAAGTTACCCATGTCGCTAGAGAAGTCACTGATTGCCAAAAGATTGCGTTCACCTGAAACAACCACCTCATCACGTGACTCAATGGCCTCCGAGCTGACCTGAACAGCCGTTTGCATAAGGATGGCAATCTCGCCGCGCAGGGCTTCAACTTCGTTTTTAAGCCTTTCCCGCACTTCTTCAATCGCCATGCCGGCGTAGTGCGAATTGAGAAAGTTCGATGCCTCAACCAGCTGCGATTGCGTGTAATCAGCTTCAGTAAAAATCACCCGGTTTTGTACGTCGCCGTCAGGAGACACGATGATCACCAGAAAGCGTCGCTCAGACAAGCGCAGAAATTCAATATGACGAAACACCGAGCTACGGCGGGGTGCCATGACCACGCCCACAAATTGCGACAGATTTGAAAGCATGTGCGCCGCGTTGCTCAGCACTTTCTGAGGCTGGTCGGGAGCAAGTCGCTGGGCACTCATGCCCCCGCCGCTGGAGAACGGATCGCGCTGTGTGGTCAGCATGGTGTCTACAAAAAGCCGATAGCCCCTTGCCGTCGGAATTCGCCCCGCAGAAGTGTGTGGACTGACAATCAGGCCCAACTCTTCAAGGTCACTCATCACATTGCGTATGGTGGCGGGCGAAAGATCAAGCCCGGAGGCTCTGGACAATGTGCGCGAGCCTACCGGCTGACCATCGGCAATATAGCGCTCAACGAGCGCTTTCAACAACAATCTGGCACGGTCATCAAGCATGAAGACATTCTACGAAGCCTGAACCAGATCTTGTGATGTAATTTGACGATGAAGTCGCAATTTCACCATGTAGCACTCATAGGAAAGTACCAGGCCCATGGTTCGCGCTCCGCATTGGAGAGCATTGCGCACTTTTTAAGCGCCCAGGGATGTGACGTTGCAATTGAGAAAGATACAGCCAGCAATACAGGATTAACGCAATACCCGATTCTTGATGTGCCCAGCATAGGTGCGCATTGTGATCTGGGACTGGTCGTGGGTGGCGATGGCACCATGCTTGGCATTGGCCGGTTGCTGGCTCAGTTTGGAGTCCCCCTCATAGGCATTAACCAGGGCCGCCTTGGTTTCATAACCGACATTGCTTTTGAGGACTACCAAGCCGTACTGGGACCTATGCTGCGCGGTGAATTTGAAGAAGATCGCCGCTGGATGATGCAAGCCAAGGTCGTACGTGACGGGCGCTGCGTTTTCAATGCAACCGCCATGAACGACGTCGTGGTCAATCGCGGTGCGACCGCAGGCATGGTCGAGTTGCGCGTCGAGGTAGATGGCCGTTTTGTGGCTAACCAGCGTGCCGATGGCCTGATCATTGCGACTCCCACTGGTTCAACCGCTTATGCACTTTCTGCCGGCGGCCCTTTGTTGCACCCGTCCATTGCTGGCTGGATTCTGGTGCCCATCGCACCGCATACCCTGTCAAATCGTCCCATCGTGCTTTCAGACAGCGGCGAGATCACGGTCGAGATAGTGGCCGGACGAGACGCAAGCGCCAATTTTGACATGCAGTCTTTAGCCACCTTGCTGCATGGTGATCGCATCACGGTGCGCCGATCAGAATATCAAATGGTGTTTCTGCACCCCAAGGGCTGGAGTTACTTTGACACGCTGCGTAAAAAGCTCCACTGGAATGAAGGTGTGGCATAAGTTATGAGCCTCAAAAGCATTTCTCTTCGTGATTTTGTCATTGTTCACGCACTTGACCTTGATCTGGAAAGTGGTTTCACAGTTCTCACGGGTGAGACCGGCGCTGGCAAATCCATATTGATTGACGCACTTCAACTGGCTCTGGGGGCACGTGCGGACGCAGGTGTGGTTCGCGAGGGTGCACAGCGCTGCGAGATCAGTGTCGAATTTAACAGCCCCAACTCTTTGCTCGAATGGCTTGATCAGGCTGGTTTCCCGATCAACGATACGCTGTTATTGCGCCGTACTATTGATGCACAAGGCAAGAGCCGGGCGTGGATCAACGGTAGCGCGGCTACGGCAACACAGATCAAGGATATCGCTGACAAATTGGTAGATATTCATGGCCAACACGCTTGGCAAAGCCTGACCAGGCCCGACGCAGTGCGCAGCTTGCTGGACTCCTATGGCGGCATATCCACGATGCTGCTTGCCCGACATTGGCAGCAATGGCGACTGGCACAAAAGGCCCTTGCGGATGCGCTGGGTGCGCAACACAGCTTGCAGCGTGAACGTGAACGTTTGACCTGGCAGATTAGCGAGATCGAAAAGCTCTCGCCAGCTGTTGATGAATGGGAAGACCTCAATCTGCAGCACGGCCGGTTGTCCAACGCGCAGTCGCTCCGCGATGCCGTGCAGGCTGCGCTTGATGTGCTGCAAGAGTCTGAGCAAAACGTCACCAGCCTGATCGGCCGGGCGCTCACGGTTCTTCAAGGTCATGAACATATTGAGCCGCAATTCAAGGCCTTGACAGACGTACTCAGCAGTGCGCTGGCGCAGACCGAAGATACCGTGCATTCGCTGCACGGTTATGCCAGGCACGCAGAGCTGGAGCCCCAACGCCTTCAAGCACTGGATGAGCGACTTTCCCTCTGGATCAGCCTGGCAAGGCGTTACAAACGCTCGCCTGCCGAGTTGCCGGAGCTGTTGATGTCCTGGCATTCTGAACTACAAACCCTTGATGCCGCCGCTGATCTGGAAAGCATTACACGTACTGAAAAAAATGCACACAGCGAGTATCTTCAGGAAGCCGAAAAAATTTCTGGATTGCGTGCAAAAGCCGCACCAGCACTGGCAAAAGCCATCACACAGGCCATGCAGGGTTTGGGCATGCAAGGTGGAAAATTTGATGTTGCGCTGAATGTCCTGGAGCAACCATCCCAATATGGTCAGGAACAAATTGAGTTTCTGGTTGCAGGCCACAGTGGCACTACGCCGCGCCCTGTTGGCAAAGTCGCCTCTGGCGGTGAGTTGTCCCGTATTGCATTGGCCATAGCCGTCACGACCAGCCAGCTGGGTGAGGCACAAACCCTGATATTCGATGAAGTTGATTCTGGCGTCGGTGGTGCGGTGGCTGAAACCGTCGGCAGGCTGATGAAGCAGCTGGGCAAAGACCGTCAGGTCATGGCGGTTACGCATCTGCCGCAAGTGGCTGCCTGCGCTGACCAGCATCTGGTCGTGGCCAAAAAGACTGAAAAAGGCAAAACGTTCAGCACTGTGGAATCGGTCAACGGCGAGCAACGCGTGGCGGAAATCGCCCGCATGCTGGGTGGCGAGCGATTGTCTGGCACCACGCTGGCACATGCCAAGGAAATGCTGGGGCAATGAAAAATTCTCTGGAAATGGTACTGATTACCGGCATGTCGGGCTCTGGAAAATCTGTTGCGCTGCATTCGCTGGAAGACGCTGGCTATTACTGCGTCGATAATTTGCCGCCAGAGTTGCTGTCCCCTTTCGTGGCGTTACAAAAGCAGCGTGGGGCAAGCAAGGTTGCCATTGCCATGGACGGAAGGAGCGCGACCTCGCTACACTTTGTACCAGAACAGCTGAAGCAACTCCGTTCTCAGGGCGTGGCTATTCGATCGCTTTTCCTCGATGCCAAAACCGAGATTCTGGTGCGGCGCTTTTCAGAGACACGCCGGTTTCATCCCCTCTCACGAATCGATGCCTCCGACCAACACAGGGCGCTGGTCGATGCGATTGAGGCAGAGCGCGAGTTGCTTTGCGAAATACGTGAACAAACTCATGTTCTGGACACAAGCATGATTCGCTCATCACAGTTGCAGGGTTATGTGAAATCACTGGTTTCGGCGCCTATCGATCAGCTGACACTCGTTTTTGAGTCTTTTGCATTCAAACGCGGCGTCCCCCTTGATGCAGACTATGTTTTTGACGTGCGCATGCTACCCAATCCGCACTACGAACCCGGGCTGCGCCACCTGACGGGGCGAGACGACGGCGTGGCCAACTACCTGCGCTCTCATCTTGAGGTGAACGACATGTT
>JAYUED010000129.1:0-12920 GCA_043739385.1 Betaproteobacteria bacterium | reverse complement strand
TTGTCCCTTTTCTTCGCGGATAAGTTGGCTCGCAGTAAAGTGGCTGATTCCAAGCGCGTTAGCAACAGGTGTACCGAGAAACCCTTTCCCAACACCATGCACGCCTGCTAAAAAGATGACACTCATTTTTTAACCTCTGATTCCAAGAGTTGTTCGAGCTTCTTCAATTCCTTTGGGATCATGTATCTGAAGGACTGAGGTGCTGAGAATGGTTTGAAAATTTTGGCCGGATTCACTGGCTTGCCATACACGCGAACATTCTCCAGCATGAGTGCAAAGCCAGTTTTCTTTGACTCGAAGTAGGCGAGCAACTCTATCTTTGTTAGTCCGCCCCCATTGCCTTTGGAAATATCCCAAAGTTTGGTTGGGCTAGCTTCGATAGTTTCCTTCACGTCAGCCAAAGCAACAATCATTTGCACGGGGGATGAAGAGTAGATGGCGATGGTTCCTACGTTCTGAGCGGGAATAGTGCGGCGAAGCTCGACCAGCTTGCTACCCTCAACTATGAGGTTGGCAAACTTCGGCTTGACGGACAGCAAGATTGCGCTACCGTTGTGAGCGTCTAAGTATTCGGGAAAAAGAGTCATCAGAAATTTTTGTAGTCGACTGGATCGGACCGGACACGATGCCTTCTTGTGTCAAGGTCGAATATGAAATGGGTGAAGAAAAGTGACTTGCGAGTCGGAACAGCATCACCTTGGTGGGCGACTTTGCCATCGCTTCAATGTCCCTTTGGCTGTAAACCGTGCGGCGGCTAACAATCTGCATGATGTTCGTGGCGTTGTCGTGTACCTCGTACCTTTCCACGATACCCAGTGTTGTTACAGCCTTCTCGTCACCCGTCCGGTAGAAAAGAACAATGTCACCAGGCTTAACTTGGTTGGTCTTTGCTTTGCACAAGTAGGCTTGCTTGATAGCGTTTCCGGCAACAGAATTGCCACTGAATAGTTGCCCTTGGCGAGCCAAATCTGGGAAAAGAATTTGATGGTATTGCGGCTGGATAGGGACAAGAAATTTTTGAACTGAGGCGTCTTTTTGATAGTGGGGGAAGTACAGCTTTGCGTAGTCGAGTGCCGGAATCTCCGCGATGGGAGGTGAAGCCGGGTGAGCCTTAACGAGCATGAGGTCGATGCCATACAGGCCACGCCGTTGAAAGCCGAAATCGCTCAGTAGCTCCAAAAGGTAAAACTGGTCGTCACTTGCATGGATGAAAATGTTTTCGCATCGGTTATCTGTGGCGAACCGAAATGCTGCTTTTAGGAAAAGTTCGCCGATTTTTCTCCCTCGAATTTGCTCCCCGACCTTGAAGGTGCAGAGCTTTAGTGACAACCCTTGCAGCATCTCTTTCGCATTGTTGATTACCTCGTTTGTTTGCATCGCATAGATACAAATCGCCTCAATTGATCCTTGTTCCGTTCGGGCAATCCATGCTTTTCTGCCAGTCCGCGCCTTATCGTGAAACCATTTATTGAAACTGCGTTCAGGGGTGTCATAACTGGAACGCAGGCTGTCAAACAAAGGCGTGTTAAGTTGACTGGTGAGGCTGTACATTGGCACATCCTCAATGTTCGGAAGACGGACTTCCGCTGGCTCGTGCAGGCGACGAAGCCAATCCTCCGCAGTCTGGATGTTGTAAACGCGCTCACCAAAACCAGCCTGACGGGCTTTGGCATGGATCTCTTTATCTTCAGTGACGAGGGCATGAACGGAAGAGCACTCGAGCGCATGAAGAATGTCGTTGTCACACTCATCATTCGCAGATGTTTGAGCCGTGTTGCGGGGACTTGGTGGCACACCTTCGAGTTTTGTGTACTGTTGAAGTCGTGCGAGTGTTCGGTCCCGCCTCTGTATATCCTTGTCGCGATCAATATCGGTTTTTGATGCCGGGTGGTAAAGCAACTGATGCCCACCAATTCCAGCCAATCTAACAAAATTGGCAAGGCTGGGCTCTAGCACGAGCATGGAGTCCTGAAGCGGTATCAGTATGTTCGTGTCGAGTAGGAAACGCAGACGTTGACTCACGGCAGGCAGACTGCTTTTAGGACAGCGCTTGGTGACAAAGGGAAGGCAGCAATGCTTCCACGCTCACCATTTGATTTGCACGAATTACCGCTGCCTGCTCCGATGCTTGTTTCAGTTTCACAAATTTCTTTTGCTGCGCAAGGGACGGGAGCGGCACTTCAATTGCCATCAATGCGTCAGCGGTAAGTGTCCGATTTCTGGCGGCAGTGCCGGATGATGCCGCATACACTTTAGTAAAGCCTTCGTCGGTGGTGAAGTAGTAGTGCAAGTAAGCAGGGAGCGCCATTTGAGGATTTGCTTCGCACGTCAGCATTCGATGATTGCCCACACATTTATCGTGGGCTGAACCTGCGAGGGCAATAGCCTTTTCCCATGACATGATGTTGCTAAAGATCAAGTCGTCTGCCTTGATTTGATACAACTTTTGCCAAGTAAATTCATCGCCCACAACGGTACGTCGTACAAATGCGCCTTTGAAAAAGCTTCGCACCCCGACTTCAGAATAGCTGGAGTCTGACGCAATCGTTACCTCTCGCCGCACGATAGGTGCAGCCTTACGCATGGGTAGCCAAGTTGCATTTTTCAATGTTTCCTGAAATTGCACTGCAAGCAGGCTTGCAATGACTTTTTCTACTGATTCGCGCAGTGCATTTGCACTTTGGAGTTTCTCACCCACATGGGCAATTTGATCGGCAATACGACGTTGCTCTGCAATTGGTGGCAACGGTATTTCGATTTCACCAAGCTTGGAAAGACCGAGAGTTCTATTTCTGCCCGCGCCACCCGGTGAGGCGGCTTGCAGCTTAATAATTCCTGCGGGAGACAGCAGGTAATGGCATAGGTATCTTGCATCTGCTCGGGTATTATCGACCGTACAGGCAATAAATCGGTGAGAGCCATACCTCTCTGCGTCGTCATTCGTGGCAACAGCCACAGCCCCTTCCCACGCAAAGACGTTAGAAAATACAAGATCACCCGGTTGAATACGAAACAGCCTCTTGGTACCAACATTCATGCCGCTAAGTGCAGGCTTATGAAATGTTCCTTTCCCAAACGATCTAATCCCTAATTCAGGGTAGCTAGCACTGGCATCAACCTCGATCGGGCGCCGCGTTATAGGTGCGATCTCATATAACTTCACTGAAGGCCAAAGATTTTTCATATGCACCTCGCTGGATTGCTATTCAAAGCAAGCAGATATACAGCCAGCAATTGCCGTCGCCATTTATCAAATTTCATGCAGCTCCTTCAGAAGCACATGAACTTGTTCCATGATCGCAATGATTTGCCGCTCTTTGTCCAGGATGCTGGCAACAAGCATTTCAGGCGGCAGGTGCGTGATATCTTCTTTTGCCGTCGGATTCTTGCGGTCAAGGTTGCAACCGTTTACCAGAATCTCTTTAGCAGGAATTTTCCATGCCTTCGCGTTCACTTCCCGTCGTTTCCACCATGCCAGCAGACTGCCGAATTCTTCAAACTGGAGCGGTTGGGTCTTGGTGTAGTTCTTGCGCCCTTCAGGTAAAGGCTGTTCGTAAAACCAAACATCTTTGGTAGGGCCGCTGCGGTCGAAGAAAAGCAGGTTGGCAGGGATGTTGGTGTACGGCGCAAATACACCGTTGGGTAAGCGCACGATAGTGTGCAGGTTGAACTCGGTCAGCAACTCCTGTTTAATGCGGCCACAGATGCCATCTGCAAACAGGGTTCCATTGGGCACGACGACGGCGGCACGGCCAGCAGGTTGCCTGCGCAACTTGCGCATGATGAGTTGCAGGAACAGCAGGGCGGTTTCGGCGGTTTGCTTGTCGTCTGGGAAGTTGCCCAAAATGCCTCGCTCTTCCTCGCCACCGAACGGTGGGTTGGACAGAATCACATCCACACGCTCACGGTCGCCAATTTCTTTGAGCGGAAAGCGCAGCGCATTGCCGGGGTCAATGTCGGGTGACTCCAAGCCATGCAACAGCAGGTTCATGTTGACCAGCAGGTAAGGCAACGGTTTGGCTTCACAGCCTTGGATGCTGCTTTGTTGCAGTTGCTGACGCTTTTTAACGGTAGTGGCTTGCTTCGCAAGGTGCGTGTAGCTTTCCACCAAAAAGCCGCCCGTACCGCACGCAGGGTCAAGAACAACTTCGCCCAATTGCGGGTTGACCAGTTCAACCATCAGCCGAACCACTGGGCGCGGGGTGTAGAACTCGCCAGCATCCCCGGCCGCATCGCGCATCTCGCGCAGCAGGGTTTCGTAGGTGCGGCCAAGCACTTCCAGTTCTTCGCTGGCATTGAAGTGGATGCCGTCAAGCTTGGTCAACACGTCCCTCAACAGGTAGCCGTTAATCAAGCGGTTGACTAAACCGCGAAACACGGCAGCGATGGTGTCGCGCCTGTCGTGTGACTTGGTGCCTTGCAGTTCGCGCAAGTACTTGAACAGGCCGGGGCCGCGTGACGCATCTGGCCGCATGGCTTCATCTTGGTTGATGAAGGCAATTAACGTGTCGCCAGTCAAACCCTCTTTGGTTGCACCCCAGTCGCGCCAGCGGTAAGGCGCTTCAATCGCGGGCCTGAACTTTGCGCCCGCTAGTTGACTTTCTGCCTCGCGCAACTGCTCGTGGTCGTCCAAAAATTTCAGGAACATCATCCATGTGAGCATAGGCAGGCGGTCGCCATCGCCGTTCAATCCCTTGTCCTTGCGCATGATGTCGCGTGCGGACTTGATGATGGAGCTGAGTTGCTGGGCGGTGGTTTGGGGGATGTTCTTCTTTGCGGGCTTCATATAAAGTAATTCGCTTTTGCCGTCGGTTCACCAGATGTTTCTGCATTCCAGTAAAGCGGGCTTTTGTTGTCGTTTTCTTGAAGCCATGAGATGTAGCCATCGAGTTCAGGCCCGCCTAGATTTATCGTGTATTCAATCCCAAAAATTGCAATGACTGCGAAGTACTCTTGATCGCTGGTGACCAATATTGTCCATTCGTTGAGCACCTCAAATTCACTTTCTCCTTCAGTGAAGGCTGTGCTGTGTGGATACAGCTTGCGTATATGAATCGGCCAAGGGCTGGAGGATTTATTGAATCGAACATATTGCCGAATTTCCTCAAGCTCATGAAGATTCACAATTTCGTCGTTCCAGCCATCAATCTCAATGCACTTGCTAACAAGTACCTCATAGGCCACCTTTGCGATAAACCGTGAAAGTGTTCTATTATTCTCTGGCTCAAAAACGGCGCGAAAAACCAAAGTCCCGTTCTTTTCCTGAGAGATAACATCCCTCCAATTCGGCACGTCAGTTTCCTTCGTCGGTCCAAAGTGAATAGCGTCATCATGCAAAGTTCGTACTGCTTCAATAGGTAGTGAAGACTGAAGGTGAAGACCTACGAGTGGTGGGACCCGTCCTTTTTTGTTTGGAATCCCTGTCATGAATCGAATGGCTCGACCGTAATATGAATCCAAAAACGGGTGCTCAATTTTTCGAGCAAAGTAGTTATTACATTGATCGCAAACCCATCCACGTGGAAGCGTATGAGTTTGGTTTCCTAGCGACTCAGGAAGAATGTGTTCGACTGATTTTGAAGAGTCAGAGTTTTGCTTACACCAAATGCACTTCATGCATTAGCTCCGAGCGAGTATAGGTAGCCTTGCAACAAATTAACCGCATTCCTCAAAGCATCCGTACCGCCAAACTTGGCCGCAATCTCCATCGCGTTGCCGTGGTCGGAAATCGGTGCAATGCGCAGTGCGTCGGGCAGGCGAAGTTGGTCAGTGCCGTTTTCGGTGTACCTGTCCAGTAGCTCGTTCAAAATCTGTCGTGCCTCATCGCCGTATTGATCGAAGAAATCTGACTTGTCACGACGCAGTTTTTCTGCACGCTGGCGGCGCGTTAGCAGTGGGGCGTTAAAGGCCACATGGCATAGCAAGTCCAGCAGGTCGGCATCGGGCTGGTTGGTTTGTTCCACCAGTTGGGCAAGGTTTATGCCACGGTCTGCCAGTTGCGCAATCAGGGCTTCGCGTGTGGCGGGGTCTTTCCAGTGATTTGCCAAGTCTTCGGGCGAGCGGTACAGCACACGCACTTTTTCAGCGGTGTAGTCGGAAAACTGCACCATGCGCAGGTTGTTTCCATCGGCATCCAATTCGTACACAAGGTGGGCGGCAATCTCGACGCGGCCACCGTCCACGTAGAACTTGCGTCGTTTATCCAGAGCCGAGTCGTTCACGCCTTGCGGTTGACCGGGTTCGATGGGCGGGTACTCTTCGTTCTGCTGCTGGTCAAACTCGACCACATGCTCAGCTCCCACCACTTGCCCTGCTTCATTGGCAGCTTCTTCCATGACTTGGGCGGCATGACCGTCAAAGTCGGAATCGGCAAACATCCGAGTGGCTGACCCGGTGTAGTCGAGGATGTCAAAAAACAACTTGTTGTAGTCCTCACGCACCCGTGTGCCGCGCCCGATGATCTGCTTGAACTCGCTCATGGAGCCTATGACGCGCACCAGCACCACATTCTTGACCGTGGGTGCATCCACGCCAGTGGTCAGCATATGTGATGAGGTCAGTATGGTTGGCGTGGACTGGTTGGTTTCCAAGTCCTGAAACCGTGACAGGTGACCACGACCAATATCGCCCTCAGCAGCAGTCACACGGCAGACGTAATTTGGGTTCTGCGCCACCAAGTCAGCATTCAGGTTGGACAGGGCACGGCGCATCTCATCGGCGTGCTCCTGATCGACGCAAAACACAATTGTCTTGGCAAATCGGTCAGTCCGCTTGAGGTAATCGGTCAAGTGCTGCGCCACGGCTTCGGTGCGCGCCTTCAGGCTGACCAGTCGCTCAAAGTCTTTGGTGTGGTATTCCTCGTCTGGTATCTCATTGCCATAGCGGTCAAGCTGGCCGCGTGTGGGTCGCCATCCCGCGGCATCAAAGGTGGTGATGACGCGATGCACCCGGTACGGTGCCAAGAAACCGTCTTCAATACCCTGCTTGAGCGAGTATTCGTACAGCGGCTGGCCGAAGTAGGCATAGGTGTCACGCGACTCTTCGCGCAACGGGGTAGCCGTCAAGCCCAGTTGAAAGGCTGGCTCAAACCATTCCAGAATCTCGCGCCAGGTCGAATCCGCACGGCTGGAACCACGGTGGCACTCGTCGATGATGATGAGGTCAAAGTAGTCCGGTGAATACTCTTTGTATAGACCGGGGCGGCGTTCATCTTCGGCTATTGACTGGTAAGTGGCGAAATAGATTTCGCGGCCCTTAACTGCATCACCGTTTTCGATTTTCCAGCGGGCATCACCAAAAATGGCAAAGGTCTTGTCTTTCGGATCGTCCACCAAGATATTACGGTCTGCCAGAAACAGTACTCGCGTCTTGCGCGTGGGGTCGGCATCTTTGTTCCAGCCCGAAGTCCACAGCTTCCACACAATGTGAAAGGCAGTGGGCGTTTTACCCGTGCCTGTCGCCATCGTGAGCAAGATGCGCGTTTGCCCCGAAAGAATCGCGCTGACCGTCCGGTTGATGGCAATTTCTTGATAGTACCGTGGTGGCTTGCCTGTGCTGTGGTTCAGCGACTGGAGCATGGTCTTGACTGCAACCGCACTGGTCAATGGCGTGCCTACGGTTTGGCGGTGCCAAAGTTCATCCGGCGTGGGGTAGCGGTCTATCTTCTGCTCGATGCCCGTCAAGAAGTCGAACTCGATGATCTCGCGGCCATTGGTGGCATAGGCAAACTTGAGTCCGAGGATTTCGGCATAGTCTTTAGCTTGCTGCAAACCGTCGCCTACTGACGCTTTGTACGGTTTGGCTTCGACGACTGCCAGTGTCAAGTCACGACGATAACGGAGCAGATAATCGGCACGCTTGCCTTCACGCCGTTTGGCGGTGCGGCCAGTTAGCACGATGCGACCATCGGTAAAGCTACGCTGTTCGGCAATCTCAAAAGGGCTGTCACCCCAGCCAGCCGCTTGAATGGCTGGTGTCACGTATTCACGGCAGGTATCGGCTTCGCTAAACTCGAATGGTTGAGACGGTGGCGTTGGACTCATTTTTCTTTACTTTCAACCATGCGAGTCGGCGATCAACTCCCCGATGCTCCCCGGCACGACCCCACGCGCCAGCATGCGCTTGAAAGTTTCGTAAACGTCGGTCTTCGCGCCTGCTTTGCGCAAGGTGTCCTCGTCATTGAACCAGACGTAGACAATCACCTTGACAGGGCTTGATGCAAAACGAAAGAAAAGCCGATAGCGATCAGGCATGCCCTTCTTCACACGCCGCCAGTTTGTATTGGCTGCCCCCAGCGTCTTGCCCAGCCTAAACTCAGGCGCGCCGGGGTTTGCCGGAACCACCTCAGTGATTGCCTTGTAGACCGACGCTAGCAGCTTGGTCTTTGGGTGGGTCTTGTATCCCTTGGGGTCGTCCTGTGCGAGTTGGGTCACCACCGCTTCGAGTTCATCGAGCGCGGCTTTGAAGGTGCGGAAGTAGTAGAGGCCCCATCCGTTGGCGATCATCGGCATGCGGCTACGCTACTTCGATGCCCTTGACTAGCTTACCGATGCGCCGAAGCTGCACAGCGTCCGCTGCAACAATGTCTTCGGGGTGCTCGGTCATCTGCTTTTCCATGAACTGAAGAAAGCTGGCGACGACAGGGTCGCTCTCGTCATCCTTGGTCTTCCGCTTTGGGACTGGTTTGGCCGATACGAGGATGGCACCGTCCGCCACCACCGTGACCTTGACCTTGCCCGCGAACTCGGGGTGCGCATGGAAGAAACCCGCCGGCAGGCGCATGCCTCGGGAGTTGCCGACCTGCACAACGGTGCCTTCGTACTGCTCTTCATGCTTGACCAGGGTCATGGTGTTCCTCACTCACTTGTGTACACGGGTGTGATTACGGCATTCTACTCCTCTCGGCAGTGGCTTGGAGCGCCACTTTGACAGTCGGAAACCGCGTGTCGACTGTCCGGAAAATAGGTGGCTGAAACAATAGCGTGGGATTTCTTCTTTTGTTTCCGCTAATCGCACGCCAATCTGGCCGCCGTGGGTATGAGGTGGTTCAAGCTCGCTGCGTCAGTGGCTTTCTGGCGTTGAAAGCCAGCTCGTTTCGGCTACCTAGTTGGTCAATTTCCGCTACCAACCCGCATTAAGCGGTCAATTTTTTGCTCGTTTCCGGCTGTCAGACTATCCATATTTCTCGCAAGAAGTTATAATTAACGTACTCACAAGCGTGCTTACATTGCCAGATTTCCGCCACTAATCCGAGCGAACTTGGAAATCTGAAGCAACAGGCCACTGGATGCCAAAGCGCCCAGCAGCCAAGTACGAAGTGACCGGCGTTGATTGTTCTGATCGACGCCTGGCAGGTAGATGCAATCGCCTCAAACCTGGATTGATTCCCTCCCTCTGACCCAACGCTGACGGCTTGCGCTTGCGCAAATCATCGGCTGGCAAATACCCACGTTTTTTTGTTTCGCTTCACGGCGAGGCGCAGCCATGGGCATTTGTCGGGTTGGAGAACACCACTACCAATACCTGGAGTTCCACCATGAGCGATTCATGCACCGTAAGCGTTCCGCGAACGACACCCTTGCGTCTTTGAAGACGACGTGCTGAGGGAGTGCTACGCGGCGACGGCGTCGGTTGCCGACGGCCGCCAGTTGTGAGGCAGAAGCTGCGCGAGGTCGCGGTTCTTCAGCGTGGGCAGCCGCTCGAACACGTCCTTGAGGTAGGCCCAGGGATCGTGGCCGTTGAGTTTGGCTGATTATGCCGACTGCCGAACTATGCCGAATGGGCTCGCCTCACCCTTAGTTTTTCGTAGTCGGCGCGTGATCGGTTCGGCATAGTTCATCCTTCCTCCGTCCTCAACAACGGAGATTTCGATGACGAATACGCAAGAGTATTTGAGCAGGAGCCGGCTGTTCCGGCGCCTGAGAAGCGGTACCCACGGACGTCTTGTCGAGCTGTACGCGGCGCGCCTCGTCGAGGTAGGGCTCGCTAGACACGGCACTTGGCGCTCCCTCAACGTGGTCGGTAATCTCCTGGCTTGGATGGCAAGCCACCGAACCAGGCTGAGCAAACTCGATGAACGTATGGTGGACCGCTACCTGCGGCACCAGGGAGCAAAGCAGACCATCCAACTCGACGACCGGCCCGCGCTAAAGAGGTGGCTGTTGACGCTGCGCAGCGCCGGCGCAATTGCGCCGGCGGTAGTCCCAATGGCCACACCGCATGAGCAGATCTTCGAAGAGTTTGGTGCCTATCTGCAAAGCGAACGTGGTCTGACTGTAAAGACCATCGCGCACCATTCGCCTGCGATCCGTCGGTTCCTGTTTGAAGTTTGCCCCGCTGGCACTAGCGATCTGGGCAAGATCAGACAGGATGAGGTTATCCGCTATGTCGAATGCCACGCCAATGATTGGAGCCCGAAGTCTGCCAAGTTGATGTGCTGGTCGCTGCGCGCATTTCTCCGATACCTTCATCACACGGGATTGAACCCACACGCATTGGCCGGCTGCGTGCCCTCAATCAGGCAATGGAGTCTCGCGAGCCTTCCGACCTATCTGTCTACAGCGCAGGTTCAGAAGGTCCTGGATTGTTGTGACAGAGCATCCGCAGTAGGGCGGCGTGATTTCGCCATTTTGATGATGCTTTCCAAGCTCGGCCTGCGGGCCGACGAAGTCGCAACCCTCACGTTGGATGATATCGACTGGAGAGGAGGCGAGATGCTTGTTCGCGCCAAGGGCCGGCAGCGCGCCAGAATGCCGATTGCATCAGACGTCGGCGCAGCGGTCGTTGCCTACATACGGGACGGTCGACCCAAGTCTTCCCGTCGTCAACTATTTCTCCGCAGCCTAGCACCCCACACCGGTTTTGCTTCCGGAAGCGCAATCACGATGATCGCGAAGACCGCTCTCGAACGCGCCGGCATCCATGGCTACGCGCACCAAGGTGCCCACATTTTTCGGCACAGCCTGGCCACCGAACTCTTGCGTAGCGGTGCCACCTTGACGGAGATCGGCCATCTGCTGCGTCACAAGAGCCACGACACCACGCGGATCTACGCAAAGGTTGATATCGAGGCGCTCCGCACATTGAGCCTACCGTGGCCGGGAGGTGCGCAATGACGGATCTAAATTCGGCACTGCAGCGGTACTTGAGTATGCGCAAGGGGTTCGGATACAAGTATCAGCATCAGACACGACGGCTCGCCGACTTCGTCTCCTTCATGGGGAAACGCATGGCGGCGACGATCACCACGAAGCTTGCGATGGAGTGGGCGACGCTTCCGTCCGGTCGGCATGCGTCCTGGTCATTACGGCTTACGGATGTTCGCGGCTTCGCGCGTCATATCGCAAGCATCGACTCCAATACGGAAGTACCTCCGGTCGGAATCCTGCCAAGCCTGAAGCGTGCCAAGCCCTACGTCTATAGCGATGTAGAGGTCAATGCGTTGTTGGCGGCTGCCCTGGCCTTGCCGCCAGCAGGTGCACTGCGACGCTGGACCTACCACTGCCTGTTTGGATTGATCGCGGTGACGGGCATGCGTCTGTCCGAGGCGATCGGCCTTCAATGTGACGACGTCGACTTGGACGCCGGTGTGCTGACGATTCGATTGACCAAGTTTGGGAAGTCACGACTCGTACCCCTGCATCCAACGACAAGCGCAGCGCTACGCAATTACGCTCAACGGCGCGATGCCCACCTGACAACGCGGCGTGACCCACACTTCTTCGTTGCTGAGCGAGGCGGACCACTGCTGCATCAATACGTTCACCGCGTCTTCTGGCGACTGTCGCGTGAGATTGGTCTGCGTCGCCCTGGCGATCATGCAGGACCACGCGTGCACGACTTCCGGCATCGATTCGCCATTTGCACGCTATTGGGTTGGTATCGGGAAGGCATCGATGTCGAGAAGATGCTTCCTTCGCTTTCCACCTATCTGGGCCACACCTGCGTGCGCGACACCTATTGGTATCTCCCGGCGTGTCCGGAGCTGATGCAAGAGGCGGTGCGGCGTCTCGATAAAAGGTGGGAGAGTCAACCATGAAGCCCGGCTGCAACCTCGCCCCGCTCGTCCAGCGCTTCTTTACCGAGAGGCTTATCCGTCAACAAAACGTGAGCGCCAATACGATCGCCTCCTACAGAGATACGTTCAGGTTGCTATTCAAGTTTGCAAAGGAGAATCTTGGCAAAGCTCCGTCTTCCCTCACCCTCGATGAACTAGACGCGCCTTTCGTCAGCGCATTCCTGACCGATCTCGAGATGAAGCGCGGTGCCAGCGTCACGACACGCAATCTTCGCCTGACCGCCGTCCGCTCATTCTTCCGGTTTGTGTCCTTTGAGGAGCCAGCCCACAGCGCCCTCATCCAGCGCGTGCTCGCAATACCGAACAAGCGACATGACAAGCGGGAGGTGCATTTCCTGACACGTTCCGAGATTGAAGCAGTCCTTGCTGCACCCAATCGAACGACCTGGCTCGGCCGCCGAGACCACACACTGCTGCTGCTCGCGACCCAGACCGGCTTGCGCCTCGCCGAGCTGATCGGTTTGAGTAGGGAATCCATTCATCTCGGCACCGGTGCGCACGTGCGATGTATGGGCAAAGGCCGTAAGGAGCGATGTACCCCGCTGACAAGCTATGCCCGAATTGCGCTTCAGGTGTGGATCAATGAGCCGGCGCGGCACGGCGCCAGCGCCTTGTTCCCCAACATGCACGGCGGCCAACTCAGCCCTGACAGCGTCCAGTTGCTGCTCGCTAAACATGTGGGCGTCGCCAGCAAGACATGCCCATCGCTGGCATCCAAACGTGTGTCACCGCACGTTCTGCGCCACTACCGTTACCGACACCAGTGGCCGTGGCAGGGTGATGCTGCTTCACTCAGGAACCTCATCGAGTTTTTGCGCTGCGAAGGGGTGATTCCTGCTGAGAA
>JAYUED010000128.1:0-12925 GCA_043739385.1 Betaproteobacteria bacterium | reverse complement strand
GCAAAGCTTTGATCTGGCACGCGGCTTCAAGGTGCGCGTCACGCCGGTGGATGTACTAGCCTCCCCCATCACGGCCGCCGCCGTGGACATCGAAGCAGCACCCTATGAAGGTCGGCTTTCCGCCGTGACGAATGCAGGCTTTACCATCAGCCACAGTTTCAACACGGCCGGCGACAATTACAGCGTGCCGCTCAGCTACATCGGCAACAGCAGCGCCAACGGACGCGACCCGGTCACGGGCAATCCCATCAGCGGCTTCAAGTTCTGGAATTTTGCCTACCCCAGCCTAGTGGACAGCGGTGCCAATGCGGTCAACGAATTTGTCACGGCCACCGGCGGCGGTGTCAGCTTTGGCGGCAGCGCCGGCAGTGTGCCCGCCCGGGCCCTCAGCTATGCCACCTGGGGCGACCCCTCCGCCACCAGCTGGAGCGCACCCTTTGCCGACCTGATTCCCTCGGTGATTCCGCGCACCACGGTGGCCAGCGGGGTGTCCGGCACCAGTTTCACGGTGAACGCCGTCGGTGGCACGAATGCGGTGACCGTCGACTTCAGCACCACCCCCGGCGCTGTCACGCTGGTCTACCAGGTCGACCGCGCCGGCGAGGTGGTGACGGTGACGCCGCAAGACATCAGCACCGCAGCCGGACTGACGGCCTTGCGCAACGGCCTGCAGATCAACGCCCGGGTGGTGGTCTCGGCAGTGCCACAAGCGGGCGGCACGCTCAAGGCCTATGTGATCAGCTACTTCACCGGAACGCAGGACGCGCTGTAAGCGCTGGTCCGGCAATGCCGCACAGTGCGATAAAGGCTAAAGGCAATCAACCACAGTAGCACGCACAACAGCACCTGGCATCTGAAGAGCGTGGGCGTTAAATCCTTCAACGATTGCACCCACCACTATTGACTGGTACCGGCCGCCGCTGGCGAGAAAAAAACCTGGCAAGTTGGAGGTCAAGAGAATCCCAGAAGGTGAGGATCAGGGCTAGCAGCACGGAGGCGAAAACAAGGTAACCGTAGAAGCGGTTGGCTTGATTGGTGCTGGAGTGGTGCGAAAGATTGAACATGGGCGCACTGTAGAGCCCTGGACTTAGGCCATCCATGGGCTCCCGTCAAAATGAAACGATGACACACAGGCCAGTCTTTTTGCCAGGGTTGGCATGCTCCAATCGAATCGTCGCTCCTACGCGTTTGGCAATCGTTTGCACAATAGACAAGCCCAGGCCTGAGCCCACTTCTTCATGACCCAAAACGCTGTTAGGGCCGATCACGATTTGACAGTGCGCGCCAATAGCGAGTGACAGGGACTTAATGGGGCAATGTCCGCGACAGTTCATGATTTCAGGTCCTTCATGGACTGTCAGTGATTTTCCGCCGCCCCTGTCAAATCTTCACCGGTACAAACAACCAGGCCATCGGATTCGGCCAAGTGCTTGATCTGAAACCATGGCGCGCCCATCTTGATGCCGAGGGCCTTGGCTTCGTTGGAGCGGGCGATGGCGCATCCATCGTTGTTGCTCAGCACCAACACCGGCAGGCCATTCAGGCTGGGCCGGAACACGCGTTCACAGCTCACATAAAAATTGTTGCCATCTACCAGGGCGTACACGGAAGTGCTCCGTCAGACGTTGAACTGTTTGATCGCGCTGGTCACCACACCCCACACCTCGATGGTCTGACCCTCCTTGGGTGTGATGTCGGGGTAGGTCGGGTTGGCCGCCTTGAGTTTCATGCGCCCGGCGCGCTGATAGAGCTGCTTGACGGTGAACTCACCATCCACGATAGCGACCACAATGTGAGTGTTGCGTGGCTTGATGGCGCGGTCTATCACCAGGATGTCGCCGTCAAAGATGCCGGCCTCGGTCATGGAATGCCCACTGGCGCGAAGGAAATAAGTGGCTTGGCTATGCTTGATGAGCAACTGGGCCAGATCGATCCGTTGGGCACCCAGGTCTTCTGCAGGCGAGGGAAAGCCGGCCTGGACCGTGCCGGTGAGCGGACGCGCTTCAACGGGAAGGCTGGAAGCCAGTACGGGGTTATTACAATTCAAAATACTGGTCATGTATACAGTATAGTGACAGGGAGATAAAAACCATGTGCAGCCATTACCAAGCCGTGAAAGAACGGGAGAAATTCCTCAAGCAGTTCGGTGTTGAGCCACCCGTTGAGAGTGCAAAGCTCGACATGTGGCCCGGTTACCTGGGCTCATTCATCCGCCGGCATTCGAACGCCGATGTGGGTGACGAGGCCGTGCCAGCGCTGGAGGCCTTGAATGGCCTCTTTGGTCTGGTGCCGCACTGGGCCACCGACACCACCATCACCAAATCCACCTACAACTGCCGCAGCGAGACTGCAGCAGAGAAGCCAAGCTTCAGGGATGCCTACAAACGCAATCAGCGCTGCATCATCCCGGCCGAGGCGATTTACGAACCGGACTGGCGCTCGGGCAAGGCCATTGCCACACGCATTGAACACGTGAGTGGTGACCCGCTTGGCATCGCTGGCCTGTGGTCGAACTGGAAGAATCCCAAAAACGGCTGGGTGCACTCGTTCACGCTGCTGACCCTCAATGCGGATGCGCACCCGCTCATGAACCGATTCCACAAGCCCACGGATGAAAAACGCATGGTGGCCATATTGCCGCCACAGCACTACCAAGCCTGGCTGGATGCCGAGCACCCCATCATGGAATTCATGGTGCCGTTTGATGCCGAGCAGTTGCAAGCGGTGGTACCCACTCCAACCAACCCAACGCTGCTATGAAACCCTATTCCGTTCTCTTCGTGTGCATGGGCAACATCTGCCGCAGCCCAACGGCCGATGGTGTGCTTCGCCACAAGGTGCAGCAGCAGGGTCTGCAAGACATCGTTACTGTGGATTCAGCAGGTACCCACAACTACCATCCCAATAGTCCACCCGACCCACGCTCGCAGGAGCATGCAGCAATGCGTGGCTATGACCTTTCAGCCCTGCGTGCGGCAATGGCATGAACACATGGCAGTGAGGAGTGCCTTGAAGACCTGACGCAAGCACGGATCGTGGTGCTGCGATACAAACAGGCGCCAGCATGTTCTGGGGTGTACGGGTTGTTGTACATGAATGCCGTTTCGAAGAAATCCACGGTCCGACTTAACTTGGTGAGCTTTAAGCCGGGAGCTTTGTGATGTGGGCCCATCTCAATAGCCTGCTGATTGCCGGCAACGTAGACATCATGGTTTTTTTCACCGTGGCGGTTGCTCCCACCATTTTCACGGTTTTGCCACCCCAGCGGTCAGCAGCCTTTGAATCTATCCGCGTTTTTAGTAGTCAAAAAATAGATGTTAGCAGACAGATTATTGCCATGAAATGTAAGGAGGAGCCACATCGCAAAAATGCTCAGAAAATCCATCATACTTTGTAGTCGCATTCCAGGAATTACAATATGTCACTGCTGAATTTCCGAAAGGTAAAAATGATACTGATTCAGCTTCAACTGAATATGTGGCATTGGAGCTTGAATATGTACTTGGAATTTCATAAAATGGACCATATACTCCAACATTATTACCATTAATAGCAGTCCCGAAAGTACAAACTTGCGTGAAGCCATTTAAAGTACTATTAGTTGGTGCCTGACAAGTTGTAGAGCCGAACATTGGATTAACAGTAAACGGCCCCATCCATAAACCCAATCCTGTAGGAAGGTTTTGCCCCGTTACAGTAAGTGTTGTTGTTGTATTACTTTTAAATAAGAAGAGACCCATGCCGGGTGCGAAATAATTAGCATTAAATAAAGTAACTGGGGGATTAGAAATAATATTAGCAATAATTGGCTGTGTGACATTAATCTTATTTGTGTTGTCAATAATCGCATTGCCGCTGGATATGGTCACTGTATCAATTCCGACAGTGGCACTCATGGTACAAACATCTGTGAAACCAGTAGCGCTAACGTTAGTCGGTGCTTGACAGGTTGCATTGGCTATAGACATTACCGTTGTAGCTGGTAAATTTGTTCCTGTCACGTTAAAGACCACAGTCGTAGAACACAATAACTGTGACACTGCCGTTGGGCACCAGTTTCACTGGTGAACTGCCTTTTCGATTGTCACAATCATCGACGTAAAAAACAAAATAAAAGTGACACTTCGCATTAGCGGCAAATAAATCTGCCACTTCGCAGCTTTACCTCGTGCAGACCCGTCTATGGTATTGATCCATGAAGGATCTTTCGCCCAGGTTCTGCATTCCCCTCAATATGCCTCGCCCCCGCGGCGCCCGGCTCATTGAGGGGTTTAGCCTAAAACTTGGCCGTCGACTTCAGTTGTTTTCCTACGCCACCTTTGGCGTCTGGATCGGCCTCGAAGCCGATCCCAGTGTGAGCGCTATCTGTGAACGCCCTGCCCGCCTGGGGTCAACCAAGACTGATCAGATCATCGACTTTTGGGTCCGCCGCCCAGCCGGTGATGAGTTCCTGATGGTGGCGCAAGGTGACACCGACGCCGCTCTGCCATGCAAGATTGACGAAACCCCGCTTCGCTGCATCAGTGCGGTTGACCGCGCGGCATCAGCCGTATGGACTTCCAACTGGATGCGAATGCTGCCAGTTATCCACGCGGCTCGAAGTGCCATTTCCAAATCGACGATGAAATCGGTGAGTCACATTGTGCGTGAGCCCACGCCACTGGCCGCGATCGAGCGCCAATTCAGCAATGGCGATCCCTCCGTTGTGCGCGCAACCGTATTTGAATTGTTGCGAACCGGCCAACTGACTGCTCCCGCGTTGCGTACTGAGCCACTGTCTGTGCACACAACCTTGGAGCCCATGCGATGAGCCAAAGACGTGAATCCATTGCACTGGATCTGAGTGCCTGGCCAGAATTTGATGCCAATGCACTTACACCCTCCCAACGCCAAGCCTTTGTTGCTCGCCGCCGAGCGATTGAAATGTATTGCCAACATGCGGCCATTGGCGACATTGAAAGTCAGACCGGCGTCGACCGCAGCCAACTTTACCGGATGCTCAATCGTTGCGCGCAAACGCACGATGACGGCAGGCTCTTTGGCTACCGCGCGCTGGTGCGCTACAGCCGTGTGGCCCAATATGAGCGAGTCGCCCGACTTCAAGTATTCCCACCTGGCGGTAGTCGCGGGACAGCAGGATCATTCAAGACGCTGTTGCAAGCGCATCCGACCCTGGCCGACTGGATCGACCGACAAATCCAGGAGAAGCGCATTGCTCTGAGCCAAATCACAACGGACGATGGCTTACGAATTCGGCTGCGTGGCCTCAAGTCCTTGCACCTGAACTTTCTGCGCGAATGTCGCGGCGTCAATCTCAGGGCCAATGACTATCCCTTCAATACCGAACGCATGGGCATTCGCTCACTTGGCAGTTACGCCCATGACCGCTGCCTGCAAACTTTTGCGCGCAGTGCACATCTGGCCGGCGCCACCCATCTCAAGGGTCTACCAGCTGACCTCCCCATCAATGCGCCGCCGGCACAGCACGTCCTGGACGTGGTCGAGTTTGATGGCCACAGACTGGACATCAGGCTCAAGGTGGTCGTGCGGGACCCGCTCGGCTTCGAACAGGAATTCGAAATCGAACGCGTCTGGTTGCTGGTCATCATTGACGTTTGCACGCGCGCCGTGCTGGGCTACCACGTCAGTCTCAACCGCGAGTACAGCGGCTATGACGTGATCCGAACCATCGAAGCTGCGCTGGAGCCGCACCGCAAGCGGGATTTCAGCCTATCCGGTGTGGGGTACGGCCCCCTTGGCGGATTTCCGTCCGACAAGCTGCCGGAACTGGGATACGCCACCTGGCAGTGGTTCAAACTGGACAACGCCCGGGCCAATCTTTCGGACGATGTACGTCATGCGCTGGCCGAATTCATCGGCTGCTTCATTGATGCCGGGCCAGCACATACCCCAGACGACCGGCCTTACATCGAACGTTTCTTTGGCACGGTCGCTGCGACTCTTTCCAGCCGGCTGCCAGGTTACACCGGATCAAATGCCCGCGATTTACGCCGAGCCCTGGCCGACCCCAAAGGCAATCTGCGCCTCTATGTCTCGCTCGATGAGTTGGAAGAACTGCTGGAAGCGGCCCTGGCGACCTACAACGCCACGCCGCACGGCGGGTTGAACGGGCGAACTCCGCTGGAGGCGATTGAACATTCGCTGCACAGCAGGGGCACGATGCTCAACTGGCTGCCAGCTGGCAAACGCAAGACCCTGTGTCTGATGCACACACCGCGGCTGGCCACCGTGCGCGGCTACCTCCACCAGGGCCAGCGTCCGCATATCAATTTTCATGGGGTGCGCTACACCAATGCACTTCTGGCCAGCACGGCACTGTTTCTGGGCAGCGAACTTCGTCTCTATTACAACAGCCAGGACCTTCGTACCGTACGCGCCTTTGCCGCCGACGGCTCTGAAATTGGTGTTCTCAAGGCCCAGGGCGCATGGGGTGAAATCGTCCACGACATGAAGCTTCGTCAGGAAATTCTCCGCCAGCGCGGAAAGAAACGTCTCTCCAGCGCCCTGTCCCAGGAATTTCTGTCGCAGTACATCGACCAGAAGTTTGCCAAGGCCAGGAAATCCAGGCGGGGTGCCAGCGAGCTGACCCAAGCGCTGCGCACACTCGCCAGTGCGCCGACCAGCATGGACACCGCAGCACCCGTCACGCCAGCGGCAACGACAGAGCCAGACCCAACGCCTGCACCGCCCAGGCGTATTGAGCCTCAACGCCTGACCATTGGCAGCGGCTACGTCGGCTCAATTTGACCCAGGAGCGATCATGACCAAGTCCCCCCGGCACGCTGATCCCCTTGTCCGACCCGTCGATCACGCCCTGCATCCCATCGAGACGGGCAATTACCGTATTGCCACGCCAGCGATTCAGACCTTTTACGAGCTGATCTGCCGATGCCTGCGATACCGCATCACCGGCGCGCTCGCCTATGGGCCACCGCGCATCGGCAAAACCCGCGCAATTGAATACCTCAGACTGCTTCTGTCAGAAACCCACCCCAAGGTCACCACCTACCATGCACAGGCCGAGCACAAGCCACGTCATGCTGAAGGTCCGTTCTTTGCCAATCTGCTGGAAGCTGTTGGGTATCCCGATCCCGACAGCGGGAGCAATCCATCCAAACGAATGCGCTTGATCAACAAAATCAAGGAGGCCTGTTCACGCAACGGCAGCGGCACGGTCGTGCTCTTTTGCGATGAGGCTCAGCGCTACGATGAGAACGAATACGAATGGCTGCGCGATGTACACGATCACCTGGACCGCATTCAGATCCGGCTGTTTACATTCCTGGTGGGCCAGCAAGAACTGCTCTCCGTAAAAACGGCCATGCAGCGGGCACGCAAAACACAAATCGTCGCCCGCCTGATGGTTGAGGAATTGCCATTTCACGGTGTGCGTAACGCCGAAGAGGTGGCCACCTGTTTGTCCGGCTACGACCAGACGAGTTTTCCTCGTGCAAGTGACTGGAGCTTCAGCCGCTTTTATGTGCCCGCCGGTGTTGCCAGCGGCTATATGCTCAGCTCGGATGCGCCCCTGTTATGGGACGCCTTTGACCATCTGCACCACAAGCACGGCCTGCCTGGCGATCTCGAGATTCCCATGGAGTCGTTCGCGCGCGCCGTGGAGATTGTCCTCAAGGAAAGTGAGTTGCGTGATGGCCCGGGCTACCGGCCAGCACAGGAACTTTGGAATGTGGCCGTGCGCAGCTGCGGCTACATCCAGTCACGCCAGGCGGTAGGCTCTGAGTTGGCGACGGCTCCTGCATGATGCGCATCCATGCCAAACCTTGCATTTCCCATCCTCACTTTCGCGCAGGGTGATCTGGCTCCCAGCCTTGGTTATGTCTTTGACCCAGCCTGTCTCGATCCGTATGAGTCACTGGTGGGCATGCTTTGGAAGTTCGCCTGGATGAACCGTCTGCCCGGGCACATCGTGGTCAGCCACGCCGCCAAATCTGCGGTCGATCCCTACGATGGCATAGCAGCAAGCCTCCTCGAAATCAATGTCGCTCGTATCGCCGCCAGTCTTCAGGTTTCGCACAAGAAGTTGCGCATGGCGACCCGGCATCCAGACTCACATCGGCCATGGTGCCCGGACCTGCAGTTCTGCTCTCGCTGTATGGCGCGCGGATATCACAGCGTGGTGCATCAGTTCGCCAGCCAACAACGGTGCCCCGTGCATGGCTGCCTGCTTGAGACGGCTTGTCGCAGCTGCGCAGCGACCAGCTCTTATCGCATCGATGCAAAGGTGATCGGCTCGCCCTTTCGCTGTCCTGAGTGCGGCTCTCACTATTCGCGCGCTTCGACCTGCATCCTCAGGCGCCCTCCCCTGACGCAACCAGGTCGCACTGCCATCACCCGGACTTTCTTCAATTGAACCGATTTCGGGGTGACTTTGGACTTTGCTGCAGTGGCACATTCATTTTGCAAATTTTTGCGGGCCGCCAGTCATTGACACATTCATTGGCAAATCAGCCAAACCCACGCTGTATGCGGGTTTGCACCCCGTCACGCCACCCCGGAATTGCCGATTGTCAGAATCATCGGCACAAAAGTTGCAGATTTATTTTCATCTACGGGAACAGCGTTCCAGATGCCTTGGACTTGTACCGAAGACCGTTATCCAATACGGTCGATTTGCTGACTGGCTTACTCATGCCAGCGATCCTAGTCTGGGTCTGTAAACAGCTTGTGTAGGTAAAGTTAAACCATCAGTCGTAGGCCAATTCAGGGTTCAGCAGATCGATGCCAGGTCCTTTGCATTTGATCCATGGACCTGAGGGATGGCCTGTGCCACTCCAGGATGTCAGCGCCGTGGACGCCTCAGCCTGGTGTTCATAGCAATACCGCAGCGCATAGCCAGATTCGTCGAGTCCAACAACCAACGCCCACGTGAAGTTGAATCGCGACAGAGCACACCAAGTACCTGCATTTGTTTGTCGGATTTCCGAGTACCCGTTGTCTACCCACATTTGCGTGTGTTCCCTGACGTGGTAAATTTGGCCACGTCTGCCGAAGTCTTTCGGTGCCTGATTCATTCGATTCAAAAACGACGGCCGACTCTCAGGCTGCCTCTAAATCATCAGGCCACACCTGCCAGCGAAGCTCAGGCCTTTCCTGCCAAGGTTCACCTCGCTTGGCAACAACCCCCATGCCGGGTGTTACAGCTGGCACGTCCAGGCGCACCAAGTCATCAAGGCCGCCATGTTCGTGCCACCGTCCAGGCAGTTCATTTGGGGGGGTGATAAGTTGCTGGTCCATAGTGCCGCATATCTTAGCGCCAAGTGGTTGATTCAATATCGGCAGATGGCTCACTGCCCCTTCAAGAACGCAAGAACGCATCAATCGCATTGATCCCCGACAGTGCCCGTGCCGGTATCCCTATATCGCCCCGGCCCTCCACCTCGAACTCCCGCGGGTTGATGCGAATCATGTGGGCGCCCAGGTCGTCGCACATGCGCCGTCCAAAATCCCGCACGGACGCGATGACCGATCCAGCGCCGATCTCAATGACAACCAATTGGGCCTTCGTCGCCTTCGCGTGCTCCAACCAAGCGGCCTGATTGGCACGCTGCGGCAGGCTGCGCTGGGGCAACCATCCGTTGTCACCGAACATCACGATGTTGGGCCTTGCGAGACCACCGCAATGGGGACAGGTTGGCAAATCATTGAGCAGCTGGGAGGTGTCGTTGTCAACCTCGGGAATGAAGTCATCAGCACTCCAGACTTCCGGCGTACAACCTTCCAGGCACTGCAGGTGGTGAATGGAGCCGTGGCATTCGTTGATCATGGCACCCGAGAAACCCGCCTTCTGAAAGTGCCCATCCACATTGCTGGTGTAAATCCAGGCCCCCATCCGTGCCTTAGAACCCCAGTGGCGCAGCGCATCGAAGCCCTTGTGCGGATCGATACGTCGGTACAGGGCAAGTCGATGGCCATAGAAGCCCCAGGCCAGGCGCGGCGTGCGTTGAAACGCGCGAGGAGATGCAATGCTGGTGAAACCAATACCGGCCTTTGCCAATGCTGGGTACGCCTTCCAGAAGCCCTCGTTGCCACGAAAGTCCGGCAGACCTGAATCCACGCCAATTCCGGCACCAGCCGTCAGGATGATGCCGTCCGCCTCAGCAATCAATTTGGCTGCGTTCGAAACCGCATTGCGCGGCCAGGCGTTGGGGGCGATGTCCATGTGTGTCAATCCCAGTGTCCCTCGATCCAAGCTTCCATTATGGTTCGCTATCATTGCCCTATGAAGATTGACCTCGACCCCGAAAACATTCAAGTAGCCATGGACATGTGGCGCCAAGCCGTCGACATGAAAATCCCGTTGGCGCCAGAGTTGCGCAGTCATTTCTTCACTCGGCGCGGCAGCATGCTTGAAGGTTTCGTCAAGATTGCAAATAACTGGATCATGCTGCTCAATGGTTGCAAAGGTGAAGGCAATGACCAAGTAGCCCTTGATGCCCTGCGTAAAGAAATCAACGATTTCAAGAACTGGGCCGAAAGCGGCATCGACGAACTTGTCAAGCTAGCCGCAGAGGTGAACTCAGGAAAGGGCTAGTTGTAACTCTGTAGTACGGACCGCTGCTGCGACTACACTTCGCCCTCCCTAAACATTGCGGAAAGCAACATGACAACAGCACCCAAAAAAGAATCAGCCTTCATGAAGGCCCTCAAGCCCAGCGCTCAACTGGCCGCCGTCGTGGGCGCCGATCCATTACCTCGCACTGAGGTCATCAAAAAACTGTGGGAGTACATCAAGGCCCACAACCTGCAGAACCCAGCAAACAAACGCAACATCCTGTGTGATGCGAAACTGAAGGCCGTCTTGGGCAAGGATGAGGTGACCATGTTTGAACTCACCGGTTTGGCAGGCAAGCACCTGTCTTAGTTCATGAGCGCCACATCTGCGTGGCTGCACAGTAACCTCAGGCAATTGAAACCAAACAGCCCCCGGCCCCAATCGGGCCTTCCGCCGTTCCGGCCGTAACAGCCTGTTGTTTCCAGTAGGGAAACCGCGGGGCTGGAAAACCTGCAGGTGGGTGAATAGGGGTGTGGTTGGCAGGCAGGGACTACAAGTCACAGTCCTCCGGGGAGACCAGAATACCGTTGCGCTTCGCTTTCATGGCTGCGCCATCAACAGCCGGAAGCCAACAAACCGGGGTCAACCCCTGGGTTTGGCTTTGCGCTGCATGCGCTCCCCGGCTCCCCGCATTCCTTTTCATTTTGCCGCTTCAACCGGCAGGTTGAACCCCTACTTTCTTTCGCCTGTATCCTCATGGAATTGACCGACAGGCACCAGCATTGGGAGGTTTTTATGAACACCAACAGTTTTGAATCGTTTGAACAGAAAGCCAGAGCGGATGGCTACGATGAGGTTACTCAGCGTGTCTGGGAGCCAGATGTTGAGTTGCCTGAACACACCCACCCCTTTGATGCATCAGCTGTTGTCGTTCAAGGCGAGATGTGGCTGACCTGTGAAGGAATCACACGCCACATTACGCCTGGCGGTACTTTCTCCTTGCCTAAGGACACGCCACATGCGGAGCGGTATGGCAGCCATGGCGCCACTTATTGGGTGGCTCGGCGCAATCGCTAAGGGTTGCTGCGGGAGGATACCCATTTGAATGCGGCCTAGCGTCTGTTGACGGGTTAATTATTCACTGGCAGGGGACGCAGGGGGCATAGAGCGTTGTAGCTTTGCTATCCGCATTCTTTCATCCTGAACGGTCAGAAATTCAAGCAAGAGCTTCTTTGCGTTGCCCAGGGATTCAATTCGTACAGTTACGCCCCTACGCAAAATCAAGTCATCCGAAATGGGTAGGATTTTTTGCATTGATAGTTCATTGTTGAGCCAGTCCCCGAACTCAACAGAGCCAACGACATCCATATTGAAATCCCTGCCTTTGAAACCCTTATAGGCCTTTAGTTGCTTGTGTGGTTGCCTATTTAGCTACCCTGCAGATGATTGTTTTATGGACAGGCTTACGGGTGGGGGCTACAGTGGAAGGGTCACGCATTCACACGCATCTGCTGTTTTCGTCGGCAGTACAGAGGACCAAACCCAGCCTAAACCGCTGGGTTTTCTCTTTCGGCTTAGCCGCCCACCTCAACTTCTTGAAATAGCCCAAAACTTTCCCATACTTCACGCTCACTGATTCAAACATTCAGCCGGCTTACAGCAAAGAGGAGAGTTCAAATGGAAATTACAACGGAGGACTATACAGACCAATAGAAGGCGTTAGGTGCACAGGTTAGAAAGCAGCGACACGCAATAGGCATGACCCAAGATGTCTTGTCTGAGAAATGTGGCATCTATCGCACTTACTTGTCACGCATTGAAGGTGGCACCGCCAATCCAACATTATTGGTTCTTGGTGCACTTGCAGATTCCCTCCACGTTGACCTCTGCGATCTGTTTCGGGAGTAGGTCAACAGGCCCTGCAAGGGCCTTGCACCTTAAGGCTTCCCTATCCACTTCGTGTCTACTATTGCATACGCCCACCGCCAGACGTACACTCCACCATACAAAGGCACCGCCCCATGGTTTTGAATAGTGGCGCTAAATGGGGCAGAGCATGTGCGCGGGAGCGACATGACATATTGGACTCAGAAGGAACTTGATGCCCTAGCTGCGGCATTGCAGGCGCACCTAAGTTTGGCACCTTGGAACGACAAGAGTAGCTACCTGCTGGTGGACGCTAGAAAGCGGGCACACGCAGCATCAGAGTTACCACTGCCCTGTGAACGAACACTCTCAGAAACTCGCGCGACAGTCTGCCGTGTTTGCAGGGACGAACGGCTGTACAAGTGTGATGTGCCTGTCGGATGGTCAATGAACTGTGCATTGCTGAAGTTACTTAAAGTTGTGCCTGACATAGACCCCAAAGGCAGAGAGAACAAAGGTATAGAT
>JAYUED010000127.1:0-4324 GCA_043739385.1 Betaproteobacteria bacterium | reverse complement strand
CCGTCAACTTCTGCTCCACCCTGCGGGTCGTCCCATAAACACCTCCATGATTAGGGTGTTGCGACGACCGGTTGAATCCGCCCAGTACGCCAGCGCTGAACATCAGGCGTTGCTGAAAAAGTATGGCCTGATTGGTAGCATGAGCCGTAAAGGCAACTGCTAGGACAACGCCGTGATGGAACGCTTCTTCCTGAATCTGAAGATGGAGCGGGTTTGGCAAAAGGACTATGCCAATCACCTCGAGGCAACAAACGATATTGCTGACTACATCGTTGGCTTTTACAACAGCATCAGGCTGCACTCAAAACTGGGCAACTTGTCACCCAACGCTTTCGAGCGTGAATCGACATCAAAAAAACCCATCAAACTGTCCGAAATTACTTGACCACTACAGGGCAAAGAGGAGCTCACACAGTTCCGGGCCAGCATAGACCAGACGTCCGTTCAAACGGGCCAGGGCTGCACGCGAAATGCCTTCAGCTGACGCTGTTGACAACGCGTCCTGAAGGCTATGGTGCCAAAGCTGGATGGTATGGCGAAGCAGGTGCAGAAACAGCACTGCTTCGTCATCGCTAAAAGGCAGGTCGTGCGCGCCACGGTACAAGACAATGAAGAATGCATGCCCGGTGGACGCATCGTCAAGCACCAGTCCCATCCCATGATGCAGTTCGTATAGAAGGTCGAAATTCGCCAATACGTGGGGAATTCCGCCGGTCTCATCTATGGCGAACCGTTGCACCTGCCCGACGTTATTTCTTATGTCCTGGCCAAAGTCGTCGACCGACGAGATGCTTCGCCACTCGGAGGCAAAGCTGGCTGGCAGGTTCAGATACTCGGCCTGATGGATGGACGGTGTCTTGAGCTTGTCATGGTCAGTGGCCAAGCCCCACCACCCGCTATTGAAATCGACCAACTCGCGAAGGAGGCTCACTGCATGGCTGAGGAACTCCGAAGCAGGCACTTCTCGGGCCGTTCGACCCAATCGCAATAGGTACACGCTCAACTGGTCAACCGCTGTAGTTAGCTGGAGGGCAGGGGTGGGGACGCTCGGCAAAGAAAGTTCCAATCGAATGGATGTTGATTGCGCGAGAGTTTACTTCTGGGGAGGACCACAGAAGCCCTCCTCATCTGTGGACCCCGCATCTGTGGATGTAGACGGGGCAATGAGGCCTCCCTAAGCTTCACGCCGTGCGGGCACAGGACTGCGCCGCATCAAAGCAACACAAACATAGAGGAGATACGATGAAACAAGCCATATCACGACGACATTGGGTAAAGGCGATGGGCGCAACTGGCGCTCTTGGCGGTCTGGGCTTACTTGGTGCTTGCGGGGGCGGTAGCGAAGCGACGCTTGTCGTTCAGGAATCGCTTGCTGCCAGTTTGCTCAGCACAACGCCTGCGAACCAGGCGGCCACGTATCGGCATGCTGACCGCCTATACCCAACCCGTGCAATCAGGCGTGGTACTTCCGTGCTGCCCTTGCCTGCTCACAGCGTCAATTTGAGTGCCCTCAGGTATGAAAGCAATGGAGTAATGTCCTCGATTGAGGATTACATGAATCGCAATCGTACGGCCGGGCTGCTTATCCTGAAAGGCGGTGCTGTTGCACTGGAACGGTATGGAATGGGCAACGACGCCAGTTCGCTGTGGACCTCGTTCTCGGCTGCCAAATCGGTGACATCCACCCTCATCGGGGCGGCGCTCAGGGACGGCAGCATCAGGAGTTTGGACGATGGCGTAACCCGGTATCTACCCCAACTAAGGGGAAGCGCCTATGAACTGAACTCTGTTCGAGATTTGCTTCGCATGACCTCAGGCGTTGGCTGGATTGAGGAGTACAGCACCACTGGCAACTCCGATATCGCCCGATTATTGGCTGCGATGACCTCCGGACAGAGTGGTGCGATCTTGGAATTGATGCGCACCCGTCCAAGAGTTGCAGCGCCGGGCAGCGTGTTTAACTACAGTACCGGAAAGAGCTATGTGCTGGGTGCCATCGTAGCGGCAGCTACCGGAAGTTCATTGAGTGACTATTTGTCGCAAAAGGTATGGGCGCCCATGGGCATGGAGGCTGATGGTTACTGGTTACTGGTTACTGGTTGCTCGATTCCACAAATGGGCAGGAAATGGGTGGTAACAACTTCAGTGCGACGTTGCGTGACTACGCCCGCTTTGGCTTGTTTTTCCTCCGGCAGGGCATGGTTAACGGCAGTAGTGTGCTGTCTGGCGGGTGGCGAGATCAGGCCGGGCAGCCGGATACGCCGGTGACAGCTTACGGGCAGCTCTACCCCGGCTACCCACTCGGTTACGGCTACCAGTGGTGGGCATTTCCGACCGGGGTCAATGCGCTCCCGTTCCATGACGGCGCATTCACTGCTGAAGGTATCTTCGGCCAGTTCATCTACATCAACCCCAAGGAAGATATTGTTGCGGTGGTCTGGAGCGCATGGCCTACGTCCTGGGTAGACAGCGCCGAATTAGAGACCTACTCCTTGATTGGTCGCGCAGCGGCGATGTTGCGCTAAGGCATCGTCAAAGTTGGTGATGGCTTGGACAGCACCTTTGCCTGTCGGAAATCAACGGCCCATGAAGTTGTGATAGCATAAATTTGCATTATTTTGCACATCTCAAAGGGGTACATCATGGGTTTATTAGACGAATTGATAGGCGTGGTTGTGGCAGTTGAAGGCGTCAAAAAACTTGATCCGAATGCTTCTTTGTTGACAGAAGGCATTGCTGCTTACACGGGATTCAAAGGTGTTGAAATGCTTGAGGAGCATTTACAGAGCAAAGAAGACACGGATCCCCAGCAGCCCGCATAACCTTCATTACGCTGACCGCTCGTACGGGTCACCCTATTGGCTTGAATTTTGGTGTTTTGGCATTGATAGATGGGTTACAGCATTGTTTGGTTCAAGCGTGACTTACGCTTGCATGACCACGCTGCGCTTTACGCAGCGTCGCAACGTGGGCCGGTTGTGTGTCTCTATGTGATCGAGCCCAGCCTGTGGGCGCAGCCTGATGCGGCCAATCAGCATTACCAATTTTTAACAGAAAGCTTGCGTGAGCTGGACGCGGCGCTGCGCAGGCGAGGCGGGCAGTTACATGTCGTCACCGGTGAAGTCGTAGCGACTTTGGCCAAGCTCTTTACTGTGGCTGCGTTTAATGCGGTCTATGCCCATGAGGAAACTGGTAACGGTATCACCTATGCCCGTGACCTAGCGGTAGGGCGGTGGTGCCAATCGCAGGGGGTAACTTGGACTGAGTTTGCCCAGTTTGGTGTCTTTCGCCGGTTGAAAAGCCGTGATGGGTGGCAAAAGCAGTGGGAAGCGCATGTCAAGGAGCCTTGTCTGCAGTCATCTGCTTTGCCGCATTTGCGGTTTTTTAAGTTGCCGAGTGCAGAGTTCACAGCACCGCTGTTGTTTCCCACACCACCGACCTTGGGTTTGAGCGGCTTCGTACCACCACAACGCCAACACGGCGGACGGCGTTTGGGATTGTCAGTACTGCACAGCTTTTTGGTGGAGCGCAGCGATCAGTACCGAGGCGGTATTTCGTCGCCTTTGTCTGCGCCTACAGCGTGTTCCCGTTTGTCTCCGTATTTGGCCTTTGGCTGCCTGAGTTTGCGTGAAGTGGTGCAGGCTACCCGACATCAGTTAGCCAGCTTGCCGCTTGAAGCCCGATACCAAAAGAAGGGGTTGACGGCCTTTACCAGTCGCCTCTACTGGCACTGCCATTTCATTCAGAAGCTGGAAAGTGAGCCGGCGCTCGAATACCGTAACCTGCACCGGGGCTATGACGGCTTGCGGGAGCTTGAGGTTAATCCCGCGCACTTGGTGGCGCTGATGGCTGGGCGCACCGGTTGGCCGTTGGTAGACGCATGTGTTGCCATGTTGCGCGAGACCGGATGGATCAACTTCCGGATGCGAGCGATGTTGGTGTCTGTGGCGGCTTACCCATTGTGGCTGCATTGGCGACCAGTGGGCCTGTGGCTGGCACGGCAATTCTTGGACTATGAACCAGGCATCCACTGGAGCCAGATGCAAATGCAGTCGGGTACGACAGGCATCAACATTCCTCGGATTTATAACCCCATTAAGCAAGCGCACGACCATGATCCTAACGGTCACTTTGTGCGTCGCTGGCTGCCCGCTATGCGCCGAGTGCCAGATACGTGGCTGTTTGAGCCGTGGCGGATGCCGCCCGATTTGCAGGTGCGCTACGGCGTGACAGTTGGCACGGACATCCCTATGCCCTTGGTGGATTTGGAGGTGGCGACGCGCCAAGCCAAGCTGCGCTTGTTCGCGTTGCGAGCGCAGCCAGG
>JAYUED010000126.1:0-37680 GCA_043739385.1 Betaproteobacteria bacterium | reverse complement strand
AACTTGGCTTCCTTGATCCATGCTGTGACGGCATCCTTTGTTGGCGGTGTGATTTCAAACTGAACAGGTCGGGAGGTTTTTTGCTGCATGACGATCGCTCGTGGGGAAACGCGATCACCGTGGCAGATGTCCCGTACCCGCAAGCGCACCAAATCGCAAGCCCTCAGTTTGCTGTCCAACCCAAGGTCGAAAAGCGCCAGCTCCCTTGTGCGGTGGCCTAGTTGTAGCCGTATGCGGATGGCCCAGATGTCTTTGAGTTTCAGTGGGGCCTTCTGGCCAACTATCTTTCCTTTGTTCCATGGAACCTTGGTAGGCGATGCAGTTTGAGTGTTCACGATGCTCTCCTTAAGTTGAGGGGAGAGCTACTGTGAACCAGCCATCCAAAATGTCAATTCGGGGCCAAGAGCTGTCTTTGGTCAATGAGCGGTGTCAGGTAACCAAATTTCGCCTAGGGCGTATTTCTGCTGTCTAACGCCAGCGGTGAGCCGCACCGGAGTGCGAAGCACGATGGGAACCAACAAGCGGAGCTTGCTGGTGGCGGCTTGACAAACAGTTAGGGCCCTGCGCGAAGGCACGATGATGCCCTGGGTAGATGAACTCACGCTGGGGAGAAATGCACTAGCGGTGGAGTTACACATGGCTATGCCCCGAGGCGGCTTCGACCAGGCACCGCAGCGCTGGTGACCGTCTCAGCTGACGGACGGCGCGTCGATCTGCAAATTGGGATGAGCCGCCGCGACTTCGGGGATTGCCATCAGCGATGCCGCGACGTGCGCCACTCGGGGGAAGCCGTCCAAAGCCACGCCAAAACGCGCCGCACCGATCAGATGGCTGGCCAGTGCCAAATCGGCAATGCTGAGCATTTCCGCATGACAGCGAGTTGCGCCTTCGGGCAGAAGTGCCTCGTAAGCCGCCAAGCCTTCCCGGAACCAGTGTGCCGCCCATTCGACACCCGCGGCGTCGTCAGCGCCGAAACGCTGCTTCAGTTGGGCGCGCACACGCGGCACGACCAGCGGGTGTGTGTCTGCTGCCGTCAACAAGAACAGACTACGAACCTTGGCGCGCCCAGCAGGATCAGCGGGAAGCAGCGCCGGTGTAGGGTAGGTTTCATCCAGCCATTCAAGAATCGCAAGGCTTTGGGTCAAGGGTTCGGGCGTCGCACCTTCGAGCGCGGGTACAGCACCTGCCGGGTTGACCGCGCGGAACTCGGCCGCATGCTGGTGGCCTTTCGAGAGATCGTGCGTACGCTCTTCGAAAGCCACGCGTTTGAGGTTCAGTGCGATTCGCACCCGGTAGGTGGCGAGGGATAGCCAGAAGGTGTGCAAGATGATCATGGTTTGATTCTATGTGCCCTACGGCAGTGCGGCTTGAGCGGTGCTACTCCTGCTGGGGACGGCTGATGCCTATTGAGATGTGCTTCGCATGACATGAACAAAACCTAGCCAATACGGATACTTCAAAAAGAGGCGTAACTACTGAACATTCGGTACACGCCCCACAATGCGTGGACAATTAATACGGCCTAACCACCCATGTAGACGGCCTGCACCTTCGAATTGGTTGCAAGTTCCTCTGCCGAGCCCTGTGACTTCAGCTCACCGTTTTCCAAAATATAGCCGCGACAAGTTAATCGACTGCTCCTGACCAAGGTCAGCTTCCGCTGCATTTCAGCCAGCCACCGGTACTGGCTACAAGCGATAGGCAATGTCGCCTTTAGGGCAAATCAGTTCAGACTTCTGTATTTCCTCTTTGTCGTCGATTGCAGTCTGTCGCCCCCACATCCTGAATGCCTACGACCAGGCTCGCTAGGCAACCCGAAGCCAATCCACATTAGCGCTCTAGCGTTTCTCAAACCAACAGCAACGTCAACCCGACGCAACAAATAAAAAAGGCGCTTAACAGCGCCTTTTTGCTTCAAAACGGTGACATCACAACCTCACGTACTCATAAGCCACCGCTTGCGCATTGATCCCGCGGTCTGGGGGGGCGATCCAGGCGGCCATTTTGCCGGGTTCGGTCACCTTGTTCATCAGGCTCTTCACAAAGGCGGTATCTTCTGACGTGGGCAGCCAGTCTGCCTTACGTGCTTCAAATTCCGCAGCACTGATGGGCTGACCTTCTGGCGTCGTAGTGACACCAGCCCACATACCGACCTGACGGCGAAAGCGGATGGAGGGTAATTTCAGCTCGACATTTACCCCTGCGCGCTTGATGCCCATGTTCCAGCGGGTGACGCCGACGTTGCAGTCTTTGACGTATTCCAAGCGCGTGACTTCGTTCATGCCGTTACGGCAAGAAATGGTCTGGCTTTTCATACCGCCCATGCCATCAGGCACGGTGATTTGCATTTCAGTGTCCAGCTCCACGTGGTCGGCGAATTTGGCTTCGTCCGGACGGCCTTTGATGCCACCAGCGAAATAGTTGGCGGCGTTGCTTGAGGTCTCTGAGCCGAACAAGTCAAGCGAGGTACTGAACCAGTAGTTCATGAATTTCTGGATGGTTGGCAGGTCAATCACACCGGCTTTGCGCAGGGTCACGCTGTCTTCAGTGTCCAGCTCTTTCATCACTTCCATGGTGCGTTTGATGACGCGGCCAATACCGGTTTCACCCACGAACATGTGGTGTGCTTCTTCGGTCAGCATGAAGCGCGTGGTGCGGGCCAGTGGATCGAAGGCGGATTCGGCGAAGCTCTTGAGTTGGAATTTGCCGTCACGGTCAGTGAAATACGTGAACATGAAGAAGCTAAGCCAGTTGTCCATCGGCTCGTTGAAGGTGCCCAGGATGCGCGGCTTGTCAGCGTCGCCGCTGTGGCGCATCAAAAGCTCTTCAGCTTCTTCGCGGCCATCGCGGCCAAAGTGGGCGTGCAGCAGATAGACCATGGCCCACAGGTGGCGGCCTTCTTCGACGTTGACCTGGAACAAGTTGCGCAAGTCGTACAGGCTGGGCGCGGTGTGGCCCAGCAGGCGCTGCTGCTCGACCGATGCGGGCTCGGTGTCGCCTTGCGTCACGATCAGGCGGCGGAAGGTGCTGCGGTATTCGCCGGGCACGTCTTGCCACACGTCTTCACCTTTGTGGTCGCCAAAACCGATCTTGCGGCCTTCTTCCTTGTCCGCTAAAAAGATACCCCAGCGGTAATCGGGCATGGGGGTATAGCCGTAGCTTGCCCAGCCGGAAGCGTCTACGCCGACAGCGGTGCGCAAGTAGACCTCGTTGGCCTTGAAATCACTGGGGCCCATTTCGTCCCACCAGTTCAGGAACGCGGGTTGCCAATGTTCAAGGGCACGTTGCAGCTGGCGGTTTTCGCCAAGGTGAACGTTGTTGGGGATGAGGGCTTGCAGGTCAATGGTGGTCATGATGTTGCTCCAGTAATTCCAGTAGTTACAGTTGGGCCGTCGGGCTTAAACGCGTTTCCAGTCGAACTTGGCTTTTTTGCCGGTGCCGAAGAGCTTCAAAGCGCCCTCCTCGCCCACCGCGTTTGGCCGGATGAAAATCCAGTTTTGCCAGGCCGAGAGCCGTGCAAACACCCGCGTTTCCATCGTCTCTTTGCCAGGAAAGCGCAGAGAGGCTTCCAAACCTGTCATCGCGTCGGGTGACATGGAGGCGCGCTCTTCCAGCATGATGCGGATTTCGTCGTCCCAGTCGATATCGTCAGGCGTCAGGGTAACGAGACCCAATGCCAGAGCTTGGTCAGCACGGAGTGAGCTGTCTTTCAGGCCTTCCAATTGCGTGATGGTGTCGGCATCTTCGCAAAAGCGGGTTTGCAAGCGCGTCAGTCCGTTGACAACTGGGTAGCGGCCAAAGTTGGCGTGGTGTAGCTGCAATGCAGGGGCAGCGTCAGGCGAATCAGGCAGGTCCAGCATGTAAATGCGGTCACTGGCCAGCGCCAATTCGTACAGGGTGCCGACGAAGCAAGAACCTTGCTCCACCAGTGCGATCAGCGAGCGGCTGGTCACGTCGATACGGGCCAGTGTGCGACGAAGAATGCCTATCGTTTCGCGGACCAACCAATGGGCCTTGAGGCTGTCAAGCACGTTGTCAGCCTGAATGACATACAGCGGATTACCCTGGGTTTTGAACACCCAAGTGCCAGCTTCAGGCTCATTAGCACGCAGGTTGAGAATGGCGTCGTCCAGCTCGCGGGCAAAACGCAGCGGCCACCACTGGGCACCTGCAGCCACGATAGCGTCTGCTGTAGATTCCACAGGCGTCAGGGGCGCAGTGATGGTGATGGTGACGATGCGGGTGTCGCGGTTGACCTGCGCATCGACGGTGCTGTAGTGGTAGCCCTGTGCGTCGATGGTGGCGTTCAACGCGGTGAGTTCAATGCCATTCTCAGCACCAATGCGCGTGGACTGTGCACGGAGTGCTTCTATTTCTGTAGCAATCAACGCGCCAAACTGTTGCGGCTTGGCATGGCTGTCGATCAGCTTCCAATCCTTGGCACGGTCAGCGCGCACACCTTCAGCCGTGGTACAAAAAATGTCGGCCAAATCGCGGCGAACTTTGCGCTTGTCGGTGACGCGGGTCAGACCGCCGGTGCCGGGCAGCACGCCGAGCAAGGGCACTTCGGGCAGGCTGACGGTGCTGGCACGGTCGTCCACCATGGCGATGCGGTCGCAGGCCAGGGCCAGCTCATAACCACCACCGGCGCAAGCTCCGGTCACTGCAGCAAGAGATTTCAGGCCTTCATGGCGCGAAGAGTCTTCCAGTCCGTTGCGGGTTTCGTTGGTGAGTTTGCAGAAATTCACCTTCCAGGCGTGGGTTGAGAGGCCCAGCATGTAGATGTTGGCGCCGCTGCACCAGATTTTTTCTTTGCCACTCTCGAAGACAACCACTTTGACAGCGGGATACTCGAAGCGCACACGGTTCAGCGCGTCATGCAGCTCAATGTCCACGCCCAGGTCGTAGCTGTTGAGCTTGAGTTTGTAGCCAGGCTTGATGCCGCCATCTTCTTGAATGTCGAGCTTGAGGCGGGCTACATCAGCCTCAACGGTCAACGTCCAGTGTTGGTACTTGGCCGGGTGGGTGGCAAAGCGCACCAGCTCGCGCTCGCCTTGTTGGAATAAGAGGGGTTCGGTCATGGCATTCATGTTGTCTCCTTCGGGTTATTTCAGGTTGTCGGTTGAGGGGTTGCCGGTTGCGGGTTGCGGTCGTATGGGTTTCAAGCAGTCAAAGTAGGAACGGCGCGTTCCAGGTCTTTCAAACTTTGCTTCACCGAGCGCGCTGCGGTGTCAACGACTGCGTCGGCGCGGGCGTAAAGGGTTTCTCGGCTGGCTAGGATGCGGCGGATGTCGTCCATCGCTTCGGTCATCGACGCGTTGCTGGCATCGGGCAGGTCGGTAGTGACAGCCCCTGCTACAAAAGGACGCATATCGCCCTGCGCCACCACACGGCCCATGTGTTCTTCAGGGCTGGCTTTGACCCAGACGCAGTAAAAGCTCTTCAGCAGCAGCTCAAAAGTTTCACGCTCGCTTACCAAGCTGCCACCCGTAGTCATCACCACGCCCTGCGGGTAAGTTTGCGCCACCCGAAGCAGCGCCCGCCGCTCGTAGCGCCGGTAGCCGGCTTGGCCATGCAGCAGAAAAATTTCGTTCAAGGACGTCATCGCCTCACGCTCAATCTCGCGGTCCAGCTCAACAAACGGCAAGCCACGCTGAACAGCAAGCTGCTGGCCCAGGGTGGATTTACCCGCACCGCGCAGACCGATCAGTGCGATACGTACGGCGCGCTCGGGGGCATCGCCCAAGCCAAAATGCGCACCTAAAAGCGACAAGGCAACATCCAACTGCTCATCGTCCAGCCGTGCAAGCAGGCCATGAACGCGTTGCAAGGGGGGGTGAACAGGCTCTTGCAATAGGTCTAGCACTGAAATGTTCAGCGCCCGCGCTGCAGCGGTAAGCGAGTTGATCGACACATTGCCGCGCCCACTTTCCACATCAGCCAAAAACCGCTCACTTAAAGCAGAGTCCGCAGCCAGCTGCTTACGTGTCATCCCGCGGCGAGCACGCCACGCCCGCAAGCGTGCGCCCAACTCAGCCAGCACGGTGGCTTGAGGAGTTGCGGCATCGACTTCGGTTTCAGTTTTTGACATTGTGTTTAGTAGGGTGACTGATGTTGTGGCTAATGTGGTGGTTTGCCCTGTTGACAGCTCTTGGGGTTGAACTATACTGCCATCAAATTAAGTGTCAAGCAATATATTGCATATTTTGATCTCACGGGAAAACACAGTATGAAACTCAAAATCCTCGTCGGCACCATGACCAGCACAGCAGATTACGTAGCACAGGCTATTCAAATGGACTGCGCTGATTTGATCGATGACATTGAAGTCCTGATGATGGACAACCTGGACATTAGTGTTTTCAGCCCCGACCAAGCCGAAGATGCACTATATCTCCTGTGCACATCCACCTACGGTTCCGGCGATGTGCCCGACAACGCCCGCGCGCTGTACGAGTCACTGGGCAATGAACCTCAATTTTTAGGCCATGTGCGCTACGGCGTCATTGCGCTGGGCGACCGTACTTATATGCAGACCTACTGCTTTGGCGGTAAAAAGTTTGATGAGCGGCTTCTGGACTTAGGCGCACGCCGCATCGGTGAAGTTTGGTGCCATGACGCCAGCGCTGGCACGCTGCCCGAAACTGAAGGTGCGACGTGGTGCCGCGAATGGTTGGTGCAGGCTATCGCACAGCTTGCCGCCGAGTCCGCAACAGCCTGAGCGTTCGGATTTAAGGCGAACAGGGCTTTAGCGCCTGTTGAACAAGTACAGACAGCTACAAAAATAATAGCAACGAGACACGCCATGAATTTAAGCCAAGCAGACCACAGCCACAGCCCGCCACACATCACCATCCCGCGTGCCTACAACGCCGCCCACGATCTGCTTGCACGCAATGCGGGGCGTCCAGAGAAAGTCGCCTACATCGATGCCATCAGTGGTGACACGCTTACCTACGGCGCGCTGGCCACACAGTCGCACCAGTTTGCTGCAGCTATTCGCAAACTGGGCCTGCCCACAGAGTGTCGAGTGATGCTGGCTATGCACGACACGCTGGGCTGGCCGGTGGTGTTTTTGGGCTGCATTCTGGCGGGTGTTGTGCCAGTGGCAACGAACACTTTGCTGAACGTCAAGGATTTTGAGTTCATGCTGCGGGACTCCAAAGCGCAGGCGCTGGTGCTGTCAGCGCCCATGCTCGCCAGTCTGGAGCCGCTGCTGAAAACTGCGGCGAAAGTATTGCCCGACCTGCGGCATGTAATCGTCGATGGGGGCCACGCTGGTGGGTTATTTTCAGGCTCCAATTCCAGCCTGGCACAGATTTTGTCAGCGGGTGCAGCTATGAACACCATAGCAACGGTAGCACCCACGTGCTCGGACGATGCCTGCTTCTGGCTCTACTCCAGCGGCTCTACCGGAACACCCAAAGGCACGGTTCACCTGCACAGCCACCTGATTCAGACTGCGGAGTTGTACGGCCGAGGCGTGCTTGGTATTCAAGAATCCGATGTGGTGTATTCAGCTGCCAAGTTGTTCTTTGCCTATGGCTTGGGCAACGCACTGACCTTCCCGATGAGCGTGGGCGCCACCACCGTGCTGCTGCCGACACGGCCCACGTCAGCCGATGTGTTCCGCATCCTGCAAGACTTCCAACCCACGATTTTTTACGGCGTACCCACGTTGTATGCTGGGCTGCTGGCCGACCCGCAGCGCCCTACCCGTGACAAGCTCAACCTGCGCCTGTGCACAAGCGCTGGCGAAGCATTGCCTGCTGACATCGGCAAACGTTGGACAGCAGCTTACGATTGCGCCATTTTGGACGGCATCGGTTCTACCGAAATGCTGCATATCTTCCTGTCCAACCGTCCCGGCGAAGTGCGCTACGGCACCACCGGCCAAGCTGTACCCGGTTACCGCCTCAAAATCATTGCGGACGACGGCCATGAGTGCATAGCTGGTGAAATCGGTGAGCTGCTCATCAGCGGCCCTAGTTCAGCCTTGATGTACTGGAACCAGCGCGAACGCACTAAAACCACGTTTGCCGGAGAGTGGACAAAAAGCGGTGACAAATACACCATGGACGCTGACGGCTACTTTACTTATGGTGGGCGCAGCGACGACATGCTTAAAGTGGGCGGCATTTACGTCAGCCCGTTCGAGGTGGAAGCCAGCCTGATGACTCACCCGGCAGTTTTAGAGGTGGCCGTGGTGGGGCACAGCGACAGTGATGAACTGGTCAAACCCAAAGCCTGGGTGGTGCTCAAGACCGGCGAAAGTGCGACGGCGCAGGACCTTCAAGCCCATGTGAAAACCCAATTGGCCCCCTACAAATACCCACGCTGGATTGAGTTCGTAGCAGAGCTGCCCAAGACAGCGACAGGGAAGATTCAGCGGTTCAGATTGCGCAAATGAACACGAGATTAGGTTTCATAAACTTCAAAAATCTCGAAGTTTAAAATTCGCATTACTTGCACCCAAGTAGTGTAAATAATAAACTTCATGACCATGAACCAGTCCCATCAAATCCTAGACCTTGCTCGGCAGCAGCGCGTGATTCGCGCTGTGGATGTACGCGGACATGGCTGGTCACCGCAGCTATTGCTTCGTCTGCACCAAGCAGGCCGGCTACAACGAGTTGCCCGCGGTCTCTACAGACTGCCCGTTAGCGATAGGGCTGAGATGACCGAAATCACAGAACATCAGACGGCTATAGAGGTTTGCCAACGCGTACCCAAAGCAGTGCTGTGTCTGCTGTCAGCATTGCAATTTCATGAAGTGGGTACACAAATGCCCCACGAGGTGTGGATTGCGTTGCCAGAGGCTTCGCCGACGCCAGCGATAAGCTACCCAAAGCTGCGCATCTTGCGCCTGCGTGGCGCCGCATACAGCGAGGGCATACAGACCGTGGTCGAGCAAGGTGCGCCTGTCCGTGTCTACAGCGTTGCAAAAACTGTGACCGACTGCTTCAAGTTCCGCAACAAGATAGGCCTTGACGTGGCGCTGGAAGCCCTCAAAGACGCATGGCGTACCCGCAAGATCACCATGCCGGACATCACGCACTTCGCCAAGATCAACAGGATGGAAAAAGTCATGCAGCCCTATCTTGAGGCCGTGATCGCATGAGTAGCCTTAACTCTGAGTCCATCCTCACCCGCCTGCTGACCTTGGCGAAAGCGCGGGGCGACGATTACAGCTTGCTGCTGAACCGATTCGCGCTGGAACGCCTGTTGTGCCGCCTCAGCGTGTCACCTTATGCCGACAAATTTGTACTCAAAGGGGCCTTGCTGTTTGCGCTTTGGTACGACGACCAGCACCGCCCTACTCGGGATGCTGATTTACTGGGCTTTGGCCCCGACGATGCAGAAAACCTGATCACCACCTTCCGCAATATCTCTGATCTGGATCTAAGCGACGGCATTGTGTTCGATTCCCAATCGGTGCATGCAGATGCCATTCGTGAAGACAACACCTATGGTGGTACACGCATCCACGTCGTGGCCCGTATCGGTACTGCACGTTGTGCGCTGCAAATCGACGTAGGCTTCGGCGACGCAGTAACGCCAGAGGCGCTGACGGTAGTATTTCCAACGCTTCTGAAGGATTTTCAAGCCCCTGTGCTGCGGGTATATCCGGTCTACACCGTCATTGCAGAAAAATACCATGCCATGGTGAAGCTGGGCCAAGCCAACAGCCGCATGAAGGACTTCTATGACTTGGCGGTGATCGCCCGCCGCACAGCTTTGGACAGTACCACCCTGGCACAAGCCATTGCAGCGACGTTTGCCCGAAGAGGTACGCCCCTGCCAATGGAGCGCCCACTGGCACTGACCCACCAATTCAGCGAAGACGACGCGAAAATGCGCCAGTGGCAAGCGTTTCTGAACAAAAACCGTATACCCGCAAGCCCCCTGTCAGAAACAGTCGCGCAACTTGACCTGCTGCTTTGGCCTTCAACAATTGCAGCCTTAAGCCAACGAACCGATCCAGAAACCCGTGAGGACGACCAATGACCACCACGCCTCCCACCCTGCCCACCTGGGGCGACGTCCCAACTTCTCGCGCACCTGGCTGGGTCTACACCGATGAAGCGCTGTACAAGCAAGAGCTGGAAAAGCTCTTTTATAAAGGCCACTGGTGCTATGTCGGCCTGGAATGCGAAATCCCAAAAGCAGGCGATTACAAGCGCACGCAAATCGGCGAGCGCAGCGTGGTGATGGTGCGCGAACGAGGTCGGCCTGGCCAACCGGACAGCATCAACGTGATGGAAAACCGCTGTGCGCACCGGGGTGTGGCCTTTGTGCGCGAGCGCACCGGGAACGCCCGCAGTTTTGTCTGCCCCTACCACCAGTGGACTTACAAGCTGAATGGCGATTTAGTGGGCCTGCCATTTCGCAATGGCGTGGTGCGCGAAGACGCTGAGGGGCAAAAAATCAAGGAAGGTGGCATGCCTGAAGACTTTGCGCTGTGCGACCACGGACTGAACAAGTTGAAGGTCGCGCTCCGGGGAGGCGTGGTGTTCGCCAGTTTTGATGCTGATGTGGAGAGTTTTGAGGACTATCTTGGCCCTGAAGTGCTGCCGTATTTCGACCGTGTGTTCCACAAACCGCTAAAGCTCTTGGGTATTAACCGCCAGCGCATCCCTGCCAATTGGAAGCTGATGCAAGAGAACATCAAAGACCCCTACCACCCTGGCCTACTGCACACTTGGTTTGTGACGTTTGGCCTGTGGCGTGCCGACCAGCGCAGCCAGATGGTGATGGACGCCAAAGGGCGGCACGCGTGCATGGTGTCGCGGCGTGCAGAGGTGGCGGCTCCCTCTGGCGCAACCACAGCCGTCACCGAAGGCGTCACCTCGTTCAAAGCCGACATGGCACTGGGTGATCCGCGTTTGCTCGATATCGTGCCCGAACCTTGGTGGAACGGCCCTACCGTGGTGATGATGACGCTGTTCCCCAGCCTCATCATTCAACAGCAGGTAAATTCGCTCTCTACCCGCCAAATTCAACCTTCCGGCCCCAACGCATTTGATTTTGTCTGGACGCATTTTGGCTTTGTAGACGACACCCCCGAGATGGACGCACGCCGCCTGCGCCAAGCGAACCTGTTCGGCCCCGCAGGCTATGTCAGCGCGGACGATGGCGAGGTGATCGAGTTTGTGCAGGACGCGTTCACGGCCAACCCGCAAGCCCGCACGCTTAGCGAACTCGACGGTACTGGCGTGCAGCCCACACCACACATGGTCACCGAGACGCTGATTCGCGGTATGTACGGCTACTGGCGTTCGGTGATGGGCGTTTGAGTATGAACAAAAAATGAACGCGATATGAATATCACGATGGACTTCAAAACTTATAGCGAAGTATCAAGACTTCACCTTGACTACGCCCATATTCTAGACAGCAACGACTTCTCCACATGGCCTGACCTTTTCACCCCAGAATGCGTCTACGCCATCCAGTCACGCGAGAATTTTGATGCAGGCTTGCCGCTGTGTATCTTGCGTTTCGAGAGCCAAGCCATGTTGCGGGATCGCGTTTACGGCGCGGCACACACGATTTACCACGCGCCGTATTACCAGCGGCATATCGTTAGCCAGCCACTCATCACGACCATGAACGATAAGGGGATCGAGGCCGAGACCGCCTACCTCGTGCTACGCACCCATCGCGACAAGTTGCCTGAGATTTTGAGCACTGGGCGCTACCTTGACCGCATGGTGTCAACACCTGAGGGTTTGCGTTTTAGCCAGCGGTTGTGCATTTTTGATAATGACCTTATAGCGAACTCGCTTATAAAACCCATTTAGAAACACATTTAAATTTCCCTTGAATACTCACCCCCCTACGGGTAAGTTCTACAAAGAACATTTGCTCATACGTGTTTAAATTAGTTTAAACCTAAACTAATTTATCTTTAAACACTGATTTCCGCCTTCCTGCTTCTTCAACTTTTTGTTCTATTTATCCCAGGAGACCCCCTATGACCACTCGCCGCCTCGTTCTCTCACGCTCTGCCGCCGTCATTGGTGCAGCTTCCAGCGGTTTGCTGCTGCCCAGCCTCGCACGTGCGCAATCGAATAAGGTACGCGTAGGCTTCATGCTGCCCTACACCGGCACGTTTGCGCAATTGGGCGTGGCAATTGAAAACGGCGTGCGCCTCGCGATTGACCAACAAGGCGGCAAATTGGGTGGGCGCGAAATTGAGTGGTTCAAAGTCGATGACGAATCCGATCCGTCCAAAGCCATTGAAAACGCCAACAAACTGGTACAGCGCGACAAAGTGGACGTGCTGATTGGCACCGTACATTCCGGCGTGCAGATGGGCATTCAAAAAGTAGCGCGCGAATCGGGCGTTCTGAGTTTGATCCCGAATGCAGGCGTTCACGCCGCCACACGTACCTTATGCGCACCCAATGTGTTCCGCACTTCGTTCAGTAATTCGCAGCCTACGCGGGCCCTGGGGGCGGCGATGGTCGCCAGAGGTCATAAAAAAGCGGTCTGGATTACCTGGAAATACGCCGCAGGTGATGAGGCGTTTGAAGGCTTCAAAGAAAGCTACACCGCAGCAGGCGGCACCATCATCAAAGAGCTCGGCCTGCCCTTCCCTAATGTGGAATTTCAGGCGCTGCTGACAGAAATCGCTGCTTTGAAGCCCGACGCTGTAGCCTGCTTCTTCGCCGGTGGCGGTGCAGCCAAGTTCATCAAAGACTACGCTGCGGCAGGACTCAAAGGCAAAATTCCGCTCTATGGCTCAGGCTTTTTGACCGAAGGCGTGCTGGACGCTGCTGGTCCAGCTGCTGACGGCATCGTTACCACCATGCATTACAGCGATTCGCTGGACACGCCACGCAACAAAGCCTTCCGCCTCGCCTACGCCACCACGTTCAAGTCCCAGCCTGATGTGTACGCGGTGCAGGGCTATGACACCGGCTTGCTGTTGGTACAAGGCGCGAACGCCGTTAAAGGCGATTTGTCCGCCAAACCTGCGCTGTACAAAGCCATGGAATCCGCTGTCATCGACAGCCCACGCGGTAAATGGACGATGAGCAAGGCGCACAACCCGGTGCAAGACATTTACCTGCGCGTGGTGGAAAACAAGGAAAACAAGGTGATTGGCATCGCCGCCAAGGCGCTGTCAGATTCGGGCGCCGGCTGCAAGATGGTCTAAAGACGGGAAGTTGATTCTTGCCAAATCCTGAACAGTGTTGGACAGCGTCCAACACTGTTTGCCCCTCAATGCGCTCTTTAATTCCAGCACTGTGCTGCCCCCATGGACCATGGATTTAGCTAACTTTCTTATCCAGCTGCTCAACAGCGTGCAGTACGGCTTACTGCTGTTCATGCTGGCGGCGGGCCTCACACTGATTTTCGGCATCATGGGCGTGGTGAATCTGGCCCATGGCAGCTTCTACATGTTGGGCGCCTATCTGGCGTATTCGCTCTCCAGCACCTTTGGCAGCCTGACGTTGGCGATTTTTGGGGGGGCAGTGCTCTCGGTGGTGTTTGGATTTGCGTTGGAATGGCTGCTGTTTCGCCATTTCTACCAGCGCGACCACCTCGATCAAGTGCTACTGACTTTTGGCCTGATCTACATTTTTGAAGAGTTACGCTCCATGTTGTGGGGCGACGATGTCCATGGCGTGGCGATTCCAGCGGCGCTGGACTGGTCAATCCCGCTCACCGACACACTGTCTTACCCTGCTTACAGGCTGTTCATGTCGGGCGTGTGCTTGGTGCTCGCGCTGGGGTTGTACCTGCTGATTTCAAAAACTCGCCTTGGGATGAAGATTCGTGCTGGTGCTTTTAACCGCGATATGGCCGAGGCGCTGGGCATCAACAGCAAGCTGATTCAGGCCATTGTGTTTGCGCTAGGCGTGGGCTTGGCGTCAGTGGCGGGGATGATTGCTGCGCCAGTGGCCAGCGTCTACCCGAACATGGGCTCGCAAGTGCTCATCATGTGCTTTGTAGTGGTGGTGATTGGCGGCATCGGCTCGGTGCGTGGCGCCTTGATTGCCGCGCTGCTGGTCGGCTTGGTGGACACCTTTGGCAAGGTGATGCTGCCCTCCGTTTCCGGGATGTTGGTTTACGTGTTGATGGCAGGCGTGCTGCTGTGGAAGCCTGAAGGATTGTTCAAAGCATGAGCGCAATTAGAGCGAATCTTGAAGTTCTGCCCCGCAGCGTGCAGATTTCCTTGGGTCTGGGTCTTATCGCCCTGCTCGCCTTCCCCTTCGTCGGCACCGACTACTACACCCAAATGCTGGCCCGCATGATGATTTTGGCCATCTTCGCGATGAGCCTGGATCTGCTGCAAGGCGTGACGGGTTTGGTCTCCTTAGGCCACGCCGCGTATTTTGGGCTGGCAGGCTACGCGCTGGCCTTTCTGACGCCTGCGGGAGAGCCGGTCAGCCTGTGGTGGACATTACCTTTGGCGGTGGCGGCTTCTGGCTTGGCGGCGCTGGTTATCGGCATTTTTGTGGTGCGTACCCACGGCATTTACTTCATCATGGTGACGATGGCCTTTGCCCAGATGGTGTTCTTCTTGTTTTTTGACAACAAGGTGCTGGGTGGCTCAGACGGCCTGTACATCAGCTTCAAACCCGAAGCCACTGTGTTCGGATTTACGTTGTTTGATTTGGAGAATAAACGCGTCTTCTATTACTTCACGCTGGTGTGCATGGTGGCCGTCTACGCCTTTTTGCGCCGATTGCTGTGGAGCCCGTTTGGCCGCGCGCTGGCAGGTATACGCGTCAACGAGCACCGTATGCGTGCCGTAGGCTTTGGCAGCTTTGGCTACAAGTTGACCGCATTCACTCTGGCCGGTGCGCTGGCCGGATTGGCGGGCTACCTGTGGGGCATGCAGACGGGCTACATAAACCCTGAGCTGATGGGCTTCAACATGAGTGCGCACGGCATCATGATGGTGATTTTGGGGGGAATGGGTAACTTTGCCGGGGCAATGGTCGGTGCTTTTGCATTCGAATATTTGCTGCATGTCTTCAAAGATTTACCCAGCATCGGCGCTTTTGCCACGGGCAAGCACTGGCAGCTGTGGATGGGTCTGTTCATCGTGCTTTTGATAGTCTTTGCACCACGTGGGCTGCTGGGTTTATTGGAAAAATTCACGGCTAAAAAGACGGGGGAGAACAAATGAAGGCGATGAATAATTCAGGCGAAGTTCTGATGTCCGCCCACAAAATCACCAAACGCTTTGGTGGATTAGCGGCTGTCAACGAGGTGTCGGTGGACTTATGGCGAGGCCGCATCCACGCAGTGATTGGCCCCAACGGTGCTGGAAAATCCACGTTGACCAATCTGCTCGCCGCCGATTTGCCCCTCACCTCAGGCCAAGTGACTCTATTGGGCCAAGACATAACTGGCTGGACGCCGGAGAAAATATCGCGCCAAGGTCTGGGGCGCAGCTACCAGAAAACCAACATTTTTTTGCCCTTCACCGTTTGGGAAAACGTGCGCCTCGCCGCCCAATCCCGCGACCTCCAACAACCTTGGAATCCACTGCGTTGGTTACACAGCACGGCTTCCAGCGCTACGCATTCCATAGCTGCCCATGCACGTGCAGAGCACGCCATAGTGCTTTCTGGCTTAGAAAATCGCAGAACAGCCATTGCAGGCACCATCAGCCACGGCGAACAACGCCAATTAGAGATTGCGATGACGTTGGCCACCGAGCCTCAAGTGCTGCTGCTGGACGAGCCGCTCGCTGGTATGGGTGTGGCAGAGGCGGAGCGCATGGTCGAGCTGCTGCTGAAACTCAAACCCAGCCACGCCATGCTGCTGGTGGAGCACGACATGGACGCTGTCTTCACTCTGGCCGACCGCTTGACGGTGATGGTAAACGGCCAAGTCATCGCCAGTGGTACGCCAACCGAAGTGCGGGCCAATGCACAGGTGCAAGCGGCCTACCTTGGTGAAGAAACTGAAACGACTGGAACAACCACACTAACTGAAGAAGTGGCAAACGCATGAGCCTGACCACCACCAGCGCAGCAACAACAACCACCGCCCCCCTCCTCCTCCAAGCCCGTGGCCTCAACACCTACTACGGCGCTAGCCACATCCTGCGCGGCGTCGATTTCACCGTAGGTCGAGGTGAAACTATCGGCCTGATGGGCCGTAATGGCATGGGCAAAAGTACGTTGCTAAAAACATTGATGGGCTTGGTCAAACCCAGCAGTGGCAGCGTAGAAATAACAGGCCAAACAATGACCGGCCGCCCCCCGTATGAAATTGCTCAACGCGGCATCGCCTATGTTCCCGAAGGTCGAGGCATTTTCGGAAATTTAAGCGTAGTCGAGAATCTCAAAATGGCTGCCCGTCCAGGTACACGCGGCCAACGCGACTGGACGTATGAGCGTGTGCTGGAAACCTTCCCACGCCTAACAGAGCGATTGGGCCACGGTGGCCAGCAATTAAGCGGCGGCGAACAGCAAATGCTGACCATTGGCCGAGCACTGATGACCAACCCCGATTTACTCATTCTTGACGAAGCCACCGAAGGCCTCGCGCCGTTGATCGCCAAAGAGATATGGCGCATTTGCAGCTTGATTCGCGAGAGTGGTATCAGCAGCGTGATCGTGGACAAAAACTGGAAGCACGTCACGCAAATCACCGATCGGAATGTGATTTTGGTGAAGGGTGAAGTGGTGTTTGAAGGAACTTCAGTGGCGCTGACCGCGCAGCCGGAACTGATTGAGCGGTATTTGGGGGTGTAACTGCGACGGCATAGCCTCGAACCTAGCCTCAAACTTGGCCTTGAACGCATAAGCATATTGCATCAAATTTGATGGCGTCGCTAAGGGAGCTCGTTAATTCAAGGTATCGTTCGTAAAGTGCCTATTCTTTCTAACGCTCTACCTTCTGAGTTTTCAAACTGGAGTTTTCCAATGCAGTTTTCCTTTAAATTCAGCACCCCTCGTTTACTTGCCAGCGTTATCGTGACAGCCAGTGCGCTTGCAACCATGCCAGCTATGGCTGGAAAAACCGTAGACGCTATCAAAGCCCGCGGGCAAGTCATTTGCGGCGTGAGTACCGGTGTAGCTGGTTTTTCTGCGGCCGACTCCACAGGCAAATGGTCAGGTTTGGATGTGGATATTTGCCGTGCTACTGCCGCAGCCTTGCTAGGTGATGGTGAAAAGGTGAAATATGTTCCTCTCACCTCGCAGCAACGGTTTACAGCCTTGCAGTCTGGCGAAGTGGATGTGCTTTCACGTAACACCACGTTCTCATTGACACGGGACGCATCGCTCGGTTTGATGGTCACCACGCCAACCTACTACGACGGTCAGGGTTTCATGGTGCTGGCTAAAACCAAAATCAAAACTGCAAAACAACTTAAAGGTCAGACCGTGTGTGTGCAGTCTGGTACGACCACCGAGAAAAACCTCAACGATTACTCCAAGGCCAATGGTTTGAACTTGAAGCCTGTGGTTTTTGAAAAGTTTGAAGCCGCTAACGCTGCCTATTTTTCAGGCCGTTGCGTCGGCTACACCACCGATGTATCTGGCCTGGCGTCTGTACGAAACAAGGAAGCCAAGAACCCGGACGACCATGTAATTTTGGCTGAATTACTGTCCAAAGAGCCCTTGGGCCCGCTGGTTCGCCGAGGCGATGACGAGTGGTACACGCTGGTCAAATGGGTGATCTACGGTCTGCTGGAAGCAGAAGAATATGGCGTGACCCAAGCCAATGTCGATCAACAAAAAAGTAGCACAGATCCGGTAGTGCAGCGCCTTTTGGGCGTCTCTGAAGACACTGGTAAATTGATGGGTGTGGAGCGTGACTGGTTGGCCAAAGCCATCAAAACTACTGGCAACTACGGTGAAATTTTCGAACGTAATGTAGGACCCAATTCGCCTCTCAAACTGCCCCGTGGTTTCAATAACCAGTGGAATAAAGGCGGCCTGATGTACGCCTACCCGATTCGCTGATCGGGTCCACCACGAGCTAACTCACAGATTTACCTTGCCTTTGAATTCCCCTTTAAAAAAGAAGTCAACCTGGTCTTGGCACAGTCAAGCCTTTCGGGGCTTGGTCTACCAGATTGTTGCCGTGGCATTGATAGCCCTGGTGCTGTGGTTTTTGGCGTACAACACCGCCACCAACATGAAAGCGCGTGGCATCCAGAGCGGCTTTGATTTTTTGACCCAGCCTGCGGGGTTTGATATTGGCGAAAGCCTTTTCGCCTTTGATTCGGCAGAACCCTACTGGCGCGCGTTTCTAATAGGCCTTACCAATACCTTGCGGGTTGCGATTCTGGGCATAATTTTCTCTACCCTCATTGGCACACTTGTCGGTATTGGCCGATTTTCTCGCAGCGCGTTGGTACGTGGTTTTTGCGTGTGCTATTTGGAACTCTTTCGCAATATACCGGTGCTTCTGCAACTGCTGATGTGGTACATCTTGTTCACAGAAACCTTGCCCGCAGCGACTCAGCCATGGACACTAGGCCCCTTGTTTTTGAGTAAAGGAGGCTTGAGTTTCCCCATCCCTGTGTGGGCAACAGGCCATCTGACCGCGTTGATCGGGTTGTGTATTGGGCTGGTTGTAGCCACTGTTGCACGGCGCGCAGCGAAACGTAAATTTGACGCAACGGGACAGGTACAAAGCCTGTTCCTAGTTCCATTGGCGATTACCTTAGTTGGTGCGCTGCTAGGCTGGCTGCTAGGCGGTGCTCCCATGGTGCTGGACAGCCCGGTACAGGGTGAATTTGCCGTCGAGCATGGGGGATCTCTGACGCCTGAATTTCTTTCGGTTTGGCTCGGTCTGACGGTCTACACCGCCTCCTATATTGCCGAGGTGGTGCGGGCTGGCATTCAGTCCGTAGCACAAGGACAAAGTGAAGCAGCGGCGGCGATTGGTTTGTCGCGAAGCCAGGAAATGCGCTTGGTAATGCTGCCACAAGCACTGCGCGTCATCATTCCGCCACTGACTAACCAGTACCTCAACCTGACAAAAAATTCATCACTCGCGGTTGCCATTGGGTATCCTGATGTTGTGTCGATCGCCAACACTGCCATGAACCAAACTGGCCGTGCTGTGGAATGCATTACGGTGGTGATGCTGGTGTACCTCACCACCTCGCTCTTAACCGCTGGGGTAATGAGCCACTACAACAGCCGAGCCGCGTTGAAAGAACGATAAGCAACGATGAGCACCTTACTTCGGCCCGCCACGTGACCTCCTCCCCTGCCCCATTACGCGCCCTTACCTTCCAGCCTATTCCCGCACGTCCTGCCCCCGTGCAGCACCGAGGTGTAGTGGGTTGGCTACGTAACAATCTGTTTTGCGATCTCCCGACGACGCTATCGTCCTTACTGATACTGGCTTTTTTGCTGTGGAAGCTACCGCCTCTGTTGCACTGGGCCCTGGTAAGCGCTGTCTGGCGGCCCAATCTGGACGCTTGTCATGCCGAGACCGCGGGTGCTTGCTGGGGGGTGATTTCTGAAAAATTTCGGCTGATTATTTTTGGCCGCTACCCGTTTGACGAGCAATGGCGGCCCTTGGTGGCCACCTTGTTGATGCTGGGCTTATTGGGCGCCAGTTGCACCCGCCTATTTTGGCGCCCCTCGCTGGTGTTGCTGTGGCTGGGCGTGCTGGTGGTTTACTTCACCTTAATGTTGGGCGGTATTCTGGGACTGACACTGGTTCAGACCGACCGCTGGGGTGGCTTGCCACTGACAATTTTGCTGGCCTCGCTGTCCATGGTGTCAGCCTTTCCGATTGCCTTGGTGGTCGCACTGGGACGGCGTTCAAACCTACCCGCCATACGTAGTTTTTGCACCATTTATGTGGAGTTGGTTCGTGGTATTCCGCTAATTAGCGTGCTGTTCATGGCATCGTTTATGTTCCCGCTGTTCATGCCTCAGGGCGTAACAGTGGACGTGCTGATCCGTGTGTTGGTAGGCATCACCCTGTTTTCTGCGGCTTATATGGCTGAAGTGATTCGTGGCGGCTTGCAAGCAGTTCCTAAGGGGCAAGTCGAGGCCGCCGCCACATTAGGACTGTCGTACTGGCTAACACAACGCAAAATTGTGCTGCCCCAGGCCTTGGCAACAGTAGTGCCCGGCATCATGAACAACTTCATCTCGACCTTCAAAGATACCTCTTTGGTCACGATTGTGAGCCTGTACGAATTAACGGGTGCCCATGGCCTTGCTCTCAATTCTGATGCGGATTGGCGCCCGTACATGATTGAGGCCTACATTTTCATCGCTCTGATTTACTTTGCGTTCTGTTTCTCCATGTCCCGCTACAGCCAGTGGGTAGAAAAGCAGGTCAACAAAGGTAAGCAGCGCTAAAAATCGCCTTCAAAACCTCACGCTATGACCCAACCCATCATCACCTTCGACAAAGTCAACAAGTGGTACGGCAATAACTTTCATGTGTTGCGCGACATTGACTTGAACGTTGCCAAAGGCGAACGTATCGTGATTTGCGGCCCTTCTGGCTCGGGAAAATCAACGTTGATCCGCTGCATCAACCGCTTGGAAGAACACCAGGAAGGCCGCTTAACGGTAGACGGTATTGAGCTGACAGACGATGTCAAAGCCATCGACGAGGTACGTAAAAACGTCGGCATGGTGTTCCAGCAATTCAACTTGTTTCCGCATCTCACCGTTCTTGAAAACCTCACTCTCTCGCCTATATGGGTAGGAAAAATTCCCAAGAAGGAAGCCGAGGCCCGCGCCATGCTCCAACTGGAGCGTGTCAAGATTGCCGAGCAGGCCAGCAAATATCCGCTTCAACTCTCAGGCGGTCAGCAGCAGCGCGTAGCCATCGCCCGAGCACTGTGCCTAACGCCCAAGATAATGCTGTTCGACGAGCCGACCTCGGCGCTTGACCCCGAGATGATTAAAGAAGTGCTGGACGTGATCATCGAACTGGCTGCGCAAGGCATCACCATGCTGTGCGTGACCCACGAAATGGGTTTCGCCAAAGCCGTTGCCGACCGCGTGATCTTTATGGACCAAGGCCAAATCGTCGAACAAAACAACCCACACGACTTCTTCAGCAACCCACAAAACGAGCGCAGCCGAGATTTCTTGTCGAAGATTCTGGGGCATTGAGGCCTCCCTGCTTCAGCTTAATTCAGTTTGAGTCAGCAAAAAAATGGCTACAGACCTAACCAAGCAATAAGTAAGCGCTATCATTTTTATAATAAACCGAGACAAATTCATGCCTATAGCTTTGAAACCTTTGCGCGGTGTGCGTATCTTGAGTCTGGCCTTGAACCTGCCCGGCCCCGCCGCTTTAATGCGCTGCCATCAAATGGGTGCCACCTGCACCAAAGCCGAGCCGCCCTCTGGCGACCCGATGGGTTTGTACAACAAACCCGCCTACACCACGCTGCACACCGGCGTGAAGGTGCTGACAGCTGACCTCAAAACCGAAGCAGGCCAAAAAGCGCTGCACAATGTGCTCGCTAAAACCGATGTGCTACTGACCTCGTTCCGCCCTTCAGCCATGGTCAAATTGGGATTAACCTGGAAGACCTTGCACAAGCAGTACCCCCAGCTCTCGATGGTCTGCATCGTCGGTGCGCCTGGCACGCGGGCCGAAGAACCCGGCCATGATTTGACTTACCTGGCCGACAATGGCCTCGTCACTGGACTGGACTTGCCACCGACGCTGTACGCCGATATGGGCGGCTCACTGATGGCCAGCGAAGCGGTGCTGCAAGCTACAGTGCTGCGCCAATCCAAAGGCAAAGGCGTGAACTTTGAAGTGGCTTTGAGCGATGCCGCGGCCTACTTGGCCCTGCCCCGCAGCTGGGGTTTAACCCTGCCCGCCGGGGCCGTAGGTGGTGCCCATGCAGGCTACCGCGTCTACCCCTGCAAAGATGGCCGCGTAGCCGTCGCAGCGCTAGAGCCACACTTCGCAGCCGCCCTGTGCACCGCAGCAGGCGTGAAATCTACCGACCGCATGGCGATGTTTAGCCCGACCACACACCAAGCCATTGCAGCTTGGCTATTGAAGCAAACCCGTAAGAGCTTGGATGCGCTCGCTGTGGACAAAGACATTCCGCTGCATACGCTCTCAAAATAAGCGCCTTGTACGCTTTACGGCCAACCCCACAAAAGTCCACCGACTTTGCTACAGTCGTCTGTGAGCGGATGCCATCACACTCAACCACCTGAAACCGCTAGCAGCCAAAGGATGTTTCATGCCAGTCATCTCCAAGAGTTTTGATCTTCAGTCCGTCGAGTGGCGGCGCGTGACTGACCTGAACAACAAAAACTTCCATGTCGATTTCGAGTACAGCCTGCTGGGCTATGACTTTCCAAGTGGGCGACTGGATATGTTGCTTCGGTATGGGAAAGGGGGGCATTGCAGGCCGCACCGGCATATCGCCTCGACCGTCACCTTGGTACTTGAAGGTGAGCAGTTTTTGACAGAAATGTTGCCGGACGGAACAACAAAAGCCGTTCACCGCAAAAAGGGTGACTATGCCCTCGCTGCGGCCGATGCCCATCCACATGATGAGCACGGTGGCAACGAGGGTGCAACGGTTTTGCTGTCCATGACCTCAGCCAATGGCCTTTTGTTCGAGTACTTCGACGAGAACATGGCCAATGGGTGGACGCTGTCCATTGTGGAGTACGTCGATAGCTGGAATAACGGCACGGTTTATGGTGCAGCGCCGGGTGGCAGTAAGACAACAACGGCTTGAACCTTTCAAACCCCTCCAAACAAGGGGTTTTTTACTGCTGCAGAGCGGCTATTTGGCTTGCTCATTCCCATAGGTCTTGACCAGATAGTCCACGATCATGGGCATGTCTGCCGGGTCTATTGGCGCTTTGAACACCATCTGCATCCGCTTGACCATCGCATCCCAGTACGGGCGAGCTGCGGTGGCCGGCTGGTACTGCATGTACTCTGCAGAATGGCAGGCAACACAGAGACCCTGTGCTTTGGCGTAGCCGGGCAGCGGGCTTTCTTTGAGCTGAACGCCATCGGGCGGTAACTCGATACTTTTGCTGCCTGCAAAGGCTTGGAAAGTAAACAGGAGCACCATCGTACAAGCTAGTCGAGCTATGTCCGCTCTGTTTTTCATAGTAATTTCCTCAGGAAGATTAAGGTATTTGGGCTAACGAGCACTAAACGGCAGTCACTTTGACAGACTCAACCACATTGCGCATGTAGCCACCAGGCTGCCACAAGGCGTCCATGGGCTGGCTTTGGCCAGAGCGGTTCCAAGCGCGCACACGCAGGTCATGCTCGCCTGCGCCGGGGGTGAAGCCAAAAGTGAATTCACGGAACGAGTAACTGCCTAGATCAGCGCCAAGTTTGGCACCCCGCCAACTTTGACCACCGTCGCTAGAAAATGCCACCTCACGGATGCCCTGCCCGCCATCGAAAGCAATGCCGCGCACTACGGTTGCTTGCCCCGCCCGCAAGCGTGCACCATCAGACACCGAGGTGATGAATGAGCGCACGTTGAAGCGACCAATAGGCCGGGTATTGGCCGATGCTGTGCCAGGTGCAACACAGGCGCAGTCGTTATCGGGAATACGGTAGCCGGGTTTCATCCAGAACCCTTCAAAAGTCTGGTCTACCACCTGGATATCTGACAGGTGTTTCACCCAGTAGGTGCCGTAGTAGCCAGGCACGATCAGACGCACTGGATAGCCGTTGAGCAGAGGCAGATCAGCGCCGTTCATTTGGTACGCGAGCATGACTTCACCGTCCATCGCGTGGCCCACATCGAGCGATTTAACGAAGTCACCACCACCGAAGAGCGCAATATCAAGACCATCGAAGGTCACTTGGCGGGCGGTATTTTTGAGCTCGGCACGCGCCAGTACGTCTTTGAGCGGCACGCCCACCCAGCGTGCATTACCCATAGCACCATTGGCAAGCTGGCCGCCGGTCACGCGGGGGTTGAACAAGCCTCGGCTATTGCCAGAGCATTGGTTCACAGCCACCATTTCAACTGGTTTGAACTGCGTGCGCAGGTCGGCCATGGTTAGTTCATAGGGCTTACCGCAAGCGTTGCCGCCGATTTTGATGACGTGCTTATCCGCGTCTATGGAGAGCGGCAAGCCTGCGTTGTGGTAGCGCACGAAGAAGGCATCGTTCGGTGTGATGATGCCTTCGTTGAACACCTCAAACGGTGTTTCGAGCTGCGGCGGGCGAGAGGTCAGCACGATCAGCGGGCGTTTTTCAGGGTAGGCAACCAGCGTGCGTTTACCATTGGCGAAGGGCAACTCTACCGTAGCCGCTTGGGCTAGCGCACTCCGGCTAAGTGTGCCTAAAGCACCACCAGCGAACAGACCCAGGCTTGTGGTCAGCAGCTTGCGACGCTGATGGCTAGGGGTTTGAGGGGAAGGCATCATGGTTGTCTCCAAAATCGATATAAGTCATATGCATCATATAGATGATTTTTTTCACGTCAACGTGCCGCCGTAAGTTGTCGGCACACCGCACCTGATAACCTTCATCCCAATTCATAAATTGCTCAATTGTTACCAGGACTCAACACTATGCCTTTTTTGCACAGATTACTGCAACATCCTGTAAATCTGCTGTTCACAGTAGTGCTCAGTACCATGACTGGCCTCAGTGGCGTTTGGGCGGCTGATAAAGACGCACCTACTACCGCAGCTCTCGAAATGGTCGTCCTCGGCTCTGGAGGCCCCGGCACCTCTGGGCGAGCGGGTGCTGGCTATGCGCTATTACTCGATGGCAAGCCGCGCATCTTGGTGGATGCGGGGCCGGGCACTTTTGTTCGTATCGGCGAGGCTTCGCTTGATCTCAGGCGCTTAGATATCGTACTGTTGACGCACTTGCATGTGGATCACGTGGGTGAATTACCCGGCATCGTCAAAGCACGTGCCGTCAGCTCACGTACGGATATTGAGTTCCAAATTTTCGGCCCCGGGGCCAGCACTTCTGATACCGATGACGACGGCAAGCCAGCAGCACAATTTCCTTCAACCCGTCGCTTCGTCGATTTGCTCTTCGCTAAGGATGGGGCCTTTGGCTATGTGCGGGACTTCGCTGGAACGGTGAGCTTTAAAACTACAGATCTGTTTGCCAGCCGCGCAACCGGCACTGAGGCCCTAAAGCCTCAAGTGATCGTCAACCAGGATGGCTTGGTCATCAGCGCCATTGCCGGACACCACCGAGATGCACCGGCGGTGATATACAGAGTGGATTACAAGGGCAAGAGCATCACCTTCAGCGGCGATATCGACGCCCATGGGCATGCCGCATTGAGCAAAATCGCAAAGGGTACCCAGTATTTGGTGTTCAATTCGGTCGTCCTAGACCCACCTGACTCGCCACCAATCCTCTACACGCTGCACACTTCGCCCAGCGACATAGGAAAAATAAGTGCGGCTGCCGGAGTGACCGATTTGCTGCTCAGCCATTTGCCAGGCAACATAGACCAGACCCGTACAACCGTCACTGACTCGATTCGTAAGCACTACCAAGGGCGACTGCAGTTTGCCGAGGACGGGATGCGGATCAGGTGGTAGCCTGGCTGCTACCTTAGGTGCCAGGTGCGACGGTTAATGCCTGCAAGCGCAGTCGGCTTTCAAACGCCATCGCTTGCCCTGTTACCGGGTCAGTAAACGCCAAAGATTTGGCCAGCAATTGCAAGGGGCGGCTGTAATCTGGCGCAGTGCCGGGGGGGCATTCCGGTGTCAAATGCGGGTACATGCCGTCATTCAAGATAGGCATCCCGAGCGCAGCCATTTGCACCCGAAGCTGGTGGTGCCGTCCCGTGTGGGGCGAAAGGCTGTAGCGGGCCAGCGTGCCGTTGTGCTCCAACAAGGCGATATGAGTTTGCGCATTCGGCTCACCTGGCACTTCGCGCATGGTCATGAAGGTGTCACCCTCAACAATCCGACTTTCGTAGTTCATAGGCAATGCCAAATCTGCACACCATGGGGCGATGGCCTCATAGTGCTTGACGATGCGCCGCTCACGAAACAACGCTGCATACACGCCTCGGGTAGCCACATCGGCAGAAAACATAACCAAGCCCGCTGTATCCCGGTCAATCCGGTGCAGCGGCGTCAGGCTGTCAATGCCGAGTTGGCGCTTAAGGCGCACCAAGAGCGTCTCTTGCAGGTAGCGGCCTGCCGGGATGACTGGCAGGAAATGCGGCTTGTCTGCCACCACCAAATACGCGTCCTGGTAGAGCACGGTGGCTTCAAACGGAATGGGTAACTCCGCACCCAAACTGCGGTAGTAATAGACCTTGCTGTGCGGCAGGTAGGGCTGGTCAGCGGGCAGCGCCCTGCCCTGTGCGTCCAGCACATCACCAGCGTGCAAGCGGGTAAGCCATTCGCTGCGCGAAATTGCAGCAAATCGCTCCACCAAAAAATCAAGCACGCTGGGCCATGCGCCAGCGGGCAGCGGGACACAGCTAGGGCCCACGCCGTTTTTCGTCGGCAAGAGCTGGTTTTTTGTTTCGACAACGCTCACTCAGCGTCACCTTGCAAGCGCCGCGCCCGCTGCATTCGCCATTCGCCGTCGGGCTCGCCTTGATAGACGTCTTCGAGCGTAGTGGGAGTTTCCTGCAGGCGGGTGTCCAGGGCGATGCGGTTGTCGAAGACGAAGCATTCACCCGTCCACTCCTCAGCCGCGTCGGGCAGCGCCTGAAAGTAATTCAAAATTCCGCCTTCGAGCTGTAGCACCTCCAACCCCAAGTCTCGCATCCACGGCCCAGTTTTCTCGCAACGAATGCCACCGGTGCAGTACATGGCGACGCGCTTACCCGCGGCCTTCCAAGCAGGCGCATTGGCTTCGATAAATCGGGGGAAATCGCGAAAATTTGCCACTTGAGGGTCCAGCGCAGTTTTGAAATGACCTAGCCGGTATTCAAAGCTATTGCGGTTATCCACCACCACCACATCATCATGGGTGAGTAATTCACGCCACGCTTGCGGACTGAGCAGCGTGCCATTTTGAGGCGGTGCAGTGTCTGCGCCTTCGGCAATTTTTTTAGCGTCATCAGGCAGGCCTACCGCCACGATCTGCGGCTTCTTGTGAACCTTCAGCCGCGCAAACGGCGGCGTGGTACAGGCGCTGCGCTTGAACACCATTCCAGCAAATGAACCCGCAAACGCCGCGTCGTGAAGAATGTCAGACTCTATAGCATCAAGTGCAGACGCTGTGCCGGCTAGAACACCATTAAGGCCCTCATTTGCCACAAGAATACTGCCCAGCACATGGGCGGTCAAAGCGCGTAAACGCAGCACCACTGCATCAGGATCGCTAAGGGGTACAAATTTGTAAAAAGCGATGTGAAACAAGGGGCTAGTGCGGCTGAGTGGTGGGCTGGTTATCATGATGCGTTCGATTGTCGCTAGATTTTTTTCATCCCATGCCCAGCGCCCTTATCGCCCCTGCACAGCCCACGCTGTACTCGTTTCGCCGCTGCCCCTACGCCATCCGCGCACGCATGGCGCTGGCCTACGCTGGCATCACCGTCGATATCCGCGAAGTGGCACTGCGAGACAAACCAGCGGCCCTCTTGGCCCTGTCCCCCAAAGCCACCGTGCCTGTGCTGCACCTGCCCACCGGAGCGGTCATCGACCAAAGTCTGGACATCATGCTGTGGGCGCTGCACCAGTGCGATCCTGCGGATTGGCTGGCGGCAGGAAATGCAGCCAAGGCGACTGAAGCCCAACGTTGGATAACGCTGAACGACGAGGTTTTCAAACCTTTACTTGACCGCTACAAATACCCTGCACGTCACCCTGAACTGAGCGTTGCCGAACACCATAACCGTGCGCTGGACGCCTTCATTCACCCTTTGGAGACGCAACTTCAAGCAACGCGCTACCTGCAAGGCGATGCAGCGTCCAAAGCTGACGTGGCAATTTTCCCGTTCGTGCGCCAGTTTGCGATGGTCGATCAAAGCGGGTTCAATGCCTTGCCTCTGCCCGGCGTGCAGACGTGGTTGGCTGGGTGGCTGAGGAACGACTTGTTTGAAACGGTAATGCGCAGGTAGTACAGGCAGTGCCGATAGCGGATGCAATCGTCGCCACGTGTTCAAAGGGGCGTTCAAAGAGGAGTCTTCGCTCAACACAGAAGCCGTAAAATTGGTTCCAGCCTAAGTGGCCGTTTTAACCCAATTTACTACCTGTTTCACTACCTGTTTATCCGCATGAAATCACTTCTCAGCCTCCTCGCCATCGCCACCATCGCGTCCGTCTCTTTTTGCGCTATGGCCGCGGACACAAACCCCACCACAGAAACCCTGCCCTCCGGCGTCAAAATCGTCCACACCACTGTGGGCACAGGCGCAAACCCTAAGGCGACCGACACTGTGAAGGTGCATTACAAGGGCACGCTGGCCGACGGTAAAGAGTTCGACAGTTCTTACAAACGCGGCGCACCTGCCACCTTCCCGCTGAACCGTGTTGTACCTTGCTGGACGGAAGGAATGCAGAAAATCAAAGTCGGCGGTAAAGCCACACTGACTTGCCCACCGGCAACAGCCTACGGCAGTCAAGGCGCTGGTGGCGTGGTGCCACCGAACGCCACTCTGACGTTTGAAGTGGAATTGATTGATATTGAAAAGTAAGCCGCATAAGACCGCTTGCAGCGCTTCTATTGCACAGGCGGTCAAATTGAACTGAACATGGGCGTTCATGCGTTGGGCGAAAGCATGTACCGAATCACCAGTCTGCGTCGATCCACGATCCCAGCTAGACTGCTCGGGTGATTAACCTACTCGTTAGTCACTTTTTCTGTATCACTCGCTATTCCAACCTAATCAGGATGCACCATGTTGAAAAAATTGATAGCAGCTCTCGCGCTTTCTGCCTGCGGTACGCTGCTTTTAGCCCAAGCACCAGCACCGGTCGCAGCCCCAGTGGTGCGCGTGCGAGGCACAGTTGAAAAAATTGAACCCGGGTTGTTAACGGTGAAAGAGCGCAGCGGTGAAATCATCACACTGGTGTTTACTGATAAAACACCATTGTCCGAAGTGCTGCCAATTGCCATGTCTGAAATCAAGGCTGGCAGCTTCATCGGCAGTGCGGCTATGCCCAAAGCCGACGGCTCACTTGAGGCACTAGAGGTCTTGGTATTCCCTGAAGCTGCGCGTGGCACGGGTGAAGGACATTACCCCTGGGATTTACAACCACAAAGCACCATGACCAATGCCACGGTAGCGGATGTCATGGGCGCCACTTCGGCCGGAAACGGCGTAAACACGCTGAAGCTGAAGTACAAAGACGGTGAAAAAACACTCACCGTGCTACCTAACACCCCTATCGTCACGTTCAAACCTGCGGGCATGGACTTGCTGGTGGTAGGCGCTAAAGTTCTGGTCAACGCACAAGAGCGTGACGGCAAACCCACAGCACTGCGTATCCTTGCAGGCCGTAACGGGTTCGCGCCCCCCATGTAACGCAATTCAGACGGGCAGGCCGAGGGTAAGCCGGGTTAAACGGTAAACCGACGGAGCCTAGACGGCCGCCGCGGCTATCTGGCGCAAGGCCTGCTCGAACACCTCTACAGGCTGCCCGCCTGAGATAAGGTGCTTGTTGTTGATGATGACAGCAGGCACTGAATTAATACCCGCTCGCAGGTAAAACTGGGCGCTCTCTCGCACCTCTGCCGCAAACTCATCACTGGCCAAGATCGCTTGGGCACGTTCGGTATTCAAGCCAACTTCTCCGGCCACTCGCACCAAGAGTTCGTGGGATTCAGGGCTACCTCCATCGGTGAAATACGCACCCAGAAGCGCCTTCTTCAGCGCATGCTGCTGGCCTGCTACACCCTCTACGTCGACCCAGTGCAGCAAGCGGTGCGCGTCAAACGTGTTGTAAATACGGCCACGGCCTTCTCTGCGGAAAGTGAAACCCACTTCGGCCCCACGCTCACGGATAGCATCTCGCATGCCCTCCTGCTGCTCTGCTGTAGAGCCGTACTTTTGCGTCAAATGCTCTGTGATGTCTTGACCACCAGCAGGCATGTGGGGGTTCAGCTCAAAAGGCTGAAAGTGCAGCTCTGCCTTCACATCAGGGCTGACGCGCGCCAGTGCTTGCTCTAAAGCACCCAGGCCAACGGCACACCAAGGGCAGGAAATATCGGAGACGAAATCAATTTTGAGAGTAGTGGTCATGGCGTGCATTCGCATGGTTTTGAACAGCTTGATTAATTGGGTGCGTACGGCCAAGTTTCAAGCGATAAAAGTCCATGCCCCTCTAAATTTCTCAGGGTAAGTCCTAATAAATGATTACTTTTAATAATTAATTTGCATACATAAAATAACTAACTAGGCAGAACATTCTTTGTTGAATTGCTAATCAACAGGCGGAATTGCTTTGTCTAAATCCACCTTAAACAGGAGACTTTAATGCGCCCTTATCGTCCTTCACGCTCAGCATTTTGCTCAGTTTTACGTCCTAAAACCCTCGTGCTCAGCATGGGACTAACTATGCTGATATCCGCTTGCGGTGGCTCAGACAACTCGTTACCTCAGTTAGCGGCTGCTCAACCGGGCACCTTGGCAAATTGCGCATCCCTTACAGGCTTCAGCTTTGCCAATGTCACCATTACTTCGGCCACACCGATGGCGGCAAACGCGGTCACTTCCACGGCAGATGGTGTCTCTCTGGCTTTACCAGCACACTGCGTGGTGCTCGGCAAGATGAACCCACGTACCGGTATAGACGGCAAGAGCTACGTCATTAATTTTGAAATGCGCTTCCCCACCGCTTGGAACGGCCGCTTTTTCCATCAAGTGAATGGCGGTAACGATGGCGATATCAGCACCGACAGCACCCGCGCTTATGGCCGTATGCTGGGTGGCAGCCCCGCCAGCAATGGGTTGATCGGTGGCTTTGCAGTGCTGAGTTCAGACGCTGGTCATGCACCCGACGCCAGCTACGCTAACGACGCATCCACAGGTCTGGGCATCATGGGACAAGCTTTCGGCCTGGACCCTCAGGCCCGCAAAGACTACGGCTATGGCGCTGTCGGCAGTGTTACCCCCATGGCCAAGAGCCTGATCAACGCCGCTTACGGTCGTGGTCCAGACCGCTCCTATATGGTCGGCTGCTCCAACGGTGGACGCCACGGTTTGGTTGCTTCTACACGGTATGCCAATGACTACGACGGTATTTTGGCGGGCGACCCTGGATTTAACCTGCCCAAAGCAGGTATCGCGGAACAGTGGGACTCGCAAGCGCTGATGGCGGCGGCACAAAGCAACGACTCAGTCACGGGAAGACCCGCCATCTGGAGCGCTTTAAGCGCCACGGACCTGGGCTACGTTAATACCCAGATTCTGGGTAAATGCGATGCTTTGGATGGCGTTGCAGACGGCATGGTCAGCGATGTCAAAAGCTGCCAGACCGCATTCTCCTTGGCCACGGACGTTGCCACCTGCGCCACAGGCGTGACCCCAAACGGAACTTGCTTGAGCGCTGTACAAAAAACAGCACTCACCAAAATTTTTGGTGGTGCCAAAAATTCAACTGGTACAGCTCTGTACGCAGACTGGCCGTTCGCCAATGGCATCAACGCCAGCGGCTGGCGCATCTGGAAAATGGGCGTGACTAACGGTAATGGCTCTGGACTGGCTAAATATGGCGTCAACATGGCATTGGGCGGCGCATCAGTCGCATACCTGTTCAGCACCCCGCCAGCGGACCCCAAAGTGCTCGCTGGACAAGGAAGCACGTCGATCGACTCGGTACTTAACTACAACTTCGACAATGCCAACGCCCCTATCAATGCCGCGACAACCACGTTCCCCGAATCAGCCATGTCGTTCATGACACCACCCAATCCCACAAACCTTGCCACCCTGCGTGACCGGGGTGCCAAACTGCTGGTGTTTCATGGCAGCGCCGACCCAGTGTTCTCTTACAACGACACCCTGAACTGGTATGCAGGTTTAAGCAGCGCTAACAACGGGGACGCCTCCAAATTTGCACGCGTATTCCCCGTACCCGGCATGAACCACTGCTCTGGTGGCCCTGCTGCCGATCAATTCGACTTTTTGACACCGCTGGTGGCTTGGGTTGAAAAAGGCGTTGCTCCGGATACGGTGATCGCAACCGCACGCACCGCCACGCAGAACACCGATCTCGGCACCGTACTCGCTGGCCGTACCCGTCCACTGTGTGCTTATCCTAAAGTTGCGAAGTACCAAGGTAGCGGCAGCATTGAAAGCGCTGCAAGCTTCAGCTGCCAATAAAGTTGCCCTACCTGACTACAGCTTCAACACCCAAGTCTCCCCAACCAAAGCTTGTCCAAAGCCTTGGTAGGGTTCACTTTTTACCAGCTTAAAGCCTCGTTTGGCGTAGAGAGCGCGGGCAGCGACCAAGCAGCTGTTCGTCCACAGCTCGATTTTTTTGTAGCCTTTGCGGCAGGCGAAGTCGATGCATTCATCGGTGAGCCGTCCACCTAAGCCCAGCCCACGCGCTTGCGGCGACAAAATCAGCATTCGCAATTTAGCGACCGTTACTGATTTGCGCACCACAAACACTGAACCAATATTGATCCCCTGGCTTTCAGCAATCCAGCAGCGCTCCCATTCGGGTTTGTATTTGCGCAGATATTGCGCAACGATGGTGGCGACCAACGCCTCAAACTCGCTGTTCCAACCGTATTCTTGGGCGTAAAGAGCGCCATGCTGCTGCACCACCCAGCCCATGTCACCTGGCTTGGGGTCACGCAAAATGACAGTGGGCTTGTGGACGGGTACGGGTACTGTTGCGGGGGGAGGTACTGACATGGTCAGCACATCATAAATTTAAATTACGTGGACGTGGCAACCACACCGCAGTCACCAAGCAGTAGGCAAGAGAGAAGCTCAACTTGCATTCAGCAACTGGCGCAAAGCAATATTGAACGCATCCGCCCGTTCGTACTGCACCCAATGCCCAGCGCCCTCCAACAGCTGCAACTTCTGGAACGTAGGCATAGCACTCAAAGTATTCGACAGCACGTCCAGATGCCCTTGGTACAACGCATCTTCTCGACCATAAATGGCGAATAACGGACACACTACCCGCTTAAGCTGTTGAGCCAAGACATCCGTCACCGACAAGCGACGTTTCGGCATACGGTCACGCAGCACATTGGTTTTGTGCAGCTCCAACACCGGCGCATCAATCAGCAGCGGGTCATGCAACATCAACACGCTCAAGTTGTGGCGGTGAATCTCATCACGCTTAGCCTCGTCGGTGAAATGTCGCCAGCCTTTGAGTTGAACAACCGTGCGGTGCGATACAACACCCAGCGCCGGGGCACCAACAACCACCAAGCACGCCACCCTGGCCGGAAAATCTGCCGCCCAGTATCCACTGACCATACCGCCAAACGAGAACCCCACCAAGTCCACCACGCGGGACCCTATCAACTGCTGCAAACCTAACTCCAACGGTGCGGCCAGTGCATCCGCATCGTGCCCGGTGGCCGGCAGTGCAGAATCCCCAAAGCCGGGTAAATCAGGCACCCAAACCTCACGGCCTGCCTCTACCAGACTCTGAATATTGCGCACCCAATGCGTCCAACTGCCGCTACCGCCGTGGAGCAACACCACAGGACGGTGCTGGGTGGCAGTGTCGCGTCCCCAAACATGCCAGACCAAAACGCCATCGCCACAAGGGGTTTGAAATCGGATCGCGCTACGCAGCAGGGTGGCAGTTTCAGTAGTATTTATAGTCATAGGATCTTTGTGCGTCACTCCGCCACAATCCCTGCCGACTTGATGATCTTGCCCCACTTCACCGACTCATCCGCTTGGACTTTGCGCAGCCCCTCAGATGAAGTCGTGGTGATTTGCGTGCCTGAGCTTTGGTAAAAACTGGCGGCAGCCGGGCTCTTAGCGGCATTTACCAGCAGCTCGTTCAAGCGTGCGACGATGGGTGCGGGCGTGCCCGCTGGCGCGTAGGCGGCAAACCAATAGGTCATTTCGTAGCCTTTAACCCCGGCTTCGCTAATGGTCGGCACGTCGGGGGCTAGCGGGCTGCGCTGCAGGGTGGAGACACCGAGAGCCTTGAGCTTTCCTGCCTTGACTTGCGGCATACCGGTCGCCATATCCGTAATCATCATGTCGATTTGCCCACCGATCAAATCGGTGATGGCGGGGGGGTTCGAGCGGTACGGGATGGCGACGATGTAGGCTCCAGCCATTTGCTTGAACAGCTCCCCGGCGATGCGGCTGGACGAGCTACCCGAACCAAAGGTCAGTTTGCCAGGCTTGGACTTGGCGAGCTTGACGAATTCAGCCACATTGTTCACGCCCAAACTGGGGTTCACCACCATGATCTGTCCGCCTCGGCCCAACAGCGTGAGCGGCTCAAAGTCTTTCACCGGGTCGTAAGGCAGTTTTTTGTACAGGTGTTCGTTGGCAGCGTGGGTGGTGTTGGTGGCAATCAGCACGGTGTAGCCGTCTGGCTTGGCCTTGGCCGCGGCTTGCGCACCGATGAAGGCGTTGGCACCGGGTTTGTTGTCCACCACCACAGTGATTTTGGTGTCCAGGGTGATGGCCTGGGCCAATGAGCGGGCAAGCTGGTCAGTGGCGCTGCCTGCGGCAAATGGGACGATAAAGGTAATGGTTTTATCGGGGAACGTCTCGCCGTAGCTGGGCAGGCTGAACAATGCGGCTGCAGAGAGGGAGAGGGTAAGGGCCAAAAACGGGCGACGCATAAGGAGTCTCTTTCAGGTTCTAATTTTTAGGTTTTAAGTGGTACGTATTAAGTTTTTAGATTGAAGCCAGTGCTAAGTTTCTGGCTGCAAAAAAACCAATAAGTCGTGGGGTATTGTCAGCGGCAAATCCAACAACCAATACGACAAGGCTTTGCCGTGGCTGTCCAAGTTCAGCGCATCGTTCACGCCTCCGTCCAGCACGCCATCGAGTACAAAATTCATAGCACCTAGTGTAGGCAGCACATACCGCACAACACGACTAGGCTTCCGGTAAGCAAAGTGTGCGGCTACGGCAGCCTCGGTGACTTGGGCGATCAGCAGGTCAAACAACTCGGGGCGGTAGGCGATCACGCTGAGATTGCTGCGGTTGCCTTTGTCGCCTGTGCGGCTGTGGGCGGCGCGGTAGAGAGGAACGAGGGTATTCATACCGTCTCCAATAAAGTGAAACCTGTCTTCACCAAGTCCCGTGGCAACAAGCATGACAGTGTGTTCAAGCGAGTGTTAAGTGCCGTGCGCACTCCGCCGCCGCCCGCAGGTCCGCAGGTGTAGAGCGCGGTGACTTCGCGGCACAGGCGCTCGGCCTGTGCTTTGTCGGCATGGGTGGCTGCGACGCGCAGCCGCACGTCTTTGGCCATAACGGCATCACCTCTGGCCCCGCCTGCGCTACCACCTCCACTGCCTGCGGGTGTGTCAGCAAGCATTCGCCCTCCGTCATCCGCCAACACACTTACGCATCCAATCAAATCTACCCGCAGCGCCAAGTGCGGCAAGCGTTGGCGCAGCACGTCAGCCGCCATGCGCGCACGGCCCTCGGCACGTGGCCCTGCGTAAGAAATTTCGCCTTCGGCCAACCAGCCCCCCTCGTAGCAGACATTCACTTTGAGCGACGTAGGTCGCACATGACCTCGCACACCATTCAGGGCAACCTCGTCAAGGCCGGTTTGCACGACCGTCGCGAGCGAAATATCAGCGACCACATCAGGCGTGAGGTAGGCGGCAGGGTCATGCAGCTCGTACAGCAGCTGCTCTTTGACGGTAGCAAGGCTGACCAAGCCGCCGGTGCTCGTGGCTTTGGTGATGCTGCACTGCCCATCTGGCGCAAGCGTTGCAATCGGATAACCGACATCGGCTAAGCCCGATACATCTTTAAAGCCAGGGTCTGCAAAATACCCCCCACAGACCTGAGCACCACACTCGAGCAAATGCCCCGCCATGGTGGCGCGCCCAAGTTTGTCCCAGTCGTCACGTGCCCACCCGAAGTGGTGCAATGCGGGGCCTACGGTCAATGATGGGTCCGCGACGCGGCCACAGACCACGATCTGTGCGCCGGCGTCCAGTGCATCAGCAATGGGCTCGGCACCAATGTAGGCGTTGGCGCTGACAACTTGCAGGCCGTCAAACACCTCACCAAGGTGCTCACGCAGGGCGCTGCGAAATTCAGGCCCGGAAACATCATCGCCCCAGACCACTGCGATGCGCGGCGGGGGTAACCCAAGCTCTACCGCCATGCGCTCAATATGCCGCGCAGCCGCGAGCGGATTGGCAGCACCGAAATTGCTAACGATGCGGATGTGGTGATTGAGGCAACGCGCTAGCACTGGGCGCAGCAGTGCGTCCAGCAAGGGCTCGTACCCCGTATCAGGGTCAGCGCGGCGACGCAATTGCGCCAAAGCCAACGTCCGCTCAGCCAGCGTCTCGAAAATCAAGAAAGCAGGTTCACCTTGAGCAATAAGCGTGTCCACCACGGCACTGGCGGCATCCACACGATCGCCAGAAAAACCGGCCGCACAGCCAATGCGCAGCGAAGACTTGAAAGTTGAAGGATTCGGCAAAATAGCTCCTGACGGTCAAAACGAATAAAACGAATGAGCGCATTGTTCAGGAAAGTACATCATTCGTAAAATGGAAAGAAGACACCATCCCTACTTGAAATCAATCACGTAGAAGCTGTTTTTGCGCAGTACCCCCGCTCATCAACCCAATACCCCTTACCCAATATCCCATGTCCATGCCCGCCCACCAACTTACTATGACGGTGCTGATGACGCCCGACATGGCCAATTTTTCTGGCAATGTCCACGGCGGCAATATCCTGAAGCTGCTCGACCAAGTCGCCTACGCGTGCGCTAGCCGTTACGCGGGGCGTTACGTGGTTACGCTTTCAGTAGACCGCGTCATGTTTCGCCAGCCAGTGCATGTTGGCGAACTCGTGACGTTTTTAGCGTCTGTAAACCACACGGGAACTTCATCGATGGAGGTGGGCATCAAGGTGCTCGCCGAAAACATTCGTACACAGGTGATTAGGCATGCGAACAGCTGCTTTTTCACGATGGTGGCAGTAGACGATGACCACAAGCCGGCACCTGTCGCCCCACTGCGGCCCTTCACGCCAGACGAAAAACGCCGACACCAAGCAGCCGAAATGCGCAAACAGCTCAGACGAGAGCTGGAAGCGCGGTTTGATGCGATTTCACTGCCGCCTGCGAGCTGATTCAGCTAGCGGCCGCTACCCAACCAGTCGTCCTGCGTGCTCGCCGCACGTTGAAGGCGCTCACAATCAGCACGCCCTGCACCACTGCCAGCCCAAGCAGTACGCCTTGGTAGTTCTGGTGATCCATCAGTGTGCCAAAGAACAGCGGGGCAATTGCTTGGCCGATATCCAAGCCTGAATACACCACGCCATAGACACGGCCAGACGAGTTCTCAGGGGTGGCACGCTTGACCAACATATCGCGAGATGGCCCGGCTATCCCTGTAGCAAAGCCCATCACGCCAAACAGCACCGGCACCATCAATCCGGGCACTGGCGCAAAGGCCAGAGCCAGTGCGACACAGGCGGCAAAGCCCACGCCCACGCCTACAACCTTTTCACACCGCGTGGGGTCTGCCGCTAAAAAACCACCCAGCACCATCGCGCAGGCAGCGGCCACCATGTAAATAGTGAGACAGCTGGAGACCAGGGCCAGCGGCGTACCGTGCAGCTGGCGTGCGGCCTCAGGCGCAAAGGCTTGCACGACGCTGAGGGCGATGGCA
>JAYUED010000125.1:0-4367 GCA_043739385.1 Betaproteobacteria bacterium | reverse complement strand
CGGTGTGTGGCGCAGCCTGGTAGCGCACTTGCATGGGGTGCAAGGGGTCGAAGGTTCGAATCCTTTCACACCGACCATATGAATCAAGGACTTAGAGTGGAAATGCTCTAAGTCCTTTCTTCTTTCTGGCTCCGGTTTGTCAAATTGCCCCCACCATTGCCCCCACTGCTGCAAAAGCTGGCGGCCATCCATCCAAATTTCCCCCACCCGAATTGGTTGTGCCAAGTGGGCTGCAAACCTCCAAATCAGCATTTTTGGCCGTTCAGCCGAGTTTTATATGCCAAATAGCCCTCTAGACCTCATAAATATTGCGTAAAAAGCTATCAATTAAGTAGCGATTCAATTCAACAAGAATGCCGTCACCGACAACGTGCCAGAGGACAGTTCGTCAATGGCGGCCATTTTGTGGCACGCAGGCGGACTGTACGACCCCACCTAGTCCGGCGCCAGGGGATCAGGTTTCCCAATCTGCTCTGTACTTACCGGATAGATCGCGTCCATCGCCAAAGTGTGTTCCGACGCCGGTTCAATTACAAAGTGCGATCCACTTATGCAATCAAGTCATGGCGCGACCACACCCGCAACTGCGCATTGCCGATCTTCACATCATGCACACCCACCAAAGGCTGCTTGCCGTGAACTTGAATGCCATCGACCCAGGTGCCGACCGTGCTGTGCAAGTCGTGCAACCAGACTTCGTTACCCATGTTCACGATCACCGCGTGCCGCCGACTGGCGGACGGCGCGTCAATGGGTAAGTTGTTTTCGGCTAGCTTACCAATAGAGATCAGCTTTTCGGCGAACGACAACTTTTTACCCCTGTATTCAATCACCACCGTGTTCATGGGTTTAAGTGCGACGGGCAACCCAAAGCGGTAGTCTTGAAACACCAGCTTTTCCAACAAACTATCCCAGCCCCCCAAGGCTTGTGGTCCGTCCAAAGCGACTTTAACGTTGTAGATGGAAAACGGACTTCCCTTCATTCGCGCCAACTGCTCTTGCAACCATGTGGCATCCAACTCTTGCAGCCCCAGTCGCGCCAGAAGACCCGCGTTCTCTATGGCGGCGTTATCGCATTTTTCGGCGCGCAAGACATCGGCCAGGCGCTTCATTTCATCGAACCGCTTGACCTTCCAGTAACACTCCAGCAGCAGGCAATGGGCCTCAATATTCAGCGGGTTGCGCGTAACCTCATCACTCAGGGTGGACAGCGCCATGGGAAGTTCGCCACGCTGAAGGTACAACCATCCCAGTTCCAGGCCCATCAGGTTGCCGCTGTGACCGTGTGCAGCGTCTTTCAGAATGTCGTAGGCGGCATCGGTTTGGTGTTGTAGTAGCTTGATACGCCCTGCCAATAGGACAGCGCTGGGCAAACTGGGGCTTAGGCGCTGCGCCACCGCCGCCGCACTCTCGGCTTTACGCCAGTTGCCACGCTTTAGCGCCTGCTCACCCGCCAGCACCGCCCGGTGCGCCTTCATGGCGTTACGGTCCACGCTAACCGGCACACTGCGCGCCCTCAGCGCAGCAGCCATATCGGCCGCAGTTTGAAAACGCAGTGCCGCATCCGGGTGAATTGCTCTCAACGCAATCTCAATCAACCAGGTTGGCTCGTCCAGCCCCGCTGGCAAGGTGCGTTGGCGCTTCGCAGCCTCCAACAAGTCGCCCGTCAGTTTGCCCCAGGGGTGACCACGATTCAGCAACTCCAACAGCGTCACGCCCAGGGCATAAATGTCCTCCCGTGCATCGTCACGGCGGGCCAGCCCCAAGCCTTTGCCGGGCGAGCTGTAGATCACGGTGCCGCCGGTGGTGTTCACAATGCCAAAGTCCGCAATCACCGCCATGCCATCGCGCAGCAAGATATTCGGCGGCTTGATGTCGTGGTGTACCAAGCCCCGCGCATGCACCGCTGCCAGCGTGTCGCAAAGCTGTAGCATCCACTGCACCACTTGGTTGACCCACGCCTGCGCGTCCACCGCTTGCTTGTCCCGTAGTCGCTGCGCCAGGCTGCCACCGGCGCAATGTTCCATGACCAGCGCAAGCTGCTTTTGATGCCTGAAATGGTGGTGGAAGGTGACGATGCCCGGCAGGTTCAACCCGGCAAGCGCCCGCATCTCCACCAGAAATTCCTTGTCCTTGTCAGGGTTGGCAGCGGTCAGAAATTTGATGGCGACATGGTGATCGCCCAGCACCGTGTCCCGCGCCAGCCACACCTCACCAAAGCCACCTTGTCCTAGGGTGTGCAACAGCCAATACTTGTGGTCAAGCTGGTCACCGGCCTTAAGCGTCATGGCACCGACCTAAATCACGTTCTTGTAAGACTGCTCAATCAGCCCCGCCACGTATTCCAGTTCGCTGGCGGATTTGAGGTACACGCGCCGGTTCATGGTCCAGTTGTAGCCATCCGGAATCGTTTCGACCAGCCCTTTGGGGTCCACAAAGTCAATAGGTCGCAAGTGAATCTTCAACTGACTTTTGCCAATATGGATTTCTGCGAAGTTGTTGCCCATGCGGTATCCCACATAGGAGCCCGTTGGGTTTTCTGTGACCGAATCGTCAATGGCCACGATCCGTTCACGTAGCTCGGCAAACAACGCTTTGATGTCGTCTGTTGCCTTGGACAACAAGTTGTCCAGCGAATTGCCGGTGTCGGCGTTCTGCAGGGATTTGGTGTCGCCTGCGGTGCCGTTGGTAGCCACCTGGATCGTGACCGCTGTTTCAGGCACGTTGACCGGTTCCAGCGCAAAAATGCCGTCTTCGTAGTAGCGGTACTTCATCAGCTCAATGCGCAGTGGCACCACCTCGGCCGTGTCAATATCAAATTTGCTGTAGTTTTCGGCCACGCAAATGACGCGGGGGTTGTTCCAATCGAGCTTGATCTTGTCAGCCTTGTCTTTGCCCAGTTTGTCGATCATCAGCTTCTCGAAGAAGCCGGGTTTCTGTGATTTCAGCCGCTTCAAATACGACAGCGACTGGTTGATTACATTGTCATTTTTGTTGCGCTTGTACTCAATGATGACCGGCGAGCCATTGGTGTCCACCGCCAGCGTGTCGATGCGCCCGCCAAACGTGGTGGTGTACTCGGTGGCCAGGAACATAAGGTCCAGCACTTCGATCAGATTGGCCTCGACCAGCGCCTGCAGGTTCTTTTCTTTGTCCAGTGGAAGGCTGCTCAGCTTTTTGAGCTTTGTGCCAGAGATTTTGAAAATGGGCATATTGGTGGCGGCTCGTTTCTTACTCTGTGGTGCCCTTGGGTGGGGCGCTTGCTTTCATTTTGAGTCACTACCTCAATACCCTGTCGAGGTCTTCAATAGCAGTAATAGCCCCTTGAACTTCGATTTCTGTGAGTGTTGTCGGGTTTTCGTGACTCAGGGGATTTAGGACGACTTTTCGGTACACCTCAATCGCGCTTATTTGTCTTTGAACATCCGCGAGCTTTCCGTCCGCGCTAAGTTTGCCTTTGATACCCAACCAGAACATTTCGGTAGTCATCTTGCTTTGGTTTGATTGGTACTGGACAGCCACTTTTTTGTCTTCACAGTACTTTTTCAGCTTGCCTTCAAATGCTGCCCTCGCATAAACGCCCGCAGCTCGCTCATCATGATTGGCCAGATGTACTTTCGCGCGTGCAAGGTTGGAATTCCAGCCCTCATCATTGCCACGCCACAGCGGTGTCGGCACCAAGTCTGCTGACGTTTACGCAAACAGCGATGCGTACCACCACGTTTTCTCATCCAAGGTTCGCATACGCACCGTGTCGTACCACACCCTGTCATGAGTCAGCAAAATGATTTGCCATCCTGTGAACCGGTTCAACAACACATTGAGGACTGCGAAGCGATTAGACATATCAATGCCGATTAGCAAATCATCCAAAACCAAGACGCGCAACTGACTTTGTGGAACCATCAAAAGCGTGCCCAGATATAGGGCAATGGCTACCGCAGACAAACGTGCCTCGTTCAAGAACTCGTGTGCTTGGGGCATTGGACGGCCCGCGAACTCGATGTTCAGATTGACCTTGGGACTGGACAAGCGCTTGCTAGGGCCAACCCCGCTAAACACAAGTGTTTGTCTAATTACTAGGGCCAGCTTCGTATCGGGAAAGAACTCCGACAGCAGACTGTTACTGGAAACAACTAGCTGACCCAAGACAGCAGTGAGACCTTCGTTAAATCGGTTGACGCGGCTCTGGTAGGTCTCTTTGTAGCCGTACCCATGTGGTTTTTCTTGTCGGCTACGAGGTCTTTGAATTCTTGCCGAAGAGGTTTTCGGGAGATGGGATTTTCGACATCACTCAGTACAGTATTGATGAGCAAGTCAAAGATTTCTATCTCATCTTTGTCACGATGCACGTAGTGCGTTTCGAG
>JAYUED010000124.1:0-4371 GCA_043739385.1 Betaproteobacteria bacterium | reverse complement strand
TGTCAGAACGGGATGGCTGCACTGGGCCATTTGCTGGCGCACTCATCGCCAGTGATTGAAGACGGCACAGTGGGCGCAGACAGCGTTGAAGCACTGGGTTGGCTGATAGCCGAACTTGGCGATATGACCGCCTATTGTTTGGTGCTGGCCGCCGATTGTCGGCGCGAGCCTAGTTGCGCTGGCTTGTCCAAAGTTGCTTGATTCTTTCGGCGCTTGTCGCCGCCCTCAGCCACTGGCGGCATTGTCACAGTGATGCCCTCAAACATCACCGGCAGCGTGATTCCAAGCGAATAGCACAGCGTTGCCAGCGTCAACAACGACGGATTGACGTAGCCACATTCGATCTTGGAAATGCGTGACCGCTCGACCTCAGCGTCATATGCAAGTTCGACCTGAGTTTTCTTTGCTGCTTCGCGGTGCCGCTTGAGGTTCTGTCCCAGTGCAAGCGTCACCGGATTTGGCAATGGACTGATCGAACTGTTGGCACCCCTGCTGCTTTTAGGGGCGGTTGTTTTCATACCCCTAGGTTCGATCAATGTGCTTTTCAGGGAAACGTCTTAAACGACACAGTACATTTATGAATGTGTCGTTTACAGCACAAGAAATTTTTATAACGCAATCAAGGAGAGACTAACAATGAAACACTCAATGAAATGCCTGCTGGTGTTAGCCAGTCTCGGTTTGCGTGGCATCTATGCCCATGCCGCCCCACTATCCGACCTTTCTGGAGGGCAAACTGGACGTATTGAATTCCAAAGTATCAACGTGCCTGACTTGTGGCAATACGCCCGCAAGAACACCAGTAACACCACTCAGCAGACGGTATGGGGCGATCTGCTAATGCCAAAGAACGCCAGTGGCAAAGTTCCTGCACTGGTCATCATGCACGGCAGTGCCGGTGTGGAACCTTGGGCATACGATCTGTGGGCAGCACGGTTGAACCCTGCTGGTGCGGCTGTGTTTGTGGTGGATAGTTTCAAACCACGAGGCGTAGACAGCACATCGTCAAACCAGTTCAATAGCAAGGTGAGTATTCCTGCCCAAACTGCTGACGCATTGAATGCTCTGCGTGTACTAGCAACACATCCTCAGATTGATGCAAGCCGTATCTATGTGATTGGCATGAGCCGTGGCGGTAATCCAGCGTTCTACTCGGCATGGCCTATGTACCAAGCACCTGTGAATACTGGTGGCGCGAAGTTTGCTGGTCACATCCCGATGTATCCAGGTATGTGCAACATCCGGTATCGCGCAGACGTTAATGCGAAAGCCACTGCACCCATCTTCTTTGCGTTGCCTGATCGTGACAAAGAGGACTTCCAAGACGTGGCCGTGTGTGAGCGTTACGCCAAGGAGTTAGCTGCGGCTGGTAATGCGGTGTCAAGCAAAGAGTACAAAGGTACTTACCATGCTTGGGACGGAGGTGGTCGTCGGTTCCGCTACGAAAATTCCCACGTTGCCAAAACTTGCGACATGGAACTGGAAATGACAGACCTTGCTGGTGGTGGTTTGGGGCGAAACGCCAAAGACCTAAAGACAGGCAAGCAGTTGACTAGCTATGCGGAGTGGGATGCAGCAATCAATCGTTGCATGGGTATGCATAGTGCAGCCCTTGGTGGCGATGCGGCTCAATCAGACGCGGTTGTAGCCGATGTGCTCAAGTTCATGGGTAAGTAACATTCTTTGCGACGCCTTGCCTCTTTCGAGCGTTCGCTCGGTGATATGAATTCACGTATAGCTGCGAAAGAACGGGGCTGAATGTCTTAACAAGTCTCAACCAATCTCACTTTCCGATGTGGATCGAAATATGGATAGATTGAAATATATTGATTTGAATTTCAAAAAGTCTTTGTAAATCAAAGACTTAGGTTGAAATTCTGGCGGAAGCTGTGAGATTCGAACTCACGGAGGACTCGCATCCTCGGCAGTTTTCAAGACTGCTGCATTCAACCGCTCTGCCAAGCTTCCCAACTGGAGAGTTTAACCGCTGCCCGTGCCGGCCTGGGGCGAGGCCTGAAAAAATCCTTTCAGGCGACTTTCAACATGCCTTTTGTTTCGATGAAGGCGACGACTTCCGCCAGCCCGGCGCGGGTTTTCAGGTTGGTCATGACAAAGGGCTTGAGGCCTTTGGCAGTGGTGCGCATGCGGATGGTGTCCTGCTCCATCACTTTGAGGTCGGCACCCACGTGCGGCGCCAGGTCGGTCTTGTTGATGACGAACAGGTCGCTCTTGGTGATGCCTGGGCCACCCTTGCGGGGGATTTTTTCGCCGGCTGCGACGTCGATGACATAGATGGTCAGGTCGCTCAGTTCGGGGCTGAAGGTGGCAGCCAGGTTGTCGCCACCTGATTCGATGAAGACAACATCTGCATCAGGAAAGTCCACCAGCATGCGGTCTATGGCTTCCAGGTTGATGGACGCGTCTTCACGAATCGCCGTGTGCGGGCAGCCACCGGTCTCCACGCCCATGATGCGTTCGGCGTCGAGTGCGCCGCTGACCGTCAGGATGCGCTGGTCTTCCTTGGTGTAGATGTCGTTGGTGATGGCGACCAGGTCGTATTGGCCCTTCATCGCCTTGCACAGCATTTCAAGCAGCGTTGTTTTGCCGGAGCCCACTGGCCCGCCTATGCCGACGCGCAGGGGTGGGAGTTTTTTGGTGCGGTTAGGAATGTGATGAAGAGTGTGGTGCATGGTCATGAGCGGAACAATCGTGAGTACTGGGTTTCATGTTGCGAAGAAAGAATCGCCAGCATGGGTGAAAACGCCTGGCGTTCGTCGTCGCCCAGCTTCATGGCGGCTTCAACGGCCGCCGGAATGTCGCGGCTCAGGCGTGCGAGTATGCGCTGGCCAGCGCTTTGCCCGAGGGGGACTGATTTGAGCGCAGCCTGTACCATGTTCTCGGCCCAGCCAAAAGCATAGGCCAGCAGACAGTCTCGCAGCCCCGCTTCGGTCTGCGAGGCGGCCAGCGCAAAGGCCACGGGGTAGGTTGGTGGTAGTGCGGCGCAGGCAGTGATGTGGGCTGGATTGGTGCCATCGTGGTTGCGCAGCCACTCGACCAGTGAGCGGCCCATCTGCTCGGACTGCGCGCGCAGCTCGCTGGTCTCACGCGTCTGCATCACCCAGTCGTTCAGCTCTTTGATGCGGCCTGGCTGGTCAGCGCGCCAAGCCGGGATCGCCTGTGCAATAACGGCCAGGTCGCTGCGCGCGAGCGTCAGGTGCAACTGATCTGAAAGCCAGTCGACTGCTATGCTTTCTGTAGCTACACCCGCGCGTTCTATGGCGGCTTCCAGCCCTTCGGAGTATGAAAAGCTGCCTACAGGCAAGGCCGGTGAGGCCAGCCAGATCAGCTGGAGCAGGCTCGACGGAGGCAGCCGGTCTGCGGCAGGCACGGGCGTGTCCATGGCCGGCCTAATGACTGTGCGGCTTGTGCTTGTGGATCTGTATGGCGACCGGTTTGACCTCATGCGCGTGGCCATGTTCGTGGTCGTGATTGCAATCCAGCCCGTGAACATGCGCCGCTGGGGCAGTTGGCGTGTAGGCTTGAGCCGCTGGGTGCGCATGGTCATGTCCATGACTGTGGCCACCTGCGCTGTATGCTCCGCCTTCAGGCTCAAAGGCTTCGTCAACTGCATGGACGATCAGGTGCATGGACCGCAACATGTCGGCTAGCACATGGTCGGGCTCGATCTTCAGGTGGTCGGGCTTGAGCTCGATGGGCACATGCCGGTTGCCCAGGTGGTAAGCCGCACGGGTCAAGTCAAAAGGCGATCCGTGCGCTGTGCAGGCCGTGATGCGCAGCACAGCCTGCGGCGCTGCCAGCACCCGAACCATGGAGCCGTCTTCACCCACCAGCACATCGCCGCCACGCACCAACGTGCCGCGTGGCAAAAACACACCCAACTGGCGACCGAGTGAATCGGTGCAATCAAAGCGGCTTTTTTGTCGGATGTCCCAGTCAAGCTCCAGCGTGGAGGCGCGCTTGACGAGAATGGGTGCAAGGCCTTTGCCGTGCGGGATAACTTTGGAAATCGTAATCATGATGGCCATTATCCGGTCCAGCCGTGCAATGGCTCAGGACGCTAAAAAGTTGTCAAGCGTCGCAGGTAGCGGTTTTCCCGGAAGTAATGCAGGTGCGCAGCAGCTTGCGATTGATGTCATACACCTGCATTTTCCAGTTTGGCGCGCCCGACGTAGCCGGAATGCGATCAATGACCAGAAAACTGTATTCGGTCATCACGGCTGTTTCGCGCAGTCCGGCGTTGCTGATGGGACTGGAGCTGAAGTTCTGCGGATTCTTTGCCAATGAGGTGTACCAGGAAACAGCGTTAATGGTGACTGAGTTGATGGTCTGGTCAAACCAGGGCCAGCGCCC
>JAYUED010000123.1:0-4394 GCA_043739385.1 Betaproteobacteria bacterium | reverse complement strand
AGTAGCCACTGTCCACCATTAATGTCTCATCACCGTTGGTGAACAGGATATTGTTCGCCGACAGCCAACCTCGTTCAAGAACGTGCATGCCGTCGGGCAGGCGGGCAACTGGCATCAACATGCCGTTAGTTCAAGGATCTAACGCCGGTGTGCGCAATTCCCGCCTGAGGATTTTTCCGACGTTTGTTTTAGGTAAATCATCGCGAAACTCTATATATTTCGGGCGCTTGTAGCCTGTTAAATGTTGCTTGCAATACGCGTTCACATCGTCTTCTGTCAAGGTGGAATCATTTTTTACGACAAAAACCTTGATGGCCTCCCCCTGACTTTGATCGGCAATACCAATTGCTGCGCATTCAACCACACCCGGGCAAAGAGAAATCACATTTTCGAGCTCATTAGGAAATACATTAAATCCTGAAACAATAATCATGTCCTTTTTACGGTCAATGATTCTGGTGTATCCGTGCGCATCCATGATGCCGATGTCGCCGGTCCGCATGAAGCCATCGGAGGTGAAGGCTTTTTCGTTCTCCTCAGGCTGCCGGTAATAACCGGTCATCACCTGCGGACCCTTGATGCAGATCTCGCCTGACACTTCAATGCCCAGTGAATTGCCATCGTCATCTTTGATGGAAATTTCAATACTGGGCAGGGGCAGGCCGATGGTGCCAGTAAAGGCTTTAATATTTACCGGGTTATTGGTGCCAATGGCGCAGGTTTCGCTCATGCCCCAGCCCTCAACCATGGCGCAGCCTGTAACCTCATGCCAGTGCCGCGCAGTGCCTTCAGATGCTGCCATGCCGCCAGCTTGGGATACGCACAGGTCTGAGAAGTCCACTGTTTTGAATTGCGGATGTTGCAGCAGCGCATTGAACAGTGTGTTGACCGCCGGAAGCATATGGAAGGGGCGCTTTTTAAGCACTTCGATGAAGTTGCCGAAATCCCGTGGATTCGGAATCAGCGTCAAATGCGCGCCCCAGCGTATGGTCAGCAGGCTCAGTGTCAGTGCAAAGATATGGTAGAGCGGCAGCGCAGCGATATTATTGATTTTGCTGACATCACCAATTTTTGTGAGGGCGGGCGTGAACCAAGCCTCAGCCTGCAAGACTGCCGCAACAATATTGCGGTGCGTGAGTATCGCACCTTTCGACAAACCTGTTGTACCGCCGGTGTACTGCAAAAAAGCAATGGAATCCAGATGGCTGTGCGCCGGTTTCATGCTCAGGCGGACCCCCTTTGCAATCGCCAGGTTAAACGGTGTCACCACGCGCCCGTCTCCCAGCGGCAGCTTGTAGGCAGGGACCAGTTTGGCGAGGTGTCGAACCGCAAAGGTGATCCAGGTGCCATACCAAAACCCGAGTAAATCCCCCATCGAGGCCATGACCACGTGCTTGACTGGTGTGCGCTCAATGACTTCGGCCAGCGTACTGGCAAAGTTCTCCAGAATTACAATGGTGCTCGCGCCGGAGTCCTTTAGCTGATGCTCCAGCTCACGGGCGGTGTAGAGGGGATTGACATTCACACAGGTGTAGCCGGCCCGCAAAATGGCCGCCATGGTGACCGCAAACTGAGGCACGTTGGGCAGCATGATGGCAACGCGGGCGCCCGGCTCCAACCCCAGGCTTTGCAACCAGGCCCCCATCGCTGACGAGAGCTCGTCCAGTTCGCCGTAGGACATCCAGCGGTCCATGCACACTGAAAATGGTTTGGATGCGTTTCGCTTGAACGAATCCTCCAGCAGCTGGTTGAGCGAGGAAAACTGTTCAGTGTCAATGTCGTGGGCAACGCCCTCGGGGTAACTTTTAAGCCAATGCCGGTTCATACAATCTCCTTGCCAATGATTGTGGAAGGCGCGCTGCAAAAATTGTATGGGACTTGTCCTAATGCGGACATTTTCTACTGTTGCTGTAGGCTCATATGCCATCCTGCAAATGTTTGTATTTGCGCCAATAACATGCATTTGGTTCAAATATTTTTGAATCCGGATCGTGTCGTGTTGCGTAAATATGTAACAGCGTCCGCTGTAACCAAACTCAGGAGTCAACCATGCAAATGAAATTCTCGCGCCTTGCCAAGGCCTGCTTGTTGTTAGTTGCTGCCGGCAGTGCGTTGGCATCCAGCCATCGCGAAGCCCCGGGTAGTACGACCAGCCCCAAAACAGACGGCACCGATTTCTACATGTTCAGAAGTTATGAGGGCATTGCAGCCGATGGCACCGGCGGACGATCTGACTATGTCACGCTTCTGGCCAACTATCAACCGCTTCAGGCTCCCTACGGCGGCCCGAATTACTTCCAGCTTGACGCCAATGCCCTGTACGAAATCCACATTGACAACACCGGCAGCGGGCAGGAAGCCATGACTTTTCAGTTCCGGTTTAAAAACAACCTCAAGTCCATCGCCTTGCCGATTGGCAGCGCCAACGTGGCCATTCCGCTGGTGCAGGCGGGTGTCGTCAGTAACCTGAACGACGCAAACCTCAACGTTAACGAAACCTACACCGTGAATCTGGTGCGTGGCGACCGCCGCAAAGGCTCGGTATCAGTTGTGACCAAAACGGGTGGGGGTGCGACTTTTGAAAAGCCCGTTGATAACATCGGTACCAAAACCATTCCCGACTATGCTGGCTACGCGGCCAAACATATTCACACTGTCACCATTCCCGGCTGCCCTGTGGGCAAGGACCAGGGCCGAGTGTTTGTGGGTCAGCGCCAGGACGGCTTTGCAGTGAATCTGGGCCCGATATTTGACCTGGTTAACGCGCCAGCGGGTGTTTTGCTTGATCCCACCAAAATAGATGTCATCGGCAACGGCGGAAACGCTGCAGTGCAAAAGACCAACATTACAACGCTTGCTTTGGAAGTCCACAAAGACTGCCTGACTGCAGGCAGCGAAACCGTCATTGGCGGCTGGACCACCGCCAGCCTGCGCCAGGGCCGTCTGATGAACCCGGCACCCGCGTCCGGCAACACCAATGCTGAAAAAGCTGGCGGTGCATGGGTCCAGGTCTCTCGTCTGGGCAACCCGCTCATCAACGAGCTGATCATCGGCCTGCCTGACAAAGACAAGTTCAACGCGTCACAGCCAAAGGACGACGGTCAGTTCCTGACCTATGTCAGCAACCCAACCTTGCCGGCCCTGCTGAGCGTGGTGTTGGGAGCCGATGTTGCGCCTAAAAATTTGCCGCGTACCGACTTGCTCACCACCTTCCTCACAGGTATTACTGGCGTGAACAAGCCAGCAACGGTTGCGCCCTCAGAAATGCTGCGTTTGAACACGGCCATCAGGCCGGTGCAGTTCTCTGACCAAAACCGTTTGGGCGTGGCTGGCGAAGTGCTGCGTGTAGGCGGTACTGCCAATCTGGCAGCCGCCAAAGACCTGGCTGGTTTCCCGAACGGTCGCCGTCCCAAAGACGACGTGGTGGACATCGCACTGGTCGCAACGGTCGGTGGTTTGTGCGCCATCAATGGCTCCAACGATTCACTCAAGCTCAACTCGGTTCCAGGTGTTCCATCACTGACCTCCAGGTGCGACGCTACAGCCTTGAGTGCGTTGATGGCAGCACCAGGCTCTAATGGGCTTCCCAATGCGGCTAATATTCATGACGGTGTTGACCAGGCTACCGTGCCTTTCCTGACCACCTTCCCGTACCTGAACACACCTAACCGCGGCGCTATTGGCGGTGGTCAGTAAGCGTTAACCCCTTCAAGGAAATATCATGCGCAAGCTCAATTCAAAACTGGTGCTGACAGCGGCCTTGTCTGCAGCACTGCTGGCCGGTTGCGGCGGGGGTGGCGGTAGCAGCGGTACAGCCAACGGCTCGCCATCGTTTGGCGTATTCCCGGCATCGGATATCGGGCAAAACATCGCCTCGGTGTTTGACTACATTAGTCGCCTGATTGCTTTCAACGGCGAAAACACTGATCCGGTCAATATAAATGCATTGACATTGGCGACGGACGAAACGTCCAGCCCAACGCCGCTGCCTTAATCAGGTCAGACGGTTCCCAGGCCCGGCAACCCGCGCAAGCAGGCTGCCGGGTTTTTTGCGCTCATTTTTCCATTTTGCTATTGAATAAATAGCAGGTGGCGCTTTAAAAACCCACCTTACAGACCATTTTCTTTAAAATAAATCAGCGCTGACAGCGGGGTGAACTGGCCTGCACGCTTTTCCTTCATGGCCGTCACAGCTTCACGCACATGCTGGTTGCTCCAGATGGCGCCCTGCAGCCAGCCCATCTGCTTGAGCGCATCTTCAACCGTGTGGTCACGCGTGTAGTGAATGGCCTGCTTGGTGCCCCAGATGGCTACCGGCGGTTTGGCCGCTATTTCTTTGGCGCATTGCAGCGCTGCTGCCAGCAGGGCGTCCGCTGATTCAAACACCTCGTTGA
>JAYUED010000122.1:0-13201 GCA_043739385.1 Betaproteobacteria bacterium | reverse complement strand
GTCCTTGATTCATATGGTCGGTGTGAAAGGATTCGAACCTTCGACCCCTTGCACCCCATGCAAGTGCGCTACCAGGCTGCGCCACACACCGAATCAGTCTCCGATTATAGCCCGCCAATATAAGAGTTTGGCAGGATCAGCTCAGCAGAGCACGAATTTCATATAACGCTTGCCGTACCTGCCCAATGGGCATGGTGCTGGTTTGAGTCAGCTCATTAGCAAGATGGAAACCTCCATTGGAGTTCAGGCCCGTGGTGGGTACCGGCGTACTACCATCAACACCATTCAACACGAATCCGTCGATACCATTTACTGCAGGATTACCAGGGCTGCGATGATCGTGCACATCGGGCCCTAGCTCTTGCATTTTGTTGCGCGCTCCACTGATGGTGAAGCCTTGGTCGTACAACAATTCACGGATTCGACGAATCATCAGCACCTCATGATGCTGGTAGTAGCGGCGATTGCCACGGCGCTTCATCGGGCGTAGTTGCGTGAATTCTTGCTCCCAATAGCGAAGCACATGTGGCTTAACACCACACAAATCAGCCACCTCACCGATGGTGAAGTAGCGCTTAACAGGAATAGATGGGAGCGAATTCTCCATTGAAATCAATGCAATACGGTGAATAAAGGTGGAGTATCGAGGTTACTCCAACTTAAGCCTGCGCGTAAAGCAGTGTGGGTACACCCCACACACTTTTATTAAAGTGTGGCGCCAAACATGATCTTGTCAGCGCCGCCCCTTTAATCTACAGAATCGACCTGATCCACTTGATCGCCTTGGATTTGCGCCTTGAGCTTGTGACTGGCATGGAAAGTGACCACCCGGCGGGCTTTGATCGGAATCGCTTCCCCCGTGCGTGGATTGCGCCCTGGGCGCGGTGCCTTGGTGCGGATCTGGTAGTTACCAAAGCCTGAAATCTTCACATCTTGTCCCTCGACCAGGCTTTCCCCCATCAAGTCGAAAAAGGCTTCAATCATGTCCTTGGATTCGCGCTTGTTCAGGCCGATCTGCTCAAACAGCAGTTCCGCCAGCTGCGCCTTGGTCAGCGCCGGAGTCTCCAGACTTTCTACGGTGATTTCCATCGTGTGCAGCCTTCAGCGTAACCGCGCACCCAAGCGCTCGGTCACCGTCTGAATAATGGACTGCATGGCAGCATCAATCTGCGCTTCGGTCAAGGTGGCGTTGTCGCCGTTTAGGGTGATGCGTACGGCAAGACTTTTCTCACCCAAGGCCAAACCACCAGCTTGCACCGTGGCAGTCGGTGCAGGGCGGAACACGTCAAACAGCAGCGTATCTTGCAATAAGCCTGTAAATTCACCTGTAACGCCCGGTGCAGATTGAATGGCCGCAATCACGTCAGCATAGGTAATTTTTTCGGCAACAATGACAGCGAGGTCCCGCTGCACTGCTTGGAATTTAGATACAACGGCAGCCACTGGCACAGTGCGCAGCAGCACGGCATCCAAGTTCAACTCGAACAACTGTGGGGGCTGTGCCAGCTCATGGCTTTGACGCCAGCGCGGATGCAGTTCACCCACAAAACCGATAGCCTGACCGTCCAATACAACCCGAGCACAACGACCTGGGTGCATTGCAGGATGTTCAGCCGCCTCAAATACGGCTTGGTGCGGTGCAAGCAATGCTTCCACATCGCCCTTGGCATCAAAGAAATCAGCAGAACCAGCTTTTTGACTCCATTGCAGCGTGTCAGCACGACCATATATCAAACCGGCGACGCGCATCGGCTGATGAATACCAGCAACAGTGGTGTCAGTAGTGGTGATGGACTCGTCACGTAAAAATACGCGACCTATCTCAAACAGGCGTACGCGATCTGCCCGACGGTCGAGATTAAACTTTAAACTTTGTAGCAATGAGCCTAACAAGGATGAGCGCATGACACTCATTTGGCTTGAAATCGGGTTCAGTAACTGGATGGGGTTGGTATTGCCCGCCAGTTCGTGCTCCCAGCGCTCTTCTACAAAACTGAAATTGATAGTTTCCTGGTAGCCTAAGGTCGCTAACGCGCGGCGTACGGCAAAGCGGCCACGCTGCGCTTCGGAACGGAGTTTAGGAGTGATCGGGCCCAAAGGCGGTGTAGTGGGCAGGTTGTCATAACCCACCATACGAACGACTTCTTCGATCAGGTCTTCTTCGATCACCAGATCAAAGCGGTAGGGAGGTGGGGTCACCGTCAAGACGCCCTCACCTTCAACCAAAGGCAAACCCAGCCGCTTTAAAGCATCGACGCACTGAACTTGCGTCAATGGCATACCGATAACCTTGGCGGCACGGGCTACGCGCAGTGTGACGGGCTTGGCAACGGGTTCGTTGATCTTCTGATCATCGATCGGGCCACACACTGTGTTGCTAGTGCCGCAAATATCCAGCACCAGCTGGCTGATACGCTCGATGTGCTCTACGGTCAGGCTGGGATCAACACCTCGCTCAAAACGATGGCATGCATCGGTCGAGAAATTGAAGCGGCGCGAACGACCTGCCACAGCTTCGGGCCACCAGAAGGCGGCTTCAACGTAGATATTTTGCGTATCGTCGGATACAGCGGTAGCGTCGCCGCCCATAATGCCAGCTAGGGATTCGATAGCGTGACCATCGGCAATAACCCCAACCTTCTCATCCACAGTAACGGTCGTACCGTTCAGCAGTTTGAGCGTTTCACCTGGCTTGCCCCAGCGCACATCCAAGTTGCCGTGGATTTTGTCGAGGTCGAAGATATGCGACGGGCGACCATATTCGAACATCACATAGTTCGAGATATCGACCAGTGCTGTCACGCTGCGCTGACCGCAACGGGCAAGACGATCAACCATCCACTGCGGAGTTTTGGCTTTGGGATTGACACCGCGAATGATGCGGCCCGAGAAACGACCACACAGGTCGGGCGCGTTGATATCGACGACCAACGTGTCAGATCCCTGCACGGCAACGGGAGGAAACTGCGGCACCTTAAGGGATGCACCGGTCAGCGCAGCGACTTCGCGAGCGATGCCGTAGACGCTGAGAGCGTGGCCAAGATTGGGTGTGAGTTTGAGGGTGAACAGCGTGTCGTCCAACAACAAAAGCTCGCGAATACTTTGGCCCACCGGAGCATCCACTGCTAACTCCAATAAGCCACCGTGATCGTCGGCGAGCTTGAGTTCTTTGGCTGAACACAGCATGCCCTGGCTTTCGACGCCACGCAGCTGACCCAGCTTGATAAGAAAGGGCTTGCCATCCTCACCGGGAGGCAATTCTGCACCGACCAATGCGCAAGGCACTTTGATACCAACACGGGCATTAGGAGCACCGCAGACAATGTTGAGCAAAGTGGCTTGCCCTACGTCCACTTGGCAAATACGCAGGCGGTCAGCATTGGGATGCTGGGTAGCTTCTTTGATTTCACCCACTACGATGTGGCTGAAAGGTGGTGCGGCAGGATGGGTATCTTCCACCTCCAAACCTGCCATGGTCAGAAGATCAGCGAGCTGTTGGGTGCTTAAAGCGGGGTTGCAGAATTCGCGCAACCAAGATTCAGGAAATTGCATAGTTCTCTTTTTATAGGGGTTGATGGTTAGCGAAGTTAGCGAAATTGGCTCAAAAACCGCACATCACCATCAAAGAACAAACGCAAATCGTTCACGCCATACCGTAGCATGGTCAGACGATCAGGCCCCATACCGAAGGCAAAGCCAATATATTTTTCAGGATCTAAGCCCATGTTACGCACCACGTTTGGATGAACCTGGCCTGAGCCCGCCACTTCCAACCAGCGCCCAGCCAAGGGGCCACTTTGAAATTGGATGTCGATCTCAGCACTTGGCTCGGTAAACGGAAAGAAGCTAGGTCGAAAGCGTAACGCCAAGTCATCACTCTCAAAAAAGGTGCGGCAAAAGCTGGTGAAGACAACTTTCAGGTCTTTGAAGCTCACGTTTTCGCCTAGCCACAAGCCTTCGCACTGGTGGAACATGGGGGAATGGGTGGCATCACTGTCAACGCGGTAGGTTCGGCCTGGGGCGATTACACGTACTTCAGACATCACTGGTTCGGGCAGACCAGCAGCAGCAGCAGCCTTGACTGCCTCAGCGTGTTTTTTTATGTGTTGGTGGGCAAAGCGCACCTGCATTGGGCTGGTGTGCGGGCGCAAGTTGTAAGGGATGCCATCTTCACCGTTGATGTCCACATAAAACGTGTCTTGCATCGAACGCGCTGGGTGGTTAGGCGGGTTATTTAGCGAAGTGAAGCTGTGCCAGTCGCTCTCAATTTCAGGACCATCGGCTACATCGAAGCCCTTACTGGCAAAAATTTGCTCAATACGTTCTAAAGTCAAGCTGACAGGGTGTAAACCGCCCTGCCCGCGCGCGCGGCCCGGCAGGCTCACGTCAAGCGCTTCTGCCTTGAGTTGGATATTCAGCTCGGCATCTGCCAGCGCCAAGCGGCGTGCGGTCAAGGCTGCTTCGATCGCTTGTTTAGTCAAGTGGATGGCAGCACCGAGAGATTTTTTCTCGTCCACGCTCAAGGTCGCCATGCCTTTCATCAGCGCGGTCACACGGCCAGATTTACCCAGGAACAGGGCTTTAGCGTTTTCCAGCTCAGCCGGTGTGGTGGCTTGCACGAACGCGGTTTGTGCGTCTGCTGCCAGTGTGTCCAACTCGTTCATAACTTTTTTAACTTGTTTTTATAGTTTTTGAATTCTGTAAAAAACAAAGGGCTAGTGCCGATTAAAGCGCTAGCCCTTGTTTTATGGGCGCAGATAGCCATCAAAAAGATAGCATATCAACGTTGCAGTTTTAAGCTGCCAGCTTGGCGCGTACCGTTTCAACAATGCTAGCGAAGGCCGGCATGTCATGGATCGCCATATCAGAGAGAACCTTGCGGTCGATCTCGATACCAGCTTTACGCACGCCATTGGCGAACTGACTGTATGTCATACCGCAGGTACGGGCTGCAGCGTTGATACGCGCAATCCACAACTGACGGAATACACGCTTCTTGGTGCGGCGGTCACGGTAGGCATATTGCCCAGCCTTCATCACCGCTTCTTTAGCGATGCGATAGACGTTACCGCGGCGACCACGGAAGCCCTTTGCGAGGGCGAGTACTTTTTTGTGACGGGCTCTGGCCGTTACACCACGTTTGACGCGAGGCATGTAATTACTCCTTGTTCGTCGTTAAATTAAATGCCACGGCCGGGCAGCATTTGCGCCATGTGACCCATATTGGTCGCATGCACACCTACTGTTCCACGCAATTGGCGTTTGTTTTTGGTGGTCTTCTTAGTCAAGATGTGACGTTTGAAGGCTTGACCGCGCTTAACGGTTCCACCAGGACGAACGCGGAAACGCTTTTTCGCACTGCTCTTGGTCTTCATTTTGGGCATCAGATGCTCCTTAACATTGTGCTCGTGAGGCGCTGCAAAGAACCCTTGCAGACTTGACGGCCCCGAGCCACTTTTTAGTGAGAAACAATAAAGTTAAACACTTTTTAGCAACAACTTTTATGTCGCTGCAAGGGTGCGCTTTTCAGCACTGCCCGACTCAAAACGCAGCCAAAGCTACGCTCTAAATTTTTTAACCGATTAAGCCGCTTGCACCGCTTCAGCAGCAACCACTGGCCTTACCGCAATCTTTCGTTTACCAGGCGCAATCATCATGACCATCTGGCGACCTTCCAGCTTAGGAAACTGCTCGACCAAAATGATGTCTGCCAGCTCGTCGCGAATACGGTTCAGCAAGGCCATCCCGATTTCTTGGTGCGTAATTTCACGCCCCCGAAAACGCAAAGTGATCTTGCACTTGTCGCCTTCGCCCAAGAATCGCCGAATGTTGCGCATCTTGATGTTGTAGTCGCCATCATCGGTACCAGGGCGGAATTTAATCTCCTTGATTTCGATGACGGTTTGCTTGGCTTTTGCCTCCGCAGCACGCTTTTGCTCTTGGTATTTAAATTTGCCGTAGTCCATCAACCGGCAAACCGGAGGGACAGCCGTAGCGGCAATTTCAACCAAGTCAACATCCAACTCACCCGCTAAACGCAAGGCTTCGTTGATATTGACCACACCAAGGGGTTCGTTATCGATCCCAGATAGGCGAACTTCCGGGGCCATGATTTCCCGGTTAAGGCGGTGTTTGCGTTCTTCGCGGTGGCGACGGTCGCGGTATTCAGTAGCTATGGCTCAAATCCTTAGAATCAAAGTACTATCAAAAAGATAGTGCACACCGTCTGGTGCGCGCTGGTCAAAGGCTGATTCGTTAAAAACTCAACGGAATTAAACTTTGGAAGCAATGTCGCTGGCGATGCGCTGCAAGAACGCTTCTAAGGACATTGCACCGAGGTCAAGATTGCCTCGGGCGCGCACTGCGACGGCACCTGCTGCCTTTTCTTTGTCACCTAAAACAAGGATATAGGGCAGCTTTTGCATCGAATGCTTTCGTATTTTATACGTTATTTTCTCATTGTGCAGATCGAGGTTGACCCTAAGCCCTTGATTTTGCAGCGCTTTAGCAACATCACGGGCGTAATCGGCCTGACCTTCGCTGATATTTAGCACTGAAACCTGCACCGGAGCTAACCAGGCGGGCATAGCGCCTGCGTGTTGCTCCATCAAAATTCCGATAAAACGCTCAAGACTGCCAACGATGGCGCGGTGCAGCATCACAGGGTGAGCACGACCACTGGTTTCGGTCACATACTCGCCGCCCAGACGCTCGGCAGTGTTGAAATCAACTTGCATAGTGCCGCATTGCCACTGGCGGCCAATCGCGTCTTTCAATGTGTATTCGATTTTGGGGCCGTAGAACGCACCGTCGCCAGGCGACACAATGTATTCCACGCCAGAGCGACGTAGCGACTCCATGACCGCATACTCAGCCTTGTCCCACAGCTCGTCTGAACCCACGCGGTTATCAGGCCTTGTAGCTACTTTGTAGATGATGTCGGTAAAGCCAAAGTCTTTGTAGACCTTCTGCAGCAGTGTGGTGTAGGCCACGCATTCGTCCAAGATTTGGTCTTCGGTACAAAATACATGACCATCGTCTTGCGTGAAACCGCGCACGCGCATGATGCCGTGCAGTGCGCCGCTGGGCTCATTACGGTGACACTGGCCGAATTCGCCATAGCGCAATGGCAGATCGCGGTAGCTGCGTAAGTCAGACTTGAATATCAGCACATGTCCGGGGCAGTTCATCGGTTTTAGGGCGTATTCGCGCTTTTCCGATTCGGTAGTGAACATGTTGTCGCGGTAGTTGGCCCAATGGCCTGTCTTTTCCCACAAGCCCTTGTCCAGAATCTGCGGACCTTTGACTTCTTGATAGCCGTTATCAACATAGACGTGGCGCATGTACTGCTCGACCTGCTGCCAGAGCGCCCATCCCTTGGGGTGCCAGAACACCAAGCCCGGGGCATGTTCGTCCATGTGAAAGTAGTCCAGCTCTTTGCCCAACTTGCGGTGGTCGCGCTTTTCCGCCTCTTCCAGCATCAGTAAATGCTGTTGCAGCTCGTCTTTGGTAGCCCAGGCCGTGCCGTAAATGCGTTGCAGCATTTCATTGCGGTGGTCGCCGCGCCAGTAAGCACCGGCGACCTTCATGAGCTTAAAGTGCTTGAGCTTGCCAGTACTGGGCACATGAGGGCCACGACACAGGTCTTCAAACGCGCCTTCGCGGTACAACGACACGTCTTCTCCCGCTGGGATACTCGCGATGATCTCAGCCTTGTAGTGCTCGCCCATACCTTTGAAATAAGTGACCGCCTCGTCACGCGGCAGTACACGGCGCAATACCGGCTCATCTTTAGCGGCCAGTTCGCTCATTCGCTTTTCAATCGCAACCAGATCGTCTAGCGTGAATGGCCGCTTGTATGAAAAGTCGTAGAAAAATCCATGCTCGATGACTGGGCCGATCGTTACCTGTGCATCAGGAAACAAATCCTTTACCGCGTACGCCAGCAAGTGCGCCGCTGAATGGCGAATCACATCAAGGCCATCAGCATCCTTGGCAGTGATGATAGACAGCGGGCTGTCTGACTCAATCAAATAGCTGGTGTCAACGACCTTGCCGTCAACTTTGCCCGCCAGCGCCGCTTTGGCGAGGCCAGCGCCAATGGAAGCGGCAACTTCACCCACCGTTACAGGACCGGGAAATTCGCGTTGTGAGCCGTCGGGAAGCGTAATGTGGATCATGGTGAGGACTTATAAATCAGGATAAAACGCAGAAGGAAAAACAGTTATTCACAGTTATTCACAGTTATTCACAGTTATTCAGAATGCAAAAAGCGCGGATAAATCCGCGCTTTTACTCTAAATTTGATAGCAATTTGCGCACACGGCGCACGGACTAGCAACCTGTGGGGCGTAAAAACGTCGTCGGTCTAGTTCGCGGTGTCATAACCAAAGTGCCTTTCTCATCCTTGTTGATTAGTATCTATTTTAGCCGACTCGAAACACCGCCACTGTTTGAACCAATGCTTGCGCTTGCGATTTCAGACTTGAGGCTGCTGCTGCCATCTCTTCGACCAAGGCCGCGTTCTGCTGCGTGACTTGGTCCATTTGGTTCACTGCTTCACCGACCTGCGCCATACCCGCGCTTTGCTCAGAGCTGGCCGAGCTTATTTCACCCATGATGTCCGTTACCCGCCGGATGCTGGACACCACTTCGGTCATGGTGGCCCCCGCCTGATCGACTAATGCTGAACCTTGCGCAACGCGCTCCACGCTGTCGTTAATCAGTGTTTTAATTTCTTTAGCGGCATCGGCACTGCGCCCTGCGAGGCTCCTGACCTCGCTCGCGACTACCGCAAAGCCGCGCCCTTGTTCCCCTGCACGTGCTGCCTCAACTGCTGCATTCAGGGCCAGTATGTTGGTTTGAAAAGCGATGCTGTCGATCACACTAATGATGTCTGCAATTTTCTTGCTGGACGTATTGATCCCAGCCATGGTGTCCACCACTTTCGAGACTACCTCACCACCCTTGGCTGCCACAGTGCTGGCATTCTGTGCAAGCTGGTTCGCCTCGTGGGCGTTATCGGCATTTTGTTTAACAGTGACACCTAACTCTTCCATGGACGCCGCTGTTTGCTCCAGCGCGCTGGCCTGACTTTCGGTGCGGGCACTGAGGTCGTGGTTACCTTGGGCAATTTCGGCACTGGAAATCGCGACCGAATCGGACCCCGCACGCACGCTGGACACCACCGTCGCCAAATTGGCCTGCATCGACTGCAACGAGGTGAGCAACTCGGTTGCTTCGTCGGCACCGTCGATGTTGATAGCTTGACTTAAATCGCCTTCGCGGATCGCTTGGGCACTGTCAGACGCATGGCGCAAAGGCTGCACGATGGAACGCGTTAACACAAGTCCAAAAATTGCGCCTACCAGCAACGCGATAAACCCAACAACAACCAAAATCATTTGCCCTTGCGACGCATTTTGGCTGGACACCTCCAGCGCCTTGTTGAAGGTAGCTTGATGATGCTCTTCGAGCTGTTGTATTGACAAACTGTATGCCTGCGCCAAAGGCCACAGATCTTTTTCTATCGCCTCGGTCACATCGTTGCCAGCCTCTTTGCTCTTAAGCAATTTAGCACGTGGCGTGCGATAGGCCTCACGCGCTGCATCGACGTTGGCAATCAATGCTTTACCGTCAACACTTTGAATAAGTTCGATCAAGCGCAAACGCGATGCGATTGATATTTCAGAAGTTTTTTCCATTTCGGCTTGCCACATTTTCAAGCGACTTGTATCCGCATCCAAAATGGCAGCCTTGGTACGCACCCAATTCAAATCAATAGTTTGCCGCCAGCGCACGGCCAATTGCAATTTTTCGTTATCTACCGTGGCCAACGCACGCGAAGTCGCAGCCAGCTCCTGTAAGCGCCACACACCAACGCTGACCGTAGTCGCCAGAATCAACAAAATAATGCCAAAAGCAAGCGCCAAGCGCGTACCGATGCGGAAATGACGAACAGAAGGCATAAGCACTCTCAAAATTCAGAATTTCAAAAGAATACCGGAATACCGCCTTACCGCCATACCGTCACGGTATAACCCTAAAACCCACCATGTCAGAGGGTCCGCCTGCGCGGTGCAAGTGCACCTGATTGCGGCCTGCGTGTTTAGCGGCATAACAAGCTGCATCGGCGGCAGCCAGCACCGCCGCAGCCGTAGACATTGATTCATCAATCTCCACCACCCCGATGCTGGCCCCGAGGTGCAAAGTTTGACCTTTCCATTCCAGCACAAAAGATGCGATCGAGGCCCTGATTTTGTCAGCCACACCGACTGCCCTAGGCCCGTCGCAAGACAGTAGCAGCACCGCGAACTCGTCGCCGCCCAGGCGAGCCACAAGATCGTTTGCACGCACTTCCGCCAGGATACGTGCGGACACGTCCTTCAGCACATCATCTCCCGCTGCGTGGCCAGCAGTGTCGTTCACCGGCTTGAAGTGATCAAGGTCAATGAACAATGCGGAAACAGGCTCTCTAACGCGACGGTCCTTCACACAGTCACCCAGCATCGTCTCAAAAGTTCTGCGGTTGTACAGCTCAGTCAACGGATCCCGGGTCGATTGCCAAATCAAATTTTGTCTGAGGGTTCGCTCGTTGGTGATGTCTTCCAGCACCCAAATCGTACCTAGAGTTGGATCATCCGCCTTGACCGGTACACCTTGCAAGCGCCCCCAAAACAGCACCCCATCGCTGCGAACAAACTCAATCTCTTCATCGAAAGGCTTACTCTGAGAAAACGTTTCACGAACGCGCTCTCCCAAATCAGCATAAAACGCGTCTGAGCTGTACAGCACCCGCGCCGATTGGCCGACCAAGCCTTCGGGGCCACACCTAAACAATTTGAGCCATGATGCACTGGCCAGCTCAATTTTGCGGTCTCTTGTAAACAAGATGCCCATCGGGGAGTGACCCAGTATTGCCTCCATGCGGGCCAACAGGCCTTGGTTGGTCGCTTCAACGTGTTGACGCTCTTTTAATGCACTGCGCAGCACACGGCTAAGCTGGCCGACCTCACCGTTCACGTTCGGCCAGTCTTCATCGGTAAGCAGCGTGCCGTCTAACATTTTCACTGCGCGCTTTTCCAGCAGCTTGAGCGGCCGCGTGATCGCCATGGTGGCCAGCAGCAGCAGCGCGCCGCCCATCATTGATACAGCGAAGCCCACCCACATCAGTTGCGAACGTATCAGCTGAAGTCCACTCAAGAGGGCCGAAGCTTGAGCCACTTGCACTACCACCCAATCCACATCGGGCACCCCAGCCATTGACACAATTTGATCGCCCAACAAAGCCGAAAGCCCAGAAGGCTCAACAGGACTTCCTTGCCTCACCCATTCGTCTAGCAAAGGCGTAAGCTGAACATCATCTCGGGCATTGCGCAAAATCTGTCTGGTGTAGGGATAGGCGACCAATACACCAGCTGAATCCATCACAAAAGTGAGGGTGTTATCTCCCTCTGAGGCAGATCCCAAATCGGTGAGTTGCATCAATAATTGGTTGTTCGCTAATGACACACCTCCCGCTATCACGCCCACCACCTGCCCTGCTGCATCGACGAGAGGCATTGTCAGTACGACGATAGGTTGACCCGAAACGTTAGCACGGTGTGGCTCAGATACAAAGGGACGTTGCTGCTGTACTGTCTTGGTGAAATAGGACAAATTTGACAAGGAAGCCATTGAATAGCGCGGGCCGCTGGCATCCAAATAAGCGGTAATGGTGCCATCGCGCGTCGCGACAAGCAGGTGATGATCAAACATGGGACGCAGCGCGGGGTGGGAATCGAAATAAGCCAACATGGCCGCGTTGTCGCTTAGCTTGTTCAACGGCAATTGCATCGCTGCTTGGCGCAAGATCAGTTGCAAACTCACCACCCTTGACGACAAAATCGCCGCTAGCCGCTGGGTTTGTCCGTGGCTGACATCCATCACGGCACGGCGGGTATGAACACTGACGCCTTCCAGCGCGAGCACCACCGTCAACCACACGCTGCCCATGATGAGCACCGCACCCATCAGGGTGAACCTAACTTTAATAGAGGCCAACCACTGCGTGGGTCGTGATAAGTTCAAAATGTTGTCTCTCAAAGTCGAGTTCTAACTTAATTTTAATTATTCTCGATTTGCATTTTCTCTATTTATCAGCACTTTGTTAGATTTTCGATCCAATCCATAGGGGACTCTAGGGGAATCAACATAAAAAAGCCCGGCGTTTTCACGTCGGGCTAAAAGTCTCTTCAGACTCTGGCCAGGCACTCAAGGCCTGGCACTGTTGCGTTCTTAAAAAAGATCTGTGTGATCAGTGGAACTGCTCTTCTTCGGTCGAGCCAGTCAGCGCAGTTACGCTGGACTTACCACCTTGAATCACTGTGGTCACTTCATCAAAGTAACCGGTGCCCACTTCTTGCTGGTGCGATACAAAGGTGTAACCACGGTCACGGGCTGCAAATTCTGGCTCTTGAACTTTCTCAACATAGGCGGTCATACCGCGGGCTACGTAGTCTTGTGCCAAGTCAAACATGTTGTACCACATGGAGTGGATACCAGCCAAGGTGATGAACTGGTACTTGTAACCCATGGCACCGAGTTCACGCTGGAACTTAGCAATGGTCGCGTCATCCAAGTTCTTTTTCCAATTGAACGAAGGCGAGCAGTTGTATGCCAGCATCTTGCCGGGGTGCACTTTGTGCACAGCGTCAGCAAACTTCTTGGCAAACTCCAAATCAGGTGTGCCTGTTTCGCACCACACCAAATCAGCGTAATGAGCGTAAGCCACAGCACGTGAAATAGCTTGCGCCATACCCTTCTTGGTCTTGTAGAAGCCTTCGGAGGTACGCTCACCCGTCAGGAAAGGCTTGTCGTTTTCGTCGTAGTCGCTGGTCAAAAGGTCAGCAGCTTCTGCGTCAGTACGGGCAATCACCAAAGTAGGCACGCCCATTACGTCAGCAGCCATACGGGCAGCGATCAGTTTTTGGCAAGCTTCAACGGTAGGCACCAAAACCTTGCCGCCCATGTGACCGCATTTTTTAACCGAAGCCAATTGATCTTCAAAGTGAACACCAGCGGCACCAGAAGCGATCATGGCTTTCATCAACTCGAATGCGTTCAATACGCCACCGAAGCCGGCTTCAGCATCGGCCACGATGGGCGCGAAGTTGTCGATATAGCCTTTGTCGCCAGCATCAATGCCCTTGCTGTGCTGAAT